>JAMCRR010000059.1 GCA_023381565.1 Chloroflexota bacterium
ACAATCATCTTAACCTGGCCAAGGAAAATCATTCACATCATCAATCGATATGGAGGAGAAATCTCAATGGAACCGACCTGCCAGAGCCCGTGCCGAACCGGCCCCATGGGATTATGGGGTAAAACAAGGAGGAGATAAACTGTACGACCCGTTTCCCAAGTCTATCTTGCCGGACGATTGCGCAAGAAAGCGGGGATATCCAAATCTTCGGTGTTCATCAGCCGGGGTTGGAACTCGATGGGGGCGGGGGTGGCTGAGGTCTGTTGGGTACTCCCCGCGGTGCGCGGGTAAGAATGGATGCCGGCTTCTTCGGTGACTTTGGGCCGCTCGATCCGCTGCACGTTCATGCCGGTGCGCTCGAACCCGGTAGCGATGACGGTGATGCGGATATTGTCGCCCATATTTGGGTCGAGCACGGCGCCGAAGATCAGGTTCACGTCGGGGTGCGCGGTTTCCTTAATGATGGCGGCTGCCTGGTTGACTTCGAAGAGGGTGAGGTTGTTGCCACCGGTGACGTTGAAGAGGATGCCGCGCGCCCCGTCGATGGTGATGTCTAAAAGCTGGCTGGAGATGGCTGCCTCGGCTGCGATGCGCGCCCGGTCTTCGCCGTTGGCCGTGCCAACAGCCATCAATGCTGCGCCGCCTTCGGACATGATCGTGCGTACGTCGGCGAAGTCGAGGTTGATCAACCCAGGCACGGTGATCAACTCAGAAATACCCTGGATGCCCTGCCTAAGGACGTCATCTGCCATGCGAAAGGCATCCTGCAAACTGGCCCGCTTGTCGACGATCTGCAGCAAGCGGTCGTTGGGGATGACAATGAGCGTGTCAGCGTGTTCTTTGAGCTTATTGGCGCCGCCTTCTGCGGCCTGCGAACGCCGCATGCCTTCGAATGTGAAAGGCCGTGTAACCACGCCGATAGTGAGGGCGCCAACTTCTTTGGCGATCTGAGCAACGATGGGGGCCGCGCCGGTGCCCGTACCGCCACCAAGGCCGGCGGTGACGAAGACCATGTCGCTGCCTTTTAATACCTCATACAGCTCTTCGGCGGATTCCTCCGCAGCTTTGCGTCCAATCTCCGGGTTGCTGCCTGCCCCAAGGCCGCGGGTGACCTTATCGCCGATGCGAACGCGCGTGGGAGCGTTCGAAAGTAGCAGTGCTTGCGCGTCGGTATTGACGGTGATGAACTCGATCCCCTGCAAACCCTCATCGATCATGCGGTTTACAGCGTTGCATCCACCACCCCCGACCCCGACGACCTTGATCCGAGCAGAGCTTTCAGGTTGGGATTGATTGGTCGGTTCCATTGAGATTTCTCCTCCATATCGATTGATGATGTGAATGATTTTCCTTGGCCAGGTTAAGATGATTGTCTAATATTAATAATTTCAGGGTAAGAGTCGCTTTAGCCAGCTTTTCAGTGTGTTCAAATCCATAGTTGCTCCTTTCACCCGAGAGTCTCTCCCGGAGAAATGGGATCCTGCTTCGCTCATCAACATCGCCCAGTAGAGAAGGCCGACGCTCGTAGAAAATGCCGGTGAGGCCAATTGGTCGGTTAATCCAACCAGGTTCTCCGGCTTGGCAATCCGCACCGGGAAACCCAGCACCTGGGTCGCCAGCGATTTGATCCCCGGCAGCAGGCTGGTACCGCCGGTTAAGACCATTCCGGCAGGCAGCAGACCATCGTACCCAGAGCGCTTGATCTCCTGGAGAGCGAGCAGGAAAATTTCTTCCACACGGGCCTCGATGATGTGAGCCAGCTCTTTGCGGCTGACCTGGACGGGTTTATCATCGGAGAAGGTGCGCACGGTGAAGGTTTCTTCAGATCCCACTTCGCCCTCGACGGCAAAACCATGCTGTTTCTTGATCTCTTCAGCCTGCGAAACCGGCAGGCGCAAACCGGCGGCAATATCAGCAGTGATGTGGTTGCCGCCAACCGCGGTGACGCTGGTGTGCCAGACATCGCCGTCGATATAGATGGCCAGGTCGGTCGTTCCGCCCCCGATATCGCAAACCACTGCACCCATCTGGCGCTCAGTTTCTGAGAGCACTACCTCACCAGAAGCCAGCGGGTTGAGGACAAACTGCGAGACCTCCACCCCCGAAGCGGAAACACACTGGCGCAGGTTCTCTACCGTTGCCGCGGCTGCCGTGATGATATGGGCTTCAACCTCCAGCCGGAAACCGTGCATGCCGATGGGCATTCGGATTCCATCCTGACCGTCGATGTCGAACCCGCGCTGAATGACGTGGATGATCTCGCGGTTGTGGGGGATGGCTACCGCCTGGGCGGCTTCTAACGCGCGGGCGACGTCGTCCTGATCGATCACCCGTCCTGAAATCCCGACCACGCCGCGGCTGTTGACCGACGACACGTGCGATCCGGCCAGGCTCACCAGAGCGGAGGTGATCTCCAAACCCGATGAACGCTCGGCTTTTTCGATCGAGCGCGCAACCGATTGGGTGGCAGCAGCCAGGTCGACCACAGCCCCCTTGCGGATGCCTTGAGATGGCTCGATGCCCACCCCGAGGATGCGCATGCTGTGCTCACCCTCCACACGAGCAACAAGGGTGCAGACTTTTGTGGTCCCGATATCGATCCCGACTACGATTGGCTCATCCATAGCAGTCATTGCTCCAGGCGATAAAATGGGGCGCGAGGGAACTCAACGCTAATCATGACAGGGTGAATCCCCTGCGAAGTAAGATGTTGAACGATCACCTGATACTGCTGCAATTTCAGGTCCACGTCATTGGTTTCCATGCCAAAATACACTTTCCAACCCTGGGGATCGTTCCATCCCAGGCCATAACGAGGGCTAAAGGCAATTGGCATCCCGGCAGGCGCCTGCTTGCTGAGTTTGATGATCGAAGGGATCATCTCAGGAGGAAGGAAGATTTTCGGCTCGGAGGGCTCTAAGGCAGGTTGGTCTACTACTGAGATGGTTTCTGCAGAACTCTTCTCGGAACCGGGGATGACAGGCGCGCCTTCAGCCTCGACGGTCACCAGGCCTTCTGCACTGCCTCGTTCGGGGAATACAATGCCTGCCGCGTCGATCCATTGGGTTTTGCCGTCTTGCTGCCAGGCGATTACCGGTTTGCGCTCGATGATGCGCACAACCACAGCGTTGGGGATGCCCACCTCGATGTCGGCGCTCAGGATATCTGGGAAGGCTGCCAGCAGGTCTTGTTTGATCTGATCTGGGATCACAGAGACGATCGGCTCGCCATCGATATTCAATGCGGCGTTGACATCACTCGAGGTGAGGCGTTTCGCGCCCAGGACGCGCACACCTTCGACCTGGAAGTTTGAAGCGCTCAACAAAGCCCAGATGGCGATTACCAGAAAGACAGCCATGGTTCCAGAAGCCAACCGCCATCCAAATTGGACGACCGGCAAGGCAGGCAATCGCAGCTCAGCTCCCGGTGTGTTCAGCGAATAGTAGTACTGCCGCCGGGCGTTCCCTTGAGGGCGGCGGTGGGCAGATTTCCCGGCCATGCTGGTCCGCGCCATCACCGGGGGAACGGCCATAGGCCGGCGCGCCCGGTCGGCTGCCTGCGACACGCGCTCCTGGCTGCGCTCAGAATTTCGGGAGCGAAGGGAGAACGATCGTTTCGCTGAGAGTATCTTGGGTTCTCTCATTTGGCTTCTTCTCTCTCATCCTGCATCGATAATCGGATTCCCATTACCTGCATCCTTCACCTCAATACGGCGAGCTGGTTTTCATCCCATTCGCCCAAGAGCTCGATCTCGAGCTCTAAATGCACTCTATTAGTCTTCAAAACGGCTTCCTGAGCCATACGAATAAGCCTGAGGATATCGGATGCCGTTGCAGACCCCCCAAGAATGAAAAAATTGGCGTGGATGGTGCTGATTTCGGCATCTCCGACAGATTGGCCTTTCAATCCCGCTGCATCGATCAGCCTCCCGGCAAAATCCCCCGGCGGGTTTTTGAACATCGAACCAATCGTCGCGCCGGGTGGTTGGGTCTGGCGGCGTTTTGCCGCATTGGCGTCGATGCGCGACTTGACCTCCGTGGGTGTGCTTTGGGCGAGCTGGAATTTCGCCGCCAGGATGACCGCGCAGCTACATTCGCGTTTTAATATGCTGCTGCGGTAGGCGTAATCGAACTGCTCTACGGGCCAGGACACCTTACCCAATTTTGGGTGCAAGATTTCTGCCAAAAGCAGGCAGCTCCGGATGTCACTTCCAAAGGCGCCGGCATTCCCGTAGACCGCGCCCCCGACGGTCCCGGGGATAGCTGCCGACCATTCCAGGCCGCTCAAGCCGCGTAAAGCCAGCTGGCGAGCCATCGCTCCCAGATTCGCGCCCGATTCGGCCCATACCGCAGGCTGTTGGCTGTGAATATCGATCTTGACATTACGTGCCCGGTTCAGAACTACCAGCCCGCGGATGCCTTTATCACTGATCAGGACGTTGGAACCTCCTCCGAGGATGGCAAAGTCAATGCCCATCTCCCATAGTTGCGCGACGGTATCCGCCATCTCATCGGCGGTATGCACGGGGAGCAGCACATCGGCGTGGCCTCCCACCTGGGATGTGGTGTAGTGCGCCATAGGGACATTCTCCTGCAGCCGCAGGCCGAATGTATTGCGCAGGTCATCCATGGGAAGAGGTTTCATACCATTCATCATTCGGACCATCAGATCGCTTTGAGGCGGTCGATCAAACGTTGCACGAGCTGGGTTGCCTCGGGGATTTTCTTGTCGGCATCCCCGGAGTGAAACGGTTTATCCGCCACGGTGGGCTTGGAGGATTTATCTTGCTCTTTCACCCGAATAAATCCCGCGGGCTTGCTTTCTTGCCCTGGAGTGGGTTCAACCATGTGCCGCCTTCCTTTCTTTCAAGCTTGCCAGGACCTGCGCCGAAACCTGGTCAGCATCTCCTGCCGATAGAACGACCAGGACATCCCCGGGGAGGAGCTGCTCTTCCAGGTAGCTGGCAACCTCAGGGAGGGTGGGGATATAGCGGGCGTCGGGGTGACCCATCGCTTGGACCAGGCTGCTGACGGAAAAATTCTGGAACGGTTCTCGGGCGGCGTAAACATCGGTCACAATAACCCGCGCGGCAGATGTAAAAGAGGAAGCAAAGCCGTCGAAAAGCGCCAGGGTGCGCGAGTAGGTGTGTGGCTGCCAGACAGCCCATAAACGCCGGCCTGGATAGCGCGAGCGGGCAGCTGCCAGAGTAGCCCGGATCTCTGTTGGGTGATGCGCATAGTCGTCGATGATGGTGATGTCTTGAGCTTCGCCGACTACTTCAAATCGCCTGCCCGTCCCCCGGAAGGTGTTCAATGCCGCTGCTGCCTGTGCTGTTGGGATCCCCACCTGGTCGGCTGCTGCGAATGCAGCCAGAGCATTCAATACGTTGTGCTCCCCAGGCACCTGGAGAGTGATTTTCACCAGTGAAGTCATTTTTCCATCAGGGGAGCGGTGGTAGACCTCGAAGGTGAAGCCCCCCCTTTCGTTCCTGTTCAAGCCGCGCGCCTGGTAATCGGCAGCGCAGGTGATGGCGTAGGAATATCCTTGCCGCCCATCTTTGTGAGCGGCTTGGAGCAAAGCGCTGGCTCCGGCATCTTCGATGCAGGAGATCAGTGTCCCGCCCTTCTGAAGGCGAGAGACAAACTCCTGGAATGCGCCAAGGTAATCTTCATAGGATGGGAAACAGTCGGGGTGATCGTGCTCGACGTTAGTCACCACGATCATTTTGGGCTTTAATCCCAGGAACATGCGATCGTACTCATCTGCTTCCAACATAAAGACCTCCCCTTGCCCTGCATGGGCGTTCGTCTGCAGGTTCTGAGAGACTCCACCGATGATGTAGGAAGGATCTCTGGATGCAAACACCAAAATCCAGGTAAGCATGGCTGTAGTGGTGGTTTTCCCATGGGTTCCGGCAACGGCAATACCAAAGCGGTCGTCGAGCAGCCGGCCCAGGAAGTCATGACGTTTGAGCACCGGAATGCCAGCCTCCTGGGCGGCCAGCACTTCCACATTGTCATCAGCAATGGCTGACGAGCGGATCACCAGATCGGCGCCGCGGATATTTTCTGCACGGTGACCAACGTAGATGGTTGCGCCGGCTTTCTCGAGGGATTTGGCCAGCGGGGAGAGAACGCGATCAGAGCCGCTCACGTAGCCGCCGCTTTCCAGGAGCACGCGTGCGATCGCCGAAATGCCGGTCCCACCAATTCCAATCAAATGATAATGAGTCGTCATCAAAGAAAAACCACCATAACGAATACGAATGCAATGCCAACCGCAAAATATATCCCTGGTGCGCCCAGCCAGCTGGGCGGCAAGAAGGGGATCAATTTTAACGCTGCCGCGCCCATTGGGTCTGTCGGCAGCGGTGGTTGTATCGATGTAAAGGGGTAGCTGGCTTCGTTTAAGAAAAACCACAGGGTGCCAACTACCAGATAGCCGTTAATACCACCGAGAAATAAACCAAGCATCACATCTTGGAGGCGTTCGCGCGCAAATTTGTTGCTTTCGGCGAACCGGCGCAGGTTGGGGGTCTGGTATCCAAAGAACACTAATCCCATGAGCAGGCCGGATTTTACCCAAAAGAGCGATTCTCCGCTGAGTGTATCGCGCACGAACGGCACAAAACGCTCGACGATGGTAATAATAAAGAGAGCCAGAATGACGGCAAAGCTGACCAGCAGTTCTTTGGCCCAGCCGCGCATGGCGCCAATGACTGCGAATAGAACTACGTACATCCAAAAAACGAAGGTCAGGCTCAGCATTCCGTTCCGATCTCTAATCTACCAACCATGATACGATCAAGTCGTCGATGTCGAAACGCGCCGCGAGCGCGCTTTACGCCTCTCGCGACCGCGCAAATCTACTACACCATCGAAAGGAGTTCCTTCACGCGCCCTCTTCGTTGATGAGTAGCGCGCCACGCTCATGATCAAACCAATGGCACCCAAAGAAGCCGTCATATTCGAGCCCCCGGCGCTGATAAACGGCAGCGCATTGCCGGCAAAGGGCAGCAAGCCAACAATGACTGCCATATTGATCATGGCTTCAGTAAAGATCCACACCGTCAAGCCGGCTGCCAGCAGAGATCCTAGCTGATCGGCCGCCCGCCAGGCAACCTTGATGCCGCGCCACAAGAGTAGTGTATAAAGCATCACGACACCGGCTGCGCCGACCAGCCCGGTTTCTTCAGTGATTACGGCGAAAATGCTGTCCGTCGGCGCCACGGGAAGACCGGTGAATTTTGTCTCGGCCTGGCCAATCCCCACCCCAATCCAGCCGCCTTTAACAATCGCTTCTAAAGAACGGCGTACGTGGTAGGAGGCTTGAATGGGATCGCGCAGGCCGTCCAGATAGGAGGTCAGACGAGCATTCCCGGTTGCGCTCAGCTTGACTACGATGTAACCGGCAAGCACGGCGGCGACGAAGACAAATATAATCTGTCGCCATTCTCCCCCAGCCAGGAAGAAGAGCAAGGCGCCCAGGATGAAGACGGTGGCTGCAGCGCTGATATCCGGCTGCAGCAGGACCAGGCCTCCGGTTACCCCCAGGATGGCTCCCATGGGAATTAACCCGAAGCTGATATTATTCAATTGCTCCTGGCGACTGGAAAGCCAGAAAGCCAGGTAGATGATAGTAGATAGTTTCGCCAGTTCTGAGGGCTGGACGGATCCGCCTAATATGGACCTGGCCGCCCCCAGGCGGATATCGTTGATCCACAAAACGACCAGGAGCAAGACGAGCGTGCCGATCATCATAGGAATGAGCAGGCGGCGCAGGCGGTGGTAGTCGAACAACGCGAAAGCGAGAGCCAGCACGACGCCGACCACAGCCCAGCGAATCTGCCGGAAGAAAAGGTAATTAGGAGATTGGTTCATCGACAATGAAAAGTCCCAGCTGGCCGAATACACCATTAGAAGGCCAAAGACGAGCAAAGTCAGCACGACCAGCAACAGGGGCACGTCGATACTCAAGCGGAGCGGACGTTGAGCCGGCTTGGATGCCGCCGGTTTTGCGGCGTTCACGGAAGATCCTTCACCCATTGGATAAACCTTTCTCCTCGTTCCTCAAAGTCAGTAAATTCGTCAAAGCTGGTTCCTCCAGGAGAGAGCAGGACGACGTCCCCTGATTGGACAATACTCGCCGCCGATTTGACGGCTGGCAACAGATGCTTGCAGCGGGTGATCGTATATGTGACTGTCCCGGGTTGCGCTGGCCCGACAGCCTTCAAAATAATATCGGCGGCTTCTCCGAAAACGATCAAATGGTCGACGCGCTTGTGCACCAATGTAGAAAATGCATCCCAAGGGAGTTTCTTATCCTTACCGCCGGCAAGCAGGACGAGCGGTTCGTCGAAGGAGTGGATAGCTGCCATAGCCCGCTCCGGTGCAGTGGCAATCGAGTCGTTGTACCAGTCGGCGCCACCCCAGGAACGAACAAATTGGAGCCGGTGAGGAATACCGGTGAAGCCTTGCACCGCGGGGAGCATCGCCTCCACCGGAAAACCGGCCGCATACGCGATGGCGCAGGCCGCGAGCACGTTCAGCAGGTTGTGTTCTCCCCTGAGCTCTACGGCTTCAGCGGGCATCAGAGGGAGATCTCGGACGCCGTCCCATAGAGTAAGCTCATCTTCGTGAATGAAGGTACCCGGCTGACCGGATAGGGGGCGGTCGAACCCGAAGCTGACCAACCTTCCATGGACCTCGTCCGCTAAACTCCAGGCGCCTGGATCTTCACGCCCCAGCACGGCTGCATCTCCCTCTCCCTGAAAATCCAGGATGCGCTTCTTGGCTGCGGTGTATGCTTCCATGGTACCGTGGCGGTCGAGATGGTTTGGGGTGATGTTCAGGATTGCGCCTATCTGTGGCGAGCAGACCATCAGCTCGAGCTGGAAGCTGGAAAGCTCCATGATCACTACATCGTCTGGCTGGATCTCATCGATGTAAGAGATCAATGGGACGCCGATATTCCCGCCTACCCAGGCATGCGTGTTGGACGGCACTCCAGCCTGAGCGATACGACCCACCAGCGTGGTGGTGGTAGTTTTGCCCGCAGAGCCTGTGATGCCGATTACGCGGCAAGGGACGAGCTCCATGAAGACCTGAGAATCGTTGGTCAGAGGTAACCCGCGCCGGCGAGCCTCGACGACCAGGGGAAGCTCAAGCGGGATGCCGCCCGAAAGGCACACCAGGTCTGCATCCTCGAGCAAATCGAGAGGGTGCCCGCCCAGTTTCCACTTAATCGGTAGGTCAGCCAGGCTTTGCATCGCGGCTTGCATTTGCGCCTCGGGTTTGTGATCGTTGAGTGTAACCACCGCGGCGTGCCGGGCAAGGTAGCGCGCCAGAGCCAGCCCCTGCCGGGCAGCGCCGATGATCAATACGCGAGTACCGTTCCAGTTTTTTGCCATAGTTACACAAACGCCAGAGCTACACCCAACATCGCAAACAACAGTCCGACTAACCAGAAACGCTGCACCACCTGGGTTTCGCTCCAACCCAGGAGCTCAAAATGATGGTGCAGAGGAGCCATCTTGAACAGGCGTTTTCCTCCCGTCCTTTTGAAATACGTAATCTGCAGGATGACGCTTAATGCTTCGGAAACCGGAATGATGGCAATGATTGGGAGAAGGATCCACTGCCCGGTCATCAAGGAAACCACCCCAAGCGTGGCGCCCAACGAGAGCGCCCCGGCATCGCCCATGATCAGCTCTGCAGGATGGACATTGAACCACAGGAAGCCAAACAGCGCACCGACCAGAGAGAAGCAGAACCGGGCGATGAAAACTTGCCCCTGCAGGAGGGCAATGCCCCCGTAGGCGGCGAACGCGGTGGCTGAAATCAAGCCCGCCAGGCCGTCCAGCCCATCGGTGAAATTTACTGCATTGGACATGCCGACGATAATGATCACCGCCAGAGGGATGTAGACAGGACCCAGATCGAAAGGTTGTTTGAACCCGGGCCAATAGAGCTGCGGTACTTCGAGCAAATAGCGCAAGGCGAAAGCGATTACCAGGGCAAGCAAGACCTGGATCAAAAATTTGGTACGGGCGCGCATCCCCAGCCCGCGCCGGGGACCGCGGATCCCTTCCCAATCGTCCACCGCGCCCAGAAGCCCATATCCCAACATTACCGCCAGCGGGACCATCACCGACCGTCCTAAGAGATCCAGCCCCAGCAAGGAGACTGCGTTTAGCAAGACGGTAAGCATGGCCACGGGGAAGATCACCATGACCCCCCCCATCGTGGGAGTGCCCATCTTGGAGAGGTGCGTGGCTGGGCCGTCCATGCGGATCAGCTTCCCGATGCGGAAGTGCCGGAGGATGCGAAGTAAAGGCCCTCCCCAAATCACCGCCATCATAAAACTGAGCCCGCTCAGGGCCAACGCCAGGGAGGTCTGCTTCATGAAGCCACCGCCAGCGCGGGTGCGATGCAATCCATCGATGTTCCATGGGCCCCTTTGACCAGAACCACGTCGCCGAAATTCAATTTAGTATGCAAATGGTCGATTGCATCCTGGGCAGTCTGTACCCAGGTGATGGACTGCGACGGTAGCCCGGCTTGTTTGGCGGCGCTGGCAATCTCTTTGGCTTCCTCTCCCACCGTCACCAGCTCTTGAACCACACCGGCCGCGCGCGCGCCGACCATCTGCCGGCCTTCTTCTCCAATAGATCCAGGTTCGACCATATCCCCGATGACAGCAATTTTCCTGCCTTCTAACTCTCCCAGCAGATTTAAAGCGGCCAGGGTAGATTCCAGGGAGGCATTGTAGGTATCTTCCAGGATTGTGGCTCCATTCCTGGCCGCGATCGTTGCCAGGTGAAGCTGGTCGCTTTTAAGCTGCAGCCCGGCGGCGATATCATGCCAGGTCAGACCTTCAACCAGACCTACCGCGGCAACCTGCAGGGCGGTATGCACCGATCGATTTCCGATCAGGGGCATGCGCAGGTAGAGTGAGTCTTCGAACAAATGAACCCGGAACCGGATGCCCTCGACGCCCTGACTCTCGATCTCGTCTGCCCAAATATCAGCCAGGGGATCCAGGCCGTAACTGAGGACGGCTGCAGGGGTTTGGGCTGCCAGGGCGTCAAAATGAGGGTCATCACGGTTTAATATGGCTACCCCCAACGGAGCGCTGGGTAGGGTCTGCAGGAATTGGTCAACGCTCCGTGCGATGGTTTCTCTGTAACCGGCGCTTGATGGGTATGGATATCCGGGATCAGCGAGGAGGCCGAGAGAGGGTTCGATGAGGCCAATTAGCGATGAGGCTTTGATGGGGTCGGTTGGGTCGACCTCGATTACGATGCGCTCTGCGGCGTCGGTTACCTGCAGGATGGTGAGGGGTAGCCCGAGATCGTCGAACTGAGACTTGGGGATGCTGAGCGTGGGGTAACGCTGGCTGAGGGTCTCAACCAGATACTCTTTCGTCGATGATTGATCCACGCTTCCGATGATGGCGGCAATATGCAGCTTCTGTTTGCGCCGCCAAAAGAGTGCGATTTTCCCCAGTGCCTGCCGGGTATCCGTGACCCGGAGGCAAAAGGGGACATCCGGAACAACCATAGGGATGGGCAAAGCGCCTTGACGAAGATCCACGACGGGGAACAGGGAGGAAAGGTCGCGTTGAATGATTGCCATGCTGGCGCCGCGATGAAATGCATCCCCTACGTAGTTGTGCCCATCCGCCCGCTTCCCTGGCAAGGCAATGAAAAGCACGCCCGGTTGTGCTTGACGTGAATCAGCGATGACCTTTGCGATGGGGCGATCGATGTGAGCGGGGCGTGTGCAGGTTAGGGCTTCGATAACTTCTGCCAGGGTAAACACGGGTTTATTGCCTCATTGTTTGTAAATCAGTTGACGCTGGTTATCCGGGGGAATATCCATTAAAACGACGAGGCTTTTGACCACGTCGCTGAACACGGGTGAAGCCACTACTGAACCCCAGATAGATGTCCGGGGTTTTTCCAGCCATACATACACCAGGAACTGCGGATCTGGAATGGGACCCCAGCCGACGAAGGAAGCGTTGGTCAGCTCGCTGGAGTAGCCTTTATCGGTGGGGATTTCAGCGGTGCCCGTCTTGCCGGCCACGGTGTACCCCGGGACCAGGGCATCGGAGGATTCTTGCTGCAGAGATTCGACGAGCATGTTGGTGAGGGTCTGAGCAGTGGCGGCTGAGATCGGCGAGCCGACGACCTGGGTATTGGTATTGTATTGGCGGCCGTTATTGACCATCGCCTTCAGGATGTGAGGGGCTACCATTTCTCCTTTTTGATTGGCGATGGCGGATACAGCCATCACCATCTGAATAGGGGTGACGGCAATCCCTTGCCCGAATGAATTCGTCCCCAGGTCTACGGGGAACCATTGGGCATCTCCAGGAATGCGTAGGGGATAGGTTACCTCGCCACCGAGATCGATCCCGGTCTGGTGGCCGATGCCAAAGGCGCGCACATAATCATAGAAATGGGTGGCTCCTACCTGAGAGGCAACCCAGGCCAGGCACACATTCAAGGAATGCTGCATGCACCCGATCATGTCTTGCTGCCCCCATGCAGACCCATCCCAGTTGTGGATGTATGAACCGCCGATCTCGAAGACACCGGTGTCCAGGAAAGGGGTATTTGGTTTGACCGTCCCGGTATCCAACGCGGCAGCCATCGTCAGCACCTTGAATACCGAACCCGGTTCGTACGTCTGGCTTACCGCTCGGTTAAAGGGGGTTGGGCTGGGGAAGACTTCGGCGTATTTCCAATATTCGTTTGGATTCAGGCGAGGCGTAGTGGCCATAGCCAGGATATCACCATTATTTGGATCCATAACAATAATTGTGCCTGAGGTCGCTTCTGTCGTTTCCAGAGCGTGGTTTAAGATGGTTTCTACACTGGCCTGGATTTCTCTATCGATGGTCAAAATCAGGCTGGACCCCGGTTGAACTTCTGGAACGTTCTGCACCAGGTGGGGGTCGAAGGGGGTCCACACTTCTTGAGGTGTTCCTGCGAGGAGGTCATTATACTTCTCTTCTATGCCAAAAAACCCCCTGCCGTTCTCGCGATCTAAATACGAATAGAATCCTAATACGTTAGAAGCCAGATCGCCTTCTGGATAGCTACGTTTCAGATGGGGGGTAAAGACCAACCCGCTCAGGCTGGGATTGTTTTTCCGGTTGGGGTTTTCAGAGGCCTGCTTGGTATACTCGTCTTTCAGCTGAGTGATTTCTTGGACTTTCTCAGGGGTGATGAAATCGTCCAGAACGACGTATTGGGCTTTCCCCTCGACGTAGGGAATGCTGGCTGCTGCCAGGGTTTGAGCATAATCCGTTCCCAGGATGGAATTCAGCGTGGTGGCGATTGTTTTGGGATCCACAACCTGCTGCAGATCTGCCCCAATTTCGTAAACCTGTTCGTTCCCGGCAAGGAGGTGACCCCAGCGGTCGTAAATGTCTCCGCGTTCCGGATAGATGGTATGGTATTCGCCAGAATAACGAGCGGCTTGAGCCAAGAGCTGGGAGGCGCTGCTGCTATCCTGGATGCGCACAATCTGCACGACAATTGCTAGGCTCGAAAGGCCGAGAATTATTGCCAGAACAGAGTAACGGAGAGAATGGGCCGGTTTCATGGCTGCACCTCGCCGCTTCGATTCTCTTGAGATGGCGCTAAAAATCCCTGGAACAACCACTCCCAAAGCGATTGGGTATAGTTCGAGCGCAGCAGGGGGACGGTGACCATATCGGGACCGGGGGCAGGAGCCAGCTCGGCCAGCTGCCGGCCGGTATACCCGGGTACCACCAGGTACTGCTCGGTTGCCGCGTCCACCGGGACAAAACCCATATCTTCAGCCCGTTTTTGCATCTGCGCGGCGGAGGTCAGAAAGGCGAGCTTGGTCTCCAGATCGGCAATTTGCCGCTCGATGGTATCGTTCTTGCTCTCCATAGCCTGTATTTCTCGGCCGGTTGTTGCCGCGCGCGCGCTGATATTGAGGTAGACTGCCGCCACCGAAGCAACTGCAACCAGCGCTAAAAGAAACACGCCGATCCATTGCATTTGGGTCCGCCAGGGAGCTTGCCGATAAGCTTGGATGATGTGATCAGTCATAATGAGGAATATTCCACAAGTAAATGATGATGCATGATGTACCGCTGCCGGTTTCTACGGCTATCAATATTCAAAGTGCAAAGGTCGTGCCGATTAGATTTTTTCTGCGACCCTCAGGCGGGCACTGCGTGCTCGCGGATTTAAATGCAACTCCTCCTCAGATGCCCGGATTGGATGCCGGGTGATCTCATTAATACTGGCTTTGTGTCCGCAGGTGCAGATTGGTTGGCGTGGAGGGCAAATACAGTCGCGGCTTTCGCGGTGGAAGTACTGTTTGACGATGCGGTCTTCCAGCGAGTGGAAGGCAATTATCACTAACCTTCCGCCTGGCGCCAGTGCGGCAATGGCTGTTGGGAGCACAGAAATAATAGATACTAGTTCTTGATTAACACTAATGCGAAGCGCTTGAAAAGTACGTGTTGCCGGATGTATGCCCTTTTGGGGCCTACCTATAGTCCATTCAATGATTTCTGCCAGCTGTCGGGTAGTTGTGATAGGCCGGGCTTTAATGATCGCTTTGGCAATCTGCCTGGATTTGGGATCTTCTCCATATTTCCAGATCAGGTCGGCCAGGTCCGCTTCGGGAAGGTCGTTTACCAGGTCAGCCGCGGTTTCCAGAGAGGTTGGATCGAAACGCATATCCAAAGGGCCATCCGACTGGAAGGAAAAGCCTCTCTGGGGAGTTTCAAGCTGCATCGAGGACACCCCCAGGTCCAGAAGGATGCCATTTACCGCTGGCCATCCTAGAGCGGAGATCTGTTCGGCAAGAGTTGTGTAAGAAGCATGCACCAGGGTGCAGCGTTTGCCAAAAACAGAGAGGCGCTGCCTTGCAAGAGCAAGGGCTTGCGGATCGAGATCCATGCCTAGCAAGCGGCCTCCCGGTGAGCTGGCCGTGAGAATGCCCCAAGCGTGCCCACCGGCTCCTACCGTCCCATCCACATAATACCCTGAGGTAGTAGGGGCTAAAGTATGAAGTGTTTCATTGTAAAGAACAGGTTGGTGGGGAACGAAATCCCCTTCAATTGGTTCAATCATTAAGCTCTTAATTCTAGCGATTCGTATAACGAGGAATTTGCTTCAGGGTCTTCGAAGAGCCTGGCTTGCTCTGCCCATAGCTCGGGAGTCCAGACTTCAAAGTAGTTACCTTGGCCGGCAATGATGACTTCCCCATCGAGGTTTGCAGCCTGGCGCAAGATTTGGGGGATTAAGATGCGCCCAGATTTATCCAGATCCACATTGAACGTATTGGTCAACATCAATCGCCTGAGCCTTCTGGTAGCCATGGAAGCCATATTCATGTCCGTCAGACGCTGGTACAATTGATCGTAGGTTGAAGTGGTGAGAACCATCAGATTACGGTCAAAGCCCCGGGTGATATATGCTCCTTCGCCAAGAATTTCGCGATAGCGGGCGGGGATGGTCAAACGCCCTTTCTCGTCGATGCTATGGTAGTGCAAGCCAAGGAACATACGTTCTAACTCTCCCATATATGGGGAACGCCGGACGGATCCGGCGCTCCACTTTTTCCCACTTCACTCCACGGGCACCCACAGTATATCGCATTCACCCCATGAATTCAAGTATTCTCCAACGTGTTTTACCCTACAGATAACTTAAATTATAAGTTTTTGTTCAAATCCATGAAATTTCATTAACATATCTGTAATTATTATTAACATCAATATAACTTTTATTAATGTTCAGAGAATTGCCTGACGACCGTTTATGTCGCCTGAACATTAATATATCTACCTTATTCATATGAGTGTTTGTCTACATTAAAGTTATATATCAATTTATTTGTATAAATAATCGCAACTGCATGAGTATTCATGACTTGTCTAAAACTCTCTAATATACTCTTCTACCGATCCCTACAATTGTTAACCGGAATGCCGCGTAATTTCCACGATAACTATCATTGTAAAAGAATGTTGTGCACAATCCATGCGCATAATCTTATTAACATTGGTATCGAATTAATGTTGATTTCGGGGGTTGTTGGGGTGGAGGTGGTTGGGTTTATTCGTGCCGGGAACCATCTGGCAGAATAGCCCCGTGAAGGCTTTTTGCCTTGGCCAGTTGGTCCAGGTTGATTCGAGCGCCCCTCAGGGTCGAGCGTGTAAGATCAACGCTGTTCAGCTCGGTTTGGAGCAAGTCAACACCCTCCAGGTCAATTCCTGAAAGGTTGGCGCCTGTCAGATTCGCGCCGGTGAGGTCGGCTCCATCCATATTTGTCAGGCGGAGATTTGCCCCGCTCAAGTTTGCCCATCTTAATTTGGCGGAAGTCAAGTTCGCCGCTTCCAGGATTGCCTTTTCGAGGTTGGCTTCGCACAAGTTTGCATTTTCCAGGTTCGACTCAATCAGTTCTGCCAGTGACAGATCAGCTCCGTGGAAGTCCATCCCGGCTAAATCCAGGCCGGATAAATCCAGATTACGCAGCCTGGGCTTAGCGCCAGAACCGATGAGCAAAAGGACGATTTCTTTACGGGTCAGTTCTGCCATTTTCTTACGTTATCTCGCGCCGGGTGGGAAAATAGAGTCCTCGGGAATTTGTTTAGCTGATGGGGATACCCATCACCTGACCGGTCGGCAAGATGACGTCATCCAGGATCGCCTTATCGAGGTTGGCGCCCGTCAGATTTGCGCCGGTTAAATTGGCGCGGGTGAGGTTCGCATTCGACAGATCGGCTTCGGATAGATTGGCGCGGGTAAGATTTGCATCTTGCAAGTTAGCTCCGCGTAAGCAGGCTTTCGATAACCTGACGTCTTTTAAATCGGCGCCTATCAATATTGCATTGCTCAATTCCGTTTCCGAGAGAATGGCATTGGATATAATCGCCTTAGACAGGCACGCCCAGGTGAGCACGCTCTTATCCAGGTTTGCATATCTTAAATCCGCTCCGGTCAGATTGGCTCCGGTCAGAATTGCGAACTGCATCAGCGCACTGGTGAGCCTGGCGTAGCTCAGGTCTGCGCCGGTTAAATTCGCTTTGGCGAGGTCGGTTTTGATCAAGTCGGAGCGGCTCAGGTTGGCGTAAGCTAATGCCAGGTGACTGAGGTCCATTTCACTTAAATCTAGTCCGGCTAACCTGGGTTGGTCGCCGGCTCCCACCAGGGCTAGAATCAATTCTTTGCGGGTGATTTCTGCCATGCCATCTTTACCCTTGTTCGAATATTAATTTTCAATTGGTGATCCGTCCCCTGAAACGTGCATATTCATTATAAATGTCAACATATTTTTATACAACACCACCGACGATAATTGAGAGCAACCTGTTTTGTACTTGCGATGGCTTTGACTGTGCCTGTGAATTCGACATGGGTTTCCCTTAACCTTGGTTTCCCTGGTCCAATCCATACTTCTGGATCTATTCTACACTTTTTTCATAGTTATTTCGTTTACAATTAATCATTATTACAAACAGAACGAGCTTGCTCAATGAGAAGCGCGCCTTCCTTCCTCGATAAAAATAGACGGGGAGAGAAAACGGGAGAAAGAAAATGGAAACGAACTTTTTTGCCAATTACCTGGAACGGCTGGAGAATTTGCAGCGCAACATCCGTAATGAAATTCAGGATCTGCCGCAGGAGGCGATCGATTGGGTTCCTGGCCCAGAGATGAACCCTACGGGAGTGCTGCTTGCCCACATTGCCGGCTCACTGCGCTACTGGATTGGGGATGTAGCCCTGGGAGATTCCTCCGGCCGTATCCGTGAATCCGAATTCAAGACCTATGGCCTTTCTGCTGTCGAGCTATTGCGCCGCATGGAGGCGGTGATTGACTATGCGCGCGGCGCCCTGCCTCGGTTGCGCCTGAGCGATCTCGAACAAAAGCGGCGCACAGAGGAAGGCGAGGAAGTAGCTTGCGGCTGGGCATTGCTGCATGCTCTGGAACATGGTTACCTTCACCTCGGCCACCTGCAGCTCACTACCCAGCTCTGGGCAGAACATGCAAGAGGGCATCATCCCGGTGCGCAGGAATAACAACCATCCGGTTTGCAGTGTGTCAGCCGGGGATGGAGCCGGATGCTTAGCAGCCGGAAATCTCATGCATGCTTGAAGCATGATTTGACAGGAGAAAACCTTTGCAGCCTCCCGAATCTGGAAAGCCCTTGATTTGCCCCGTATGTAAGGGAGACCAATTTTCTTTTTCGGAACACGGTTGGCCCATCAGAAAGCATGAATATCGATGCGCGGGATGCAAGACCGTATTGGAGCAGGTCGGGAAGATTGAGCGCGGCGAATTCATTGTCAAAATTGTTGGGGAAGATTATAGCAACTGCACCTCGCTCTTTGAAGGTGTCAGATTGACCTACGAATCGATGGCCAGCGGCGAGTTCCCGATATTTTCTGACAACTTGCTGAGGCGTTTTGCTGACGGCGACCTCACTGAATGGGAACGCGATGAAATCGAACCGTTAAAGACCCCTTTTTTACCCGCGAAAGATGAACAGATCTACGCTGCCATGGAAAATGTGATTTTCTGTGAGGACAAATACCGCCGGGGAGAAACTGGCGGGCAGAAGAAAATACTCCGTGAGATGCGCGGCCGCTGGGGGCAGGTGGATTATTTGGAAGCAACCAACACCATGCGAATGCTGGATACCAGGGATGTCGGCCAGCTGGTATTAACCTCTCGCAGATTCCATTTCAAGGGCGAAAACGTGACGATCGACCAGCCGCTTTCGGTTGTACGCTTGATCCTGCCTTACCGGGATGGTTTCGGTATCGAAAGGATGAATAAGCTCAAGCGAGAATATTTTAAAGGGAATTATCATTGGCCGGTAATTGCAGCAATTTTCGCCGGGCTGGTAAAACGGGCCTCCAGCCAGGAGAGGGTATAATCAATTATCACCAGATAAATCCAAAACCAGGAGATCTATGATGAGTTCAAACCAGGCTGCAGCCATTCACCGAGATTTAGACCAGGGTGATCTGATTGTCATTACCGGTGCGGGGGGGTTCATTGGAGGGGCTTTAGCGCGATATTTCCACAACATGGGTTTTACCCGAATCAGGGCGATTGATAAGAAACCCCTACCCAACTGGTACCAGCGTGTGCCCGGGGTAGAGTGTTTATCCTTGGATGTCAGCGAGAAAGACAACTGCACTCGCGCCGTTGAAGGAGCAAAGGAAGTCTACAATTTAGCCGCCGATATGGGTGGGATGGGTTTCATCGAGCGGTTTCGGGTGGAATGCCTGCGCAGTGTGCTGATCAACACGAATATGATCGAAGCTGCCTACCGGGCTGGGGTCAACCGCTATTTCTTCTCCTCATCTGCCTGCGTCTACAACACGACGTTGCAGCAGGACCCAAACGTCCGGGCTTTGAAGGAATCGGACGCTTATCCGGCGATGTCGGAGCGCGGATACGGATGGGAAAAATTGATCTCGGAGATGTTTTGCCAGGAATATTGGGCCGAGCGGAAGATGAAAACCTTTATCGCCCGCTTCCACAACGTCTACGGTCCCCTGGGAACCTGGGACGGCGGGCGTGAAAAAGCGCCGGCCGCAATTTGCCGGAAAGTAATCGAGGCAAAAGATCAGAAGACCGGCAAAATTATGATTTGGGGCGACGGCTCACAGACGCGCAGCTATATGTTTATTGACGATTGCGTCAAAGGCATCGACATGATCGCCCACTGCGACGACTTGATCGCCACGCCGATCAACCTGGGCTCGAGCGAGCTGATCTCAGTGAACGAGCTGGTCAGCATCGCCGAAAAGATCGGCGGGGTGAAGCTCCAGCGCGAATACGACCCCACCGCGCCGCGTGGGGTAGCCGGGCGAAACAGCGATAATACATTTATCCAGAAAGTTTTGGGTTGGGAACCCCGGACGCCCTTCCGCGAGGGCCTGACCAAGACGTATGCCTGGATCGAGCAACAATATTTTGATCGAAAGATGGGCAAACCGGTGGTCCAGGAAACGTGGTAATCGGTTTCTCCACGCTTCCTTCCGGTCAAAAGGTAACCATCTTTCTCAACCACAGCCGAAAGCGGAGGGGCATCCAGACGTAAAACAGCTTACGGGCGATGGCCCGGAACCGCAAATAAGAAAACCACCCGCCGATTTCGCGCTCGTAGACTTTAAGCATATCCGGGTAGCACCGGTCATCATTCAATACGCTTTTTCCCAGGCTGTGCAGGCGAAAATTCGCCCACAGCCTGGGGAGATAGCGGATCTGAGATACTTTGGCCAGCCGCACCCAGAGATCGTAATCGAAACTGAAGAACAGGGATAAATCCAGCGGGCCCACCCGGCGCCACAGGTCGGCGCGAAAAAAGGTCGTGGCCTGCGGGATATGAACGGATCCGCGCAGCAAGCGGTGGTAATCCGTCTGTTTTGCGGCGAACCGGCCGATGATTTTCCCGGTCTCATCAATCAAATTGGCGTCTCCATAAACCATCCCGATCTCGGGGTGATCGGATAGAAACGCGGCTGCTTCAGATACGGCGCCCGGAAAATAGGTGTCGTCTGAGTTCAACCAGCTCAGGATTTCGCCGCTGGCGTGGCTGAAACCTTTGTTCAGACCGTCGGCGTGACCTTGATCTTTCTCGGATATCCACCATGCCAGGCGGTCCTGATATTTTTTGATAATCTCGACGCTCTCATCAGTTGAACCACCATCGACAATGATGTATTCGATATTCGGGTAATCCTGCTCCAGGACCGAGCAAATCGTCGCTTCAAGGTAGCGTGCCTGGTTATAGGATGGGGTTACGATGGACACTTTGGGATACGAGGAAGGTGACGCCATGAGTTTCCCATTGGGAGATGCGGAATCAAGGGGAATAGAGCTATAGATCTGGCTCAATCATCCCAGCTAGCTCTGATTCTATCGTAAAAACCGACGGCATATATAAAGGATTTGTTGAATAATTACTTAACAGGTACGGGAAATGTATCAACAAGGCCACTCTTTATGATACACTGCTTCATCATCTAAATAAAACCAACCCAAAAAGGTTATAGATCATGCTGATTCGCCTCTTTTCGCGTCGAATTCTACTTCTAGCTACCTGCCTGTTTCTTGCAGGTTGTGTAAGTTCACCTAATCCGGTGACATTCGATCATACGGCTTATCAATTCAGCAGCCAAAAGGGAAACGTGACGATCTACACCGGCTCTTCTGGCAGAAAGATTCAGGTCGAGCATACAGATACTAAAATTTTAGTGCGAGTGGAAAACGATGTGTATCAGGTTACCGGCAACCCTGATCATATCTCAGTACGCTTCCCCGATGGACGCATGCTCGAGTCTTTATATACCGAAGACACAGGAGCAGGGTTGGCTTCTTCTGGGACGAATGTCACCTTTGAAGATTGGGACCGGATGGACGCCCTCCGCATGTTGGCATTCAATACCGAGCTCAAACAACCCAAACCGATCAATTTGTGGCAAATTCTGGGTGGAAGTCTTCTATTCATCGGCGGATTGCTCAACCTTTTACAGCCCCGCCTTGCATGGCAGCTCTCTGAAGGCTGGCGCTATGAAAACCTGGAACCCAGCTCGCTTTACCTTGGATTTATCCGCTTCAGCGGCGCCATCCTGCTCCTGCTTGCCATCTATCTGACCACCAACCAGCCAGGTGGATAATTGAGCGAGTATTTCTTGTTCTGTAACTCCACCCGGCCACACTTTTAGATGAATAGCGGCGCCAGCACCAGGGTGACCGTGCCCAGGAGCTTGACCAGCACATGCAGGGATGGCCCGACGGTATCTTTCAAGGGATCTCCAACCGTATCCCCGACGACGGCCGCCGCGTGAGCTGCAGACCCTTTGCCCATCACGTTGCCAAGCTCGTCCGTGAGCTGGCCATCCTCGATATATTTTTTGGCGTTATCCCAGGCGCCGCCCCCATTGTTCATGTACGAAGCGAGCAGGATGCCGCTAATGGTGCCGACCATCAACAAAGCGGCCACTGCCATGGCGGGATCATACTGGTTGTTCAGGTGGAATAACCCGCCAATGATGACTGGACCCAGTACGGGGATGAGGCCGGGAAGGACCATGCCGCGCAGGGCAGCACGGGTGGTGATATCGACCGCCTGGGCGTAATCGGGGCGTGCTTCGCCGGTCATGATTTTGGGGTTTTCGTTGATCTGTCGGCGAACTTCCTCGATGATTTGTGCTGCAGCACCTCCCACCGCCCGGATGGAGAGGGATGCGAACAGATAAACCAGCATGGCGGCAAAAAGCGCCCCGACGAACACTTCTACACGCTCCAGGTTGACATCGCCAAACGGCGCACCGCGTAAGAATGCAATCCTCTGAATATAGGCATTGAAGAGTAAGAAAGCTGCCAGTCCTGCCGAAACCATGGCATATCCTTTGGTTAATGCTTTCGTCGTATTCCCCACCGCATCCAGTCGGTCGGTAATGCGGCGGATGCCTGCCCCTGCGCCTGCCATTTCGTTGATGCCGTTGGCATTATCGGTAATCGGGCCGAAGGCGTCTATGGATAAAATATACGGGCAGGTCATCAGCATTCCCATCGTGGCGACGGCAGTACCAAACACTCCACCTCCTGGAATGCCGGATTGTGTACCGAAGAAGTAGGACAGTAAAAGCGCCATGCCGATTGTAACCGCGGTGGCAAGGGTAGTCTCAAAGCCCACCGCAGTTCCAGCGACGATATTGGTGGCCGAACCTGTGCGAGAGGCGTTAATGATGGTCCTCACAGGCCGGAAACGATCTTCGGTGTAATATTGGGTTGTATAGACGACTGTGATGCTGGCAGCAATCCCAACCAAACCTGCACCGAATAAATACCAGCTATGCAGCATCGTCTGAACGACCAGGAGCATTGCGGCGATACTGAATAAGATGCTGATAAAATATCCCCGATTGAGGGCGTTCATCGGGTTTTCGTTATCTCGTGGGCGAACCGTCAGTAAACCGACCATACTGGCCAACAATCCGAAAGACTGCATCACCAGGGGAAACAGCACCCAGGCGACGTCTTTGGTGACCAGGTAAATACTGGCAGCCAGGATCATGGCGCCGATATTCTCTGCGGCGGTCGATTCAAAGAGATCCGCGCCGCGGCCTGCGCAATCACCGACATTGTCGCCAACCAGATCGGCGATCACGGCTGCGTTTCGAGAGTCATCCTCTGGAATATCCAGCTCGACCTTCCCGACCAGGTCTGCGCCCATATCGGCGGCTTTCGTATAGATGCCGCCGCCCAATTGGGAAAACAGAGCAACAAAACTGGCGCCGAAACCAAATCCAACGATCAGTTGGGTGGCAATTTGCGGCTGCTGCAGACCACCGTAGGCCAGGAAAATTGTGGTCACACCTACCAGGCTGAGGGCGACCACCAGAAAACCGGAGACCGAGCCGCCTCGTAAGGCCGTCAGCATGGCATCTGAGAGGCAGCGCTGTGAGGCAGCAGCGCAGCGCACGTTCGATCGAACGGCAATGTACATCCCGATCGATCCGGCAATGCCCGAGCAGATCGCGCCCGTCATAAAAGCCAGCGCTGTCCGCCAGGCCATGCCGAATGTGCTGATCCCATCGATTCCAGAACCGCTGAAAAGGCTCAGCAGTGCTCCGACGATGATAGCAACCACGACAGAGATGATGGCGATCGTGCCATATTGGCGGCGGAGATAAGCCTGGGCGCCCTCATAGATCATGTCGCCCACTTCCTTCATTTTTGGCGTTCCGGTCGGTAGCGTTAATACATTGCGCGCTTGAACCAACGCAAAGAGAATGGCGCCTACACCGGATACCGGTATCACCCAAAAGATCACAGGCATCTTAAACTCCCCACATTAATGAATTGCATGGTACATTCTTATGGTTCCCCCAGATATATACCAGTCAAGTTTAGTTAATTTTACCCAATTTGTCAACTAATATTTAGTAATATTTTGACTGACTTGCAAACTATGTCACCCAAGGGGCTGGAAGAAAGGTACTTGCTCAAAAACTGGGGATTTTTTATAATATGATTGATTACCCCTATTCTAAATATATTTGAGCTTGGGACGGCCAGATATTTTTCGTATGGCCTGATGATGGAATTATTCACAAATATATGGTTTATTAGCAACAGGTAGTGTGATGATCCGTACGATTGCACCTGATAAGACCGAAACCAGTGCGAACCTTGCCGCAGCAATTACCTGGAAGGCCAGCAAACAAACGTTTTACACGATCCGGCTGCTTGTTGATCGAGCCTTTGTCGCCGATGCATTTCGTGCTTATGCTTATTTCCGCTGGCTGGATGACTGCCTGGACGTGGATAACCCCAACATCAAGAACAGAATCGCCTTCGTCAATTCTCAGATGGCGTTATTGGAAGGGGGGTACCAGGGTGTGTGGCCGCGTAAAACGGACATGGCGGAGTGCATGTTGCGTGACCTCATCCAGGGAGATGTGGAGAAAGAGAGCGGATTGCATATATACCTCCGGGAGATGATGGCAGTCATGGCTTTTGACGCTCAACGTAGGGGACATCTGATCTCTCAAGAGGAACTTAACGAATACACGCGCTATCTGGCTACTGCAGTAACTGAAGGGCTTCACCATTTCGTCGGTCATGGCTGCGGTTCGCCGGAAGGGGAAACTCGCTATCTGGCTGTGAGCGGAGCGCATATCGTGCATATGCTGCGAGATACGATCGAAGACATTCGACTCGGATATTACAATATCCCAATTGAGTTTCTCAATGCCAACGCGCTCGATCCTCAGGATGTAAATCATGCGGCTTACCGGCGATGGGTTGAGAGCCGGGTACAACTGGCGCGCAGCTATTTTGCTGCGGGGAAAAAATATCTCGCTCAAGTCGAGAGCCTGCGTTGTCGATTGGCTGGATATGCCTATATCGTCCGGTTTGAAGGGGTGCTCAGCACGATCGAACGCGACCGGTTCGTAATTCGGGAGGACTACCCTGAGCTTAAGAGTGCAGTGGCGGGTCTTTCTCTCGGGTGGTCGGCGCTGATGATGGCGTTCTCGAAAGCCTCAAATCAGGCTTCAAACCCGCTACACGTTGAATAATCTCCACATGGCTGAATAATGAAACCTACTTCCGCGATTGTTATCGGCGCCGGTATCGGCGGCATTACCGCCGCGGCTCACCTCGCCCGGCACGGTATCCATGCCACTGTCTTAGAGAAAAATCTCCGGCCTGGAGGCAGGTTTGACCGCTTTTCCTACCAGGGCCACCATTTTGACGCCGGACCTACTCTATATATCATGCCGCTCGTTTACCAAGCAGAATTTGCCACCCTGGGCGCGTCGGTGAACGAGATGCTCGCTCTGCAACGGGTGAACCCCACCTACAACCTGGTTTTCGATGATGGAGCTCAGCTTGCTCTCACTGCAGACCTGAAGACCATGTGCGCACAGCTGGAGGATCTGGAAAGAGGCAGTTTCGAGGGATTCCTGCGCTACATGCAAGAAGGCGCACGGCACTATCAACTGGCAATGGAGCGTCTGGTGCTAAAAGACTTCCGCTCCCCAGGGCAGTTCTTCAACCTGGCTGCCTTGCCCCTGTTGTTCAGTCTAAAACCGCTCGTCCACCATTACAACAATATGTCGCACTATTTCCGCTCGCCGCGCCTGAAGGCCGCTTTTACTTTCCAGGACGTCTATATGGGATTGAGTCCTTTTCAAGCCCCGGCAACCTTTTCCATGATGCCTTATACTGAGATGGCGCATGGAGCCTGGTATCCCAAAGGGGGCATGTACCAGGTGGTACAAGCGCTCATGCAGGTCGCTGCGAGGGTGGGAGTGGAGTATGAGTTTGGTGCAGAGGTAGACCGAATTGAAATTGCTGAGGGGCGTGCTCGGGGGGTCAGGCTTAAAGACGGCCGGCGGTTAGAGGCCGACGTAATCGTGGCCAATGCCGACCTGCCATATGTGTATCACGACCTTCTGCCAGACGAGGATTTAGCCAGGCGGCTTTACCATAAGCGCTACTCCTGCTCGACGATCAGCTTTTTCTGGGGAGTGGACGAGATGTATACCACCCTGGGTCCCCATACCTTATTTCTGGCCGACGATTACCGTGAAAACTTCCAGAGCATCGTGAATGACCTGACCATACCGGATAACCCCAGCGTCTACGTCCATGCTCCGGCGCGGCTTGAAGCGGCGATTGCCCCACAGGGAGAGGATACCCTGATCGGGATCGTGCCTGTTGGGCACCTGGATGAAGATGGCCGGCAAGACTGGCAGGCGATCCGGGACCATGCCCGAGAGGCTATTTTCCGCAGGCTGGCGCTGCTGGGGATCGATGACCTGCAGGAGCACATCAAATTTGAGATTTGCTACGTGCCACTCTCCTGGCGCAAGCGTTTCAACCTGATGAAAGGCGCTACTCATGGATTGTGTCACACGCTGACTCAATTAGGCTACTTTCGCCCGCACAACCGTCACCCGCGCTACCCCAACCTGTATTTCGTCGGTTCGAGCACTCACCCTGGCACCGGCGTGCCGACCGCGCTGGTTTCTGCCCGCCTGGCGGTAACCAGGATCATGGATGATTTGGGTTTATAGATCACGAATAACGGGTACGATTGCCTCAACAATGAGGTCTATAATATTGTTGGTCAATTAGCTTCGGGATGCTCCCCGTAGAGATGCTCTGAACCTGACCGGATCTGAAAATCCTCCGATGCATGTATTTTTTGCGCCGGTATTATTTATCTGGAACGGTGTGAATCAATCAGGGGAAATCTATGTTTTAATGAAAATATTCATCTTCCGTTAACCTTGATCCTTTATATTTGGATTAATGTTCACGCAATATCGCAATTAAGCGTACGGGTGGGGATTTTATTTTGGCCTCTGGGCTGTATCACCCTTAGTGAATTGATCGACCTGGAGATTGCTTATCTACCCACACTCGCATATCAATAAGGAGAAGATATGGATAGCATGACTCAAAAAAACCGTTTCCCATGGGGATGGGTGGGGCTTGGCTGCGGTGTGGTGTTCCTTATTGTAGTAGCGGTCGCGGTCTTGGGGGTGATCTTCTTTGTTCCAGCAATTCGAACCGGACTTGGCAATCAAAGCCCTGCGGTGAGTCCGATCTTGCCCCCCGGTACCAGCCCGACGCCTGTTCCGAACCAGGGGTCTGGGGCTGGGACAACCATTGCAACGTTACCCTTCAAATTTAGTTCCGTAACCGATACATTGGTCCTAACCAATCAATCTCTCGTGGATCAGATGGTCAGCACTCTCAGCCTGAATAACGACACTGATTTTATGGCCCCCAAGACTTATAAGGGTACCACCACCCTGGATCCGACCAGCAGCTTCACTTTAGGGAATGGTTGGTGCGCAAAAGATGATGCAACCTTGAAGCAGAACCTGGCCAATATCCATTACTCTTTCAGCATCAACGGCACTAATATCGATCTGAGCAAATATCCAATGATCTACTTCACGGATAATCAGGGAGACTCTTGCGCGATCACCGGAATTTCGATCACACCGGAGGCGAATATCAGCGGGAGCTTCCAGATGGTGCTGACTCAGAAATTCACCAGCTCGGTCGACGATGGCATCACCGGCACTCCATATCCTGCCGGCGACGTGACCTTCGATTTCACCGTCCAGTTTAGCGGCGCCAAACCGAACCCGGGGACGACGCTGTAGCCAGGGACGTCAATAGCAGCATCCTAATATTCGAAGGATAGAAAATATACCTCTCTTGAGAAATTCTAGGAGGTATATTTATTTTACTTTTGCTGATTAGATGCAATATTTTAAGATTTCTTCTCTCCTCAGAACGAACCGAATAATCGCACCTGGGGTTGTATAAGCAAGTTATTAACTCAGGTATTCTTGGCCAGACCACCACGGAGGGAAGCATGATTATTCGCGTTCTCCATGCAAAAGTATTTCCTGGGAAACAGGCTGAATTTAAGCAAATTATTGAACTCTTTTCGGTTCCACAAGTAGCGAAGAAGAATGGAATGATCGGACTTTATCCCGGTGAAAATAATGGGGGTGACTCGAACGAATTTGTGCTGGTATCCCTGTGGAAAAACATCGCGAAATATAAACGATATACGCTGGAAGACTGGATGAAGGCAATTCTCCCGGAAGAAGCGTTACCCCTGCTTTCCGAATGGCGCTTGCAGCATTATGAAACCTTCGGAATTGCTGAGGAAAGTACAAACCCGCTGTTCAAATACATGAGCTACCAGCCTGTTGGATAGCCATTAATCGCTCACTTATCTTCGATTATCAAAACCAGATAATACCCTGGCGCTTCCCAGCCTAACCTTGATGGGTAGGTTGAGTAGCCAGTGGCAATTGCATTGCCCAAATCTCCCTACTATACTTATATAAGTTATCCTCACTGATCCAGGTTATCCGGCGTTGAGAATGGGTGCCTATACCCATCCATCAAATATCTAGATATTGAAAATCGGAGTGATAAATGAACGCGAGTAAGTATTGGGTGAAACCCGGTTCGAAGGTACATCTGGCTGATATCGATACCAGCGGTAAAACGCATTTCCACGAGGATAAATAAACAGGCATGCAGGATATGGTGAAATATCGAGAATTTATTGCTGAAATGCAGGAAAGGTTATATGCCGAGCATAAACAACGCTTGTTAATTATCCTGCAGGCAATGGATACCGGCGGAAAAGATGGAACGATATCAGCTGTTTTTGAGGGGGTCAATCCCCAGGGGGTACGTATAGCCAATTTTAAGACGCCGACCCAACTAGAGCTGGATCACGATTACCTCTGGCGAGTTCATCCTCAAACCCCAGGAAAAGGTGAAATCGTGGTTTTCAATCGCTCACATTATGAGGATGTATTGGTCGTTCGGGTTCATAATCTGGTGCCGAAGGAGTGCTGGCGTAAGCGATATCGACATATCAACGATTTCGAGCGTTTATTGAGCGACGAAGGTACCACGATATTAAAATTTTATTTGCATATCGCCCTGGAAACCCAAAAAGAGCGCCTGCTGGATCGGATTAATACCCCTAAAAAGAATTGGAAATTTAACCCTGGCGATATTGAAGAGCGTAAATATTGGCCAGACTATATGAACGCTTACGAAGATGCTCTCAGCCAGACGAGCACCGATTGGGCGCCCTGGTATGTGGTTCCCAGCGACCACAATTGGGTTCGCGAGTTGGTCGTGGCTGGGATTATCGCCGAAACCCTCGAGAAAATGAATCCACAATACCCCCACCCTGTGGAAAAAATTGAACAATACAGGGAAAAATTAATCTGAATATTCTTATCCCTCATCCAACATTCTCGGCTGGTATTTCGGCGCCTCGGCCAGATGGGTGGGCTGGATACTGTTTACCCCGAACAGGTTGGCGATTGCGCGCGCCAACTTGAGAACCCCGGCTCGGCGCTCAATTGCAGCGAAAATCCCCACAAGGACTTCGAGATACTTTCATTTTCAAATTTGGTAGCTATAATGGAGAGAGATCATTAATCTTTATGATTTGGATATCGGGGAAATTTGATTCCTGTTCGTAATTGATCTAGTCGCAGGAAAAAATCACGCGCTAGAAATCCACGCCGCGGCATAGGTTGGGATATTCGGGAGGTAGGGCAAGGAATATCAAGGGAGAGGAAAAATGAATAAATCAATTCATCCAATCCTTGAATTGATGCCTCTCGTATTCATATTGGGTGGGTGCTCTGTTACCCCACCTTTTCTTCCGCTTGAACTGCCCTTAGCCGCAAGATCGGCGAATGATATTTCGCCCAGAGAATCCACCGAAGAACCTGGAGCCGATGAGTGTACTGCCGGCGTGGCCGACGGCGATGTGACCGTGGACGGCCGTCCGTTGCTGTGGAAACTACGCAATGAGAGTGACGTGACCAATGATATGCATTATTTTAGCTCAGACGAGGATCATTATCCTGGACTTGGTCCCGCCGCGTATAGCTACCTTGCAGTAGGACCTGCAAATGATCCTCCCGAAGGACCGGTTCGTCAGGGCTTGAATTCACAGGGTCTGGCTGTTGGATGGAATGTACTCAGCAGCAGCGGATGGGAGTTGCTTAACCATCAATCTCTCGGATTCTACGACGCCGTAAGCCAGGTGCGAACGTACTTGAATGCGATGACTGATCTCTCGACGTTTAACTACTTTATTGATACACGCGGAGAGGCTTCCTTATGGGAAAGCCAAATAGGTGCGGAACAACACTGGGAGTACAATACCCGCGCTCCAGCAAGAGACGGTCAATGGATCGATGTTGACAATGCCGACGGCGATAACAATTACGCGACCGGCACAGATGTGAATCTTTCTGGATGGGTAGTGAGAGCCAATGATCCAGGTCACTTCAATACTGATGGAAGTGACGATCTCGCAAATACAGGTCGCTATAAAGTAGGGCGAGACATTATTGGATCCTTGATCTACAACAATGGGGATGGTACTACCCTCTCGGCAAAACACCTGGCAGAGAGTTTCTTTCGCACGAATGCATTGGCCATCAGTAATACTGTCTCTAATACGATCGTTCAGGGTGTGCTTTCCTCAGAAGATCCAAGATTATCGACCCTGTGGGTGTTGTTGGGTCACAGCGAAACAGGTATTTTTGTGCCTGTTTGGCTCCATGGCGTCGAATCCGAGGGGGAAAATCACGTCCCTCAATACCTCGATGATGGCGATGACGGGATATCGGTCTACACTCCTGCCAGGGGAATGTACAATGCAGGCTTCAATCAGACGAACGTCCAGGCACGCACTTTGCCCTTCGAAGGACACCTGTTTGATGTGGTGAATAAAATTTTGCTGCCAGATTGGCGCAGTCGGGATTGGTCAGATAGTGCCGACGTCATTGCTATCGGTGAGGAAATGAGGCGCGTCCAGGAGCAGATGGATGAAGATGCTTACTGGCATCTCAATTATTTATTTGATCATGGCGCTACCAGTAACTATGCACCGATAATCTCCATTGTCTCTGTTTCTTATGATGATCTGGAAGCCACATTCTCTGTCACAACTCATGATGCCGACGGTGACAATGTGAACTATCTATTTAACTACGGCGATGGTCAGATCGGCTCTAACGACACCCATCAGTACCCTCAGGCTGGTCATTATCTTGTATCCTGCACGGGGACTGATCAACATGGTGTTTCACAGACTGATTGGCTTTTCGTCACATTGGAAGTATCGGAATACACCCCAACCCCCACAAATACACCGACCGCCACCTCTACCCCAACCCGTACTGCTACACCGACCTCCTCATCTACCCCAACCCGTACTGCAACAGCGACCTCCACATCTACCCCAACCCGTACTGCTACACCGACCTCCACCTCTACCCCAACCCGTACTGCTGCACCGACCCAGACCGCCACCCCAACTCCCAGCAACACTCCGACCCAAACCACTACACCAACTCAAACTGCCTCCCCAACCCAGACCCGTAACCCATCAGTGACGCCAAAAATGACGGGCAGGCCCGACCCCCAGGTGGAGTGTGCGATCTATATCCCAATGGTCATTCGATAACGGATTGAGGAAATTGTACTTAAGTAAATAGTTGTGGTACTACCTCACGCATCCATCATCCTTGGCCGGTATTGCAACGCCTCAGCTAGATGGGTAGGCTGGATGCTGTCGGCGCCGGCCAGGTCGGCAATGGTGCGGGCAAGCTTGAGCACCCGGTGGTATGCTCGAGCGGAGAGCTGCAGCTGGCTCATAGCAGTACGCATCAGGCTGCGTCCCGAATCGTCTAACTGGCAGAATTTGCGCACTTCGGCCGGATGCATGTCGGCGTTACAGGCAATGTGATCGAGGTTGAGCAGGTCGGGATGCCCGAAACGCTCGCGCTGGCGCTGGCGGGCGGTTTCTACGCGCGCTCGCACAACCGAAGACGCTTCGCCGAGGCGGTCGTCGCTGAGCTTCTCATATTCCACACGGGGCACCTGGACGTGGATATCGATGCGGTCGAGCAAAGGACCGGAGATGCGTTTCTGGTATTTAGTCACCGTGCCGGAGGAACAGGTGCAGGCTTTCACGGGGTCGCCGTAATAGCCGCACGGGCAGGGGTTCATGGCCGCCACCAATTGCGAGTTTGCCGGGAAAGTGAGCGAGCCCTGGGCGCGGCTGATGGTGACGACTTTGTCTTCGATAGGCTGGCGGAGGACCTCCAGGACGCGCGGGCCAAACTCGGGCAGCTCGTCCAGGAAAAGCACACCGCGGTGGGCAAGCGAAACCTCTCCGGGGTGGGGCCAATTACCCCCACCCACCAGCCCGGCGTGCGAGATTGTATGGTGGGGAGCGCGGAAGGGCCGGCTGCGGATCAGGGGGACGTCTGGAGGAAGCTGGTCGGCTACGGAATAGATGCGCGTAACGTCCAGGGCTTCGTCGATTGTCATGGTGGGAAGGATAGCCGGTAAGGCGCGGGCCAGGAGGGTTTTCCCTGCTCCTGGAGGTCCAACCATCAGCACGTTATGCCCTCCCGCTGCAGCCACCTCCAATGCGCGTTTGACGTGCTCCTGCCCTTTGATATCCCGGAAATCCGTTGGGACGGTCACGTCGGCGTCTTCAGGTTTGACAGGCGGATGGGGCTCAATCGGCGCCCTACCGGTCAGATGCCCATACAGCGCGGCCAGGGAGGCGATGGGGATGACCTCGAGATCGGGGAGCAAAGCAGCTTCGGCAGCGTCGGCCACCGGGACAAACAGGCGTTTGAAACCCTGCTGGCGAGCGACGGCTGCCATGGGCAGAACGCCGCGCACGTGGCGCACGCTGCCATCCAGTGATAGCTCGCCGATCACCAGGGTATCCTCCAGGCTGCGGGCAGAAACCTGCTCGGTCATAGCCATCACACCCAGGGCGATGGGCAGGTCGTAAGAAGGCCCTTCTTTGCGCACCGAGGCGGGCGCCAGGTTGACGGTGACCCGTTTGCGCGGGTAGAACAACCCGGCGTTTTTAATAGCCGCCTGGACACGCTCGCGGCTTTCCTGGACGGCCGTATCAGGCAGGCCGACAATGACCATACCCGGCAGACCCATGCCGGTATCGACTTCGACCTCGACGATCACACCTTCGAGGCCGATCACGGCGCAGGAGAAGATGCGCGCGAGCATCGGTTATTGACCGAGAGGGCAGGGAGGGGTTGTGGTGGATGGCATCATTGGTTGCGCATAGTCAATATATCAGTGTTATTCGCTGGAAGGTTTCTCTGGTGAGTGGCTTAATCCGTTCTTGCCGAGCTCCTGCGAGCGCTCGAAGGCAGCCCAAACAGCCCGCGAAATGGCCGTGCGAAAGCCGGCTTTCTCGAGGTAATACAGCGCGGCTGCCGAAGTGCCTCCAGGGGAGGTGACCTGGTTTCTCAACGCCGCGGGATGCTGCTTATTTTTCGTGTAGAAGTCGACCGAGCCCAGGATGGTCTGGACGACAAGCTGTTCGGAAATCCGCCGGGGCAGCCCCAGGTGGACCCCAGCGTCAATCATCGCTTCCAGGAAGAGGAAGACGTACGCCGGTCCTGTGCCGGATAACGCCGTAGCCATATCCAGGTAGCTTTCTTCCTCGACATAGACCTCGCTGCCCAGGGCGCCTAAAATCTGCCGCGCCAGATCGCTTTGCTCGGCTGAAACCGAGGGGGAGGCAGTCCATACGGTGATGCCTTCGCCAATCTGGGCGGGGGTGTTGGGCATGGCGCGCACAATCACGGAGTGGCTCAAACCCTGGTCGATCTTTTGAATAGCTGCGCCGGCAACAATCGATATGACTAAAGCCTCATTGGGGATGCAACCCTGCAAGCCCTTTAAAACTCTATCCAATCGCTGCGGCTTTACCGAAAGGACGACGATCGATGCCTCTTTCACCGCCTGAATATTGTCGGTATAGGGGTTCACGCCGTAACGCTTCTGCAGCTCGTCGCCGCGCTCGTTGCGCGGGCCGGAGGCAGCCAGCTGCTCGGGTTGCGCCAGTCCCTGGCGGAGCAAACCTGCAATGATGGCTTCACCCATCACTCCCGCGCCGATAAACGCTAACTTGCCATTGATATTCACAGCCACCTCTTAAATTACCATGCTGCAGTCGAAAATAATGCCATGCAGCCGTATCGATATGGTTAATGACGGTATTTCACGAATACCCTGTTAGTTTAGGGTGGAAGACCGCTCCTGTCAACTGAATCGGCTTCCAATAAAGCGTTGCTTGAACGAATTTCATCAAGAAAGGGGTGTTACAATTGCCAATATTACCACGATGCCAAGAATCCGCAATTCGTTTCTTTATGTGATTGCACAGTATCTACTGGCTGGCGCCTTTGTGGCAGTCATGACGCTGGCGGTATGGGTTTTCCATCTCCATCTGGGCACTCAAATTGTTAGCCTGCTCTATCTCATCCCGGTGATCCTCAGTACAGCTCTCTGGGGTCTGGGACCCGGCATCTTGGCTTCACTGCTTGCATTCATTACCTTCAACTATTTCTTCATTCCCCCCTACTATACTTTAAATGTCCATCAAGCACAGGATCTTCTTGCCCTGCTGATCTTCCTGCTGGTTGCCGTGGTGATTAGCCAGCTGCTGGGTCGCGCTCAAGCAGGGATCGCCGCGGCAAAAAACCGGGAGCGCGAAGCCACTCGTCTCTACGAGCTGAGCATTGCCCTGGCGGGTTTGCAGGATGCGAACGCGATCATGGCAACGCTGGCAAGGCAAATCGATGAGACCTTTGAAGGTGAGAGGGTTGAAATTTTGCTGAATCACGTTCCCGAAGGGCAGGCGCGTAGATTCGTTCTTCCGGTTGACGCACCTCCTGCTGGAACAAACCCACGCATCAGCGTTCCCCTATCGACTGCTCGAGGTCTGCAAGGAACGATCCACTTATGGCGAGAAGGTGAAGCCCTGACCTTTCCAGAGGAAAGGCTGCTGCGCACTTATGCCAGCCAGGGAGCCTTGGCGCTCGAACGCGCCTATCTTGTCGATTCCACAAATCGCGCCAAAGTATTGGAAGAGAGCGACCGTTTGAAAACCGCCATCTTATCCTCAGTCTCCCATGAGCTGCGCTCCCCCCTCGCCACGATTAAAGCTTCGATTACCAGCCTGAGCAGCGGCACGGTGGAATGGGATTCAGACGCAGGTCGAGAGCTTCTGGCTGCCATTGAGGAAGAGACCGATCATCTGAATCAACTGGTTGGTAATCTGTTGGATATGTCGAGGCTGGAAGTAGGCGCGCTACTGCCGCAGCGAAAATGGAATTCCCTATCGGATATTGTCGGGAGCGTGCTGCAACAAATGCGAAAGAGCCTGCTGCGGTACAAAATTATTGTCGATATCCCGGTCGACCTACCCCTGGTACCGGTCGATTTTTTCCAGATGGAGCGAGTGTTCAGCAACCTTTTGAGCAACAGCGTAAAATACGCGCCGGAGAATACCGAGATACACATCCAAGGGCGGCCTGAAGCCAATCAGACTCTGTTGGTAGAACTCAGCAACCAGAGCCCTCCGGTCGATGAAGAGCATCTTTCCCGCATATTTGATAAATTTTACCGGGTTACCGCGGCCGACCGGATCACTGGGACGGGGTTGGGGTTATCTATCTGTAAAGGGATCATTGAAGCCCACGGCGGCAAGATCTGGGCTGAAAATAAGGAAAATGTCTTCATTTTCAAAATTACATTGCCGTTAACCTGGGAAGGTGAACTGCCTCACCTCCCGGAGGAGCACAAGGTCGATGAGCAGCCAACCTAAAGTCCTGGTGATTGACGACGAGCCCCAGATTTTGCGAGCTTTGAAGACCATCCTGACCGCCAAGCAGTTCAAGGTATCGACCGCCAGCCGTGGCGAAGAAGGTCTGGCGCTGGCGGCAGCGGAGCTCCCTGAGCTGGTGATCCTTGACTTAACCTTACCGGATATGGATGGCATGGAGGTCTGCGCTCGCCTGCGTGAATGGAGCCAGGTACCCATCATCGTGCTGTCGGTACGTGAAGGCGAGCGAGATAAAGTCTCTGCCCTTGATAAGGGGGCTGACGATTACCTGACCAAACCCTTTGGGATTGAGGAGCTGATGGCACGCATCCGGGTAGCGCTAAGGCATTCCGTTCAAGCTGCCGGCAGCCCTCAGACGGTCATTAAAACCAGCCATTTGGAAATCGACCTGGCGCGCCATCTGGTGTTCCGCAATGGAGAGGAAATCAAGCTTACAGCTACAGAGTTCAAGCTTCTGGCATATTTAGGGGCGAATGCAAACCGGGTCTTGACTCACCAGACCATTCTGACGCATGTTTGGGATTTCGCCGATATGGACCATACTGAGTACCTGCGTGTCTACATCGGACAGCTGCGTAAGAAGCTGGAGGAGAACCCAGAAGATCCGCGCATTTTCTTAACTGAACCCGGCGTTGGCTATCGTTTTGTGACTGAAGAATAAGGAACGCGACAGCATTTATATTTTCTTTATACATTTCCCCTGATCTTTTGTTCTCAATTTATTTTAATTTGCGACACTTATCACAGATCAAAACGGGTTGGTCTGAAGGAGAGTGTCATGGATTCTTCTTTAATCATACGAGACAATTCTCCACTGCCGGAGGCAAAGCGGCTGGTCGTCCTCGTGCCAGACGCCGATTTCGATGAGACGAAACTTGCCCGCAGAATTTGGGCGCTGGCTTCCATCCGAGAGACAGCGGTCCTCTTTCTCACACTTGTGCAGGATGGCAATTACCTCCCCGGCGCCCACCGGCGATTGGCCACTCTTGCGGCAATTACCCGGGATGCGCGCATTGCGGTCGAAAAACACGTCAGCTACGCCCACAATTGGACATTGGCGGTGCGTGAGGTCTGGCAAACGGGAGATTTGCTGGTGTGCTATGAAGGCCAGACGGTTCCCCAGGGGTTTTTCGGCACGACTTTCCTGGTCGACCTGCTGACCGCACGGCTGCACCATCCGGTGTATCTTATGTCTGGCGGATACCAGGGACCAGTGGCCAGGCGCTCAAAAACCCTGGTCCAGATGGTCTATTGGTTATCCCTGATTTTGATTTTGGTGTTCTTTTTCGCCTTTGAGATTGATGTCGACCGGTTAACTACAGGCTGGATTAACAGTATTTTTTCTATTTTTATTTTCGCCTTAGAAATCAGCTTAATTTGGATTTGGAATTCTATCAAGAATTGAGTTCTTATGCCTAAACTCCCCGTTATACACACTCCTCCCCCTTATGTGGATTCTCCCAACCCACTGGATGGAGCCAGCGCCGATATCCGGAATGAATATGAAGAGATGCAAGCCCTATTCGAAATGCAAGCGCCCATGGTGCAGCATTTCCTCGAGGCACAGGCGCGTCAAATTGCAGATGCTATTGTCAAGAAACAGTCTCAGCTGCACTTCATGCTGCCCGATAAGATCGTTATACGCAATGATGCACATGGGAAGCCGGTAAGCGCCGCGATTCCCACCGAACTACGCGAGCAGTTGTTAGGGGGTGTGATTAGCCGCCTCACCGGGGAGGATATCCGTAAGGCTTTGCGCCAGCGCCTGATCGAGCTGGAAGGATCCAATATTGAGGCGGTATCTACGTGCGCGTGTTTGATCCGACACGCAGCAGCTGTCTACATGGTCCATTCACTGCTGCCGACCGGGCGCAGAGTGACCTATGTGGCCCCTGAAGGGGAGGAGATCCCTGCCCAACCCGCTGAAGATGATCAGTCTCGCGAGTCCGCCATCACCGCCGCGACAGATGCCATCGCTGAAGAGGGGCAGGAGGATGAAAAGCGAGGTGAATTGGTGGTCCCTTACGTGCCCGCCGCGCGCCGATTTTACCTGCCGCAGTGGGTGGCGTTCGATGAGCAATCTCACCTGCTGGTCAATTCTATCAACGAGGCCGAGGCGCATATCGCCTCGATGCAGCAATTTCTCTTCATCTTGCACACGGCAGTGTCGCTGGCTGCATATCTGGTCGCCGACCCTGAATATCAACAAAAACGATATGGGATGCTGGGCCAACTGGTCAACCAGGGGCGCGCGTTTGCCCGATTCGAGACCGAAGAAATGATCCGGATTATCAAGCATCGGGCAGCGGCCCAGGATTTGAATCGCGGGTTAAGCCTGAGCCTGCCCTATTTCGATGACCAGGCTCTTGAGCTACGCACCCACGATTTCGAAGTCATCCCCGCAGGCCGGATTTTGTTCGTCCCGGCTTTTGTCGTCCGTGCGGTGCGGGAGGAATACGCCAAGGTTGCCCAGGATACACGCCTGAGCCCCTCCACACGCAAGTATCTATTGGCTGAATTAAGCATCTTCGAAGAAGCCTTTGAACATCTGGTGAAAACACCGAAGACCCACCAGGGATCCAGGTAAACGTTATGATTGCAATATTGTTATTGTTGGTTATTGTATTTATAGCCTTTAAGATCGCCCCTCGAGAAAAGAAAGACCATGCTCTCATCCATGGGGCAGGCCAGATTGGATTATTGGCCGCGGTAGCGCTGTTTGGAGTAGATTACTTTACCTCCTATTTTTACGCTACCGGAGAATTGATGAGCGCCTTGCATCCCTACGGTTTACAGCAGTATGGGTATATCGCGGTTGCAGCCATTGCGGTGGCCAATGCAGCCTTTGGCGCTCTCTACATGTATTCGTTGGGTGTATTCAATGAGGGTGGGGGATCTTACACTGCTTCGATGCGTTACCTCTGGCCGACGTTGAGCCTGATTGTAGCAGTTGTCCTGATCCAGGATTATTTATTTACCATCGTGGTTTCAGCGCTTTCTGGCGTCGACCAGCTGCTTTCGATCTTGAATGCATATGGTATCAACTGGATCTGGCATTTTCTGCTTGGCGCTGCATTAGCTACGATTACCTGCTACCTCACCATCCGCGGCCGGGGAGAATCAGCGCAAATTGTTTTTACCGGCCTGGCAATTTTTGTGATGCTGACCATTGTGATGGCGGTTGGATTGTTCCTTGCCCGGGCTCACGGGGTAGCTCCTGTTCCAGCCACAGTCACACCCCAAACAGCAACCCTGGCACAGGCACTCATGCATATGCTGACCGCCTCCATGAAAGGCATGGTGGCATTATCAGGCCTGGAAGCCATGTCGAACGGCATCCAATTCGTCATCGAAGAGGACGTTGCACTGGTGAAATGGGGTAAGCAGCATATGCCTCGACTGAAAGGCGTATGGAATTTTTACAGTGGCAAATCGGGGATCGGGCGCTTTGTACAGACGGCCTTCTTGTTTTATGGGGGGGTTACCACCCTGTTCCTGACCTTTTTCTCTATCCATTTCAACGTTTTCGATGGTACTCTCGGGCGAACACTGGTTGCCAATCTGGCGTCAATCGGGTTTAACCAAATCCCTGGAGGAGAGGTGCTTTACGCAATCTACCAGATTCTGGCAATCTCGTTACTGGCGGCTGCTTCAATGACTGCCTTCCAGGATGTCCAGGCCACTGCCTGGCGAGATGTGGCTATCGGCGAAATGCCTGAGTTTGTGGTTTACCGCAACCCGCATGGAACGTTCACTCGCTCAGTCATTGTAGCCTTTGTACTTTCAGTGGTGATCATGCTCGTGGTCCGAGGGCAAACCAGCCTGGCGGTGCCTTATTATGGGGTCGGGGTATTCATGCCGATCACCGTGATGGGATTGGCTATCCGCCGGCATATTCTCAAGCATTTTACCGGACGAAAACGCACGTGGGGCGCGGTGGGCGCTACCATAACCGCTGTCTTATCCGCAATCGTGTTCGTCGGGCAGATCGCCGGGAAGTGGTCGGAGGGCGGTTGGGTAGTATTAATTTCCTTCAGTCTGCTGGCTATCTCGGCACATCTGCTGCTGCTCTCGCCGGCCGGCCAGCGCAAGCCCGAGCAAATCCACTCCCTGGTAAACGAAAAAGCGCGCGTACGCGGCACGATGGCTTCAATTGTCGAATGGCAGTCGTTGCGCATGCAGGAATATCGCTATGGGATCCTCCTGCATTTAGCCCGGGTATTCGACGTATTTGGGATCCACCGGCCGATTGTCCTCGGCGATCAGCCTCTCCCCTCGGGTGATTACGATACGGCAGTTCACGCGGATCACCCGGACAGGTCGTCGTTCTTAAGCCAGTGGATTGAATCTACCTCCAAACCGCAGTTAGGTGGGCAGCCAAAAGAAACAGTACCCACAGACCCGGGGTTGGGTGGTTAAGCAGCTGGCAGGGAAATCGAGTGAAATAAATTATGCCCTCGCTTGATTTGCACTCCCTGCGAAGTTCGGAGGTTTACGGTGCCCTGGGGACTTCTCCTGAGGGTCTGTCTCCGGAAGAAACCCAAGAACGGCTGGCACTCTACGGCCCCAACCGGCTGACTGAGCCTGCCAAGGCTCAGCCTTGGAAGAGGTGGGTAGGCGATATCATCCATCCCATGGCTTTGCTATTATGGGTCGCTGGGGCAATTGCCTTTGCTGTCGGGCACGTGGAGCTGGGCATCGTCATCTGGATTGTCGTCCTGGTCAATGGAGCATTTTCCTTCTGGCGTGAATACCGGGCGGAGAAAGCCATTGCGACCCTCAACGGCCTGCTGCCCGTTTACGCTCGCCTGATGCGCCAGGGTCAGGAGGTGCAAGTACCCGCAGCGGAGATCGTGCCCGGTGATGTGCTGATATTAGCTCAGGGAGATAATATCCCGGCTGATGCGCGCCTGGTTGAGGCGTTTGGACTGCGGATTAACAACTCCGTCCTGACCGGAGAGGCGATGGCGGTCAGGAAAGTAGACGATGCTTCCCTCCAGGAAAATATCACCGATCTCGAGCGGCCTAACCTCGTCTTTGCCGGCACCTCGGTCGTCTCAGGTACCGGGCGTGCTGTAGTATTTGCTACCGGGATGCTCACCCAATTTGGGCGGATAGCCAACCTGACCCAGGCTGTGAAAGAGCCTCCCAGCCTGCTGCAGCAGAATATGCAACGGGTAGCCAGGATCATTGCCCTTTTTGGGATTGGCCTGGGCGTCCTGGTTTTTCTGGTCGGGTCGATGCAAATCGGGCTTCAGCAAGGAGAGGCGTTCATCCTGGCCATCGGGATTGTCGTCGCCGTCGTCCCTGAAGGGTTGGCGCCAACCGTAACCCTGACCCTGGCAATGGCCATCCAGCGCCTGGCTCAAGACGGAGTGCTGGTCAAAAAGCTCTCCAAAGTGGAGACCCTGGGGAACATCTCTGTGATCTGCACAGACAAGAGCGGGACCCTGACGCAGAACCAGATGACGGTGCGGGAGGTTTGGACCGGGGGGAAGAAATGGACCATCTCTGGGGTCGGTTATAACCCAGAGGGAGATTTTCATCTGTCTAACTCATCCAGGGGAAGACTTGCATCCACCAAAGGATTGACCGACGTGGATTTATCTGCCCTTTTATCCACAGCCTTACTCTGCAATAACGCCCGACTGAATCCTCCGAGTCCAGAAAATCCGCAGTGGACCTGCCTGGGAGATCAGACGGAAGCGGCTCTGCGGGTGATGGCTGTGAAAGGGGGGGTAGATGAAGCCACCCTGGCCAGGCAGTATCCCCGCCTGCATGAACTGCCTTTCGATGCGCGGCGCAAGTGCATGAGCACGATCCACTACCGAGAAAACGGCGAAATGGCGTTTGTGAAGGGCGCTCCGCGCGAGGTCCTGCAGCTATGCACTCATATTCAGGTCGGGGGCGAAACCAGACCGCTGGATCCGGAGACCCGGGTTGAAATCCTGGCTGCCAACGACCAATATGCCCGCCGCGCCTTGCGCGTGCTGGCTCTGGCTCGGCGAGAGCTGCCTCCCCGCAGTGGCGCTTATACCACCGAAAAGGTCGAGCAAAACCTGACCTTCCTCGGCCTGGCAGCGATGATGGATCCGCCCAGGCAAGAGGTGGCTCAGGCGATGAAGTCTTTCCGGTCTGCCGGCATACGCATGGTGATGATCACCGGAGATTACGGGCTGACCGCTGAATCATTCGCCCGCAGAGTGGGCATGCTTAACGGATCCACCGCACGCATCGTCACCGGGGCCGACCTGGACCAGATGGATGATAGTGAGTTGAAGAGGGTGCTGGAGGGAGAAGTGATCTTTGCCCGCATGGCCCCAGAACACAAGCTGCGGTTGGTGGACACATTCCAGAGCAGCGGCGAGGTGGTAGCCGTCATAGGGGATGGGGTAAACGATGCCCCTGCGCTACGCAAAGCGGATGTGGGAATTGCCATGGGCAGGAGCGGGACAGATGTGGCGCGCGAAGCCGCCGACGTGGTGCTGATCAAAGATAATTTCGGCTCTGTGGTCACGGCGGTTGAAGAAGGGCGTGCGGTTTACGCTAACCTGCGTAAATTCATGACCTATATCTTTGCCAGCAATGTTCCGGAGATCATCCCATTTATCCTCACGGCGCTGCTGCAAATCCCGCTGGCGCTGACAGTCACCCAGATTCTGGCCATCGATCTGGGTACCGATCTTCTGCCTGCTTTGGCTTTAGGGATGGAAAAGCCCGAGCCTGATATTCTCTTGCAACCTCCTCGCCGAAAGTCGCAGCCATTGGTTGACGGGAAGCTGATTTCCCGGGCTTTTTTCTGGTTAGGCGGCATTGAGACGGTTTTATGTTACCTGGGATTTTTTGCTGTATATAATACAGTTGGCGGTCCATTCGAGCACAGCCTCTCTTTCCTGGGAGGATCATTGACCCGGGAGGCCTTTACTTACCCTGCAATGCAAACATATCTCCTGGCAACCACGGTTTTTCATACTGGGGTGGTTATGGCGCAAATTGGGAATGCTTTTGCCTGCCGCACAGAGAAAGGTAGGGTAACGCGCCTGGGTTGGTTCAGCAATCCCTTCCTTTTATTTGGCATCCTCGTTGAAGTACTGGTCATGGCGGCCATGGTTTACATCCCACCGTTTGCCAGAATCTTCAATCATGTGCCTCTGCCGATTGGCGCATGGGTTAGCCTCTTGTTCTTTGCCCCGATCTTATTCAGCCTAGAGAAGGTCCGCAAAATCGCTGCCAGACTGGCAGGTACGCTGCTACAGAAGAAGCAACAAGGAGCGAGCATATGAAAGTCATTGTTATGGGTTGCGGTTTGGTCGGAGAGCAGGTCAGCCGGCTATTGACCAGCGCCGGTCACGAAGTCACAGTGATCGATGCAGACCCCTCGGCTTTGGCCAGGTTAGGGAGCGATTTCCCCGGGCAGAAAATCCTGGGGGTTGGGTTTGACCGGGACATTTTGAATCGGGCGGGTATCCGGCAAGCAGATGCATTCGTGGCAACCAGCCCGTCTGATAATGCCAACATCGTGGCAGCACGCATTGCCCGGAATATCTACCACGTGCCAAAGGTTATTACCCGCCTATACGACCCTCACCGGGCAGAAATTTACCGGCGCCTGGGCCTGGTGACCATCTCAACTACAAACTGGGGAGCGGAACGCATTAACGAGCTGCTCACCCACGCAAACCTGGATCCGGTGATCTCTTTTGGTAGAGGCGATGTTGCCCTGGTAGCGGTGGAGATCTCGTCCAATCTGGAAGGGCGGCAGGTGAAGCAGCTCAATATCCCGGGAGAGCTGATCGTCGTCTCGATTACACGCGATGGAGAGGCGTTTATACCCACGCTGGGGGCCGAGTTCCACCTGAGCGACGTCGTTCATTTATGCGTCCAAGCTACGGCCATGGACCGCCTGGAAAGCCTGCTCGAGCTTTAAGAAGGAGCGTTGAGATGTATGTGATCATTGTGGGTGGCGGGAAAACCGGGTCGCACCTGGCGGAGGATCTTCTTAAAGAAAACCATCAGGTAAGAATCATTGAAGATCGATCGATGGTTCTCGAAAGGCTGCGACAGGAGCTTCCCCAGGAGGTAGTAGTTGCAGGAGATGGAAGCTCGCCGGCAATCCTGGAAAAAGCGGGCGTGGAGAAAGCCAATGTTTTGGCGGCAGTCACCGGAGAAGACGAAGCCAACCTGGTGATCTGCACCATGGCACGCTTCGAATTCAACATTCCCAGGATCATCGCCCGCGTGAACAATCCCAAAAACGCCTGGCTATTTACCCCTGAGATGGGAGTGGACGTCTCTTTAAACCAGGCGGAGATCCTTTCTCACCTGATCGCCGAAGAGATGTCGTTAGGCGATATGATGACTTTATCGAAGCTGCGCCGAGGAGAATATTCCGTGGTGGAAGAAAAAGTCCATCCGGATTCTCTGGCGGTTGGAAAAACCCTAAGTGAGTTGCATATCCCTACCGAATGCGTGGTTGCGGCAATCCTGCGCAAAGGGAAACTGATTATTCCCCATGGAGATACCGTCTTGCAGCAAGCCGATGAAATCCTGGCCGTCGTCCACGCCTCTCAGGTCTCCCTGTTGGCATCTGTGCTCGCGCCGATGGGTTAATCAAACCCGCCTATTTGCGTATTGATCACCCTGCTTGCCAGCAAGCGAATACCGCTGTCGAGAGGAGGCGCCCGGCGCTGCGCTCTGCCAGCACCAACTCTCCAGCGGTGATAGCCCCCCCGATACGGCGCGTGATTTCATCCAGGGCATAATACAGGGTCAGCCCTGATGCCTTAACGGCATACCCTGTCAGCATAATGAACAAAGGTTGGGGGCTGAGCAGTTTCTGGCAATCGTGGAGTAAATCGGGTAGAAGCTTGTAAAATTCCCACACTTCCCCCTTTGGGCCGCGTCCAAACTTAGGAGGGTCGAGGATCAAGCCCTCGTATTGAGACCCTCGCCGGATTTCGCGGCGAACGAATTTTAGCGCGTCGTCAACGATCCAACGGATCGGACGATCCTCCAGACCGGATAAAGCCTGATTTTCTCTGGCCCAGCCGATGACTTTCTTAGATGCATCCACGTGAGTCACCCGGGCGCCGGCTCGCGCGGCTGAGAGCGTCGCCAGGCCGGTGTATCCGAACAAATTGAGTACCCGGATAGGCCGGTGCGCCGATCGGATGAGTTCCGCCGCCCAATCCCATTGGCTGGCCTGCTCCGGGAAGACTCCCAGGTGGCGCGAGGCGGTGGTTTGGCTCCAAAAAGTAAGCCCTTTATACTCCATTTTCCAACGGGATTCGTATGGCTTGCGAGTAACCCAATGGCCCCCATTTTCTTCAGGAGAAGGCTCAAAGACGACCTGCGCAGCATCCCAGGCTTTCTGCGGCAGGGCTGGCTGCCAGATTGCTTCCGCTCCAGGACGGACCAGCGTCACCTTGCCGTAGCGCTCCAGTTTTAACCCGGAGCCCGAATCGATGAGCTCATAATCCTCCCAATCCGGGGAGGATAGCAAAGTCAAGGTTGGGACGTGCCCGGCAGGATTAGGAATTATTCTGGAAGAAATGGGGAGCAAAACGTCACCCTGGGCCATATTGTTCCAGTATACCAGTTCCAATCGCATTATAATCAACAGGTTTGGCGGTAAGATCAACGCTGATTTCACTGGAGAAAGGTGAATTTGGGATGGGTTCTTGCTTTGATCAAATCATCGATCGTCGAAAATCTGACAGCATTAAATGGCACAAGTATGGTGACGACGTTTTGCCTTTGTGGGTAGCCGATATGGATTTCGCCTCCTCCGATGCGGTGATCGAGGCCTTGCGCAAGCGGGTCGAGCACGGAGTTTTCGGATACGGAGAAGAACCGGAAGAGCTGCGCCTGGCAATCGTCGAGAAAATGGAGGCGGAATACCATTGGAGCATCCCCGAGGAAGCGGTGGTTTTCCTTCCGGGTGTGATCACCGGATTTAACCTGGCCTGTCATGCCTTTACTGAGCCCGGAGATGGGCTCCTGGTGCAGACGCCCGTCTACCCGCCAATCCTGAATGCGTACCGGACATCGAACCTGACCCAGGATGAGATGGAGTTGACTCGGCTTTCGGATGGAAGCTATGCCATCGATTTTGAAGCATTCAAGCAAACCATCACGGATCAGACACAGATGTTCCTGTTATGCAACCCGCACAACCCGGTCGGCCGGGTTTTTACACAAGCTGAGCTGGAGAAGATGGCAGAAATCTGCCTGCGGAACGACATTCTGATCTGCTCAGATGAAATTCACAGCGATTTGGTGTTCTCCGAGAGCCACCACGTGCCGATCGCCTCGCTGGATCCGCAGATTGCCAGGCGCACGATCACTCTTATGGCGCCCAGCAAAACCTACAACATCGCAGGGCTGGATTGCTCCTTTGCCATCATACCTGACGCCGAGCTGCACAAGCAGTTTCTGGCAGCCCGCGGGGGGATGGTCGGAGAGGTCAATATCCTGGGCTTTACTGCCGCCCTGGCAGCTTATCAGTATGGCCAGGATTGGCTGGACGAGCTGCTGGTCTACTTACAGGCAAACCGGGATATCCTGAGCCGGTTTGTCGACGAGCGGCTTCCGGGGATCTCTATGGGGAAACCGGAGGGGACTTACCTGGCCTGGCTCGATTGCCGGCAGGCAGGGATTGGGGAAGACCCCGCGAGTTTTTTCCTTGAAAATGCCAGGGTTGCGTTAAATGATGGTCACACCTTTGGGACCGGAGGAGAGGGCTTCGTCCGTTTGAATTTTGGCTGCCCACGCTCGGTGCTGGAAACTGCTCTCGAAAAGATGGAGACTGCCCTCTGCAATCACAGTTAAACGAGCCGGACCGCCTGGAAGGCGGCCCGGTTTATTCTTTTTATTTTATTTGTTCACTATTCCTGAGGTACCACGTTAGCCGCTTGCAGGCCCTTGGGACCCTCCTCAATTGAAAATTCCACTTTCTGGCCTTCCTTCAGGCGGCGGTAACCTTCCATCTGGATAGCTGAGAAGTGAACGAAGACGTCATCGCCATCATCGCGGCCAATGAAACCATAACCTTTCGTGGCATTAAACCACTTGACGGTCCCAACAAAACGTTCAGTCATACATCTATCTCCATGCAAGAATCAAGAAGTTTTTATGTGCAGACTTTACTATAGACCAAAATCCGGCAGATCTGATTGGATCAACCTCTATAGTTCACCTGCTCTAACGGCGAAAGCAAGATTATCACGTCTCTGAAACAATGTCAAGGTAAGGGTGAATGAGTGTCAGCCAAAGATGAAAAGTGAACCGATAGCGGTTCAAAAGTGAACTCTTTCCAGTTGAAAAGTGAACCGCCCAAAACTTCAAAAGTGAACCATGGAGATAGATGTATGACTG
>JAMCRR010000147.1 GCA_023381565.1 Chloroflexota bacterium
GACTACGCCGGTCACATCACTTTGATGGCAGAAGAGCAGGGTCTGGTCGTAAAGGTTGTGCTCTTTGAGCGGGGTGGGCAGGTCGGCCCGGAACAATTGCAGGTCTGCCTGCCAACCCGGCGCCAGGCGGCCCACCTTTTCCAGGCCGATGGCTTTTGCGCCGCCTTCCGTGGCCAGGTACCATACCTGCCAGGCGGGCATCACCTGGGGATCCTGCTGATGGGCCTTGTGGATCAGGAAAGCCCCGCGCATCACTTCGAAGAAATCGGTGATGTAGCCATCCGAGCCCAACCCCACGGTCACGCCGGCGTCCACCAGGGCGGGGAGAGGGGCGATCCCGCCGCCGACCTCGCAATTCGAGAGCGGCATGTGGGTCACGCGGGCATTGTGCCGGGCCAGCAGCTCGATCTCCCCAGGGCTGATCTGCACGCATTGAGACAGGAGGCTGCGCTCGCCGAGCACCCCCAGGTCGGCGTAATACTGGATGGGGCGCTGGCCGTAGGTCTCCAACGCGTAGCGCGGCTCGTAGGCGCCCTCGGAGCAGTGCGCGTGCACCAGCGCGCCGCAATCTTCTGCCATCTGGTACGCCTGGCGGATGAACGGCGTGTCACAGGTGAAGGTGGTGTGGAAGCACATCATGCCGCTCACCAGGCCGCCCTGTTGGCGGGCTGCCTGGATGAAATTGGAATTCTCTCGCAGCCCCAACCGCCCGTTTTCCGGACTCAGGCGCTGAGTGGCTTCGAAGGACAGGATGCCGCGCAGCCCGCGCTTGCGCACGATGCCGGCCTGGGCGTCCAGGATGCCCGGCAGGGCGTTGGGGGCCTCTTCGCAGTCGTAAAATGAAGTGACCCCAGAACGGATCAGCGCGGCGCAATTGAAGTCAGTAGCCGCGCAGATCATCTCACGATCCAGGCGATTCTCGACCAGCGGCCACCAGAATTCTTCCAGGAAGGGCATAAACCCCGAAGGGGCTTTCGCCAACGGAATCCCGTGGGCCAGGATGCCGTAAAGGTGGGTGTGGGTATCCACGAAGCCCGGGGCCAGGATCTGCCCAGGGGCCTCCCAGACCTCGTCTTCCGGGAAGCTCTCTCGGAGGGCTTCGTTCGGAGCGACGGAGGTGATCTCGCTGCCGAAGACGCGCACTCCCCAACCTGCCAGGGGCCGGTCTTTTGCGGAGGCGATCAACCAGGATGGAAGGATGAGCATGGAACGAAACCTCCAGTGCAAGGATGGCCGACCCACTCGCCCTCGCGCACGAGCACCTGGCCGCGCAGCAGGGTGGTGTGCACCCCGCCCGCCAGGCGGAGGCCCTCGTAAGGGGTATAGTCGACGTTCTCATGCAGCATCGCATGGGTCACTGGAACGCTGCGATCGGGATGAAAGAGGACGACGTCTGCGTCTGCCCCGGGGATCAGCTCGCCTTTGCGCGGGTGCAGGCCAAACAGGCGCGCAGGGGCGGTGCTGCACAAATCCACCCACTGGCTGAGGGTGATCTTGCCGGTTTTCACCCCAAAGGTATACAGCAGAGCCAGGCGCAGCTCGATTCCCGGCAGGCCGGAGGGGACCTCCAGGAACGAGTCTCTGCCCAGTTCTTTTTGCCCGCGGAAATTGAAGGCGCAGTGATCGGTGCCCAGGGTTTGCAGGTCGCCGGCGTGCAGGGCGTCCCACAAGGCTTCCCGGTCTGCAGGAGTGCGCAAAGGCGGGCAACACACGAACTTCGCGCCGCTGAAATCACTGGTGCGGATGCGGGATTCGTCCAGGAGCAGGTACTGGGGGCAGGTCTCTCCCCAGGCGGCCTGCCCGTCCTGGCGGGCGCGCGCGATGGCGGACGCCCCGGTGCGGGTGGAAACGTGCACAATATAGAGCGGGCAGCCGGCGAAGGCGGCCAGGGAAAGCACACGCTCCACGGCTTCCTTTTCGGCGATGGCCGGCCGGCTTTGCGGAAAATCGCGCAGGCTGAGGCGCCCGGCGGCTTGCAGCTCAAGGGCGGCTTGCCGGAGGATGACGTCTGACTCGGCGTGCACCATGGCCAGGGCGCCGGCCTTTTGGATGGCTTCGAAGGCCGCCAGCAGCTCTTCGTCGTCCAGGCGGAAGCCCGCGTAGGTGGTGTAGAGCTTAAAAGAAGGGAGGCCGGCTGCCACAACCCCCCGCACCTGGGCCAATGTGTCTTCATCGGCGGTGCAGAGAGTCATGTGAAGGCCGAAATCGACGGAAGAGCCCGCCTGGGCCACGCTCAGGCGCTCGCGGAAGGCTTCCAGGAGGGGCTGGCGCGGGTAGCCCGGCTCGACGAAGTCGATCACCGTGGTGGTGCCGCCAAAAGCGGCGGCCTGCGTGCCGGTAGCCCAGGTCTCGCTCGTGGTTGTGGTAGGAGTGGGCATTTCCAGGTGAACGTGGGGATCTACCCCGCCCGGAAGCACCAACATGCCTTTGGCCGAAATGCGCTCGCGCCCTTCCAGGTGGGGGGCAATCTCGGCGATCTTTTCTCCCAGGATGCCGATATCTGCCTGCCAGACAGCAGTGTTGGAGACCAGCGTGCCATTTTGAATCACGAGATCATACATCGTTTAGATCACCGGCGACGAGAGAATAAAGATCCAAACAACTTGATTGCGAGCCGAAGCCCGGTTCGCTTGAGTGCGACTTTGTCCAGCCAGGAAGAAGGTTGGTAAAGTGATACTTTACAATTGGAAAGTCATAATTTACAAACGTATTATAGCAAACAGGGGATTAAATGTCAAATGGAAACGTAGTCCATCATCAATGGCCAGCCGTATCGGCTCGTCAGTTTACGGGGAGGCTGGCAGATCTGAATCAGTGACCTTCGAGATTATTCTGTGGTGAAAGTGACCGGGGAAAGTATGAATCTGGAGGGAATTGACGATGGAGATTACGTGCTGCTCCACAAACAAGAAACGGCCGACCCGAAGGATATTGTAGCCGCAGAAGTTATCGGCACAGACACTTGCGCCACGTTAAAACATTTTATGCGCCGGGACGGGAAAATAATCTTGCAGCCTCGCAGCAGTCATCCTAAACACAAACCGTTCGAATTTTCTGAAAAGGATCAAGGGTTCGCTATTCGCGGAGTGGCTATAGCGGTGCTGAAACCGGCTTGAGACCCTCAGGCGGAGGCTATAATTGACTGTCATGGTCAGCGTCCGCCGCTATCAATTGGAGAGTTTTCTCATACGGGAGCTTTGGCGGTGGTATCGCGTTCGATGAGGGCGACTTTCAGGATGGTCTCTTTCGGCTGATGTTCGGCATCGTCGATGGCTTCGATGAGCCGCTGGCAGCCAATTTTGCCCATCTCACGAATGCGCGAAGAGATGGTGGTCAGGTGGATGGGGCCGAGGTTCGTGCCCTCGATGGCACCGAACCCGATGATGGAGAGATCCTGGGGGACGCGCAAGCCCAGATCCAGAGCGGCATCCAAAACGCCGTAGGCAACGATATCATTGGCAATGATGGCCGTCGGACGGGATGGGCGGGCCAGCATCTCGTGCGCAGCCTGGCAGCCTTTCTGGCGCGAGGTTTCGATGTGCTGGATGAAGCCTGGGGGGATGGAGATGCCGTTTGCCTCCATTTCCAGCTTGAATCCGGCCAGGCGGTCCTTTTCGGTGCTGATGTAAAGGGGGCCAGACAGGAACCCGATCTTGCGGTGGCCCAACTGGACGAGATGCTTCACCGCTTCCCGCGCGCCTCCTACGCTATCGAAAGCGACCAGGTCGATGCCCTGTAAATTGGCTGGGCGGCGGTTTATGAACACGAGGGGAAATTCGTTATCGATGAGATCGTGCAGATGTTCCTCATCCGAACCGACCGAAGCATGGATGATCCCATCCACACCGTGCCCCAACAGGCGGTCGATGTATTGCTTCGAGCGCTCCGGATTGTCGCAGGTGTTGCACAGGAAGACGACATAGCCTTCTTCATTGGCGGTTTCTTCGATGGCAGAGGCAAGCTGCGGATAAAAGGGATTGGCGATATCGCTAACCAGCAGGCCAAGGGTGTGGCTACGCCCGCTCACCAGGCCCTGGGCCAGGGCGAACGGGCGATAGCCCAACGTTTTCATGGCCGCTTCTACCTTCTGCTTGGTTTCCTCACTGACATCCGGATGGTTGGAACTGACCCGTGAAACAGTGGATGCGGATACACCTGCGAGCCTGGCGACATCTTTTAGTCTTGCTCGATCTTTCATGGACATGTCCCTCAACGTATTTTATTTAGGATGAGGCAACCAATTTCAAAGGGTAATTCCTTGGGAGAACAGCCCCTGGAATTCGTTTTCGCCCAACTTCGCACACAGCCTTCCAATCCCTTAAACAATCAGTTTCTCTATTTTAGCTCTTTTTGACCGAACGATAGGAAAGTCAATGCAGGGAAGAAGCATGCCCGCCCGACGTATTATTTCCGCTGGCTTTTCCACTCGGCAAGTGCTTCGTCCAGGCGGGATAATCCTTCCACTAATTCGTGGCGCTCGATTCCAAAGCCGATGCGAAAATATTCCGGCATCTGGAAAACCGATCCGGGCACCACGAAGGTCTTGTATTTTTCCACCAGCAGCCGGCACAGCCCATCCGCCGAAGCGCCGCTCACCAGGCGAGGAAAGCCCACCACTCCGGCTCGTGGAACGACCCATTCCAGGTCGCTCTGCGCCGCAAACCACCCTTTCAGGACGCTCAGGTTGGCCAACAAAGCTTCCCGCGCGGAGGGCAAGAACTGCTGCTTTTGTTTCAATATCTCCCAGGCAATGCGTTCGCCGATTACAGAATTACAGATGGTCACTTGCTCGCGTACGGCTCGTACTGCGTCGACGATCTCCTGGCTGGCGGCCAGCCAACCAATGCGGATGCCGGGCACCCCATACGCTTTGGACATGGTGGAGACGCTGATGGCCTTTGGGCTGAGCGTGGCAGCCGGGGGCGGGGGAGCATCGTAGGAGAGGTCCCGGTAGGTTTCGTCCATCAACAAATAGGCGTTGCTGGCCTCGATGAGCTCGACCACCGCTCGCAGCTCCTGGGCGGAGATGATCGACCCTGCCGGGTTGTTGGGGTGGGTGAGCATCACCAGTTTTGTCTTGGGGGTGATTTTTCCCTCGAGCTGGGCGAGATCCAGGCCAAAGCCGGCTTCGTAACGCAGGGGCAAAAATTCAACCTGCCGGTCGAGCGACAGGCCGGCTTCATAAAGGGTGGGGTAATTCGGATGCTCGACCAGCACCTGACCCTCTGGCCCGGTCAAAGCGGCGACCAACGAAAAGATAGCCTCGGATGCGCCTACGGTGACGCAGATATTCTCCGCCGTCAGCCCCCGATAATCCTGCGCGATCGATTCACGCAGTTCGGGGGCGCCCCGGTGGTGGCCATAGCGTAAGCCCAGGTCGTTGAGAGCCAGGTTCAGGTCCCCGACGGTGCGGAACTTGACGCCGCTTTCTCCGATATTCACTTCTACCTGATACTGGTAACGATCGAACCAATCTTCGATTGCCATTCTTTTGAATGCCATTTTGCCTCCTGAAAGATTATCTTCTGCTTGCCGGCTTTTTGCGCTATACGTACAGGCGTTCAACCTGTGGAGAAATGCCAACCAAGATTTCAAATTCTGCGGTGTCAGCCCACCCGGCCAGATCATAGGCGCTGATCTCCGCCTCCTTTTGTTTTCCGAGTAGAACCACCTCGTCGCCAATCGTCGCGCCGGGGATATCCGTGAGATCGACGACGATCATGTGCATACTGACTCGCCCGGCCAGGGGGGCGCGTTTCCCACGGACGAGCACACTGGAGCGGTTGGAAAAACAGCGCCGGTAGCCATCGGCATAGCCGACCGGTATCGTCCCCACCAGACTCGTTCGCCTGGCCGTCCACGTCCGGCCGTAGCCAATGCTCTCGCCGGGCCGGATCGTGCGAGTCTGGATTACCCGGCTTTTCCAGGTGATCACCGGCTGCAAAGCGGCCATCTCACCCAGGCTCTTCTTTGGCAGATAGCCGTACACCGATTCTCCAAAGCGCACCATGTCCAGGTGCATACGGGGAAATTTGAGCAGGGCGGCCGAATTGGCAACATGCCGGATTGGGACAGGGATACCTTGCTCGCCGAGGCGCCTCAAAAAGGACAGATATTTCTGAAACTGTTGCTCGGTGAAATCGGGGTCGTCTTCGTCACTCTCCGCGAAGTGGGTCCAGACGCCCTCGAGCTTTACAAACTGGCATTCTTGGAGGCGCCGGATTAGCGCCAGGGCCTCTTCTTCGCAAAGCCCCAGGCGGTTCAAACCGGTATCCAGTTCTACGTGTACGCGGATCTCCCGGCGCCAGCTTTGGGCTTCCGCCTCGAGGGTATCTACGGTTTCCAGATCGCGCACAGTCACTCGCAGGCGATTGGCGGCGATAGCGCCGGCGTCCTGCGGGCAGGCAGGACCTGAAACCAGAATAGGTGCCTGGAGTCCGGCTTCTCTCAAAGGCAAAGCCTCCTCCACAAGCTCCACCCCCAGCCAATCGGCGCCGTTGGCGATCGCCGCCTTCCCGACCGTGGGGGCGCCGCAACCGTAGGCGTCCCCTTTGATCAGGGGCATCAACCGCACTTTCGCGCCTACGATCTTTCGAAAGGCAGCCACGTTGTTGGCGATGGCGCTCAGATCGACTTCGACCCAAACCCGAGGTTCCAGGTTGCTCAATTCTTCACCACACGTCATCCAGTATAAGGCATCGCCAGGCTGAGTCCTGCTCGCTTTCCTACCCGCAGCAGAGTCTCGCCGGCCTTCCGCCGGATTTCCTCTTCGTCCAGGAGGAGAAAGGCCCGGTCTTTGACCAGAAGTTGCCCGTTTACGATCACGTCATTGACATCTTCCGCCCCGGCTGCGGTGGCAATCGTTTTGGTCAGGTGGGCAGTTGGAGACAGATGGGGCTTATCGATATCGAGAAGGATCAGGTCCGCTTTCTTGCCAACTTCCAGCGTTCCGATCTCTTCTTGCAGCATGACCGCTCGCGCTCCATTGATGGTGGCCATACGCAGGGTCTCGACGGCCGGCAAGGCCAGGGGGTCGTTGATCTCCAGCCCGTAACGCGCTTGCATAGCCGATTGGAGCAGGCGCATTTGCTCGAACAGGTCCAGGCGTCCGCTCGAGGCTCCGTCGGTGCCGAGGGCGATATTGGCTCCCAGGGCAAGCAACAGCGGAGTCTTGCTGAAGCCGTGGCTGCCGAGGTTGGCGCGTGGGCAATGAACCGCATTCACCTTGCGCTCACTGATCAGCTTCACTTCTTTGTCAGACAGGCGTACCGAATGAGCAGCGATCAGGTTCGGCCCCAACAGACCATAAGAATCGAACCATTCTGCCGGGCGCAGCTTATAACACTGCAAACAGTGAGAGACTTCGTCCAGATGTTCCGCCAGGTGGATGTGGACACCTGTTCCCAACTCTTTGGAGCGGATGGAGACTGCCTCGACCAGCTCAGGTGAGGAGGTCATCGCCTGGCGCAGGCCGAACCAGATCTTGACCCGCCCGTCACCGCGGTTGTGGTAGTCGTGATAAAGCTTTTCGTTGCAGGCAATGGCTTCCGCTGTGGTCTGCTTCATGCCGGGCGGGATGAACTCACCCATATCCATCGTCGAGCGGGTAATATTGGCGCGGATCCCGCTTTCTACGGCCGCCTGGGCGACGGATTCCATGTGCGGCCCGCCCGCATCGGCAAAGCCGGTAATTCCCGCTTTAAGATTTTCAACGCAAAACAACAGCGCACCGGCATAGACATCTTCGGGCGTCAGGTTGCTCTCGAATGGCACCAGGATGCGCGCCCAGATCATGGGCATTTCGTCGACGACACTGCCGCGCAAGAGCTGCTGGGCGGCATGGGTATGGCAGTCTATCAGACCAGGCATTGCCAGCTTGCCGCCACCCTCGATCGTCGTCTTCCCCCCCAGATCACGGGCGAGAATCGCATTGGGCTCGATCCTGGCAATGCGATCCTGGCAGATACCAATGATTGCATTCGGCAAAACAGTTAAATCAGGCAATAAAACCCGGCAATCCCGAATAAGCAGATCAAATAATTCCATCAAATCCTCCTCATTGAACCGACGAAGCCCTTCGAAGAATGTTTTGCAAACATTCGTCGGCCTTGGCCATCACTTCTTCTTCGTCCACGAGCTGGTGCCGGCGATCTTTCACTACTACCTGTCCATCGATAATCACATCGTTCACATCCCGTGGCCCGGCAACCATGACCAGCATGGGGAACAGGCGTTGGGCGGGGTGGAAGTGGGGTTGATTCCAATTGAGCAGCACGATATCGGCTTTCTTGCCAACTTCCAAAGTTCCCACCTCATCCTGCAATTGCAGCGCGGCGGCGCTGTAGATCGTTGGCATCTTGAACAAGGTTTGCAGAGGCAGAGTAAAGGGGTCAAATGCAGGTAAGCCAAAACGGGCGTTTACGGCAAACTTAAGCAAACGCATCTGGCCGAATAGATCCAGGTCGATGAGGCTGGCGCCATCCGTGCCCATGCCAACCTGCATGTCAAGGGCGAACATGGTGGTGGTTTTGGGAAAACCGTGGCTGCCCAGGTTGGAAGTTGGGCAGTGAACGGGCTTGGCCCCATGTTCTGCCAACATGCAAATCTCTCGATCGGAAAGTTGAATGGCGTGCGCGCCAAGCAGATTGGGCCCCAGGGCGCCGTGCTGCGCCAGGTATTCGACCGGGCGCGCGCCAAATTGGGTGAGGCACTGTTGGACTTCTTTGAGATGCTCCGCCAGGTGAATATGGATGATCGTGCCGTACTGCCTGGCGGCGGCAGCTACGCCTTCCAATAATTCCGGGCTGGTGGTCTGCAAGCTGGTGGCAGAGAAAGCGATCTCGATGCGGCCATTGGCCGCCCCGTGAAACGCTTTATAGAGTTCTTCGGTTTTTTGGATCACGATGGGAGCGGGATCCTTGAATCTATCGGGGATAAAGGAACCATAATCCCGGCTCATACGGGCAATGTTGGCGCGCATTCCCGTTTCGATGGCAGCCTTTATCACGGGCGCCATCTCTCCGGTTCCAGAATCGGCAAAGCAGGTAATTCCCGCTTTTGCCATTTGAAGGCAAGCCAGCTTTGCGCCTGTATAAAGCTCCTGCTCGGTCAATGCACTTTCGAAAGGGACTAGAATGCGCTGCCAGATGATCGGCGGCTCGTCCACGACGCCGCCGCGCAGCAATTGTTGAGCCAGATGAGTATGGGCGTCTACAAAGCCCGGCATGGCCAGCTTATCCTGGCCCTCGACCCTGGCGGCGGGGTCGTACTGTTTACGCAACTGGCTCGCAGGGCCAATAGCCAGAATGCGGCCCTGATCGATTGCAATGCTCAGGCCCTCCTCGACTTGAAGATCGGGCATAACGACCTTACAGTTATCGATCAATAAATCGCATTGGAAGCGAACCCGGGTGTCATATGTCATAGAATCAACCTTCTAATAAATCAGACGCTAAAAGAGCGAGGGCACTGCCCAGACAGGAAAGCAAAAAAGGAAATGTCCCTTCCTTTTACCAGGCTACGAGATTCCTGTCTGGGCAGTTATCCAGGCTTTCTGTTCGAAAAAGTCCAGAAAAGGGATCAGATTCTAGCTGACCAATCCGTCTTTTTGGGCCAGGAGAACGACCGCATCCAAAGCGGCGGCGATCATGCGCGCAACACCCCGGTCACGGGCCTCCACCGATTCTCCCCGGATGGGGGAAAGACCGAGGGCTAAGCTGGACCCGGTGTAAATGATGCACCCGCTCCGAAACCCCCGTACATTGGCGATGGTAAATAAAGCCGAGGCTTCCATCTCGAAGGCCAGCACGTTGCGGGGGCGCCAGGTATCGATGATCTCGGCCTTGCGCTCGCCCTCGTAGAAAGAATCGGAGCTGCGGATCAAGCCCAGGTGATAAGGCGTATGGGAATTGTCCATGGCCTGGCACAGCGCCTGAATGACAGAGACATCCGCGACGGACGGATAAGCCTTGGGAGCATAATAGTCGCTGGTGCCTTCATCACGGACGGATGCGGTGGCGACGATCAGGTCGCCCACAGGAATGTTCTCCTGGATGCTGGCGCAGCTTCCGGTGCGGATGAAGACCTTGCCTCCCGTTACGGCCAGCTCTTCGACCGCAATGGCCAGAGAGGGGCCACCCATGCCTGTTGAGGCAACCGTCACGGGAACACCCTTGTAAGTGCCGGTATAGACTACCGCCCCTCTATCGCTGCCAAAGGCGCGCGCATCTTGCAACTTATCCTTCATCACCAGCACCCGGCCCGGGCTACCGCTGATCAGCACGTAAGGGGCCACGTCGCCTTCCTTTACCCCCATGTGCGGCATGGATCCATCGGGTCGATATAGAATTCTTTCGGTTAAGTATGCTGACATTCGAAATTCTCCTAAAGATAATTTTCTTCTACTGTGATGGGCGTTCTTGCCCGGCCGACGACACAGGTGCAAGCCAGGCTCGCCAAGAAGCGGCTCACCAACCCGCCAAAGGTTGGTGAGCTCTGGCCTCATCTCTCTTACTGGTTCATAATGTCCACGACTTCCTGGTAGGCCTTATCCAAAGCCTCTTTGGGCGTCAGGTTGCCGTGTAAGGCATCGATAACATTGCGGGCAATGGCGCCGTTAACTTCTTGCGCGCGTGGATTGGAGATCGTCCCAAACGGATACTGCATCTGTTCTTCCACGAAAGCGTAATTGGGGTGCGCTGCCTGTACTTCAGTATCTTCAAGCGCTGCGGTCATCGCCGGAATATTTCCAGGTTCCATGGCCATGCGCTTTTCCTCCTCGAAGGATGTGACGAACTGGATGAACTTCATGGCGCCTTCGGGGTTCTTGGCATTCGCCGGGATGGCCAATCCTCCGGTTTCGGCGTAGGTGCCACTCTTGCTGACATCCCCAGGTACGAGGGCCGCTGCCACCTCCCCGCCAGTTAGCTTCGACTGGGTGGGGTCCTTTGCCATGCCATACACCTGCGGGGTGTCAGGGATCATAGCAATGCTCCCCTGGAGGAACAATTCAGTCAGCGCCCCCGTCGTTGCCATTTCAAATGCGCTGGGGCAGTAATTGTCGGTCTTGGCCATGTCAACCATCCAGGTCAGGGCCTTTACGCCGGCTTCGGAGTTGAAGATGGGATTCCCGGCGTCGTCAAAGACGTCTCCCCCGGCCGCACGGAGATGGATGATAAACGGGTTGGATGCAAAGTTCTCTCCCCACGGCTCGCAATACCCCCAGCGGTCGACCTTGCCATCCCCGTTCGTATCTGTGGTGAGGGCTTCAGCCATTTGGGCTACTTCATCCCAGGTCGTCGGCGCTTGTGTGTAGCCGCCGGCGGATAGGATATCCTGGTTATAGTAGAATTGCCACAACCAGAAGTAACGCGGTACGCCATACTGCTGCCCATCCACGCTCAGGTTTTTCCAAGCGCGCTCAGGCGACTGGCTTTTCATTTCCGGTGTGACCAAATCGTCCAGGGGCATCAGGAAACCGCGCGATCCGAACTCTGACACCCAGTCGTCGCGCACGTGGATGATGTCCCAGGGGGAATCTCCTGACGCAAACGCAGTGAACATTTTGTCGTGGAGCTTGTCAAAGGGCACCCCTTCCCAATTGACCTTGATCCCGGTGGCCTCGGTGAATCTCTGGGCCTGTTCACTCCACCAGGTGGGGTTATCGATGTAGAGGATGGTGATTTCCCCGGCATCCGCGGAGGTCGCCTCAACCTCACCCTGAGCAGAGGGGACGGATGTATCGGCCGGTGCGGCCGTGGCGGCAGGTGCATCAGACGCTGGCTGGGTAGCCGCCGGCGCTGCACAGGCGGCCATGAGCATGCTCAAGCATATTACGACAGCCAGTATCCTAAAGAGGGTCCTTGCATTGGAAGTCTTCATTGGGATAACTTCTCCTTTTCTTTCTTGCAAACTCTGGAAGGAAATGGGCAAAGCAAAATGCAACAATCGTTTATTTTGGAAGGCAAGAT
>JAMCRR010000090.1 GCA_023381565.1 Chloroflexota bacterium
GTTCACCGTTTGGAACAAGAGCTGGGGGCAAAACTGCGCAGCTAAAGGGAGGGAATTTCGGGTTTGCTTTGGGCGGTTTCGCCGCCCAAAACAAACCCAAGGAACAGATCTCCAGAATCCGAATAAATTTATTTGGATTTATGACCACATGATTATATAATATTAACACCGTTTCAAATTCATCCAGACAACCGAATAATTGAAAGGGGATTGCTGCTATGAAAACAAGAGCCCTCGTGTACTTCTTCATTGCTGCTGTGCTGTTGTTTGGCGTCGTCTCCCCTGTTGCAGCCGTTCCAACGCTCGAGCCGTCCGGGCCGGCTTCTCCGTCGGCTGCAGATACCATTCGCCTGTTCTTCGACACGATCACGACCTCCTCGAATAGAATCGGCGATATCTCGATGGTTATGGTCAGGAATACTCCCTGGGTGGCCTACTATGATTCTGTCGATATGGATTTGAAATTCGCCCACTGGTTGGGAGCCTCTACAGACGGCAACTGCGGCCCAAATAATTCGTGGCAGTGCGACACCCTTGCCACAGAGGGCAATGTCGGAAAATACACCTCCCTTGCCTTTTATCCCGGGGGAGGGGCATTGTTAAGTTGGAAAATTGGCCTGACCTATTTTGATGACCCCGGGGCTGGTACTACGTACATCAGGTACACGTACTACAAATGTTACCTGGTCCCTACTTATCACTGCGGTTGGTCCACCCCGATCTCCGTTGGCACAAATGGAACACGCTCCAGTATCAAATACGATTCTAATGGAGTGGTTCACATCGCCTGGTACAACCAAACTTTGCATAGCTTTTTCTACTCTTCCGATGCCTTCCCTGGTCCGGCGAACTGCTCCCCTGGACCTGATGTCGATTGGGGTTGCTATAATTTCGATGACATGAGCGGGAGTGGCAGTGATTCTTCTGTGTCATTAGGCCTCTATCACGGCGCTCCTCAGATCGTATATTACGATCCGGTCGCTCACGATTTGCGCATCGCCCAGTGGCACAACTCAGGCGGCAACTGCGGGTCGACCAAATGGATGTGCAAGCCAATCGAGACGGGCGGCGATGTCGGTATGGGCGCGCAGATTTTGATCCCCGAGGATGGATCGCGAAATTGGACCATCGCCTATTATGATAAAACCGGGGAGTCTCTGCGGGTCGCTAAACTCGTGGATGGGGGCGGGAACTGCGATGTAAATGCAAATTTCAACTGCTTTGACGTCGATACCATCGGAAGCTGGACAGATCCGGGCATTTCCATGGCCGGCACATCCACCGGAACGCCGTATATCGCATACCTGGCCGCATCAGGTGTTTTCCCATCCAACACGACTACCCTCAAAGTCGCTACACCGCGCTTGCTTGGCAATTGCGGCCCGACGGTCAGTGTGCCGCCAATATCTCTTCACACCTGGCAGTGCAGTACAGTCGATACAGGTGGAGGTTTGTTAAGCGGAATCAACGATCCGGCCATCGGTCTCGATTTGACAGGTAAATACAGGATCGCTTATGACTGGTGGAGTAGGATACTCTCCAACACCACTTACCATCTCACCCTGGCTAATCAGCGAGAAATGCTCTTCTTGCCCTTTCTTAATCAATAGGCAATAGCTACTCGCCGATAATCACCTCGATCTCTTCGAGCACGTCGTCGGTCAGGCGGTCAACTGCCTCGCTGGCCAGCAAGTTCTCGTCGAGCTGCTCCAGGTGAGTGGCGCCGGTAATCACGCTGCTCACCTCCTTGCGGCGCAAGATCCAGGCGATGGCTAACTGCGCCGTGGTCAGGCTCAGCCCCTGCGCCAGCCCGGTGAGCCGGCGCACCATGGCGATGCGTTCGGGGGTGATCCGATCGCGGATCCAGCCCATCTCCTCCAACGAGGCGCGGCTGCCCGGTGGGATGCCGTCGTTATACTTGCCGGTCAAAATGCCAAAATACAGTGGGCTCCAGGTCGTCAGGCCTAAACCGTGATCTTTGCATAAAGAAGCAAGCTCGTTCTCCACACTTTCGCGGTGGAAAAGGTTGTACTGCGGCTGCTCTACCGTCTGCGGCACCAGTCCGAGCTGTCTCGAGATGCCCAGCGATTCGGCCACCTGGAAAGCCTGCCATTCCGAAGTACCCCAATACAGGATTTTCCCCTGGTGGACCAGGTCGTCCATGGTGCGAGCCACTTCTTCGATGGATGTATCAGGGTCGAAGCGGTGGCAAAAATACAGATCCAGGTAGTCGGTACCCAGGCGGCGCAAAGAAGCGTTGACCGATTCGATAATGTGCTTGCGCGAGAGGCCTCGCCCGTTCGGGCCGGGCATGGTGGGCCAGAAGACCTTGCTCGAAAGCACCAGAGCCTCGCGCGGCAGGTCGGCTACGGCCTTCCCCAGGATCACCTCGGCTTGCCCGTTAGCGTACATATCGGCATTATCGAAAAAGTTGATCCCCTGATCGAACGCCTCGTGCACCAGCTCAATGGCGGTTATTTCGTCAACCTGGTCGCCGAAGGTGATCCACGATCCCAGCGATATTTCGCTCACCTTTAAACCAGATCGTCCGAGACGGCGGTAATGCATGGCCTCTCCTCCCGTTCCTGTTTATCCCTCGAGCTCTTTTTTGTTCCCAGAACCAATCCCCAAGGGGGTCCACTTGGCGGTATCGGCGCGCAGGCGATGCTGACCGCCGCCTCGGTTGTGAAGCTGGTCGAACCCCTCGGGTTTGATAAACATCTGCTCTCCATCCAGCATCCCGCTCACGCCGCCCTGCCCCGGCTCCATGCGTTTGCTCTGGCAGTAACGGCAGGTTTTCGGGTCGTGAGCTTCGTACTTGACCGGCTCTTCATAAGTTGTGATAAAGCCCTCGTAATTGCGCAGGATGATCTTGTGGTCAGACATGCTGAGCAAATAGTTTGGTGCCAGGGGGATTTTACCCCCTCCGCCGGGGGCGTCGACCACGAAAGTAGGCACGGCGTACCCGGAGGTATGCCCGCGCAGCGCCTCGATGATCTCAATTCCCTTTGCCACGGGGGTGCGAAAATGGCCTGCCCCTTCCACCAGATCGCACTGGTAGAGATAATACGGGCGCACGCGGATGCGCACCAGGTCTTGCACCAGCTTGCGCATAATGTGCGGGCAGTCGTTCACCCCCGCCAGCAGCACGGATTGATTCCCCAACGGGATGCCCGCGCGCGACAGCCGGTCGCAGGCTTCGGCCAGCTCCTGGCTGATCTCGTTGGGGTGGTTAACGTGGATGTTCATCCACAGCGGGTGATACTTCTCCAGCATGTCGGTCAACTCTTGGGTAACACGCATGGGCAGGAAGACCGGGACGCGTGTGCCGATGCGGATGATCTCGATGTGAGGGATCTCGCGCAGCCGGGCAAGCAGCTCCTCGAGGATCTTGGGCGCCAGAGTCAGCGGATCGCCGCCCGAGAGCAGCACGTCGCGCACCTGGGGTGTGCGTTTGAGGTAATCGATCTGCATCTCGAACTCGGCGCGCGAGAACTGCGCCAGGGGGTCGCCCACAATGCGCGAGCGGGTGCAGTAGCGGCAGTATGAGGCGCATTGAGTGGTCACCAGCATCAGCACGCGGTCAGGATAGCGGTGCACCAATCCCGGAACAGGCGAGTGCAGGTCCTCAGCCAGCGAATCCTCCATCATTCCTGTGAAGGGGGTGATCTCGGCGTCGGTGGGAATGACCTGTTTGCGAATCGGGTCGTTGGGATCGTCTGGATCGATGAGCGAGACAAAATAGGGGGTAATATCCACGCGGAACAAACCGCTGGTGGATAAGGCTCGCCGCTCACCATCGGTCAATTTGAATACTTTCTCGAATTCATCAACACTGTTCAGCCGGTGGCTAAGCTGCCAGCGCCAATCGTTCCATTTCTCATCGGGAACGTCGGCAAAAATTGGCGCTCGCCGGGACGGGAAGAGTTCTGGGGACATAGTCTTACTCCATCAAATCAAACCACACAGATAATAACCAGTGAATGGATAGGCCATTGAAATCAAAAGCGGGAAAAGGAATGGATGTTGCTTGCTCCTTGACCTGCCAGGCCAGCGTGATGGGCGCAATGCGCCTGGAATAGACTGATTTGCATCAAAATGGAGGGGAAGGATTAACAAACTCGGGAGACCGCCCGCCATTTTGCCCAGGTAGGAGGGTCGTGATCTGGGCGGTAAAAGCCCGCGCATTCAGCGGAATCATCGGCGATCATATTTCTATTGTAGACTGAAAAAAGGTGGGGGTCAATATTTATATCAGAGTTTTGTTAGAGTTGGGCATCTTCGCTTGACGCATCTATTCAGGCATGGTATCATCAAATAGTAGATTTTAGCACTCTAGCCTTTAGAGTGCTAATTTTAGGATGCATGGAATGGGTGAATTATCTGAACGACAGAAATTCATTCTTACGCTGGTGATCCACGAATATGTCCGTTCTGCGCAGCCGGTTGGCTCGCAAACGCTCGTGGATCGTTATGCTTTAGATATGAGTTCAGCCACGGTACGCAATGAAATGGTCGCCCTCACCGAGGCGGGTTACCTGCGCCAGCCGCACACTTCTGCAGGGCGCATCCCCACCGAAGAGGGCTATCGCTATTTCGTCAGCCGCATGGTGCGCCAGTCAGAGCTCCCCGCCCCCATTCAGCGCACCATCAGCCACCAGTTTTACCAGACGCGCCACGACATCGAGGAGTGGATGCGCCTGGCAGCTTCGGTGCTGGCACACCAATCGCGCGTCGCCTCGCTCGTCACCGCACCCCATTCCGAACAGGCACGCCTGAAGCACCTAGAGCTGATTTCAACACGCGGTCGGCAGGTGTTGATGGTGCTGGTGTTGACGGGTGGGGAAATCCACCAGCAGATTCTCGCGCTGCCTGAACCCATCTCTCAAGATAAGCTCACCGAAGCCGCAAACCATATCACTCAGCTCTACCAGGGCCAGGATATCAATGGAACGAACGTCTCAAACTCCAACCTGAGTGCCTTCGAACAGGTTGTCCTGGGGCTGGTGTCGGGCTTGATGGGGCAATCGAACGCCCTGGTGGCAGGCGAGGTTTACCTGGATGGATTGACTAACGTGCTGGCAGAGCCGGAGTTCGCCGGTTCAGAGGAGGCCCGCCGTGCGTTGCATTTATTGGAGGAGCGGTCGCTATTGGAGGATCTTCTTTCTCGCACGGTGCTGCGCAGCCCGGCCAGCGGGGTGCAGGTTTTGATTGGGGGGGAGGGCACCTGGGATGACCTGCGCCAGTGTTCTGTAGTTCTGGCGCGCTACGGCACTCCCGGGTTAGCAACCGGTACCCTGGGCGTGCTTGGCCCGATGCGAATGCCTTACGGCCGGGCCATCTCGACGGTTCGCTTTGTAGCCAATCTGCTCAGCGACCTGGTTACCGAGACAATGGTGGAATAAATTACAATCGATTTGGGCGCTCAGATACCGGCCAACCGGTTCCCCGTATCCGGCGGCTGATTTCCCTGATACCCGATCGCTGTTAGTGGAGGCCATGAATGGGACAAACCAATGAAACAAGTCGGCAGAAAGACGAGAATTCCCACCCGGATGAACCCGTAGAATCTGCCGCACAACCTCAGCCGGCATCCGATCAAGGCGAACAGACACAATCCGAGGCGCCGGATGAAGTCATTCCCATCGAAACAGTGGAAAACCTTAAACAAGAACTCGAACAACATCGCAAGAAATCACAGGAGTATTTCGAGGGTTGGCAGCGCGAACGCGCCGATTTCTCAAACTACAAGAAGCGCATCGAACGTGACCAGACCCAGGTATACCAAAACGCGGTGGCGTCGGTGGTTAAAAAATACCTGGTCATTTTAGATGACCTGGAACGCGCCTTGAAAGACCGGCCCGAGACGGGTGAAATGGCAGCCTGGGCAAACGGCATCGAGCTGATCTACCGTAAACTGCTTTCGCAATTGGAAGCCGAAGGGGTTAAAAAGATGGAAGCAGAAGGTGAGATGTTCGACCCCACCCGTCACGAGGCACTTGCACAGGTAGATAGCCCTGACCATGAAAGTGGCCAGATCGTTGATATTATCCAACCCGGCTTTTTGCTGGGCAATCGCGTCATTCGGCCGGCCCTGGTAAGGGTGGCCCGTTAGGAGGAAATCATGGGAAAAGTCATTGGCATTGACCTGGGAACAACGAACAGCGTTGTAGCCGTCATGCAAGGTGGCGAGCCGGTGGTCATCCCAACAGCCGAGGGAGAGCGGCTGCTGCCTTCTGTTGTGGCAGTTAATAAAAACCACGAGCGGCTCGTTGGCCGGGTTGCCCGCAACCAGGCGATCATCAACGCCGAGAATACCATCTTCTCGATCAAGCGCTTCATGGGGCGCAAATTCGACGACCCCGAAGTCCAACGCACGGTTTCGCGCATCCCTTATAAAATTACCAAGGCTCCGAATGGAGACGTGCGCGTGATCATGGATGGAAAAGAATATTCCCCGCCCGAAATCTCGGCCATGATCCTGGCAAAGCTAAAGACCGACGCTGAGGCGTACCTGGGCGAGACGGTCACCCAGGCTGTGATTACCGTCCCGGCTTACTTCAACGATGCCCAGCGAAATGCTACCAAAGACGCCGGCAAGATCGCCGGCCTGGAGGTTCTGCGTATCATCAACGAACCCACGGCTTCCTCTCTGGCTTATGGGTTGGATAAGAAAAAGAACGAGGTCATCGCCGTATACGACCTGGGCGGCGGCACCTTTGATGTCTCTATCCTGGATGTAGGCGAGGGGGTTTTTCAGGTGCGTTCGACCAGCGGCGATACCTTCCTCGGCGGCGATGATTTCGACCAGCGCATCATGGACTACCTGGCCGAAGAGTTCAAGCGTGAGAACACGATCGACCTGCGCAAAGACCGCCAGGCGCTGCAACGCCTGAAAGAAGCAGCCGAAAAAGCGAAGATCGAGCTTTCCTCCACCATGCAGGCTGAAATAAACCTGCCCTACATCACGGCCGACGCCAGCGGACCCAAGCACCTGGTCATGACCCTGACACGCGCCAAGCTCGAACAGCTCACCGGAGACCTGATCAACCGCTCGCTCGACCCGGTGCGCCGGGCAATCTCAGACGCCGGATTGAAACCCTCCGATATCAACGAGGTCGTTCTTGTGGGCGGCATGACGCGCATGCCCGCCGTTCAGGAAGTGGTGCGGCGCGAATTCGGCAAAGAGCCGCACAAAGGCGTGAACCCCGATGAGGTCGTCGCCATCGGCGCGGCCATTCAGGCCGGCGTGCTGGGCGGCGAGGTCAAAGACATCCTCCTGCTCGATGTGACCCCCCTGACCCTGTCTGTAGAAACCTACGGCGGCGTTGCCACGCCATTGATCGAGCGCAATACCACCATCCCTACCCGCAAGAGCCAGATTTTCTCGACCGCCAGCGATGCTCAGACGCAGGTCGAGATCCATGTGCTGCAAGGCGAGCGCCCTCTGGCCACGGACAACAAATCGCTTGGCCGCTTCATTCTGGATGGTATCCCGCCTGCGCCGCGTGGCATCCCCCAGATCGAAGTAACCTTCGATATCGACGCCAACGGCATCCTGAACGTAACTGCATCAGATAAAGCTACGGGACGCAGCCAGCACATTACGATCACCGCCTCCTCTGGCCTCTCCGACGCGGAGGTCGAGCGCATGCGCAAGGAAGCCGAAGCCCATGCCGATGAAGACCTTCGCCGCAAAGACCTGATCGAGGCGCGCAACCACGCCGACAACACCATTTACACCGCCGAAAAGCTGCTCAAGGATCTGGGAGATAAGGTGCCTGCGGATCTCAAGAAGCAGACAGAAGAAGGCATCAGCACCTTACGGACCATCATGAACGGCGAAGACGCTGAGGGTATTCGCCGGGCCACCGAAGAGCTAGGCCAGACCCTGCAAAAAATTGGCGCAGGGGCTTATCAGCAAACTCCTCCCCAAAGCGGGCCAGAAGCCGGCGGCGCCGCCGAACCCGGCCCCACACCTGAGCAGGGTGGCGGCGGCACCAGCAGCGGCGGCGGTGGTGAAGACGTCGTTGATGGTGAATTTAAGAGTGTGTAATTAGACGATATTTTTAATGGCACAACGCGATTATTACGATGTTCTGGGAATAAACAGGAACGCCTCACCCGAGGATATCAAAGCGTCCTTCCGCAAGCTGGCGCGCCAGTACCATCCAGATGTGAATAAATCTACGGATGCGGAAGAGCGGTTTAAAGAGATCAACGAAGCCTATGCGATTCTTTCCGATCCCGAGAAACGCTCGGCCTACGACCGTTTCGGTCACGCCGGCGTGAATGGGGCGGGAGCTGCCCCGGATTTTACCCAGGTTGATTTTTCGGACATTTTTGAAGAGTTCTTCGGTTTCGGCGGCAGCGGCAGCCGCCGCCGGAGCCGCAATGCGCCGCGCCGCGGCGCGGACCTGAGCTACTCGGTCCAGCTCAGCTTTGAAGAAGCTGTTTTTGGGGTTGAAAAAGAAGTCGAGATCACCCGCGACGAAACGTGCAGCACCTGTCACGGCACAGGCGCCGAACCCGGCACCACGCCGGTGCGCTGCCCTACCTGCGGCGGCAAGGGAGAGGTGCGCCAGGTTCGCCAGACCTTCCTGGGATCGATGGTTCAGGTAGCCACCTGCCCTGCCTGCAATGGCGCCGGCGAGATCATCAACAACCCCTGCCACACCTGCCGCGGCCGCGGCCTGGAACGCAAAGTCGTTCACAAGGTCGTGCCCATCCCGGCCGGCGTGGATAACGGCACGCAGATCCGACTCTCCGGCGAAGGACAGCCGGGAATCAACGGCGGGCCGAACGGCGATATCTTTATCGAGATCAAGGTTAAGGCGCACAAGTTCTTTCGCCGCAAAGCAGACGATATTACTCTGGACCTGAATATCAACATTGCCCAGGCCGCGCTTGGCGCCGAAATCGAGGTGCCAACCGTCGATGGGCCCACTCGCCTGACCATTCCGGCGGGCACCCAACCCGGCAAGATTTTCCTCATCAAGAACAAGGGTGTGCCTCACCTGCGCGGTGGAGGTCGGGGAGACCAGCTTGTTGTTGTTAATGTAGATATCCCCAGCCACCTCTCGGGTGAGCAACGCAAGCTGTTCGAGCAACTCGCCCAGACTCTTGGAAGCGATGTTCGCCCACAAGAGCGAGGCTTCCTTGAAAAACTGAAAGAAGTTCTGGGTGGCTGAACCGCATTGGTTGGAAGTCTCGCTGGTGGTGGATGGCGAGCTGGCTGAAGCCATCGCCGACGTGTTGGGGCGCTTCGTCTCTAACGGCGTGGTGATCGAATCGGGGGCTTCGTTCGATGAGACGGAAGAGCACGCCACCCCTCAAGGACCGGTGCGCGTCTACGGATATTTGCCGGTAAACGACCGGCTTGACGAGAACCGCAGGCGCCTGGAAGAAACCCTCTGGCACTTAGGTCAAATCCAACCCCTGCCTCCGGCGGTCTTCACGCCCATCATAGACGAGGATTGGATTGCTGCCTGGAAGCAGCACTACCATCCCATCCCGGTCGGCAAGCGCCTGTTGATCGTTCCGGCCTGGGTCGACCTGGATCCCGGCAAGAGACTCCCCATTCGCATCGACCCCAGCATGGCCTTCGGCACCGGAACCCACCCTTCTACCCAGCTCAGTTTGGAGCTGCTCGAAAGCTACGTGCCCCACGGGCAGCCGGTGATCGATGTGGGTTGTGGCTCGGGGATTCTTTCGATCGCGGCTCTCAAACTTGGGGCAAGCCACGCCCTGGCCGTGGATATTGACCCTCAGGCTGTGCGCTCCACTCTTGAGAATGCTTCCGGCAATACGGTGATCGACCGGATCGAAACCGGTCAGGGATCGGTTGACGAAATTCTCCGAGGTGGTTATACTATTAAAAATGCACCGCTCGTCCTGGCAAATATTCTGGCTCCAGTCATCGTGCGGTTATTTGAAGAAGGTCTAGGCGAGCTCGTAGCCCGGTCAGGGGTTTTGATCCTCTCAGGCATCCTGGCCGAACAATCTGGAGAAGTGGCAAAAGCCGCCTTGGAATTTGGGTTTGAAATAAATGATAGGCGTCAAATGGGGGATTGGGTTGCGCTGGCGGTTGTACGCCATTCTTCAGCCTGAAAGCAAGTCCCTGAAAGGGGAAATTGGGGTGATAAAACTCTATAGGTCAGAGAACATTCATCCGGCTGGTATAATATAGCTATGCCATTCTTCTCCCACATCATGCATCCGCTCGGCGCCTGGGCTTACCTGGCGATTGCCGGTATGGTGATCGTAGAAGGACCGGTAGCCACCTTGATCGGCGCCGTCGCTGCTTCAGCCGGTTATCTAAAACCACAGTGGGTGTTTCTCTCAGCGGCAGGAGGCAACCTGACCTCTGATACACTTTGGTATCTGCTGGGCTATCTGGGGAAATTCGAATGGATGGCGCGCTACGAGCGTTGGACTGGATTCAAACAAGAACAGCTCAACAACCTTCAAACGACCATCCGCATGAATGCCCTGAAGATGATCTTCCTCGCCAAACTCACCATGAGCTTTATGATCCCAGTCTTGATCGCCACGGGATTAGCACGCGTTCCCTGGAAACGCTGGTTCCCGGTTTTATTTTTAGGAGAATGTATCTGGACGGGTGGGTTGATCTTTTTGGGTTACCACTTTGGTCGTTATCTGCAGACCGTTGAGTACGGCCTGCGCATATTTGCCATCGCCGGTGGTGCCCTTTTCCTGATCTTGCTTGCCCGCCAGTTAATCCATTCACGTCGAAAGCATGCTCACGCTCAGGGGGACCTACCCAGCTCCTCATAACAAAGGCCACCGAACATGCGGATCATATTTACCGGACAGAGCTACCTTCCCGGCTCCAACGGTCAGGCGGTATTTACCATGCGCCTGGCGGAGGGGTTGGCACGCCAGGGAAATGACGTCATCATGATTGCGCCCTCGCTTCAATTAAGCGCCGGCTCAGAAATGGTCAACGGGGTTTGCATCCAGAAAGCAGTCTCGCTGCGCATCTCCCCCGTCCATCCAGACACTTATCTTACATTGATGACGCACAGGCGCATCCAGCGCATATTTGACGAATTCGACCCGGATATCGTCCATCTCCAGGACCACTATTTGCTCTGCCGCAGCGTCTTGAAGGTTGCCCGAAAACGCAGGGTGCCGGTAGTGGGAACCAACCATTTCTTGCCGGAAAATATCCTGCCCTACTTCCCCGATTTCCTGCCTTTGAAGCATGAGACGGTTATCTCTCTCCTCTGGCAGACAATGCTCTCCGTCTATAACCAGATGGATGCAGTCACCACGCCTACCCGGACCGCCGCCCAAATCCTTCAGCAGCAGCCCATCCACCTCCCCGTACAGGCTATCTCCTGCGGTGTGGATGACCAGCATTTTTATGTACATCCAGGGCTGGACCGCACTCAGATCCGCCGGAAGTTCAATTTATCTCCCACGGCGGATCTGTTCATCTACGTGGGCCGGCTGGATTACGAAAAAAGGTTGGACGTGATGATCCGGGCCTTCCACCGCCTGGGTAGGGAGAATACCCAGCTCGTCATTGGGGGTAATGGCGCGCAACGGGGAGAGCTTCTCGCTATGGTGCGCCAGCTCGATCTCGGGCAAAAAGTGGTCTTCACCGGGTACATCCCTCATGAGGACCTGCCGCTTTTGCTTAACAGCGCGGATATTTTTGTGATGCCCAGCCCAGAAGAGCTGCAGAGCATCGCCACTCTCGAAGCGATGGCCTGCGGCAAACCCATTTTGGCGGCAAATGCCCGCGCGCTGCCAGAGCTGGTTACGCAAGGCGTGAATGGGGTTCTCTTCAGACCGAACGATGTCCAAGATGCATCCAGAGGCATGGAGGCACTGCTGGAAATGCGTTCTTCGTGGGAACAGATGGGCAAGGCCAGCCAGTCTCGTGCCAACCCGCACAGTCTGACCCGCACACTGCAGGAGTATACTGAGCTGTACCGCAGTCTGGTCGCTGTCCGGGTGCCGATTCCGGAGGAAAGCATTCCGATCGGTTAAAGGTGCGTATGCCAGACCTGATATCTACCCTGCTCCCCCGCTTAGAAAATCACCCGGTTTCCGGCCTGAATCTAAAAGGGGAGTTTATATATCCCAGTTATGACGGCTATTCGCTGCTCAATCTCCCCTCCTCGATCTGCCAGCTTCTCGGCGTGCGCAGCCTCGGAGCCCGGCCACTCGCCTCGGAGGTGCTTGAAGCCTGCGGAGATGGTATCCAACGCGTGATCTTGCTCGTCGTGGATGGATTGGGGTTGGAGCTGTTCCGGCATTTCCTGGAAGAAGACTCTTTGTGGAAAGAGCTGCTCCCGCAAGCTGTCTTCGCTCCGCTGACCAGCCTCGTCCCCAGCACCACCACGGCAGCCCTGACCACCCTTTGGACGGGAGCTGCCCCTGCCCAGCACGGTATCGTCGGCTACGAGCTATGGCTTAGAGAATTCGGCGTGATCGCCAACATGATCTTGCACTCGGCCTCCTCAGCCAACAACGACGCTGGAGGTTTGAGCCGATCCGGCTTTCACCCCACAACTTTTCTGCCGGTGCCGGCGCTGGGTCAACACTTGCTCAGCCAGGGGGTCAAACCTTACGCCTTCATGCCCCATAATCTGGTTCATTCCGGGCTATCCACGATGCATCTCAGCCATACCGAAACATTGCCCTACCGCACCCCGGCTGACCTGTGGATCAGCCTGAGAGAGCTGGTGGCGGCACAGGACAGCCAGAAACCAGGCGAGTCTTCCTACATCTACGCATATTACGAAGAAATCGATGGTTTATCCCACCGCTACGGTCCGGATGATGAACGTGTGGCTGCCGAGTTCGAGTCGTTTACGCAGGTTTTCGAGCGTACATTCTTGAGACGCAACCCGGCCACAGGCAGCCGGAATACCCTGCTGATCGTGACCGCCGATCACGGCCTGATCTACACCCCGAAGAACCCGGTTTTCGACCTGCGCAGTCATCCCCATTTCCTGGAAATGCTGCACATGGTCCCCACCGGCGATAACCGCCTTGCCTACCTGAACGTGCGCCCGAACAAAGTCCCGGAGGTCCAGGAGTACATCTCGGAGCACTGGCCCGGGATGTTCGACATGCTGCCCTCGGGGCAGGCGCTGCATGCCGGGCTGCTGGGACCTGGACCGGTGTATGCGCGCACAGCCGAACGCCTGGGAGACCTTATACTCATCGCCCGCGGGGAGGCGTTCTTGTGGTGGGCAGATAGGGAAAACCCGCTCCTCGGCCGGCACGGCGGCTTGAGCCGTAAGGAGATGCTGGTGCCTTTCTTCGCCCTAAGGATTTGATCCTGATAATTATGCCGGAGCAGCTTCAACGGCGTAGTTATTGATATGCTCCTGTACTGAAACCAGGCGCCGGTAGAGCCCGTTATGGGCGATCAGCTCCTCGTGGGTGCCCATCTCAAGGATATGCCTGCCCTCCAGAACGACGATAGTATTCGCATTGCGCACTGTCGACAGCCGGTGCGCAATAATGATCGTCGTCCTGCCCACCATCAGCCTCTCCAGCGCTTGTTGAATGAGCAGCTCTGTCTCCGTATCGACCGAGGAAGTGGCTTCATCCAGGATCAGGATCGGTGCATCCTTCAGCACGGCGCGGGCGATCGATAAGCGCTGTTTCTGTCCGCCTGACAGCTTGACGCCCCGCTCTCCGATCAACGTGTCGTATCCTTCGCTCAGAGCGCTGATGAACCCGTGGGCATTGGCAATCATGGCAGCGGCGATCACTTCTTGCTCCGAAGCGTCCGGACGCCCAAAGAGGATATTCTCGCGCACCGTCCCGTGGAACAAGAACACATCCTGCAGCACAATGCTGATTTGCTGGCGCAGGCTATCGAGGGTCAATGTGCGAATATCCTGGCCGTCGAGCGTAATCTCGCCCTGGGTTACGTCGTAGAAACGGGGGATCAGGCTGACCATAGTCGATTTGCCTACCCCGGTCGGACCCACCAGAGCTACAACATTGCGCGGCTGGATATCCAGCGAGATCCCCTCCAGGATCGGATTGCCCGGGTCGTACTCAAAGCTCACGTTGTGAAAAGTAATATGCCCTTCGGCGCGACCGCTGAGCGCCAGCGCGCCAGGGTTATCGTGCATCTCAGGCTCTTCCTCCAGCAACCCGGCGACACGGTCGGCCCCTGCCAGCGCGCCCTGAATCTGCTCCCAGGCATTGCTCAGGTTGCGCACCGGCTGGTAAAACTGCTCCAGATAGAGAAAGAAGGCCACCAGGTCGGCAACCGGGAGCACTTGTTGGAAAGCCAGCCTCCCGCCGAAATAAATAATGATGAGCAGCCCCAAAGATGAGGTGAAATCCACAAAAGGCTGGAAGGTTGCCATCAGCTTGAGCGCGCCCAGGAGCGAGCGCCGGTAGCGGTCGATACCCTGAGAGACACGCTGCATTTCTTCCTGCTCGCGGGTGAACGCCTTGATTTCGCGGATACCGGAGAGGTTATCGTTCAGCAGGGCATTGAGGTTGCCCAGCTCCTTCTGGCGCACGCGAAAGGCCGGGCGCACGTAGCGTGCGTAAACCTGCAGAGAGACAGCCACCAGCGGGATCGGCAGCATACTCAACAAGGTCAGCCGCCAGTTCAATACGAATAACACCAGGCTGACCCCGATCAGAGTGATGATGTTGACCAGGATGTCTGGGACGGCGTGCGAAATGAGCTGCTCGAACAGATCGGTGTCGTTGATGACGCGCGACATGAGCTGCCCGGTCTGCTTATCTTCGTAGAACCGCAGAGAAAGGTGCTGCATGTGCTCGTAGATGTGCTTGCGCACGTCGGCCACAACTCCCCAGCCGGCCACGTGGGCCATGTAGCTCCGCAGAAATTGCAGCCCCGCTCGCGCCACATAGACCGCCAGAACAATCACGGTCATCAGCCCAATCGTGTGCAGAGTATCTTCTTTCAGCGTCTGAACGGTCAGGTCGGCGATCAGGGTCTTGATGATCCAGGGGATGAGCAGCTGCACCCCCACCAGGAGAAGCATCGATAGGATGGCTATGATTAATGTGCGGGTATATTTGCGCGCATACGTAAAAATTAATTGAAAGGGTTTCAATACATGTCTCGGAGTGAATTTAGTTGGGTTTGCTGGGTAGTGACAGAACCTCCCTGGCGACCTACCCCGAACGGGAAGACCCATTATAACACTGCCGCAATGGCGGATCCCTGCACGGTCGTTTTTCGCCAGAAAATCCTGACTGCCGCAGCGTCTTCTGGCGTTTAGCCCTTGAATGGAGCAGCCTTGGATCATCTCGAGGGATAGGACCTCTTCTCAAGAACCCACCTCACCAGAGTAATATAAAAGGGATTACTTTGATAAATAGCATTATAATTACTTGTGAAGGGTAGTCGGTATTGCTTTTGAAAGCTGGTTTGCGGGGGGGGTTCGATAATTAATTCATTCAATTAATTCAGCAATTGAACTCCAGGGTTTCAGACAGTAAGGATACCGAACAGTCCGGAGTGGGGTATGATCGAAGATGATCATGGGGAATCTAACCATAGAACGATTCCTTTAACATCTGTTAAAGGATTGAGCAGTCAGGAAGCTGCACAGCGCCTTGCGCAATCCGGGCCGAATGCCGTTGCCGAGGAGAAACAACATCCGTTCCTGGGATTTATTGGGAAATTCTGGGCGCCTGTACCATGGATGCTGGAAATCACGGTCATCCTGGAGCTCTATTTGGGCAAAACGGTGGAGGCCATCGTCATCGGGTTGTTGCTGGTATTTAATGCCGTAATCAGTTTTATCCAAGAAAATCGGGCCCAGAATGCATTAGCTCTTCTTCGTCAGCGCCTCAAGGTCCAGGCGCGTGTGTTGAGAGATGGACAATGGCAAATGGTCCCATCTCAAGACCTGGTAGCCGGCGATGTGATCCATTTACGCATGGGGGATCTTATCCCAGCCGATGTGCGCCTGACAGATGGGCAAATCCAAATGGATCAATCTGCCTTAACAGGGGAATCTGCGCCGGTGGAAGGAGGTCCGGGAAGCAATACTTACGCTGGTGCCGTGGTCAAACGGGGTGAAGCCTCCGGCGAAGTGACTGCGACCGGATCGCATACCTATTTTGGGAAGACGGCTGAGCTTGTCCGAACGGCAAAAACCGGCAGCCATCTTGAAGAGATCATTTTATCCATCGTGAAGTATCTGGTGATCGCCGATGTTGTCCTGGTCGTTCTGGTCGTTATCTATGCATTGTTTGCCCAGACCCCCTGGCACACCCTGCTCCCCTTTGCACTGATTATCCTGATTGCGTCTGTTCCTGTGGCACTGCCTGCCACGTTTACCCTGGCTACAGCTATCGGGGCTGCACAGCTGGCCCATCAGGGTGTGCTGGCTACGCATCTTGCGGCGATTGAAGAAGCCGCCGCGATGAGTGTTTTAGCCAGCGATAAAACCGGCACCCTCACTGAAAACCGGCTGGCGTTGGTCGAAGTGTGTCCTTATGCGCCGCATACCGAAGAGGACGTCCTGAATTTGGGGGTGTTGGCCTCTGAAGAAGCCACACAAGACCCGCTCGACATAGCCATCTATCGTGCAGCGCAAGACCGGAAGCTTCCTATAACCGGTGAAGTCCTCCATTTCACCCCCTTTGATCCTGCTACCAAACGCTCCGAGGCTCTGGTGCGCCAACCCGACGGAAGCACCCTGCAGGTGGTCAAAGGCGCGCCAACAACTATTGCAGCTTTAACCGGGAAAACGACCAGCTTCGATAATGACGTTGCCGCCCTGGCTGCCAAAGGCTATCGAGTCCTGGCAGTAGCTGCTGGCCCCCAGTCAAATCCCTTACAGCTGGCCGGCCTGCTTGCCATGCAAGACATGCCTCGCCAGGATTCTCGCGAGCTCATTCAAAACCTGGAAGACCTGGGAGTGAGGGTAGTGATGGTTACCGGGGATGACCCGCTTACCGCACAAGCAGTCGCTCAACAGGTGGGGATTACGGGGAAGGTGTGTGCGTCCGAAAGTTTACACGGCCAGGTCACCGACGAGACGATGGAATGCAATATTTTCGCAGGCGTCTTTCCTGAAGATAAATTCCATCTGGTTCAGGCGTTACAGCATGGCGGCCAGATCGTTGGCATGACGGGCGATGGGGTAAATGATGCCCCTGCATTGAAACAAGCAGAGGTGGGTATCGCCGTTTCCAGCGCTACCGATGTAGCCAAAGCCGCTGCTAGCCTGGTATTGACTTCTCCCGGCTTGAGTAACATTCTGGCTGCAGTTAAAAACAGCCGAAAAATTTATCAGCGTATGCTGACTTATACGCTAAATAAGATCATCAAGACTTTCCAGATCGCTCTGTTTCTGAGCCTGGGATTTATTATTGCCAGAGTATTCGTCGTTACACCCCTCTTGATCGTCTTGCTGCTCTTTGCCAACGATTTCGTTACCATGTCTATTGCCACAGATAACGTTACATATTCCCGAAAGCCTGACCGGTGGCACGTTCGCGCCCTGATGACAGTCGCTCTTACGCTCTCCATCCCTGCCTTACTTTTATCCTTCGGTTTTCTTTACGTGGCGATTAACCAGCTCCACCTGCCCCTTGCCCAGATGCAAACCTTGATGTTCGTCATGCTGGTCTTCACCGGGCAATCCAATGTATATCTGGTTCGAGAGAGGCGCCATTTCTGGCGTTCCATGCCTGCTCGATGGATGGTGGTCGGCACGGTCGCAGACATTGTTATTGTTAGCCTGTTAGCCACCCAGGGTATCCTCATGTCTCCGATTGCTCCCATTCTCGTACTCCTTACTCTGATCGTAGTTGTGCTTTATCTCCCCCTGGTCGACTTCTTGAAAGTCTTCGTTTTTAAATTAGCCCATATGGAGTGAGCAGAGGCAAGGATCACAAACTTATGACATTTCCGGGTTTCGGCGATCTTCATCCTACTACCCGGCGCTTATTGATGGCTCGCGCTCTGCGCAGCATCGGCCAGGGCGCACTGGTGGTGGATTTCACCCTCTATTTGAACGCCTTGCACTGGAGCGCAATTGCCATTGGTTTGTTGCTGACCGCCGGCGGTATTTTTGCCGCCGTGCTTACCCTCATCATTGGGATGACCAGCGACCGTCTGCGGCGCAAACCGATCTTATTAGTCTATGAAGCTGTTGCCCTGCTCACTGGCAGCGCCTTAATATTTAGCAGCCAGGGCTGGGTCCTGGTGGCAGGGGCAATCATTGGGGGATTCGGACGTGGCGCCAACGGAGCGGCAGGGCCATTCTCACCTGCCGAGCAGGCCTGGTTATCGGAAGATATTCCTCCAGAACGCCGCGGGCGGGTCTACAGCTTAAACTCTGGGTTAGGCTTTTTTGGCATGGCTGCAGGCGCGCTCTGCGCCATTCTGCCTGCCATTTGGACCAATGTTCTTCCAGGCGGATCGGCCTACCGCCCCCTGTTTGGCCTACCCGCCCTGGCCGCGGTGGGGGGAATAGTATTACTGACTGGGGCGCAAGAGAAATACCGGCAGGATCCTCAACCGGCCTTGAATCTCCAGGAAAAACAACACAGCGATATCGTTAAGCATCAAGAAAACCAGATCCTCCTGAAGCTCGTCCTGGTCAACGGGTTTAATGGATTTGCTATCGGAATGACAGGGCCGTTAATGTCCTACTGGTTTGCCCAAAGGTTCGGCGTCGGTCCCGAATCGATTGCGCCTGTGATGGCTGCCACCTATGGGATCACCGGCGTTATCTCATTGTTCACCGGGCGGTTGACTGAGCGCATCGGCATCGTCTCTTCTGTAGTATGGGAGAGAGTATTCAGCCTCGGGCTTTTGGTGCTGCTACCCATAATGCCTACTTATGGGTTGGCCTCAATCGCATATTTGCTCCGCTCAGCCTTGAGCCGGGGCTCGGCTGGAGCTCAGCAAGCTCTGACGATAGGGTTGGTACGCGATGAGCGGCGCGGTCTGGCTACCAGCCTGAATGCCGTCTCATCGCAATTCCCCCGCTCAGCAGGGCCAGGCATCGCGGGATATTTGTTATCTCTCGGCCAATTCGAACTTCCCTTTTATATCGCGGCCCTCTTTCAGGGAATTTATTTGATTCTGTACGATCGCGTATTCCGCAAGTACGACCCGCATGTAGATCTTTTGAAAGACAGCACCGGTCTTCACGACAGAGATTTTAGAAACGATGGATGAGTGGAATGGGAGGATTCTATGAACCAAAACTCGATTAAATTGGGGCGCATTTTAGGAATACCAGTGGGGTTGGATTATTCCTGGTTCCTGATATTTGCTTTGTTAACCTGGTCCTTTGCCACAGGTTATTACCCTACCGAATTCCAGAACTGGTCCCCTGTGCAATATTGGGTCGTGGGCGCGGTGACTGCCTTGCTACTTTTCGTCTGCGTATTGCTGCATGAGCTCGGGCACTCAGTTGTCGCATTGCGCTATAAAATCCCGGTGCGCGATATTAACCTGTATATCTTTGGGGGCATCTCACAGCTCAGCGCCGAACCGACCAGCGCCGTGTCTGAATTTTGGATCACCATCTCAGGCCCCATTGTCAGCTTTGCCCTCGCGCTGGGTTTTGGGGTTCTGGCGCTCGTTTTCTCCAGCCTGGCTCCCCTTCTGGCTTTATTTAAATACCTGGCTTACATCAACTTGATCCTGGGCGTGTTCAATCTTATTCCGGGCTTTCCTTTGGATGGCGGCGGGGTCCTGATGTCGATCGTGTGGGGCATCACCCACAGCCGCCGTAAAGCCATTCTGATTGCCTCGGCAGTGGGGAGTGTATTCGCGTATCTCTTCATCGTTGCCGGCGTTTTCCTGATCTTCACCGGCAACCTGATCAATGGATTGTGGATCGCCTTCATCGGTTGGTTCCTGATCTCGGCCTCGCGCGGGCAGGTGCAGCAGGAGAAGATCAAAGACCTGCTGACCGGGCACAAGACATCTGAAGCCATGAGCAACAGCTATACCATTATCCAGCCCGAGACGACCCTGCAAAGCCTGGTTGATGACCATATTCTGGGCGGCAGCCGGCGTAGTTTTATCGTCGAGGATGGGAGCGAGGTGATCGGCATGCTAACAATGCACCAGTTGAATAAAATTCCCCGCGACCGTTGGTCAACCACGACCGTCTCTCAGGTGATCATCCCCACCGAGCAGGTTAAGCAGGTCCAACTGGATACCGGGCTGTGGGATGCCATTCAGGAGATGGACCGCGATGGGGTCAACCAACTCCCCGTCCTGGACGGCGGGCAAATCCAGGGGATCCTCTCCCGCGAGGATGTGATCAGCTACCTGCGCAAGCTGGAAGAACTGCAGCGCTGAGTGTCGTATGATTTATACAAATGGGGCGTTAACGCGGGCGAATTTACGTGGAATATAGTTGATCAGTCTAAATCGGGAGAGGCCGCTTGACGGTTTCTCTTAATCTTGCCGCGGCGAATTTTGGCATCGATCCTGGCAGCCCGAGAAGCTGCGGTAGGGTGTGTAGCCCGCCGAATTTTCGGCCTGGCGGCAGCCTGCTGCAGCAGCCCCACCAGCCGCCGTAGCGCATCCTGGCGGTTCTGCTCCTGCGTGCGGTAGCGCTTGGCTTCAATGATTAGCACGCCTCCGGCTGTGATCTGACCACCTGCCAGCCGGATGAGGCGCGCTTTGATTTCCGGCTTTAGGGATGGAGAATCGAGCACGTCGAAGCGCAGTTGGGCGGCGGTGGAGACCTTATTGACGTTCTGGCCGCCCGGACCTGAGGCGCGCACGAATTCGAAATGGATCTCGCTCTCATCGATTTTGAGCGAGGGGGTGATTTCGAGCATGAAGCTAGTATAGCAGATTGCAGGTATCCACGCGGCAATGATCCTGGCCACCGATAATCATCCATCGGGTGCACATTTACCATTCAGGATGAATTTCCTGTATAATCAGATCCAGGATCCAAAATATGCTTAAAGCTCAAGATTTACGCATTGCCAACGCTTTCAAGCAGCGCATTCGCGAAATTACCCCTGTTAAACGCGTGGTTGTATTTGGTTCGCGCGCCCGGGGTGACGCGATCAATGAGTCTGACCTGGACATCTTTGTGGAACTGCCTGATCTTGCTCCTGGTTTACGGCAGTGTATTAATGAAATTGCCTGGGAAATCAGCCTTGATTACGGTACAGTCATCTCGACCTTAATTACTTCTACGCCTCTCCTTCTCGACAGCCCACTGGCGGCTAATCCCATTTTACAGGCCATCGAATCAGAAGGCATCGTAGTATGAATCCAACACCCGGAGAGCAGCTCATACAAGTTCGTATTCAACAGGCGAATGACAGCCTTGAAGAAGCTGATACCTTATATCGTTCTGGATTATTTAGGGGTGCTATCAATCGGGCCTACTATGCGATGTTTTACGCGATTTTAGCTTTAGCAGTACAACGCCAGGCAACGACTTCGAAACATAGCGGGGCGATCGCCTTTTTTGATAGAGAGTTAATCAAGTCCGGCATCCTGCCCAGAGAATTATCCAGATCGTTACACCTGGCTTTTCAAAGACGTCAAGAAACGGATTATGGTGATATCGGGCTCGTTAATAACAAAGAAGCTGGGCAAGCACTTCTAGACGCTCGTATATTTGTCGGCAAAATAGAGGGATATCTTGACTCAATTCACGGGTAAACGCTTAGTGAGATTTGTCCAGCTCTCGGATCACCAATTACTCTCGTCTCTACATATGAGTGGTTATTTCGGGAACTGGCACCTCTCGGATAATCTCGTCCAATCCACCTGCCCATAATACCCGGCAGATGAAGGTAGCGGAGCCTGGCAGCCGGGAAGCGCCTGGGCTTTCCCGGTCTCCGGGTTGGCAGACATGATCTGTGCCTGGTTTTGGTCCATCTCCACGTAGAGCAGTTCACTCCCGCGCCATACCGGAGCATCCTGGTAAGCCTCCACCTGATTCAAGCGGCGGACCTGGTTTGTCGCTAGGTCCAGCAGGTAGATGCGGCGCGCCTGGATGGCAGGGTTATCCCAACCCATGTAGTCGGCGTAGTCCGCGCCTGTTTTGGCTGCCTCCACCGCGGCGAAAGCAATCGTCTTGCCATCGGGCGACCAGGCCACATCCCCAGGGACGTATTGGGTAGAAGGCACGAGCTCGATCGTCTGGCTGGTAGCCAGGTCATATTTCGCAAGCGATTTCCCGATCTCTGCTGAGCGAAATCCGCCATTGGTAAAAATGAATGCCTGTCCATCCGGCGACCAGCTTTGATAGGCGGAGTTAACCAGGGTCGCATTGGAAATCTGCAGGGCAGTTCCTGTGTGTGTTTCGATGACCCACATAGGCAGGCCATCCGCCTGGATGGAGGCGCTGGAAGAGCCCTGCCAGAATGCCAGGCGCTGCCCGTCCGGAGACCAGGTCCCCAGTACGTATTGCTCGCCAGCATTTTCGATTGGAGCATAGAGCTGCTTGACACCCAGGGCGCCATCCCCGGGGACCAGTACGAGCCAGATTTCGTCACTAATAGATGGATTATCGGACGGAAATCCCCGGCGAACTGCTACAGCCAGCGTATGGCTATCGGGTGACCAGCTCACACTGTGTATGCTGTTCCCATCAGTGAAGGCGGTTTGCTTCTCTCCAGCCGGGCCTTCGATCTCCAGCCCTCCGGTTTCCGCGTTGTAGACCGCCGTCCATTGGCCATTCGGGGAGGAGATGCGCTGCTCGCTGCCTGCCGGCGTGGGGGTTGGACTGCTCACCGGCAAGGGGGGCAGGGTAGGCGCCGGATTGGATGAGGGAGGCGCTACCGTCAAGGTGCTGACGATCTGATCTGCCGTAGAGGCGATATCCTGGGGTAAGGAAAGGTCCTCATAACCCAGGCTGATATCGAAATTTTCCAATGACAACGTGAAAGCCAGGTCGCTGATGCGAATTTCCCCGCGAGGAGTATACAGAACCGCCTTGTCTTTGCCCTGGTACACGAGGTCGTAGGGTTCCAGCGGGATGCCCATGATGGAGACTTGCTTGTTCCGCAGAACCTGGTCTCCTGCGGAGATACTACGGGTGATTGAAATAGGCTCCGCCTCTTTCTTGTAATTGATGCTCAAAACCCAATTTGCCGAAGAGGCAGTCCTCAAGAGCAAGCGATGGTCGCAGGCCGAAATTTGCCAATTGGGGGGCAAGTCCACCGAGAAGCCATACTCCGAATTCGAATAGTGCAACCATCCGGGACGGCCCACGGCAGAGGGGACCTGCGTAAGTCCGGTTAGCTGGTCGGAGAGGCATGCCGCGATCGAAGCATCCTGCGTGGGCGTTGTTGCAGGGGTTGGCAAGGTCGGAGTGGAAGATGAATGCAGCGTGGCCAGCACCTGCTCGCCCAAGGCTTTGCATTCGTCCCATTCGGACAGGTTCGATTCGATCATCGGCATGGGGATACCGATGCTGTAGTCGGCTCCAGGCACGGCATGGTTGGCATAATAGACGTTCGTGATTGTTCCGGTGTCGGCGTGGGGGAAAGTATATACGTCATAGACCACATCCCCCAGCCTGACGGTTTCAAAGGGCATGGGGTTCATGCCCGAAGGCAGGCTGACTCCAATCGTGCAGGAAGCCAACTTTTTGAATTGCAGGAAATTCACATACATGCTGGGGTTATCCGGCTCGGATTTGTCGAGCCACAGGTTGGGGTCGTACTCCATAACCAGGGGCGGATAATACTGGAGCGCAAATACCCCGGGTGTCAGCGCCGATGCGGGCTTGCTGGTCGGTGTGGATGCCTGCGGTGTTGGCGTGCGCGGTGTCGACCCAGGGCCCGCCCCCGGTTGGGGGTTGGCCGGTATCAGGCGTATAGTGAAGATGAGCACCAGGATCAAGGCAATCGCGCCCAGGGCCAACGCAGCGACCCGAAAAGCCGCCCGCACCCTGCGGTAGAAGGGTTCCGCCTGGGTTGAGCGCCGCGCACGGCCTTCAACCTGGAGGCTTAGTTTTGCTTCCAACCCGGCGATGAAACGCTCTTCCGGCTCGGGGACGGAAAGGAGCTGCTGGAGAACATGCTGAAATTCCTTGGACGGCGCAGGGTTATTCATTTTCTACCTCTCCAGAATCCAAGTGATCCCAAAGGGCTTCCAGGCGGCGCAGCAGGCGATGCATCGCCATGCCGACTGCGGCTTCCCGCTTCTCTAACACATCCCCGATTTGAGCATAGGTCAGCCCGGCGTAATAATGCAGCCTGAGCAGCTCGGCCTCTTCATCGTCCAGGGTTTGCAGCAGCTGCTTCAGGCGTTCGATGCGCTCGGCCTGGATGATGCGCCCCAGGGTGTCGCTGACCTGTCCCAATTTATCTTCCACCGCAGTGAGCGGCAGGGTTTCATTCTGGTTGCGCCGCGAGTTCAAGAGGCGCCGCCGGGCGATGGTGAACAGCCAGCCGGCAAATTTGCCCCGAGGCCGGTAGCGCGGCAGGCTCTCGAGCGCTTCGCTGAACACCTGGGCGGTCAGATCCTCGGCGTCTTCCACGCAACCTGTTTTGCCGTAAAGATAGCGGTAGACGCGGGAAACGTAGCGCCGGTATAGCGCCCCAAAAGCCTGCGGGTCTTTGTAAGCCTGAAGGGCTAATCGATCATCCTCTTGGTCGGTATCGGGGGGCGCTGAATTCAGGAGGAGTGGTTCCACCATGGCAATTCCTTCAAACAATGAGCAGTCATCCAACCGATCTGATCCATTTCAGTAGGTCGAGGAGACCAGCTCTTCGCATAGTGGGATAGGATTACCGATCTATAGAATAGATCACAGGAGGAAAGAAATCATAACAAGATCGGCAGGGCGCTCGAGCAGGCTGGTCTCTCGGTTCCCTTCCCGGCTAATAGTGCAGCACCAGCTGGATTTGCGTTCCCTTCGCTGGTCCGCTGTCTATCTGGATCTCCCCCTTGCTTCGAACGGCGCGCTCGCGCATGGAACGCAGGCCGAGATGTCCAGGGTAGTCAGCCGAGGGATCAAAGCCGACACCATTATCCCTGATGACCAGGCACACCTGGTGCTCGGAGCACTCTAATTTCAGAGTGACCTGAGTGGCGTGGGCATGTTTGACAATATTGTGTATAGCCTCCTGTGAGACCCGGTAGAGGGTCTCCTTGATCGCCAAGGGGATGTCTGGTTCCGGGCAAAGGTTCATCTGGACGGCAAGCTGATGTCTCAAGCGCAACACGGCTGCCTGCTTTTCCAGGGCGGCAACCAGGCCATCGGTTTTCAGCGATTCCGGTCGCAGCTCGAAGATCAAGGAGCGCATCTCCACCTGACCGGCTTCTGCCAGCCGATCGACGTAATCCAGAGCCTCGGGGATCTGGGAAGGGTTGTGCTCGAGGGCGGCGCGAGCAGACTTGGTACCCAAACCGATGCTGTACAGCACCTGCGAGACGGAATCGTGCAGTTCGCGCGCTAACCGCTGGCGTTCTTCCAACACAGCCAGCAGGCCTGCCTGTTCGTATAAGCGGGAATTTTCGATCGCCACCGCAATCTGCTGCGCAAAAGCCAGGGCCAGGTTAGCATCTTCCTCGCCATAACAACGGGGTTCCTCGTTGGCAATGACCAGCATACCCAGGAGACGTTCTTTGACCACCAGCGGCACGCCCATCCAGCACAATTTCCCCGGATAACCGCCCTGTGCCGTCCGATCTGGCAAGATCACCGGCCGTAGGGAATTAACTGCCTGTTGCATTTGCGCTTCATCAAACAACGAATAGGGAAAACCATTTTGGATATCCAGCCCTGATCCAGCTCGGCTGATTAAAAGCATCTTGCCGGTGTCATCCAACTGAAAAATATTAGCAACTGTATATTCCAGCACGTTCTTCATTTCAGACAGGATCTGCGTCAGAAGAGGGTCTAAAGCCAGCGTCGAGCCAACGCGACGCGAGACGTTTAGCAGGGTGGATAGCTCCCGGGTACGCTCCCGGACGCGCTGCTCCAGCTCCTGCTGAGCGGCGGCAATCTGGCGAGTACGCAGCGCCACTGCCTGCGCCAGTTGGCCTTGCCGGTTGACCGTCAGGAAAACCATGCCTGCCACCAGGCCGGCAATGAGCAGGCTCCCCAGGCGAAACACAACCATTGCTGAGCGGCCCGAGGCCTCCCAACCGCCCCGAGGGGCGCCTCCCAATTCCCAGGTCCCATCCGGCAGCACGATCTTTTGGATGACCGGGTCCTGCTGCCACAACGCTTGCGAGCCGAAGAAGGTATGCCCGGCGCCATCTCGCAGCGCCATTTCCAGTCCACTGCCAGAATTTTCCATACCGGAATCAGCCAGGACTGTGTTCATGTCCACGGCAATCGAGACCAGGCCCCACAGGTCACTCCCCCGAAAGACAGCCTCCCAGGCGGTGAGACCAAAACCGCCCTGGCGCAGCTCTCCCGGCTGGCTGAGGGTAATGAGGCGGGTATGGATGGCTCGCTGCACATCCGCGCGCGTGGCAGGGTCTGGGTCGTTGAGAATATCGTATCCACTTAATGCCGGCGAATCGACAATGGGGAAGACGTAGCGGGCAATCCCTTCTGGAGCGATCATCAAGGTGCGAACGCCGGTGGAATTGAAATAGATCCCCGACGAATAGATTTCAAAAGGCGGGTCGAATTGAGTATCTGGCCATTCGGTGCGCGTGAAAGCGTACAAGCCCTGCAAAAGAGCAATGCGTTGGTTGACTGCGGATGTCAGCGCATTCGCCCGGGCAGAGATATCCACAACCGCTGCAGCGCGCGCCTGGCGGGCGAGGTCGTCCTGGTACCAGCTTCCCAGCCAGAACCAGACCGGGAGCAAAACCAGCAGGGACAACACCCCGGCCAGCAACGCCCTCCTGTGCGGGGATTGAAGCCACTTCGGCAAGGATTTCATTTCCGAGTTTCTTCTGCCGATTGTACAAGCCCAAAGCGGATGGCCAGTAGAGCTGCCTGGGTGCGGCTGGCCACCCCCAATTTGTCCAGGATGCTGCCGACATGCGCTTTGACCGTCTTCTCGGCGATATTCAAATTGAGGGCGATCTCCTTATTAGAACGTCCGCAAGCGATCTGGCGCAGCACGTCCGTCTCACGATCGGTCAGGGATGCAATCGAAAAAGTATCTTCCTGTTCGGTTGCCATACGCTGGGCCACCTGTCTCGAAAGCTGTACTTGCCCCCCCACAGCGGCATGGATCGCCCTGCACAATTCATCCGATCCGGTATCTTTTAAGAGATACCCAATCGCACCGGCGCGGATGGCCCGGTGAATGATGGTATCGTCCAGAACGCTGGTCAAGGCCAGCACCTCAGTCTCGGGAAACGCCCGCCGGACAGCCGCCGTAGCCTCCAGGCCGTCCATCTGGGGCATCAAGAGATCCATCAGAATGATATCCGGGTGCAGTTTCTCGGTCAGCTCCAGGGCCTCTTTTCCATTCGCGGCCTCTCCTACCACCTCCAGTTCGGGGTCGAACTGGAGATACATGCGCAAACCCTGACGTACGATCCCATGGTCGTCGGCGATCAAGACGCGAATAGTCATGCGAACACCTGAATGTGTGCATTATATCACCGGCGTTATTCTATCGATATACGACGAAAGACCTAGGCCTGATAAGACTTTTTCCTGTGGTAGGGAAGATTGAGTCTCGATATACTGAAAAGCGATGATGCAGAAATATCGCATAGAATCTTAACTGATAGGAGATTCCCTTGAAAAAAATATCCCTCGCCTTGGTATTGGTTCTATCCGCCCTGATGGTGGTTACAGCGGCCTGTTCACCGCAGGCCAACGCCAAACTCACTGTTGGGAACCCTGCGTCTTCCACCCCGCCGTCCAATCCAACCCAGGCTCAACAAACCTACTCCGATCCATTTGCCTACTGCGCAGCCGTGGGAACGATTGACATCCCAGATGGTCGCTATACCGGAACCCAAGTCCCTGAAGAAATCATCACGGGCTTCAAAAAAGCAGCCGGCTTGGAGGCCAGCACCGAGCCCATGAACATGTTCCAGAAAACGACTATCTGGCGCTGTATGACCGGCAAGGTCTATGCCTGTAATTTCGGGGCGAATTTACCCTGCAATTCTAAAGCGAATACTGATAAAATCCCTTCTCAGGCGATGGATGATTTCTGCAAAGCCAACCCAGACGCGGAGGTGATCCCCATGAGCGTGACCGGACACTCCACCATCTACAGCTGGCACTGCCTCAAAGACACCCCGGAGCTGCTCAATCAAATTGAGAAAGTGGATGCAGAGGGATACCTGGAACAGATCTGGTATGCTATCGAACCTGCCCAATAAACCTCCTCTTACAAAATATCCAATCATACGGCATGATCCTCCATTATTCTGGATTAGCCGGAGCGCAGCAAAGGAATAGAAGGGAAAATAATAAAAATGAAAGCCTGGCTTAAACCCTCGTTTCTACCGATTCTGCTCCTTCTGCTGGCCTCCTGTGTGCCGGCTGCGAACCCGGCTCCGACATCGACCCCGCAAAAGGAAGGTTCGCCGGCCGCCCTGGCAAGCGCCACTTCTTCGCCTTTACCTGCCGCCTCAAGCACGCCCATCCCTCCAGCGACCCCACTTCCAACGTCGACCCCCCTGGGCGGCAGCGGGCAGGTTCTGTTTGCCTCGACCCGTGGCGGCGCTTACGATGACCTTTACCTGCTGGATATTGCCGGCTCCGATGTGGTCCGCCTGACCCGGGGCGATTCCAACACCTTCCCCGGCCCATTCTCTCCGGATAAGAGCCAGATCGTCTTTACCGGGTTTGGTCTCACCCATAGCTATATCGGTGTCATGGCTGCCGATGGTAGCCACCCGATGGACCTGTCCAAGGTGGATGCTGATGAGGGTTTCCCTGCGTGGTCCCCGGATGGCAGGCAGATCGCCTTTACATCACGTCGAGATGGCAACAACGAAATCTACGTGATGAACGCGGATGGCTCTGACCCGGTGCGCCTGACCAACAGCCCCAAGGACGACTTTGCCCCCGTTTGGTCACCCGACGGCAAGCAGATCGCCTTTATCTCCGACCGCGACAACACGACCGGCATCTACTCCATCTACCTGATGAAGGCGGATGGCTCCGGCGTGCGGCGGCTGACGCAGGCTTCGGCAGGCAGCACGTACACCCCCGCTTGGTCGCCGGATGGCACCCGGCTGGCCTTCCGCTCGATCCTCAAAGGGCAGGCGGATATCTACGTCATGCAAGTTGATGGCAGGGCAGTTACAGACCTGACCAGCAACCCCGCCGAAGACTGGTCCCCAGCCTGGTCGCCTGATGGGACACAGATAGCCTTCCAATCTAACCGGGATGGCAATTGGGAAATCTATACCATGGGCGCCAATGGCGCCAACCCCACCAACCTCACCCATAACCCCGCGGATGACCAGATGCCTTACTGGCGATGATGAACGTCTGGCTCTGCTTAACAGGATGCGGGAACAACCAGCACACCTTCAATTCCAGCATGTCCTGCTCCTATTTGAGTTCATAGATCGTTGCAATGCCTGATCCACATTTCAACTCTCTGGTTGGCTTCAACCGGCAGGTCGTCCGTTTCCAGGAGGAGGCGTTCACCCTGGCTTACGATCTTCTGGGGAACGAGGCTGCCGCGGTGGATATCGTCCAGGGAGCATTTTCGATCGTCTATTGCCATGCCTGGGACGGCAGGTGTTCGATCCGCCTGAAAGTCCTCAGACAGCTCGTCCGAGACTGCACCCGCTGCCAGGGGGTTCCGGTGACCGGTGAAGCCCACCCTCTGACCAATCTGCCGGTGTCTGAACGCCTGCCCCTTCTGCTTGTGGACCGCCTGGGCCTTACTTATCCCGAGGCTGCTTGGGTGTTGCATTGTTCGATGAAAAAAGTGTCAGGCAATTTAGCCCAGGCCAGGCGGAAGGTTGCGGAATTCGGCAGAGTTAGGCGGGCGGGTTCTCCCATCGATAACGCAAATTCCGATCGCTAACAACGACGCCGGATTTTTTCTCTGGCTGGTCCTTTGCTTGCATGGGACCAGCCAACGGTAATGGCTGCCGACAATTGGCATTCAGCACCAGAACGCGACCCATGGTACAATTTATCTTGAATTTCCCCATAGAAAACGATCAGCGGGCATTCTTAGTTTAAAGAGGCAGGGGATGGATCGGCTGCGCAACGTTGTGAATTACATGGTTGCATTAGCGCTGTTGGTCTCAGCAGTGAATGTGCAACCGCCCCTTGCAGCATCAGCTGAGGGGGGTGGCCCAATTTTCCTTCCGGCGGTTTTTGCCGATTATTATGCCGGCCCCTGGCCCCCGCAATATTACTCCATAATCCACCACGGACCCGAGGGTGGCACGGTGACATCACTGGCCGAATCGACCATTCGACAGGGGGTGGTCTATGCTGGAAGCTGGGGTGCAGGCGTATTTATAAGCTACAACGACGGCGTCTCGTGGAATTTTGCCAACCAGGGATTGACAAACCCATATATCTATTCCCTGGCATTGGATCCCACAGACCCGAATGTGCTTTACGCCGGAACGTTTCGCGATGGGGTGTTCAAATCGATTGATGGCGGCACGACCTGGAACCCGACTGGACCCGGGCTGAACAATTCGGCAGTCGTCTACGCTCTCGCAATCAGTCCCAAGAATCCTGATGTGATCTTCGCCGGGACGCGCGGTGACTCAACGACATACAATACCACTTTCTGCAATGGCTATGACAGCGCCGGGATTGCGATCTTTGATGGCGGCGGCGGCGTTTACCGGAGCACGAATGGGGGTGGAACCTGGAGCAAAGTTGATGGGGGAGAGGCGTGCGGCTACGTCTACGGGCTGGCGATCGATCCACAGAATTCTAACAATATCTATGTGGCTACCCACCAGGTGGGTGTCCTTAAAAGCGTTGACGGGGGAACCAGTTTTGTTCGTGTGAACAAAGGACTGACTGACCGATCCACCCGCTCGATTATCGTCGACCCTGACCACCCCGCTACTTTATATGTGGCGACCTGGCACGATGAGGGGGTCGCGGTTTCATATAATAGCGGAGGCAATTGGAGCGCTTTTAATTCAGGAATCTCGCGAGAGCCGGTGATCAGACTCGATCTCGATCCGGCAAGCGGGAACCGGTATGCTTTGGTCTGGGGACACGGTTTATACCGCCTGGCCAAAGGCGCCAGTACCTGGATAGCGACCGGCGCCGGGGGGTACAGCCCTTATGATATGGCAATCAGTAAGATTGATTCGTCCCGTCTCCTTTTCGGGCTGTCCAATCAGGGAGTGTATCTCAGCGCCAACTATGGAGACTCCTGGGCACCCTCCAATTCTGGTTTATATAATGTCGACATGAATACCCTTTTAGTGGATCCTTTTTCACCATCCACCCTGTACGCAGGGACCGGCGCCCTGGGCGTCTATAAGAGCGGCGATAATGGGTTCACCTGGGTTCCCATGCGAGACGGTTTACCGGGTAATACCAACGGTTCCTATGTTTCGATTGCCAGTATGGCTGCAGATCCAGCTCATCCGGGTGAGTTCTATGCCGGAACGAATGGTTCGGGGATCTATAAGACCACGGATGGGGGGACTTCCTGGGAATGGACAAATGTCGGACTGTCGTCAACTTCCACCGATCTCGAGCAGCAGGATACCACATCGCCTCCCCTTCCCCATCCTCAGGTAGTCGATCCCTTCTTCCTGGATGATGCCGGCCAGGCGACCATTCAATCCCCGATCAACCCTGCGGTTGGACCGTGGACCATCCCTGCGTTGGCGATTGACCCATCCGATCCTGCAATTGTTTATGCTGGCTCGGGAAAAGGGCTTTATAAGACCACCAATCATGGAGCGAGTTGGGTCTCATCCGGGCTCACAGGTCAGGCGGTCTTTTCGCTGGCAATCAACCCACAAGATCCGGCCATGCTCTATGCCGGCACGCCTGACGGAATATATCAGACCTTCACCGGCGGGTCGATCTGGTATCCGGTAGGTCTGGCTGGAAATCTAATTTATAGCCTGGCTCTCGACCCATCTCAGCCGGATATTCTTTATGCCGGGACTTCTGCTCAGGGGATCTTCCGGAGCAATGATGGCGGGTTAACCTGGCTTAGCGACAATCAAGGTCTCGCAGATTCGTGCGTTTATTCAGTCGTGGTGGACCCGGCTCAGCCCCTCTTCCAATATGCAGCCACAGCCGGCGGTTTCTTTCGAAGTACGAAGGGTGGGACAAGTTGGGAACCGGTGCAGATGGATCCGTTCTTCACATATGTCGATCCTGTCGCCGCTAACCCTTCGACCCCCGAGATTCTCTACCTGGGGACTAATGCGGGCACGGTCGTCGTCCGCTTTTATGACCAGCCACTAAAAAATATCTTTTTGCCCCAGATTCTAGCCCAAACTCAGAGGGCTTTCTATCCATATCCTTAGAAACCGGTACGCTCCGTATGGGAACCTTCCTCCAGGCGCTCCTGCGCCACTCTGACGGAGGACCGTCGGGAAAGATACGTCACACCCGAGACCGGTGGGACGAGATTACCAGGCTATGACTCAATTATTCCCCGCTGAAGCCTGCCTGTTTTCGGGTTGATTGTATAATGATGAATTAGATCGATCTATTTAATCCGAGTTCTACATCTCCAAGGAGGGTAATGTGGCTGGGAAGTTTGTATTGAAGAAAAATACGAAAGACCAATATTATTTCAATCTTTTAGCTGGCAATAATCAAGTTATTCTATCCAGCGAAACCTACGCGAGCAAAGAAAACGCCTTGAACGGCATCGAGTCCGTCAAAAAGAATGCCGGCAAAGACACCAACTTCGAAAAGAAGTTGTCCACCAAGGGCGACCCATTCTTCGTACTCAAAGCTCCCAACGGGCAGATCATTGGCAAAAGTGAGATGTACTCATCGGAAACAGCTATGGACAAAGGGATCGCTTCGGTGAAATCCAATGCCCCGGATGCCACCGTTGTAGAAGAAGCGAGCTAGATTTTTAACTATTCATCGTAGTTCACCTGCCGCACAGGTTATCGAACCGTCTGCGGCAGGGTTTAACCGAGAGGGCTGGGTGCCTCCCAAACGATCCTGCCATCCAGGCCGTCGCCGGAGCTTTGCTAGGCGTGGTAATAGCATCTTTGCTGGCTTCGATGAGAGATCCTCAGGAGAACAGGAACATGTTCGCCAGGTTGGATGAGTATCTGGGGTTATTTGAGGCCGGATTACCTCTCTAGGATTATCTATCCAAAGCCTCCCTTGAGGTAACCCTCTGAAATGCCAATATTCTTTAGGAAAATCAAATCCGAAGCCCCCGCATAACAAAGCTACAGCATGTAAGTCACTCGCGCGCAGTTTATACCCGGTGTGGCTCGTTTTGCACACCTTACCAAAATACATTGACAAATCCTCATTTTCGCTTAAAATAATAACGTACGTTCGTTTTTATTCTTGGAGTTCATATGTCTCCGAAACTGACTCCCAAAGGCGAAAGCTCTCGCCAGCAAATCCTGGAGGCTGCCTACCAGATCTTCCTCGAAAAGGGCTTTCACGCCGCCACAATGCGCGATATCGCCCTGCGCTGCAGGTTAACCACCGGCGGGGTCTATACCCATTTCAGAGGCAAGGATGAAATCTTCGAGGCCGTGCTTGCTCAGCACAATCCGATCCTACAGGTGCTCCCCGCCATCCAGGCTTCTCAGGGAGATACGGTCGAGGCATTGGTCCAAGATGCTGCCCGGCGTATGGTCTCCGCTCTAGGGATGCAGCATGAGGCGTTAAATCTCGTTTTTATCGAGGTGGTCGAATTTCAAGGCCGGCATTTTAACGCTCTCTTCCCGGTGGTGTTTCCCCAATTCATGGAAATCATCTCCCATATTACCAGCCTGGGGGACGAGCTCAGGCCTGAAATCTCCCTGCCGATCCTGGTACGCTCCTTCTTTGGCCTGTTCTTCTCTTATTTTTTGACCAACATCGTATTTTCTACGCAGTTATCCTTCGATGAGCAAACCCTGAACCGGTTCGTGGATATCTACTTATACGGCATCCTCGTCACACAGCCAGACCGCAAGCTTCAGACTCCCCCCTCTTCACCCAAGGCGCTCCCATGACCGATGAACTCAATCACAGCTGGATTTTCCCTCTCGACTCCGGGCAGGCTAACCTGGCTCTCGCCGGCGGAAAGGGAGCCAACCTGGCGCGCCTGGTCCGGGCAGGCTTCCCCGTTCCCGGCGGTTTCATCATCAACACCCAGGCTTACCGCACCTACGCCGAGGCTAATGGGCTGGAAAAACGCATCCTGGCAGCCCTGCCGCATGAGCTTCCCGAAAACCCCGGATCGCTCCTGGAAGAGATTTCGTCTGACATCCGCGAGTGGTTTGCCTCCGGCCAAATGCCTCTCCCCCTGGCCGCAGAACTGCGCAGCGCGTACGCCGAGCTGGCGAATGCCCCGGTGGCGGTACGCTCCTCCGCCACCGCCGAAGACCTGCCCGGGATGTCCTTCGCCGGGCAGCAAGATACCTACCTGAATGTGGTCGGCGAGTCGAGCCTGCTTGAGGCGGTGGTTAACTGCTGGAGCAGCCTGTGGACCGCCCGCGCCATCGGCTACCGCTTCCGCAACGAGGTTCCGCACGCTGAGGCGGCTCTGGCGGTGGTCGTCCAACGGATGGTCCAGAGCCGTGCATCAGGCGTTCTGTTCACCGCCAACCCGCTCACCGGCCTGCGCAGCGAGACGGTCATCGACGCCACGCTCGGGTTGGGTGAGGCGCTCGTCTCGGGCCAGGTGGAGCCTGATCACTATGTGGTCGATCCTCAGGCGGGCCAGATCGTCTCCCGGGCGTTAGGCGCGAAAGCCCGGATGATCCAGGGGTTGGCAGGCGGCGGGACGACGGTGACAGAGCAAAATGTGCAGGCGATCCAGGCTTTACCGGACGCTCAAATCCTCATGCTTTCCCGCCTGGGGCAGCAAGCCGCAGCCCTGTTTGCCTCCCCGCAAGATATCGAGTGGGCCTGGGACGGCGAAACCCTCTTCCTGCTGCAATCTCGGCCGATTACTTCGCTTTATCCCCTGCCGGAGGGGATGCCCCCAGCGCCCCTGAAGGTGCTGTTATCCTTCGCTGCTGTTCAGGGCATTCTCGACCCCCTCACCCCCTTGGGCCGGGATATGATTTGCGAGATCTTCGCTACAGCCGCAGGAATCTTTGGCTACCACGTCAATTTCGCCACGCAAACTGCGCTATTCACCGCAGGGGAACGCCTGTGGGGCAACCTGACCAGCCCTTTCAGCAATTCTTTCGGTCGTAAAGTGGTCCTGGCTGGTTTAAAGTGGGGAGAACCAACGGTGCGCCAGGCACTGCTCTCTCTGGTGGATGAGTCGGGATTGCAGCCAGAAAAGACGGGTATTCGTCCCCGAACGAGGCTTAAGCTGGCGCGCTTTTTCTTGCCGATTGTTGCGAACATGTTGCTAAACATGGGCTTTCCGGCCACACGACGGCGCATGATCATCGGACGCGGCGAGCTCCTCCTGGTCCGCCGGAAGGAACATCTGAAGTCCTTCAGCGGCAGCCGGCAAGCCAGATTGAACGCAATAGCCAACATTCCCGAGTTTTATCGCCAGCAGCTTCCCAAGATGGTTATTCTATACATCTCAAGTGTAGCCAGTGGAATGGCTTCTTATAATCTCCTGGACATCCTGGCGAAACAACTACCAGAGGGTCCCAGCGGTGGATGGCACGACCTGGTGCTGGACATTACCCGGGGCCTGCCGGGCAACCCCACCACTGAGATGGACCTGGCGCTCTGGCAAATCGCTCAAACCATCGGCCGCGATCCGGCGTCGCGGGAGGCATTTGACCACCAGACCTCCGCCGGGCTGGCAAAAGCCTATCAGGAGGGCAGGCTTCCAACCGTTATCATGCAGGCCATGTCGCAATTCCTGGAGAAGTACGGCTTGCGGGGATTGGGCGAAATCGACACCGGGCGCCCGCGTTGGAACGAAGATCCCACCCACATCTTCAGCGTGGTCGGTAACTATCTCAAAATCGAACATGTTGGCCAATCACCGGACATGGTTTTTACCCACAGTACTGAACGTGCTGCCAAGGCGGTAGAGCAGCTGGCAGCCGCTGCCCGAAAAAGCAAACACGGGTGGATCAAAACCCGAATAGTATATTTTTTAGCCAGGCGAGCCCGCATCTGGTTGAGCACTCGCGAACACCCTAAATTTTTCCTGGTCCGCATGATGGGCCTCACCAGGCAAGAGCTGTTGGAAGTGGGTCGTGAGTACGTTGAGTCGGGAGAGCTCGAACAGGCGGATGACCTGTTTTACCTGCATCTTCCGGAGCTTGCCGAATTTGCATCCGGAAGCTCTCAAGATTGGCGTAGCCTGATCGCCCGGCGCCGCCAGGCCTATAACCGGGAGCTTTTACGGCGGCAGATCCCTCGCTTGCTGCTCAGTGACGGGCGCGCTTTCTACGAAGGGATGCGCGCGGACGGAAATGCCGGGCAGTCCTTCTCTGGCAGCCCGGTTTCACCCGGGAGCATCGAAGGTTATGTGCGCGTGGTCCTGGACCCGCGCCAGGCGCAGCTCCTCCCCGGTGAGATTCTGGTTTGCCCGGGCACCGATCCTTCCTGGACGCCGCTTTTCCTTAGCGCGTCCGGCTTGATCATGGAGGTCGGCGGGATGATGACGCACGGGGCAGTCGTTGCCCGCGAGTACGGTATCCCGGCCATCGTGGGTGTCGACCGGGCAACCTTGCGCTTGAAAACCGGCCAGCGCGTTCGCCTGGATGGTTCCAGCGGTCTGATCACCCTCCTCCAATAAACACCCCTCTTGACAACGCCTCAGGATGTCGTATAATAGAATAGAACATATGTTCTATTCTATTAGTGGAGGTGTGGGATGAATATGGGTATGCTGTGGTTTGATAATGACCCCAAGGCAGACCTGACACTCAAGGTCCAGCGTGCGGCAGAATATTACCACAAAAAGTACGGCCAGAACCCCGATTTGTGCTTTGTCCATCCCAGCATGTTGGCAGGCAGTCCCATAAAATCCGGGCAGATCGAGATCCGCTCGAGCCGTACGGTCCTCCCCAACCATTTCTGGATCGGCGTCCACACCGCTCAGCCTGCTGGATAGGATGCGGCGTAGTGCGATTCTTATGGATGATCCAGGTTTGATTGGGTATCTTTCATATTTTCCCGCCTTCACCCGCGTCCATTTCGAATCAAGCATGGGTTCTTCAGAAGATGTAAGTCGATTGCAAAGAATTCCAGAGTAATCAGACACAAAAACCAGGTATAATGATCGCATCAGGCGCCGGTTCTGCAACCGGCTGCCCGGTTTTTCAGACACATTACAGAATTCATAACGGGACGTCACGCCGCACACAGGGGGGAACCACGGTCACTCCGGCGGGGCTGCTCTGGAAACATTGTTTCCAAACACATTCGCTTTATGAAACGAAGATTGCCTTTCTTTACACCGGTCGCGGTTGCCTTTACTATTATCGTCATCGCCAGCTTGGGATTTGCTATCTGGAAAAGCGGGGGCCAGAGTTTCAATCCCGGCAGCCTGAGCGCGCTGGCGCAGCCGGGCGTCCTCCTGCAGGGCTTTGCTTCTCACGCAAGCTTCGAAGCAGAATGCAGCCTGTGCCACCAACCCCTGACGACCACTCAGGAAGGCCTGTGCACGCGCTGCCACCGCTCGATCCTCAGCCAGGCGGGCCTCCACAGCCAGATCGACGGCGGCACGAGCTGCTTTACCTGCCACCCCGACCACCGCGGCCGCGATTTTAACCCCACCAACTATGCTCTGGCAAATTTCAACCACGAACAGACGAGCTTCTCCCTCACCGGGGCGCACACCCGGGTGACCTGCGACCGCTGTCATCCCAATGGAGAATACCGGCTCTCCTTCAGCAGCTCCAGCTGCGTGGCCTGCCATTCCGACGAGCAGGCCCACCCCGGTTTATTCAGTCAGGACTGCGCAGCCTGCCACACGACTCAAGGATGGGCTCCCGCCCAATACGGAGGCAAGCCATTCAACCACGCAGACACTCCCTTCGCTCTCGACCTGCACGCCAACGATACCACCGGGCAGTCCATCCGGTGCGCCTCGTGCCATGCCGGTGGCGTGAGCGCCGCCCAGACGCTGCCCGAATGCATTCAATGCCATTCTGCCGCAGATCCGGCGAAGATGTCCGCCCATGTCGACCAATTCGGGTCTGCCTGCCTGGACTGCCACGACGGCCAGGACCGCATGGTTCCTTTCGACCACGCCGGCTACTTTCCCCTGGAAGGGCAGCATGCCAGCCTGGCCTGTGCCGACTGCCACACCCCGCAGAAATATACAGACGCCCCCACCCAATGCTCCGGCTGCCACGACGAGCCGGACATCCACGCCGGCAGCTTCGGCCTGCAGTGCCAGGACTGTCACACCTCCTCCGCGTGGAAGCCCGCTTTACTGCGGGTCCACCCCTTCCCTATCGACCATGGAGGCCGGGGAAACCAAACTTGCCAGACCTGCCATGAGCATTCCTATCCCCAATATACCTGCTATTCCTGCCACGACCACCAACCCGAGCAAATTGCCAACTCCCATAAGCGGGCGGGAATCACGGCAGCCGACCTGCCGGACTGCGTTCGCTGCCATCCATCTGGCGCGCAAGAACAAAACCAACCCTGAGCACAGGAGGATACGATGAAGCGCATTCTCTGGGGATTCCTGTTTCTCTTTGCCCTGACCAGCCTGGCCGCTTTCAGCTCACTGGTCATCCTATCGGCCTACGGTCCGTTCCATCCAGGTCAGGGGGAATTCTACACTGCTCAGCGCTGGGTGGAGCAGACCCTGGTCGATCTGGATCGCCGCCCGGCAGGCAAGGCCCACCACCTGATCGACATTGCCGCACGGCGCGCACGCGACTTATCCCGCCTTTCCGGAACCCCTCAGGAGCAGCTCGCTCTGGATGAGCTGGAGCAGGCTGTTTTCCAGGCGGTCAATGCCTCAGCCCATGCAGATTCAAATGACAGCGTCGCTCTCAGAGGGCAGCTGCTGAAGGTATTGGAAAAATCACACACAGCGATGTTGGGCCTCAAATCGGTCTCGAATCAGAACTCTCAGCATCTGTCTGCATTCTGGAACTGGTTGGTTGTGGTCACCCGCCTGGTGCAAAACGCTAACCTGCCGTTGGGCGCACTGATCCAATCGGCAGGCGTTAACTTGCCCTCAACTAACCTACCCGTCTCAGCCGGGAGCCAGACCGCGCAGCCCCATCCGACGCAAACAGCCGCAGAAATTACCCCGCAGCCCGTGACCTTCCCCCCCGGCAGCCCCGGAGCCGAGCACGCTTTCTTTCCTCTCGACGGGCAGCACGCTGCATTGAGCTGCTTCGCCTGCCACCCGGGAGGCCGATATGCCGGGGCGCCAAAACTCTGCTCTGACTGCCACGCCAAAGATCTGCCCTCCATCCATTACCCGGGTGAATGCTCCACCTGCCACAACGCCGACAACTGGAGGGATGCCAGCTACGACCACTCACTCGCTCAGGCAGCAGATTGCTCTTATTGCCACCTCCGTCTCCAACCAGACGGCCATTACAAAGCCCAATGCTCGGCCTGCCACTCGGTTCAGGCATGGAATCCCGCCAGCTTCAATCACGCGGCGATCGGGGCTACCAACTGCCAGTCCTGCCACAGCCAGGACCAGCCATCCGGGCATTACAATGCTCAGTGTTCAGCCTGCCACAATAACAAAGAGTGGAAACCGGCCAGCTTCAATCACACGGCAGTCGAAGCTACTAACTGCCAATCCTGCCATTCCCAATCTACACCGGATAACCATTACTCCGGGCAGTGCTCGGCTTGCCACAAGACCTCGGGCTGGAAGCCGGCCAGCTTCGATCACGCCGCGGCTGGCGCCACCGATTGCCAATCTTGCCACAGCAGCAATCGACCTTCCAGCCACTACGCCGGGCAGTGCTCGGCTTGCCACAAGACCTCTGGCTGGAAGCCGGCCGGCTTCGACCACGCCGCGGCTGGCGCCACCGATTGCCAATCTTGCCACAGCAACGATCAACCTTCCAACCACTACGCCGGGCAGTGCTCATCCTGCCACAACACCACCTCCTGGCAGCAGGCCTCTTTCAGCCATACCTTTCCGCAGGACCACGGCGGGGCAAACGGCCAGTGTGCCACCTGCCATCCCTCCGGGACAGACACCTGGACCTGTTTCAATTGCCACAATCAAGACGACATGAACAACAAGCACCACGATATCTCTGGTTACACCACGAACTGCATTGCCTGCCACCCGAAGGGAAATGGAGACGATTGAAAAAAGTGGATTTAGTGTTGGATAAGGGTACTTCGCGATGCTGAGACGTTTCTTTAAGCAAGAGACGATCAAACGGCAAGTCCTGGGGACGAGCTACGTCGTCCCCGACTCCAGCCGCTGCATCCAGTGCGGTATCTGTTCCTTTAATTGCCCAATCGACATCGACGTGCGCCGCCACGCCTGGGTGGGTGAGCCGGTGAAAGACAGCCGCTGCCTGACCTGCGGCGAATGCATCGCCCGCTGCCCGCGCGCCGTTTTGCGTTTCCAACAAACCAGCCTGTTCGATGCGCAGCAGGCTGCCAAAGAGGAATGAAATGCGCCATTACGTGATCATTGGCGCCGGCGTGGCTGCCTTATCTGCCGCCCAGGCGATCCGCCAGCAAGACAACCTGGCTGAAATCCTGATGGTCAGCGACGACCCATTTGGGTATTACTCGCGCCCCGGGCTGGCCTACTATCTCAACGGCGAAGTCACCGAAGAGTACCTGTTTCCTTTCAGCGAGAAAGAGATTCAACAGTTGAATTTCTTCCGCATCCAAGATCGGGTGACGCAAATTCTCCCGGATAAGCGCCGGGTGCTCTTAAGCTCTGGAGGTGGTCTGGGTTACGACGCATTGCTGCTTGCCACCGGTGCGGCAGCCGCCATCCCCCCCGTCCAAGGGATCGAATTGCAGGGCGTGGTCAAGCTGGATAACCTTTACGACGCCAGACAAATTCTATCTCTGAGCCGAAAAGCTCGCCGCGCCGTAGTGGTCGGCGGTGGCATTACCGCGCTGGAGCTCGTCGAAGGGCTGTGCGCCCAGGGAGTCGAAACCCATTTTTTCTTGCGCGGAGACCACTATTGGAGCAGCGTTCTGGATGAGATCGAATCGCGACTGGTTGAAACCCGCCTGATCGAAGAAGGCGTTCAAATTCACACCCATACCGAGCTTAGCGAGGCCCTCGGCAAGCACGGCAGCCTGGAAGCCGTTCGGACCACCAGGGGTGAGCTTATCCAGGCCGATATTCTGGCGGTTGCCATCGGTATTCAACCGCGCAAAGAGCTGGCTGACGGCTGCGGGCTAAAAACCGACCGGGGTATCCTGGTCAACGAGCGGATGCAGACCAGCTGTGAAGAAATCTTTGCCGCCGGCGATGTTGCCCAGGTGTACGACCCGGCTTCTGGCAAATGGATTTTAGATAGCCTGTGGGGCCCCGCGCGTGAGCAAGGGCGGCACGCCGGGATGAACATGGCCGGCCTGCCCGCTCTATACACGAAACCGCCGGCATTCAACGTCACGCGCTTGTCCGGACTGGCAGCGACCATCATCGGCGCCGTGGGCCGCGGCCGGAGCGAGGATGAGGTCGATATCGCTCACGGCGAAAGTCAGGCCTGGCGTGATAATCCCGATGCAATTGTGGCCCGGGCCGAATATCACGTGAACCACCTGCGCGTCATCATCGGCAAAGATACACTCCTCGGGGCTGTGGTTATGGGAGATCAAACCCTTTCGCACCCCTTGCAGTACTTGATCCTCAACCACGTCGATATCACCCCGATCCGCGACGAGCTGATCGCTCCCGGCGACAGGCTGGGCGCCATCCTACAAAATTTCTGGCTCAATCTGGCTACCACCCATGCTGCGTAAATCGCGTGAACTCTGGCTGGCTCTGCTGGCCATCCTGTTTATTACCGTCATATATCTCTTCATGCTCATCCTGGATGACGGCCTCCCGGCTGCCGGGAGCTTCTTCGGGCATCTCATTGGCATCCTGGGATTTATGCTCATGCTGATGACCGAAGTCCTGTATACCCTGCGCAAGCGCAGCCGGTTGGCGCGCTGGGGGCGGGTGACTTCCTGGCTCCAGTTCCACATCTTCACCGGGCTGGTAGGGCCTTACCTGGTGCTGCTGCATACTTCCTGGAAGTTCAACGGGGTAGCCGGCGTGCTGATGCTGTTGACGATTTTTGTCGTGGCCAGCGGCTTCGCCGGTCGTTACATCTATACCGCCGTGCCTCGCACTGCAGAAGGCATAGAAGTTGAAGCCCACGAGCTGCAAGAGCAAATTGCTCGCATCGATGCCGAGGTGCAAGCCTGGCTCTCTGCCCACCCTGCCATGCCGGCCAGCCTCGTCCGGCGCACCTCCCTACCCGAAAGACCCCCTGCTCAGGGTGCGGTCATTATCCTGGGGCGCGCCATCGAGGAGGGGAGAACGCGCCTGGATTGGTGGCGCTCTGACCTGCATTTCGATCGCCTCCAGCGAGCCCAGGTTAAAGAATTGGAACATCTGCTGGAGCGCCGCGCTGCCCTGCGCCGGCAGATGGCCTCTTTGGTGGCCGTAAGAGGGGTCTTATCCATCTGGCACGCTATCCACGTCCCGATCGGGCTAAGTCTGTTCACCCTGGCGTTCGTGCATATCGCCGCAGCGGTTTACTACGCCACGATGCTGCGGTAGCGGTTTGACGACCGCCCACTCCCGCCGTTCCACCGCCCCCCACCCCGGTTGCCACCGCCGAATTTCAAATCGATGAAAGCCGCGACGACCTCAGGATCGAACTCGATCCCTTTGTTCGCCTCTATGTAGGCGCGAATTTTATGATCAGGCCAGGCTTTGCGATACGGCCTGTCGGAGTTCAGGGCGTCCCAGACGTCAACCACCGCAAAAATCCGCGCCTCGAGCGGGATTTGCTCCCCCTTCAAGCCGCGCGGGTAGCCGCTGCCGTCCCAGCGCTCATGGTGCGCATAAGGCACTTCCAGGGCGCTACGCAGGTAGGGGATGGGGGAAAGAAGCTCGTACGCGTAGACCGGGTGCTGCCGCATCACCTCCCATTCTTCCGGCGTAAGCGGCCCGTGTTTGAGCAAGATGTGGTCGGGAATCGCCATTTTACCGATATCGTGCAGCAGGACTCCCCGGCGGAAATGACCCAACTGTGGGTCGGGGATTTCCAACCGGCGCGCCAGCCGCATGCTCATCTCCACCACACGCTCAGAATGGCCCTGCGTCTCGTGATCGCGCAGCTCGAGAGCGTGCGACCAGCCCTCGATGGTGGCATCGTAGGCGCGCACCAGCTCATCATTCGTGTACTGCAGCTTCTCGAAAAGCTCGGCATTGTCGATGGCAATCGCGGCTTGCGTTGCCAGCGTCTCGAGAAAATCGAGCCATTCGGGGTCGGGATAGAAAGGTGTCCGGTTGAACACCTCCAGAACGCCGCGCACCTGTCCTTTGGCAATCAATGGAGCCGCGAAATAGGCTCCGAAGTGCTCTCCTTTAGCCTCCAAGGCTGCCGCGATGGAATCGGAGGCGCGCTGCAGATCGGGAACCTGCAGGGTTTGACGGTCGAGCGCCACGCGGCCGGCGTAGTTATCGCCCAGTTTGAGCCGTGTTTTCTGGTCTGGTGCGGCAAACCCTCGCCCGGCGACGAATTCCAAAATTTGCGTATCGGGATGCATCATCATAATATCGGCAGCGCTCACATGCAGCTGAGAAGTAGCCTGGTCCAGCAGCAAGTTCATCGTCACACGAATATCCAGGCTTCCCGTGATCGACATATCGATCGAGTGCAACCCCATCAGGCGCTGCAACCTGAGTTGGGTTTGCTCGAACAACGCCGCCCGGTGCAGGGCGTTGCCGGCAATATCGGCGATGGCTGTCAGCAGCCGCACATCATTCTCGGATATATCCGAAGCTTTTCCCACCCAGATGATGCCAATGGACTGGCGGTGGGTCACCAACGGTACGCAAGCCGCCGCGCGCAGCTCGCCTAGGAAATACGAGCGGATCAAGGATGGATCGTCCAATGTCTGATTGTTCCAATAGGGCTCACCGGTCTCCAGAACGCGGGCGCTGATGCCCGTCCCCGGCGGCATGCGCTGGCCTGCGGCAGCCATCCATGCTCCTACGGCATGCTCGAAGACGATTTCGCCTGTTGCCGGGTCGGCTTGCGCCAGCAGCACTCCCTCGACTCCCAGCAGCTCCAAGACCTGCTCGAGCACCACAGGGAGCATTTCTGCGCGGGTCACGGCTCCGCGCAAAGCAGAGGCTACGCTCACCAGCGCTTCCAGTTCTCTCTCGCGCTGCTTGCGATCGGTAATGTCTTCCAGGGTGGTCACAACCCCGGTGATCTCCCCCATGGCGTCGCGTAAAGGCGCGGAATTGGCCGAAAGCAGCTTGCGCTCGTGCTCGCCAACCTGGATCGCAAAACTCATATCATAGACGGGCCGTCCCCGCTCCACTGCCAGAGAGAAGGGTAATTCTGCCTCCTTCAAGGGGTTTCCATCAAAAGAGGCAATATTCCAGGTCGGGTCTGCATAGCTGCGCTGCAGTAAATTCTCCGCAGGTTTGCCCAACAGTGCTTCGGCGCGGGCGTTGGCAAAGGTGATCCTTCCCGCCCGATCCAGAACGACAATCCCGGCCGGGTTGGTGCGCATCACCGCACGCATCAAGTCTCGCTCCTGGCGAATAGACTCCTGCATTTGTTCTCTCTCGGTGATGTCGAACATCACCCCTTGCAAAACCGTCTTCTCGCCGCCCTCCTCCTTCACCACGCTGGCTTCATCCCGGAACCAGATGATCTTCCCATTCCGGCCCACCATCCGGTACTCCGAGTGCCAGCTTTTCTTCTCTGCTGTGAACCGTTCCCACTCCTCCAATACTCGGTCCAGATCATCCGGGTGCAGGTGTTCGACCCAGAATGCAGAATTGGAAACCCAATCTTCGGGTTTATATCCCAGGATGGGTTCTATCTGCGGGCTTACATACAGGGTCGAGCCGATCTCATCCAGAGACGAGCGGTAGGTAATGGCAGGGATGTGCTCGACCAGCGTGCGGTAGTTCGCCTCTGCATGGCGCAGTTGGCTGGTGCTTTTCTCCAGAGACTCGGCCATCGTATCTACAGAATGAGCCAGTTGGTTCAGCTCTGATGCGCCGAAGGCCGCTTTCGTCCTGGTCGATAGATCTCCATCCGCCAGGCGCCGGGTGGCTTTCAAAATTGCGCTAAGCGGGAGGAGAATTAACTTATCTCCCAGGAACCAGATCGCCACCATGGTGGCCAGCGTCACCAATCCAAGGCCGATCAGGTTGCGCGTGAGAGTCTGGTCAGCCTGAGCGAAGGCTGTCGCCTGGGGGATCCCGATGCTGACGAACATACCGTTATTCGTGCCTTCGACCGGGGCGAAAAGATAGAGGCGGTTGACGCCGTCCAACCCGGTCAGGTCGATCATGTGTGTCGGCTGCCCGGAGAGTATGCTTTTGGTAAGCGGCGCCTGTTGGAATGATTTTCCGATCCACTGGTTTGGGTCTGGATAGCGGTTGATGATCGTCCCGTTGCGGTCCAATACCAGCAGGGTTCCCCCTTGAGGGACCTGGTTCGCCATGCTGGGTTGGCTCAATGAGCTCAGGTTCAGCACAGCGATGACGACTGCCTGAATACGATGACTGCTGTCGAAGACCGGCAGCGCAAACACGATGGACGGTTTGTGGGTGACCCTGCCTATCTGATAATTTCCTACCACAAACTGCCTTGTGCTCAATACCTGCTGAAAATACGACCGGTCTGCAATGCTAACGGCAGCGTCAGAAGGGACAGCGCTGCAGAAAATCTGCCCGGAAGGGGTTGCTGCTACTAAATTTAAATAGGATGGATACTGCTGCAGAAGTTTGGCAAAAAATGCAGAACAGGTCGCCTTGTTTTGCTGCTGAACCTCGGATAACTCAGCCAGGGAGAGCAAAAGCTGGTGCGCGCCCTCGATGTTTTGTCCCAGGTGACTGGAGGCAATCATGATCAAGCGCCCGGCATTGGTCTCGGCATCCCCCATGGCGATCTGGCGTTGCTCGACGTTCGTGTAAAGGATCAGTCCCAGGATCGGAAGGATAGCCAAAACCGCAATGATCAGGAGCTGGAACCGCAGGCTTAAAAATCGCAAATTCGAAAGACGTATGAACCGCATAACCAATTAATAAAACAATAATAAATAGAAGCACCACTTTAAACCGCGGCTGATCTCATCACGATCTATGAGGGTCATAACTATGGTAAAATTATACCGTAATAAACCCGATTTCTCCACATAGGATTATTTTTTGGCCGCGATGAGGGGTTTGGGGTTGGTTTCAGGCAGTTGCACCACCCGAGACGAACCCAATTTTCCACTTTTAGCCTTTCGTTAAACCTTGCATCTCCGATAGAAATGTGCTAGAATAACTCCACTTATTGTTCGAAGACGTTATTGTCGACAACGAAAAGTGGGTGTCCCCCACTTTTCTGCGTATAATAGGTCGCAAGATGCTTTTGGAGATAGCGCACGAATGAAAAACGAGTTTGCCCTGGCTTTCAATGAGGTTCTGGAAGAAAAACAACTGCCGAGAGAGACTATCCTTAAGGCGCTGGAATCGGCTATGGTGTCGGCTTACCGGCGGGCGGTAAATGCTTCCAATGCCCAACACGTGGAAGCCAAGATTGACCCCGAAACCGGTAAGGTGGCAATTTTCGCCGGGGATCATCTCTTTGCGCGTCAT
>JAMCRR010000175.1 GCA_023381565.1 Chloroflexota bacterium
AGTCCGGTGCAAATTCTGCAGATAGCGGAAGAAGAAGGTCAGCAGGAGAGCACGGATGTGGCTGCCGTCCACATCGGCATCGGTCATGATTACCACACGGCCGTAGCGCAAGCCGCTGAGGTCGAAATTATCACCGATGCCGGTGCCAAGCGCAGAGATGAGCGCCTTAACCTCGTTATTGCCCAGGATCTTATCCAGGCGGGTACGTTCGGTGTTCATGATTTTGCCGCGCAGCGGCAGGATGGCCTGGAAGTGCCGGTCGCGGCCCTGCTTGGCCGAGCCACCGGCGCTCTCGCCTTCCACAATGTAGAGCTCGGTCTTGCTGGCGTCGCGCTCGGAGCAGTCGGCAAGCTTGCCGGGCAGGGTCAGGCTCTCGAGCGCTGATTTGCGGATGACCAGATCGCGTGCTTTGCGAGCGGCATCGCGGGCGCGGGCAGAGGTCAGGCATTTCGATATGATCGCCTTGGCTGCGGCGGGATTCTCTTCCAGGAAGCGGCTGAACTCCTCCGCCACCACCTGAGTGACGTAAGTTTGCACCTCGGGATTCATCAGCTTGACTTTCGTCTGGCTTTCGAATTGAGGATCGGGGTGCTTGATGCTGATGATAGCCGTCATACCTTCGCGGGTATCGTCGCCGGAGAAGTTGGGGTCGTTATCTTTGAGCAGGCTGGCGCGGCGGGCGTAATCGTTGATCACGCGCGTGGTCGCAGCGCGCAGCCCGGTGAGGTGGGTGCCGCCATCGATCGTGTTGATGGTGTTGGCAAAGGAGTAGACCGATTCGGCATAGGCGTCGGTATATTGGATGGCGGCTTCGATGCCGATGTTTTCGACCTCTTTCTCGGCGTGGACTACCGGATGGAGCACCTCGCGGTTGCGGTTCATGTAGCGCACAAAGGAGGTGATGCCGCCTTCGAAGTGGAAGGTCATTTGCCGGTTGAGGCGCTCATCGGTAAGCACGATGGTGACCCCCCGCGTCACGAAGGCCATCTCGCGGAAGCGCTGGGTGAGGGTGTCGAAGCGAAAGTCCAGGTCACCCTTGAAAAGCTGGGTGTCATATTTGAAGGTTGTCTTGGTGCCGGTGGTGCTATCTGGGGCCTTGCCGATGGCTTTGACCGCCTCCTGGGGGATGCCGCGCTCGTAGCGCTGGAAATATACCGTATGGTCGCGGTACACCTCCACCTCGCACCACTCCGATAGGGCATTGACCGCCGAGACGCCCACACCGTGCAATCCGCCGGATACCTTATAGCTGCCGCCGCCGAACTTCCCTCCGGCGTGCAGGGTGGTCATCACGACCTCCAGGGCGGATTTATGCTTCTCTGGATGGATGTCGACGGGGATGCCGCGGCCATTGTCGGTAACGGTGACGCTGCTGTCCGCATGGATGGTCACCGTGATCCGGTCGCACATACCGGCGAGGGCTTCGTCGATGGAATTGTCGACGACTTCGTAGACCAGGTGGTGCAGGGCTTTGAGGTCGGTCCCGCCGACGTACATACCCGGGCGCCGGCGAACGGCTTCCAACCCCTCGAGCACCTGGATATCTTTTGCCCCATACGAGGTCAATTTCGAAATTTCAGTCACAGACTTCCTCCAGGTTTGCGGGCCGGGGCCTCACGCATTTGTGATTGTAGAGTTGGGCGCAACGCTGCGCTGAATGACCGCCTGGACAAAGCGCAGTGCGTCGCGGTAATAGACGAAGCTGGCTGCCAGGGTGGCTGTGGCAATGAACCCGTGCCCTAAGACGCCGATGAACGCCATCCACGAGTCTTCTGGGGGGACCAGCCACAGCAGGTCCAATCCCTGGCTGAGCACCACCAGGGCCAGAAAGAACAGGCTTGTGCCCGGCAGGACGAAACGCACCAGACGGGCGCTGGTCAGCATGGAGAGGAGAGCATTCTGGCGGAACAAAAAGATACCGTGGGGAGAGAACAACAGCGGCACTAGAATCCAGATCAGCAAGACGCTGGCTACCAGCACACCGATTTGAGCAATCGTCGGGCTAAAAGCGGCCAGGATGGTCAGGAAAAGCAAGATGGGCAACCCGATGGCCAGCAGCAGGGCGAAGCACACCAGAGCCAGCAGGATGGATTGTATGCCTACCCAACCCACATTGGGCCAGGTGGTTTCGAGCCTGGGTTTGGAGATGGTCTGTGCCACAGCATAGAAATACAGGCTACCGCCGATCAGACCGATGAGCAGGAAAAGCAGCACCCAGCCGAATGCAGTGCCAAAGCTGGCAATGTCTTTGACCAGCGGCGTGCCCCAGGGCGTTTGGACGGGAAACTGGTCAGCCATCAGGCTGGGGATGCCGACCGGGTAGGAACGCAGGACGCTGGCCAGGTTGAGGCGCTCGGCGAGCGTTTGCCACATCTGCCGCGTAGTCTCCATCAGGCCGCTCATCTCGGGGGCATTCATACCGGGCAGGTCTGAAAACTGCTGCAGGATGGGCATGAGCAAGTTTTTCACGCTGAAGTGCGGGCCCAGCCACAAAAATAGATCCAGGGCAACCGGGAAGAGGATCAGGGCAATGTGGTTGGCAGCCGCATCAAAACCGGCGTGAAGCGCGGCGATCAGGCGTGGTGGCGGAACAGCAAGTTTTTCGGGTTTGGGTATCATTCTTGTTTATATCCAATCAACCCTTAATTTTACCATAGGTAGGTTTATTCTCCCTTGCGGGTATGCTGAAGTAACCAGGTATATAATTCGGGGTTGTTGTAGGTGGGAGTCCAGGCATCATGCCCGGCTTCGGGATAGATCGTGAAACGCACGTCTGCGCCCAGGGATTTCAAGGCTTCAACCATTTTCTCCGACGCTGATAGCGGGACCGTATCGTCTTTGGCGCCGTGGAAGACCCATAGCGGAATATGTCGGATAGTCTGGATATGCTCGTCGAAACCGTCAGACCAGGGGTTCCCCCCACAGACGACAGCCAGTGCCGCGAAGCGCTGCGGGTTGTAAGCTGCCAGGGCCCAGGCGCCAAACCCGCCCATCGATAGGCCGGTCAGATAGATACGCTCGGGGTCGATTGGATATCGCTCGAGGGCGTGGTCAATCAGGGCATCCAATACCCGGACAATTTCGGGCCACCAGATCTTATCCGGGCATTGGGGAGAGACGGTAATGAATGGAAAATCCGACTCGCTCTCCACGCGCTGCGGAATGGCGTAAACCTTGAGCCTCTTCAGGTTCTTGCCGCGCTCGCCAACCCCGTGCAAGAAGATGATCGCCGGCCATTTTTTATCTTGAGTGGATTGCACCTGCGTGGGCAGATGCAGCAAGTATCCCAGGCGCATCTCCTCTGTTCTGCGGTAATCGAAATACGCTGATCTTTGACTCACTTTTGTCCCTCCCTGATATGATCTACTTGAAAACCTTCTTGAAAATAAAACCGGCGAGCGGAATGGAAGGTTGATGAAGAGGACGCCTGCGCCGGAGAACGGCTTTACCAACCTGTTCGAAGTTAAGTGTAGCAGAAAATAATCCCCCTGGTTAAGATACGAGGGGTCTACGAGGAAGAACTCTTATTCAATTTCGTTTGACCGGATGCGTACTCATTATTAAAATAGATTGAAATCCCCATCCTAAGGAGTCCTTCATGCCCCATGCTTCGTTCCATTTCCCCCCTGGTTTCCTCTGGGGCACGGCAACCGCTGCTCACCAGGTAGAAGGCAATAATACCAACAACAACTGGTGGGATTGGGAACAGCAGGAGGGGCGCATTGTGCAGGGGCAGAAATCCGGGCTGGCAGACGATTGGTGGGGTGGGCGCTGGAGGGAGGATTTCGACCGGGCAGCCGAGAGCGGGCAGAACGCCCACCGCATGTCGGTCGAGTGGAGCCGTATCCAACCTGCGCCCGACCGCTGGGACGAGCATGCCCTGGATCATTACCGGGAAATGGTGCGCGGCCTGGTCTCGCGCGGCATGACCCCCATGATCACCCTGCATCATTTCACCGATCCGCTGTGGTTGATGGAGCGCGGCGGCTGGGAGGATGCAGGCACGCCGGCGCTATTCGCCGCTTTTGCCGGCCGCGTGGTCGAAGCTTTGAAAGAGTACGTCAACCTGTGGGTCACGATCAATGAGCCCAACGTATATGCCTATATCGGCTACTTGGAGGGCGCTTTCCCACCAGGAAAACACGACTTGAACGCTGCCTTCCGGGTGATGACAAACCTGGCGCGCGGGCACGGGCTCGCGTACAAGACCATTCACGGTCAACAAAAACAAGCCCAGGTCGGCCTGGCGCAGAACTATCGCTCCTTTCAACCGGCCAGGTCCTGGCTGCCACTGGATGTATGGGCTGCCAGACTGCAGCACAACCTGTTTAATAATTCGATGGTGAAGGCTGTGACCGCAGGAAAGATGGATTTGCTGACCAGCCATTTTCGCCTTCCCGAAGCGGCTCACACATTGGATTTTTTGGGGGTCAATTACTACACGCGGGACATGGTGGCGTTCAGCCTGGGAGCGGCTTCGCAGGGTTTTAGCCTGCGTTCTCTCCCTTCGGATAGAGCGATCAGCGAGAACCGTTTCATTGCCAGCGTGCCCGAGGGAATGTTTGAGGCGCTCAAATGGGGGCGAGCTTTTGGGGCGCCGATGATGGTCACGGAGAACGGCGTAGAAGACAGCACCGACGCCCTCCGGCCGCGTTATATCATCGAGCACATTCACCAGATCTGGCGGGCAGTGAACTTCAACTGGCCGGTGAATGGGTACTTTCACTGGTCGCTGGTGGATAATTTTGAGTGGGAACGCGGCTGGACACAGCGCTTTGGTTTGTGGGGGTTAGATACGAGCACCCAGGCGCGCAAGAAGCGGTCGAGCGCCGATCTCTACGCCGAGATCTGCCGCTTGAACGGAATCGACGACGCGATGGTGCAGAAATATGCCCCTGAGGCGCTACCGGGATTATTTCCGGGTTGAAGATATTCTTTCTGCCGAAATTTCTAAAAAATCCCCAACCTTTTGTTAGCATTTCTCTAATAATCCGGGATTAACATACAGGATAGAAAATTAAAAGGATCAGGCGGTCTGAGGACATATGAGCCGCCCGGCATTATTAGAAGAAAACTACTAACTAACAGGAGGTAATTCAAATGACTCTCTATATCACACCTTTCGGCCGCTTAGCCCGCCAGCGCATGATCGACCGCTGGGGACAGCCACATTGGACCAGCATGGTGGAATCGGACGTGGTCTTCCCGGTCGATGTCGAGGCTCACGAAGATGAATATATTGTGCGCGCTATGCTTCCCGGCATCAAGCCAGAAGATTTGAACATTCAAATCGTAAATGAAACTGTCTCTATTAACGGCACATATCCCGAGGTCAATGAAAAAGCCAGTTCCGAATACCTGCTGCATGAGTTCCCCACCGGTGAGTTCAACCGGGTGCTGACACTGCCGGTAGCGTTGGATGCAGGACATGCGGAAGCCACAATGGAGAACGGCGTGCTCAGCCTGCGCGTTCCCAAAGCTGAGACCGCTCGTCCGAAGAATATCAAAATCCAAACCCATAAAACCCACGAGACCCCTGAGGTTCACAAGGTTTAGCATCAATCTGGTTTTTGAGTTCGATGGCATTGAAAAACCCCACGCAAGTGGGGTTTCTTTTTTGTCGTTGGATGCTATAATTTTTAAATGCAACCATCCCCCCCGGCGCCAACCTTGAATTGTACCCAGTGCGGCGGTGAGCTGCACCCTGATGAGAGTCAAATCTTCCTCACCTGCCCTTACTGCGGCGCAACCGTGTACCTGGATAAGGCCCATGTGGTCTTTCACTGGTACGTTGCCCCTACGCTGAATGAAACCCAGGCGCGCGAAAGTTTGATGCGCTGGATGGCCGGGAACCAGACGGTGAAAGACCTGGATCGCAAAGCCAGGATCACCGCCCAGGCATTCCAATACTTCCCTGTGTGGTATTTCAAGCGCGGCAGCCGCGAGCAGGAGCAGATCGAGCTGCAACCAGCCGCAGCCACCTCTGTGACCGAGCTGCGCCATATCTCCATCCCTGCAGGAGACCTGCGCCCCTATGAGGCAAGCCTGGAAGCTCAATCGCTGGCGCCTTCGGTCCCTCTGGAGGCGGCGACGAGCTGGGCTATGCAGGGCGCGGGCGCTGGAGTGCAGGTGCTGGAAAGCGCCCTGGTTCACATTCCCCTGTACACATTCAAGTACGTCTATCAAAACCAACCGTTTACCGCATTAGTTGAGGCCGGCACAGGCGCGACCCTGGCGAATATCTATCCGGCGAAAGCCGAGGCGCCTTACCTGCTGGCAGGCGGCGTGACCGCGCTGGTATTCCTGTCTTTGGCTGCCCTCCCCGTTTTAGGCAGCCTGATCGGCAGTGAATCCGGTTTTACCGTCGGCCTGACGATCTGCCTCGGCCTGGGTGTGCTGGCTGTGCCGGCTCTGCTGGCGCTGGCTGCCTGGGTGGCGGCAAAAGTCTGAGGAAACACACATCAATGTCCGAAAACGAAGCATTGCAGGGTTTGAGCTGCCCCAAATGCGGGGGCATGGTGCCCATCCCCGAGGGAGAGGTCATCGTGCAGTGTCCCTTCTGCGAGCTGCGTTCCGTGGTGAAAGGCGAACGCGGCCTGAGGCGTTACCAGGTACCCTGCCGCATCAACAGGCAGCAGGCCTCAGCGCAGCTGCAGAAATTCCTCCATCGCAGCCTGGCCATTGCCAGGGATGCCCCGCGTACATCCACTGAGACCGAGGCATTTGTCGCTTACCTGCCGTTCTGGGCAGCCTGGGGACGGGTTCTGGGCTGGGCATTCGGCGAGCAAAAAGTGGGCAGCGGCGACCACCAGCGCTACGAGCCGCGGGAAATCAAGGTAATGGAAGAAATGTCGTGGAATGGCGTTGCCTGCGATGTGGGTGAGTTCGGCGTCACCCAGGTGCCACTCGATGACCAGCAGTTACAACCCTTCGCGGCTGCAACACTGCATAGTACCGGCCTGGTATTCGAGCCGGTTGGGTCGCTCAGCGACGCACGCCAGCAGGCGAAGGCTACCTTCAACGATCGGATTCGCAGCAAGACGCGCCTCTCTCGCGTTTCTCAACTGACCGTACGTACTGTGCGCGAGCGGTTGGGTCTGGTCTATTACCCGCTGTGGATCATTCGCTACCTGTACCGCGGACGAGCCTATCAGATTGCGCTGGATGGATATAACGGGAATGTGCTTTACGGGAAGGCGCCGGGGAACACTCTGTACCGGGCTGCCGCCCTCGTCGGCGGGATGGCTGCCGGGGCGTTTCTATCTATTGACGTATCCAGCCTGATCCTGAGCGCCTCAGGGAATAACAGCGAGAACGGCGTCTTGGGCGCGGCGGCGATTGCCTTCCTGGGTGGTTTGGTGTTGATGTACGCGGGATACCGTGCCTTCCGCTACGGCGAGCAGTACGAATACCGCAGCGGGCCCAAGGCGTTCAACCTGGATATGGTCAAGTCGCTCACCCAGAATTTAGGCGGCGTCGGCGAAGTCATCGACATGTTGGAGAAGTGAGCATGGCAATCCCTATCCAATTGATCCCGCTGCTGTGCTGCAAATGCCAGACACCCGTCCTGGCGCAACCTGATGAGACTGCCTGGGTATGCGAACAGTGCGGGCAGGGGTTATTGCTATCAGAGACTGAGGGAACGGTGCCTCTGGACGTACATTTCGGCGTGGGAATTGCGCCCAATGTCAAGGGGCGGCCCTTCTGGGTGGCTGCCGGAACGGTGCAGCTACAACGCCGGATTTACGGCTCCGGCGACCAGAGCCCTGTTGCGCAGAAATTTTGGGCTTCTGGGCGGACCTTTTTTATTCCAGCATTTTCTCTACCTCTGGCAGATCTGGTCGATGGGGGCGTGAAGATGCTCCTCCAACCCCCCACCCTGGCTCCTGGAGGGGAAGCGGCTTTCTTGCCGGTCACCCTTCATCGTGAAGACGTGAACGCGTACGCCGAATTTATCGTCATGGGAATTGAGGCGGCGCGCAAAGATAATCTAAAAGAGCTTCAATTCACCCTGACACTCGAAACGCCGGCGTTGTGGATTTTGCCATAAGCCCTCCTTGTATTCACCGATCATCCGCGTCCCTTTCTAAATCAGGTTACCCGCCATGCCACCTGTAAGAGTAACGAGAAAATCCGACCCTCCTCGCCCTCGCCGCGCGGCTTTTCCCGCCGGGGTATTATCCCTGCTTCTCCTGGCGGCAGTGTTCATCGCCTATCTGGTCCATTCCATTTCTAGCCCAAAACCTACTGGTACAGCCCAGGCGCCGCTCCAAAGCTTGCCTGCCGCCACTTGGTACCGCCTGTACTTCACTCATCCGCAAGAATCTAACCTGGCCGGCCCCGACCAGCCTCTGTCGGCGGCCATCTTGAGCGCTCAGCACAGCGTAGATATCGCCATCTATAGCCTGAGCCTGACAGACGTGCGCGATGCGCTGCTGAGCGCCTTCCGCCGAGGAGTGAGCGTGCGCCTGGTGATGGAAAGTGACAATCTGGAGGATGCGGGTCCTCAGGAATTGGTCAATGGCGGCATCCAAATCGTAGGCGACCGCCGGGAAGGGCTGATGCACAACAAGTTTGCCGTCATCGACGGCCAGGAAGTTTGGACCGGTTCGATGAATTTCACGACCAATGGCGCTTACGCAGATAATAACAACCTGATCGCCATCCGTTCGGCACAGCTGGCAGAAGATTACACGACAGAATTTGAGGAGATGTTCCTCGACGATCACTTCGGCCCGGGTAGCCCGGCGAATACGCCTTATCCTGAACTGGCCATCGATGGAACAAAAGTAGAAGTGTATTTCTCGCCGGATGATGGGGTTGCTGCTCACTTGAAGAGCCTGCTCGCCGGCGCCAAAAAGAGCATCTACATCATGGCGTATTCGTTCACTTCTAAAGATCTGGTTGAGACGATCCTTAACCGCGCCGATCAGGGTGTGAAGGTTGCTGGAGTCATGGAAAAAGACCAGATCTTTTCTAACCAGGCGGAAGAGTATTACAGCTTCCGTAATGCAGGCCTGGAGATGCGTATGGACGGCAACCCCGGGCTGATGCACCATAAGGTGATTATTGTGGACGGCAAAGCCGTCGCTTTCGGTTCGTATAATTTCAGCGCCAGCGCGGAGCAGACCAACGACGAAAATTTGCTCATCATCTACGACGGCAAGTTGGCGCAGCGATTTATGGAAGAATTTCAGCAGGTCTATGCTCAGGCAACTGAAAATCCATAAGGATTATTCCTCCGCGTGCTCCGCTTCTCGGCGGCGAGAAAATTCTTCACCATCAATACAGGAGAGCCATTATGCCCCCAGCTCCGTTTTATCTCGGTAAGACCTTCGATCTCGAATCAGAGAAGACCCAGGATACCCCCCTGGCTTACGAGCCTTCCGATCTGACTACCCACGGCATGGTGGTCGGTATGACCGGCTCTGGCAAGACCGGGCTGTGTATCGGGTTGCTGGAGGAGGCTGCGCTGAACGGCATCCCAGCGCTGATGGTTGATCCGAAGGGCGACCTGACCAACCTGCTGCTGCATTTCCCAAACCTGGCGCCGGCGGATTTCCAACCCTGGCTCGACCCCGAAGAAGTGCGCCGGATGGGCAAACCCATCGAGACGGCCGCAGCTGAAACCGCCGCCCTCTGGAAGAATGGCCTGGCTGGCTGGGGGATCGCCCCCGAACGCCTCACCGAGCTGAAAAATTCGGCCCATTTTGCCATTTTTACTCCCGGCTCTGACGCCGGCTTCCCGGTGAGCATCCTGGCTTCGTTGAAAGCCCCGCCCATTCCGTGGGAAGGCAACCGCGAGATTTTGCGTGAGAAGATCGGCTCCACCGTCACTGCACTGCTGGGTCTGGTGGGCATCAAGGATATCGACCCGGTGCGCTCGCGCGAACACATCTTGCTCTCGAATATCTTCGAAACCGCCTGGAGCCAGGGGCACGACCTCGACCTCACCGAATTAATTATGCAGACCCAAACGCCGCCCTTCGAACGACTGGGGGTCTTTCCGGTGGATAAATTCTATCCTGAGGCAGATCGTTTCGAGCTTGCCATGCTGCTCAATAACTTCCTGGCTGCCCCGGCCTTCCAATCCTGGATCGAGGGCCAGCCGCTGGATATTCCCTCCTTGCTTTACGCTCCGGATGGGAAGCCGCGCCATAGTGTCTTCTATATTGCTCACCTGGATGATACCGAGCGCATGTTTTTCGTTACCCTCCTATTATCCACCTTCGAAGCCTGGATGCGGTCCCAATCGGGGACGGGCAGCCTGCGGGCGCTGCTGTATTTCGACGAGATCCTGGGCTACATGCCCCCGGTGGCAAACCCGCCCTCCAAGATGGTCCTGTTACGCATGCTCAAGCAGGCGCGTGCCTTTGGGGTCGGGCTGCTGCTCGCCAGCCAGAATCCGGTCGACATCGATTATAAAGCCCTGTCCAATGCCGGATCGTGGTTCATCGGCAAGTTGCAGACCGATCAGGATAAGCAGCGCCTTTTGGATGGGTTGGAGAGCAGCGGGGAAGCTTTTAACCGGACCGAGATGGATAAGCTGATCTCGGGGTTGGGGAAGCGTGTCTTTCTGTTAAAGGACGTCCACCGGTCCAAATCAGAGCTGTTCCAGACTCGCTGGGCGATGAACTATCTGGCAGGACCGCTCACCCGCGCCCAGATTCCTGCAGCGAACCGGCTGGCTGACGCCGGCGAGACATTGGCTTCAACGGCTAAAGCTGCTTCGGCCTCTCCCGCTGCAGCTCCCATCGGAACAGGGGCAGCAGCCACTGTAGCAGGTACTGCCAGGATTGAGGCAGCCCCTACTCAGCCGGCCTCCGTAGTTACGGGCACTCAGGCATCCACGCCTGGAACGGCCACCCGCCCGGCAGCTCCAGCGGGGGTCAACGAGTATTTCATGCCCAACAACCTGACGCTGGGTGAAGCCCTGCAATCGGGGGGAACGCCCCAGCAGGCGAATCTCCAGAATAGCGGCATCCTTTACCATCCTGCCTTGCTGGCGCAGGCTTCGGTGCGCTATCTGGACCGCAGGGTGAACCTGGATTATGAGGAAAGAAAGACGGCCCTGGTGCGAGATCCCGGGCGGCGGGGCAGCGTGCGTTGGGAGGAGAATTCCTTCACCTCGCTGGACCCGCAGCTGCTGGAGCGCTCGCCGCTGCCTCAGGCGCGCTTCACCCTATTAGAAGCCCCCTTCGACGATGCCCGGCAGGTTACCGCGCTGGAGCGCGATTTCACGGATTGGGTCTACCGTGCCAGCCAGATCCGCTTGCGCACGAACGCCGCCCTGAAAGTTTATGCTGCGCCGGACGTCTCTGAAGGAGAATTTCGAAAAACCTGCAGCCAGGCCGCACAGCAAGCCTGCGATGCTGAGCTCGCCAAGACGGGCAGCGCTTTCGACAAGAAAATTGCCCTCCTGGCGGATAAGCTAACTCGCGAGCAGCGCGAGCTGGGGCAGGATGAGGATGAGCTCTCGCAGCGGAAAATGGAAGAATACGGTTCCTATGGGCAGAGTCTCCTGAGTTTGTTTGGTAAGCGGCGGGTTAACGTCTCCTCCTCATTGACCAAGCGCCGCTTGACTCAGAAATCGAAAGCCGATGTGGATGAATCTAAACAGGTGATTGCCGATCTGACCAAGCAGATCGCCGAGCTGGAGAAAGCCAAAGCCGCGGCGACCCAGGAGATCAACGAGCGCTGGGCCAGCACCGCTGCCACAACCGGAGAGGAAACCCGGGCCGCGCTTAAGAAGGATATCTTCCTGGATCTGTTCGGGCTGGTCTGGCTGCCCTATTACGTGATGCAGG
>JAMCRR010000131.1 GCA_023381565.1 Chloroflexota bacterium
GTCAAAGGATAATCCGATCCCCTGGTGCTGGTCGTGATGCGTAAGAATCAGGTTGCCTCGATCTTGCCGGCGCTGGCTGCCAACCGCCGGACGCCGAACGTACTCTTTATGGGTAATAACGTCGCCGGCGCAGAAGAATACGTCAGGGCGCTGGGCAAAGAGCGAGTGCTGCTGGGTTTCGGCGGGGTGGGGGGAATCCGCAAAGACAACGAAATCCGCTATATGGCTGTGATGAAAGGCGACCTGGGGAGAGCCTACGCCGGGGAGTTGGATGGAAGCTTCTCGGCACGGCTGAAAGAAATCGCCAGGGCCTTTCAAAAGACCGGGATACCGCTGGACGTTTTGCGCAACCCGGACGCCTGGTTGAAAACCCACGCCGCTGTGATCCTGCCGTTGGCCTGCGCCATCTACCGGGCAGGCGGCGATAATTACCGCCTGGCCAAAGACCGCCGGACCCGGACGTTGATGATGCATGGGGTGCGCGAGAGCTTGCGCGTGCTGCAGGGCGCCGGGGTGCCCATCACCCCGCCGGCCTATCAGATGTACTTGAAGTTGCCCATGATGATCCAGGTGGCGCTGGTGGGGAATCTGCTCTCCTCGCAGCATGCCGCGATCTCGGTGGCGGGACACGCCAACGCCGCCCGAGATGAGATGCAGACTCTGGCGGATGAATTTACCGGCTTGATCCGCAAAAGCGGGGTGGCTGCTCCCGTTTTGAACGAGCTTTACGGTGAGATTCCGCGTTTGCCCTGACCCGGCTTATTAGCCTTCCCCATCAGGCATCTTCTGTCGCGGTCATCGCCTCGACGAGCCTGGTAAGAAGTGGCTTGCTGCGCTCCAGCTTCTTGCGCTGGCGTTCCAGAAACGAGAAGCGCATAGGGTAGCGCGTTTCCAGAGCGCGCAGGTAATCCCGCGAATAATTTCGGCGGCCCTGTGCGGCTGCATCCACGAGCAGCAGATCGATGCTGCGCCGAACCAGCTCTTTGAGCGGCTCGCATCCTGGCGCAGAGAAGCAATCCAACTTTTCCAGCACGCGCCTCTCAAAGCCGAATAGCTGGTTTAGTGTGGCGTCCAAAGGCCAGCCCCGGGTTGTGAGCGAAAATGCGGTGGCTAACCCTGCGTGTGCATCCTGGATCGCGTCTTCCTGATCGTCCATGAGCTGGGTAAACACCCCATATCCGAAAAGCGCCTCTTCCTGGGCTGGAGTCAGCGATCCGTTCACCAGGTAGCCGTCCGCCAGCACGGACGTCCCACCTTTCTCGAAGCTGATCCCCAATACGTCGACCTCGAAAGGCGAGGCGCCCGGTCGGAGCAAGCGCAGGCTTTTCTCTTGAGCCTGATGGATGGCCTGCAGGCTGGCATAGACCAGGGGGAAAGAAGCGCGTTCGTACTGCCCCTCGATCATACCGACGAGAGTGAAGATCTTTTCCTCATCCGCGCCGGATGGAGACACCTGCTCCCCATTCAACCGCCGGGAGAACCGCTCGATAAACGACCTTTTGTCGCCAGGGGAGAGATGGGGGTCGTCAAGTGTATTGTCGCTGTAAGGATAGAGCAGGCTGTAGGCGAACACTGCCGGGGTAACCTGCAGGGGCAGGCCCATGAGGACCTGGATCAGGTTCATCGTCCAAACGTTCCGGCTGGCCTGGTAGATCGCCTCGGCAGGCAGGGCCGGGTCGAACCTGCGCGCCAGGTCGGCAAATGCAGCCGCAGCTTCGAGAAAACCAGTTTTCAAGACTGCATCCAGATGCCGGTCGGTGAAACCCAGGCCCGATTTGGCCGCCTGGCGAGCGGCTGCCTCCAGGCGGAGGCGCGTCTCCTGGCGGGAGGCCGGATTGAGGGGCGGATGCTGGGCTTCGGCGAGCAGCTCCTTCACGAAAGCCTCCAGGTGCTTCTCTCGAGACAGCTTTTCATGCAGAGAAGAAGCTTCCAGCAGGTCCGGGATAGACGTGGGCATTGACCACCAGAGCTGCAGGTGCTGGCGTGTCAGCTCCTCCACCCGCCCGGATAGGGGGTGAGCAGGAAACCACGCGTGCCTCTGCCCGGCGGTATCAGAAATAGAAGGGGTCATCCAGGTTCCTCCAGATGACCCTGATTCTAAACGATATGGGCGTTCAATGGATAGACTGGATTATATTCGCAGTCGACTTTGCCTATCTCCAGGCCTCATTCAACCAGAATGAGGTTAATCATTCTCAGGCGAGGGATTGTTCACCGTCTGCCCCATCATTGCCATGACCTGCCGGGCATTCCACGCGCCGCTGAGGGTTGTGGAGCTCGAGGAGGAGCTTGAGGAGGGGACGAACCAGCCGTGCACCCATACATTATCGCCGGCTTTGAGATTCGCCAACGAAATGACCGTATCGTCCGTGTCCCCGCTGCTCTGGGCGATGGATGCATTCATATCGTTATCCGAGCTCATGTTTTCATCTCCTGAGCCCTGGACCCGGATCACCGTGCTGCCGCCTACGCTGATGGTTACCTCTTTCCCGAACTCGGGTTTGACCAGGTTGTTGCCGGAGCTGACTTTTACGGTGAAGGTATTTGCGGAGACGTCCACGGCGGTAATAGAGACGAAAAGCACGAAGTTGCTGCGCGCATGCATCGGCTGCTGGTTGCCCCGATTCCCTGGTTGCTGCCCAGGACCGTTATCATCCCTGCCCTTTGCTTGAACGGCTGCAGGGGCTTTATTGGCGAGCGCCTGCCCTTTCCCGTTTTCCTTATGGTTCTTTGCCAGGCCAGGGGCGAGGCCTTTGGTGTGAACGGCCGCCACCGCCAATCTCGGCGGAGTAACCCCGGGGTTATTCGCAGTTGCCGACGCAGGTGCCTTGCTTCCGGCAAAAACCGGCGAAGAAGCGAAAAACAGGACAGCAATCGCTCCTAATGCTGACGCAATCTTGAACATAGCTTGTTATTCTCCTTCTAAATTTGAATACCAGACCGAATATTGCGACAAAGTAAGCCATATTTGTATTTTGTAACGAAGGACAAGGAAATGTGTTACACGATACGAAATTGCCACATGCAGAGACTTAAATCAAATCCGCCTGAATTAGATATCCAGGCGGACGGAAGACTTCCGCTCTCACCCAAGCGGTTGGGATAATAAAGATGATTAACCTTCGGGTTCGAGAGTCTCCCCGTTATCTGTTCCATCATTCATAATGAAGATTTGGCGGGCATTCCATGCATCGGGGACCGGGGTTTCCGCATCCACACTCGTATCAGCAGGAGGAGTCACCTCTTCCACCGGCGTTCCGGGCACGAACCAGCCGTGGACCCGCACGTATGAGCCGATAGTCACCTCTTCAAGGTTGATGAGATGCGAGTATGCCCCCAATTGACGGATCACCGTATCTGTCATGACATTAATGACCAGAGGGGTTGCCAATTCCGGATTGACCTGCACCAGGTTATTGCCCGAGGTCACCTGGACGGTGATCGTGGGACTACCCAGGTCATCAACACCGATGGCCGTCACTGTGCCAAAAAGGAGGAAGTTCTGGCGCATGCCGTGGGGATTTCCGGTTTTGTCTTTCTCGGGTTTCCCATTTTGCTTGAGCTCTTGGGTCACGCCGGGTTGTGGGGTATTTTTGGGATTCTGGGAGTGAGACCAACCCTGCCCGTGCTCATTACCCGTCGGCGGTTTCTCTTTGGCGAAAGCCGGTGTCACTGCTGCCATCATCATAATGGCGATCATCAAGGGAAAGACCAGTTTTTTCATTGTTGTTCCTTTCTTAGAGGGTGTTCGTTTGGCCTTGTCTATAGAGTATAACGAAGCAGCCAGGCTTTAGTTACACTTTTAGACCCAGACGAGCGCGCTCTTCTTCCACGATGGTAGCATCCAATTTGCGGAACAAGGGTTGGGGAGGCTGCAAGACCTGACCAGATGGAAGATGCGAAGGCTCCCAGCGCCCGGCGGCATTCCCCGGATTGTAGCGTAAAACGGTGTGTTCGGCTAAAGCGTCTTTTTCCGTTTGCAAGTACTGCTCGCCAAACAGGGGTTTTTCATGACCCAGGTAGGTGTTCAATTGCTCGGACGTGAACGGTAGGAAGGGTGCCAGCAAGATCTTCAGCGAATCGATCGCTCGCAAAGCCGTAAAGACCGTACGTCCGGCTGCCGCTTTGTCGGTTTTAATCTGCAACCAGGGACCGGTCTGGTCCAGGTATTTATTCACTTCGGAAGCCAGGCGCATGGCTTCGCCCAGGGCGGCGCGCAGATGAACGGCTTCGAACTGCTCGGCGACGCTCTCGAAACCCGCCTCGACGGTCTGCAGGATGCGCTGATCTTCTGGCTCCAGCGCGCCCGGCTCGGGAACGCGTCCATCCCAGTGCTTGTAGGCAAAAGACAGCACACGGTTGGCCAGGTTTCCCCAGGTAGCTACCAGTTCGTCATTGTTGCGGTGGTAAAAATCCTCCCAATCCCAGTCGGTATCTTTGGCTTCGGGCATGTTGACCGTCAGGTAATAGCGCAGCGGGTCGGGATCATAGCGAGTGAGGAAATCCAACCCCCAGACGGCCCAATTGCGGCTGCCGGAGATTTTCTGCCCCTCCAGGTTCATGAACTCATTCGCCGGAACGTCATAGGGAAGGGTGAGAGGCGCTTCTTTGGTGCTGCCCATCAGCTTTCCGAAGGTCGTTCCTGCGCCGATCAGCTGCCCAGGCCAGATGACGGCATGGAAGGGGATGTTATCTTTGCCGATGAAATAGTAAGCCCGCGCCGCCGGGTTCTGCCACCAGGTTTCCCAGGCCTGCGGCTCGCCGGTAAGCTGCGACCACTCGATAGCAGCCGAGAGATAACCGATCACGGCTTCGAACCAGACGTAGAGGCATTTGCCGGTCCAACCTTCGACCGGAACGGGGATGCCCCAATCCAGGTCGCGCGTGATCGGGCGACCGTGCAGACCCTCCGCCTGGATCTGCCCGAGCGATTGGCGCAGCACGTTGAGGCGGAAATAACCTTCGTGCTGGTGCAGAAAATCAACGATCTGGGGTTGGAGCTTAGCCAGGTCGATGTAGAAGTGTTCGGTTTCGCGCAGCTCGGGTGTCGAGCCATCAATTTTGGAGCGTGGATCGATCAACCGGCTCGGGTCGAGCAGGTTACCGCAGCGGTCGCACTGGTCGCTGCGGGCGCCCGTATAGCCGCAAATGTAGCAGGTGCCTTCCACATAGCGGTCGGGCAAAAAGCGCTTCTGGCTTGGCGCATACCACTGGAGCTGGCGGTCGGTATACAGGTAGCCGTTTTGCTTGAGCGCCAGGAAGATGTTCTGCGAGACCTGGAAATGGTTGGCGGTATGCGTGCTGGTATACAAATCGTAGGTCAGGCCGAGTTTCTGGAACAGCTCCAGGAAAGTGGCGTGGTAGCGCTGGTATACCTGGAGCGGGGAGGTGCCTTCGGCATCGGCGCGCACGGTGGTGGGGGTGCCGTGAGAATCCGAGCCGGAAACCATCAACACCTGCCGGCCGCGGAGACGCTGATAGCGCGCAAAGATATCGGCGGGAAGGTAAGAGCCGGTCAGGTTGCCGACGTGGATCTGGGCGTTGGCGTATGGCCAGGCGACGGCCACCAGGATTGGATCAGACATAGTGCACCTCGCATCTTTGTTAAAAGTGATAAAAGATTTTATCATGAAACAAAACCGCTGGCCTGCGCCAGCGGTTTGAGTAAGCTTAGAGATCGGATCACAAATAATCTTTTAGCTGGCGCGCCCGGCGCGGATGGCGCAGGCGGCGCATGGCCTTGCCTTCGATCTGGCGAATGCGCTCGCGAGTCAGGCCGAACTTCTGCCCCACTTCTTCCAGAGTATAGGTATGGCCGTTATCCAACCCGAAACGCAGGCGCAGGATGCGCGCCTCGCGCGGCGAGAGGGTGGCCAGCACCTCTTCGACCTTCTCACGCAGCATGTTCCCATAGGCGGTTTGAATGGGCGTGGGGGTGATGTCGTCCTCGACGAACATGCCCAGCTCCGAATCTTCCTCATCGCCTACCGGTGTTTCCAGAGAGAGCGGCAGCCACGATACACGCATCATCCATTGGACTTTGCGCAGGCTTAAGCCCATCTCTCCGGCCAGCTCGTCCATGGTGGGGATGCGCCCCAGCTTCTGCTCCATCTCGTGGGTGAGCTTATAGAGCTGTCGGATGCGGTCGATCATGTGCACCGGCACGCGGATCGTGCGGCCCTGGTCGGCGATCGAGCGCGTGATCGTCTGGCGGATCCACCAGGTGGCGTACGTGGAAAAGCGAAAGCCGCGGTGGTAATCGTATTTCTCCACCGCTTTCATCAAGCCCAGATTGCCTTCCTGGATCAAATCCAGGAAAGGAACACCGCGACCGATATATTTCTTGGCGATGCTCACCACCAGGCGGGTATTGGCTTTGATCAGGTGCTCGCGCGCCTGTGTGCCCTCCTGGATTTGCTTTTCCAACTCCTGGCGGTGCGCCACAGTCAGTCGGCCACCCGACTGGCTGAACTCTTTGCGCGCGGCAATCCCTTTTTCGATCTGTCTGGCAATCTCCATCTCTTCCTCTGTGGTGAGCAGAGGCACGCGCGACATTTCTTTCAGATAGAGACCCACGGTATCGTCCGTAGAGATCCTCTCCAGGTCGGCATACGGATCGAAATCGCTCTGAGGCAGGGTCTCTTCCTCGACGAGCTCAAAATCGGATTCGCGATCCAGGATATCCACCCCGCGCCGCCGCAGGGCAGAGACGATCGCGCTGATATGTTCGGCGTCTTCATCGCCGTTGGGGTAAAACTCCATAAGATCTTCGGTTGTCAGATACCCCTGCACATCTGCTTTTTCGAGCAACATGCTCAAAATTTCAGTACTTTTCTTGCGCCTACCCGGGTATGTCACTTTCAACCTCCCTTAGTTGACGAACACCGGCTGGTCAGTTATGGTTCACCGTTGGGACAGATTGAAGCTCCCCTCAAACCTGAACCACGGTAATTAGTGTTCTACCAATATTCTTCAACCCGTTAAGCGATCGATCCCATCCGCTGCTGATAGTGTTCGCAGATGGTTTCGTTCAAATTCTCTCCACAATAAACACATAACCCCTTGCAATCCGGTTTGCACAGGGGACTGATTGGAATTTCAATCAACATATACTCACGTATCAATGGCTCCAGATCGATATGACCGTCCTCCGGCATAATCAAGCCAGATTCTGAGACTGTCCGCGCAGTGAAAGCATATAAATCGTTGAAATTGATCTCTAAAGTTTGGTCGAAATCTGTGAGGCAGCGCACGCATTCGGTTGTAACCACTGCCTGAAATTTCCCTTGAACCAGTAAACCCTGAGGGGTGCGCCCAATTTTTGCGACACCAGCAAATTTATTTAAATCCAGGTCCGGATTTAGATGGATATCAGGGAAATCAAAATGGAAATCGCGACTGGAGCCGATGGGTTGGTTAATCAGGAAACCAACATTTAACCGCAGTGGATGATTTAAGTGTGACACGATACAACTACTTCTAAGATAGAATTATATCGGCTATAGTATAGCATAAGCACTTTACAAAGTCAAGTATTTATGATATTTCTGATAAATATTAAATTCTGATGAGGCTCACGTGAATTCTTTGCTCCTGGCCAGTGAAAACCCTGGCAAGTTGTCGGAAATTCTGGATTTGCTTGCGGATCTCCCGGTGGAGGTGGTGACCCCCCAGACCCTGGGGCTGCGCCTGCAGGTGGTGGAGGATGGCCAGACTTACGCCGATAACGCGAGGCGTAAAGCCCTGGCTTTCGCGCACGCAGGCAAAATGGTCGCCCTGGGCGATGATTCGGGACTGGAGGTGGAAGCTCTCGGCGGGCGACCGGGGATATACTCCGCCAGATTTGCTCCCTGGGAAGGTGCAACCGATGCCGACCGGCGCAGATATTTGCTACAGCAGCTTCAAGGTCGCCCTCAGCCAGAGGGAGTGGGTGGATGGCCGGCGCGTTTCCATTGCACGGTGGCTGTGGCAGCCCCGTCTGGCGAAATCCGGTTTGCAGAGGGGGAATGCCCGGGGGTGATTATCTCTGAAGAACGGGGTACGAATGGTTTTGGATACGACCCGGTTTTCTACCTCCCCGAATATGGGCAGACGATGGCTGAGCTGGGTATGGAGGTCAAGAACCGCATCAGTCACCGGGCGCGCGCCGTGCAGGCTGCTAAACCAATCCTGATCGAGATGTTGGGTTTAGATTAAGAAATTGGGGCATTGGCGAATCATTGGAGCATTGTGAATTATGATACACTGGGTGGAGGATTTTTTCGCCTGGACCCAAACCGTCCATGCCTATGATTGAGGGATTATGGACATTGTCACCTATACTAACCATCACCTGGTAAAAAGCGAAGATCTGAACCACCACGGCACGCTTTATGCGGGGCGTGCGGCGGAGTGGTTTGTTGAAGCCGGGTTTGTCGCCGCGGCCGGGTTGGTGCCTCCCAAGCAAATTGTCTGCCTGAAAATTCACGGGATGATGTTCATGCATCCGGTCCTCCCGGGAGAAATCGTGCATTTTCGCAGTAAAATTGTGGCAACTGGAAAATCTCGTCTGGTGGCGTTTATCGAGATGGGATGCAACAATCATGATGTGGTAAAGGGGTTCATTACCTTCATCAACGTCGATCCTGAAGGACATGCTTTCCCTCATGGCATCACGCTTACGGCCATTTCGGATGAAGATCGAGCCCTGAACGAAGAAGGCGCAAGGCTGATGGAAACGACAGGATAATAGCAACCAGGAGTGGGTGATCATGCAGCCGGCACGGAAATTCCAATTCTCGTGGGACCTTTTGGGCGATATCCCCCTTGGGCGGCCAAACCTGGGAGGTTCCATGCGCCTGGAGATCTACCGCCTCATGCAGCTTTCCCTACGCGATGTGATGGAGCAGGCGATCGGAGAGGAAGAAACGGAGCGCCTCTTCTATGATGCCGGAAAATTGGCCGGGAACCAATTTTACACTCACATCCTGGCGAAAAAACCTTCGTTCGACCAGTTCGCCAGAGAAATTCAAGATACATTCAAAGAGATGGGGATCGGTGTGGTGCGGTTCGAGCAAATTGACCTGGAGAACGGCGCCTTTGTCCTGACCGTCTCTGAAGATTTGGATTGTTCCGGTTTGCCTGAACTCGGATATGAGATATGCACTTACGACGAAGGCTTTATTGCCGGATTGTTAGAAAATTTCACCGGAAAGCGGTTTATCGTGAAAGAGATTGATTGCTGGTGTACCGGCGACCGCACGTGCCGTTTTAGCGCTGTGGCTGCCGATTAGAGGTACTTGCTAGATGGAAAAAAGCGACCTGGTAGAACTCCGGGAATCTATCGAAGCAGCTCTCCAATCCGGAACCCCGGAAGACTATGCCTCATTGGCGGCAAACCTCCAGGCGGTTATCGCCAAGTTCGATGAGGATAACCCGGAAAACCGCCAGACTGATGCTCACCTGAACCAGGCAATCCAGGCGGTTGAGGATGCCTGGCAAAAGGGGGCTGCTCCGGCTGACCTGCCCGGAGATGCGGCTCAGAAAGCCTCCCTATCTCTCCTGATCGAGGATATGCTGGCCTTGCAGAGTTTCACTCTGGCTCTCTCCCGGGGAGACCTGGCTCAACAGTTGCGATCCAACGGGAGAATGGCGGGCAGCCTGAAAGCCCTGCAGGCCAGCCTGCGCCACCTGACGTGGCAGACCCGGAGGATCGCAAAGGGCGATTTCACTCAACGCATTGATTTTATGGGGGAATTCGCCGATTCATTCAACTCAATGGTGGCAAGTTTGGATGAAGCCCGTGAGCAGCTCGAATGCCAGAAAGAGGAGCTGACTCAGGCAAACGCCAGGCTGAGAGCAGAGATCAATGAGCGCCGTGAAGCGGAAGAAGGCCGCCGGTTGGCGGAGGCGCATACCGAAGTCCACCACTATTTGATGAAGATGCGCGAGCAGGAGAGGGTGCAAATTGCCCGCAATCTACACGATGGTCCCATTCAAGAGCTGATCGGGCTCAACTTCGGTCTGCAGGAAGCTGCCCTGCTGGCTAACAGCCCGGCTCAGCTTGCGAAGATTAACGAGGTACAGGAAGCGCTGAAACATCTGATCGACGATCTGCGCTTTTTCAGCGGCGAGCTGCGCCCACCGGTGCTGATGAAATTTGGGCTTGAAAAAGCCATCCGCTCCTACCTGGATGTTTTTCTGGAGAAGCACCCCGGGCTGCGCGTGGATCTGGTGGCAAATCAAGACATCGGCACCAACGAAGAGAGAATCACCCTTCCCCTTTACCGGATTTGTCAGGAAGCACTCAACAATGTTGTACGGCACTCCCAGGCCACAGAGGTCACGATCACCCTGGTCCGGAAAAATGGGGAGGCGATAATGGAAGTGAAAGATAACGGGGCGGGGTTCAGCGTGCCAACCGATTGGGTGGAGCTGGCCCGCAGGGGGCATCTGGGATTGATCGGCATCCAGGAGCGGGCGGAAGCAGCCGGTGGGTGGGTTGAAATCCTGTCTACAGCCGGGGACGGGACGAGGCTGATCACCGGCATCCCAATCCAGGATAATGGCAACCCAAAAAACTAACCGGTTATTCCATGAGCTGCTGCAAGCGCTGTTCAATCCCTGGGTTAAGCTGTTCCAGGGAAAGCAGGCTCAGGCCCAGCCCGCGCACCCGCATGATGAGGCCAAAAAGGGCGGCGTCGTCTTCAATATCGCCGCAGATTAGCGTATCATTCCCCTCGACAATAGTCGATAAACCCTGAAACCAGGTCGAGCGCGCCGCCTCGAGCATGCCGGATACGCGTATGCGCACGTTGATCTGTTCACGAGCGCCTTCCAGAACCTGCGGGGCGCTGTCGAAGACCAGCCTGCCCCGGCGCAGAACGGCCAGGCGGTCGGCGAGGGAGAGGACCAGAGAGGGCTGGCGAGCAGCAATGATCACAGCTTTATCCAACGCGTGGACCCAGCCGGGAAGCCAATCGAAAAGAAGGTGGATCGTGCTGACATCTAGCACAGGCGACTCATCCAGCAAGATCACACCTGAGCCCGCGAGCAGGGTGCAGGCCAGCGCAAGGCGATTTTGCAGGGTCTGCGGCAGGGTGTAGACCGGGTCGTCTTTACGATCCTCCAGATCCAACGCCTGCAGCAGGCAGGCGGCCCATTCGGGGTGAAGATCATCAGCGGGGAGGTTTTCCTGCAAGGAAGCTCGCGGATAGGGAAAGCGGAAGCCCGGCAGGAGCGCGCTCACCGAACCACGCGAAATAGCATTACCTGTTTGACTGCAAACTCTGACTACCCCGCCGGTAGGCCGCTGGGACCCGCAGGCGATGCGCAGCAGGGTGGTCTTGCCTGCGCCACTGCTGCCCAGGAGGACGGCGATCTGCCCGCCCGGGATTGCCAGACTGACATGATCCAGGGCGAGCACCTGTCTGCCGGCTCGGGTGCGGTAGCGCTTGGTAATGTCGATCAGCTCGAGGGGATCCATCGGAAATCCATCCACAAGTGATACAGTAAGCTCATATAAATTACCGCAGAGGCGCAGAGAACGCAGAGTTTTATTAAATTTTTCTCTGTGGACTCTGCGTCTCGGCGGTAAGGGGCTTTCAAGCCAGGAGAAGGGCGCTAAGGGCGTAGGGCAAGAGAGCCAGGAGAGCCAGGAAAGGCGAGCGGCGGCGCTTGCTGCTGCTATCCCACTCG
>JAMCRR010000114.1 GCA_023381565.1 Chloroflexota bacterium
TCCGGCGGTAATGGGCATCCAGAGCGGCTTGGCCGTCATCCTGGTTCAGCGCTGATTCGGCTTGTGTGAGATATATTTCGCCGAGGGACGGGTCGAGTGTGGTGGCTTGTCCCAGGTCAGCGCTCACGTCCGCTAATGGGTCCTCTGCCAAAAGGGCGCGCGCCCGCCCCAAATAAGCTGGCGCAAAAGAAGGCTGCACCTGGATGGCATGGTCGTACTGTTCCAGAGCGGCAGCAAATTCACACTGGAACCGGTAGGCTTCCCCGATGTAATAGATGATATCGGCTGAGGGCGGTTCATTGGCCTGGACTTGCTGCATGAAGTTGATCATACTAGCCCAGTTGCCGTGCTCGTAGGCGTTGATGCCCGACCGATAAGCTTCACTGCGTGGGTGGGGGGTGTTGATGGCAAACGGCGTAGGGGTATACGTGGCTTCAAGCTGCATCCACAGAGGGGTAGGACCGGTAAAGGTGGGCGTAGGCGAGCGCACAACTGCCGTGCCTGTGGGCAGTAAAGTCGCGGAGGGCCGGGGTGTTCCCGGCGCTTGCAGGTAAGTTACGGGCGTTGGGGGCCGCCGCGCCAGCATGCCAACGATAAAGAGCAAGATGAAGAAAGCCGCGCCGCCTGACCAGAACAGGATGCGCTTGCGTGAGACCCCGGCGGGGGGCGCCGGCTCTTCCAGGTTGCCTAGCGGGATTTCGTACGCGCGGCGGATGAAAGGCGCAGGCTGCACTTGGGCTTCTTGGGGCGAAAGCGCCCCTAACAGGACCAGGCCGCCTCGGATGGTTGGGTCCTGCGGATCACGCCTCAGGGCTTCACGCAAGCAGTAGACGCGCTCTTTGGTCGTTTCCACCACTGCGCTCATCCACAGCCAATACTGCGCGTTATCCGGCTCGCTTTTTAGCAGGCGGGTAAAAAGGTTGCGCGCCCGGTTTAGCTCGCCCTTGCGGATTGCATCGGAAGCCTCTTTGAACATGGCGTCGTCGGGCATGCATAAAGTGTAGCATAGCCCCAGATTAAACGCAACTAAGAAGGTTATTTACGGAATGCTGTCAGGCCCACGACCATGAGGCCCAGGGCACAAACGGCGATCAACCCGATCCCCAAAGTCCTGCGCTCGATGCTGATTGAAGGTAGCCGGAAACGCGGCGTGGGTGTGAAGGTCGGGGTGGCGGAAGGCACCAAAGTCTGTGTTGGGGTAGGAGTGTTCGGTCGGCGGGTGGCCGTGGGGCGAGGGGTGCGGGTGGGAGGCACCGTTGCCGTACCGGTCGGGGTCGGGGTGACACCTTTCCGAATGATCAATTTTTCATTCGGATAAATCACCGAAGTGGTAGTCAGGCCGTTCAACACCAGCAGATCGTGGATGGATATCCCGTATGCGTCAGCGATCTGGACCAGGGTCTCACCATACTGCACGATATGGGTGACACTGCCATCTGCGGCCGGCGTGGAGGTAACCAGTGGCGAGAAGGGGAGAGGGGTGTTTTCTGTGCCCGGGAAAGGCGCGCCGGGAGGGGGTGTAGCTCCCTGAAGGTCAGAATGGTAGGCTACGTCGATGGTGTAGTACACCACCTCTCCAGATATAGCGACTCCGGCGCCGATCTCGCGGTAGTTCGCTCCCATCATGGTGTTCCAGTGAGGCGAATCGCCGGTCCAGGTCTGAACGGCCGCTGCCGGTGAGAGGTTTCGCCCGGACATGATGTTTTCGGCATTGAAGACGGTTGCCCCGCTGCCGTACCCGGCTGCGACCAGCCGGTCGTAAGGCTGAGAGCCGTCGGGTCCGGAATGGGTCGCCGTATTGATCGATGCCTGGTAATCGGACTGGTCCTGAGCGGTCCTCATGAGCATACCGTTGATTTCTAGAGGACTCAATCCTTGCGAGGCACGCAGAGCATTGACCGCGTTGATCAGGTCATTGGCGCTACCGGCTTGCGCCTTGCCTTCGATGATGGTACCCCCAAGCAATACCCCGGTGCAGAATAACAATAGGATGATACGGGAGATAATTCGCATGCCTTGGAATTATAACCGGAAAATGAAACCCTCCCGACCGGGCGAATTTTATTAATCAGTTCTTGCCGTCACATCCCGTCCTAAGGCCTCGGCAGCGACCATAAAATCGGTTGCCGAAATCATCCCAACCAGTTCCCCATTCTCGTCAGCTACAGGGACATGGTGAATGTGATGTTCCTTCATCACCTGTGCGCACTGCTGCAGAGACCAGTCTTTGTGCGCAGTAATAACCGGCGAGGTCATGATTTCACTCACGCGGACGAGATTCGGGTTTCGCCCGGCGGCGATAATTTTGTCGCTGATGTCAGTTGATGTGAGGATCCCGAAATCGGAGTTCTCAGGGCTCTTGTTGACCAGCACGCTGTGAATGTAGCGCTTCCGCATTAAGGATAGAGCTTCGGTTATAGTGTTCTCCGGGTCGACGAAAACCAGTAAATCAATCATCCAATCACGGACAGACTGCATTCTACGTCTCCTTATTTGATATTTCGATTAGTGTAAGGGTGCAACGGGACGGTAAGGAAATTATGACCTTTGATTATCTCGCTGCGCCCCTACGAAATTCATTTAGTTAGTGTGGCCTGCTTTGCACGACCGGCTTTTTATAAGGATAAAATAATCATACAGGAAATTCGGAGGAAAGTCTAGCGAATTCGCTGCCGTGGTGCGGATCATTTTTGCGGGTTGTAGGTCGCCTACCCCCCAGACCAGACGGTATTAATCTTGCAACACTAACGGCGTAGCTTATATCAGGTAGTTTCTGGCGCCGTTTCAGGAGAATTCACCCATTCTCTGGCGGTGGCAACCTCCAACCGGATGGAGCCTATCCTCTTAACGAATATGAGAAAGACAATGACAGAGAGAACAGAGCAAAAGTCGCCCAGGCGGGTTCTAATCCCAATCCTGTCCATCGCCCTGGGAAGCCTGCTGGTCACCCTGTTGGTCACGATTTTTGACCGGGATGAAGCCACCCGCGCCGGTATTACCGATGTGACCTATTTGTTGATGAACTGCCTGGCTACTGCAGCCCTGTTCTATGCCGCGCGCCGATCCCTGGCGAACTCCCGCAAAGCAGCGCGCGCCTGGACGATCCTGGGGCTGGGTCAGCTCTTTTTTGTCCTGGGGGATCTCGTGTGGGCTGTCTATGAGATCGTCCTGCAGGAAAACCCGTTTCCATCCCTGGCGGACGTTTTTTACCTGGCTTACTATCCATTTTTTATGTTCGGCATCCTGCTCATCGTTGGAAAGTCCAGGACGAAGCGTGAAAAGATCACTCATAGTCTCGATATTGGGGTCATCATGCTTGCCTCGTCGCTGGGCATCTGGAATTATCTGATCGGTCCGGCGGTAATGGGCAACCAGGATTCCTGGCTCGCCACCTTACTGAACATGGCTTACCCGATTGGCGACCTTCTACTGTGTTGGGCACTGTTGCGGCTGTTGTATTCTCCGGCTGAGGATGAAAACCCCTGGGTGATCGTTAGCCTTGCCGGCAGCCTGGTGGCGATGATCATATCCGATTCGATTTTCAGCTACCAGTCTTTGGCCGGTACCTATGTAAGCGGCGGTCTGTTTGAATTCGGCTGGCTGGTCTCTTATCTGTTAACGTGTGTTGCCGGATTGCTGCATGCCGTGTTTGTCTCTGGGCCGGGCGCAAAGTCAGCGCCGGCGAAGAAAGGGAATGGCGACCTGATCAACCGCGCATTAGATTATTTTCCCTATGCCTGGGTAATCATCGCGTTTGCCATGTTGATCGCGTCGCATTATTCTCCCCAGGCAATCGAGTTTGATATCCTATCGATTGGCGTAGGGATGATCATCCTCATGGTTCTCCTTCGGCAAATCCTGGCATTGGCAGATAACCATGGGCTGAATCTCGAGCTGATGCGTTCTTTGAAACGTATGCAACAGCAGGCAGACGAGCTGGAGAGGGCGAACCGGCACCTGCTGGTTGAAGTAAACGAGCGCAAGCATGCCGAAGAACAGCTCTCGCACGATGCCTTGCACGATGCTCTAACCGGTTTGGCGAACCGCACCCTGTTTACCGACCGCCTTGAGCATGCCATCGACAGCCACAACCGCCGTTCAGACTATTCTTATGCTGTGCTCTTCCTGGATCTGGACCACTTCAAGGTAATCAACGACAGCCTGGGTCATCACACCGGCGACGAGCTCCTGATCGCCGTCGGGCAGCGCCTGAGGGAATCTCTGCGCTCCATCGATACAATCGCACGCATGGGGGGAGACGAGTTCGTCATTCTGCTGGACAATACCCCCAGAGAATCTGTATCTCAGATTGTCGAGCGTACCTTGAAGATCATCAAAACCCCCTTCCGCCTGGACGTTCACGATGTCTTCGTTACCGCCAGCGTGGGGGTGGTCGTGAATACCGATGGCTATGCGGACACTTCCGAAATCCTGCGTGATGCCGATATCGCCATGTACGAGGCGAAAACGAAGGGCAGAGACTGCTTCGAGTACTTTGATCCGAGCATGCGTGCCCAGGCGATTACTCGACTGGATCTCGAAAACGACCTGCGCCGGGCAATCGAAGAGAATTGGTTCGTTTTATATTACCAGCCGATCCTTTCGTTGGACAACGATGCATTGATTGGGTTTGAGGCGTTAATCCGCTTGAACCACCCCGAGCGCGGTTTGATTTCGCCGGCCGAGTTTCTGCCTGTATCTGAAGAGACGGGCTTGATCATCCCGATCGGACGCTGGGTATTGGGAGAAGCCTGCCGTCAGATGCAGCTGTGGCACCAGCAGTATCCCGAGCAGAAGGGGTTATCGGTAAGTGTGAATATCTCGAGCAAGCAGCTTGCCCAACCCGATTTTCTGGAAATGGTGCGGAGTGTTTTAGAGAATACGGGCCTGGATGCGCACACGCTCAAGCTGGAGATCACCGAATCGGTCATCATTGATTTCCCCGAGCGGGTAACCACCCTCTTCAATGAACTGGAGAAGCTATCCATCAAGGTCGAGATCGACGATTTCGGGACCGGGTATTCGTCGCTCGGGTACCTGCAGCATTTTCCCATTCACACCATAAAGATCGATAAATCTTTCGTCGCCGAGATCAGCCGCAGCCAAAAGGGGCTCGAGCTGATCCGCACGATGATCCTCATGGCGCGCGAGCTCGGCATGAACGTGATCGCCGAAGGGATCGAGACGGTCGAGCAGCTCAACAAGCTCAAGCAGTTGGAATGCCGCTACGGCCAGGGGTATCTACTTTCGCGACCCATGGACAGCTACCAGGCCGGGAAGGTCCTCAAGCACCGGCGGCCTTTTAGCAGTGAGCAGGTGCAGAACGCCCTGCAGATCCCCGATGGGATTTTGTAATCTGCCTCAGGGTACCGTAACCTTGGCCTTTATGGTCGGATAATATCTACCCGATCTCTTCACCTTTCAATTATGCAAGGTCCTCTCCCCGACCGGTGATTCCGCCATACTCTGCCGTATAATAGATCATCTCGGGTTTCTCTCGTACTAATCTCAACCGTTACCGTTAAAAGCGCACCCGGAAGGTCCCGGGGATGCAATACTATAGGTTTGGAGCCGCAGGGCAGCATCGGTCGCGACGACCTCGCTGCCACTACCAATGCATCTATCACCCAACCGTCACCGCCACATCCTCGTTGCCTGGATTCTCGTTCTTCTGGGCATATTACTCCCCAAAGAAGCGTCAGTAGGCAGGGTTCCTTCCTGGTGGCGTCCGATCACTGCCTCCGGGTCGAGCTACACCTCTGTGTCTTATCTACCCGCGGTCTCCGGGGGTGTTCCCATTCCGGCCGTTTCGAACGAAGAATCGGCTTTCATTCTTTCAGTGGCTAACGGCCCGGCAAGCGAAATCCAGGGTGTTTATAGCGATGGCCTCTTCTCGCTGCGGGTTGTCCAGCAGCCGAATGGAAATTTGGATTTTGTGAACATGACGCCCGGCACGGCAACGCAATTCAAGGCAGCCGGTGATCATGGGATTACCGGCCTGCTGGCGGATAACGCAGCCTCGGGCGCTGAATATTACCGTCTTCAAATTGGCGTGCTTGTCGATGTCATATATGGCGACGGCTCGATCAAGCGCTATAAAGTTGCTCGCATCGAAAAATACCAGGCGCTGGATCCATACAACCCGTATAGCGGGTTTGTCGATCTCAAAGACGGTGCTTCCCTATCCGCCGGGCAATTATTCAACCGTGTGTATACCGGTAGTGATCACCTCACCCTGCAAACCTGTCTGGCAAACCAGGGTGTACCCGCCTGGGGGCGGACATTTGTGATTGCCTTACCGCAAAATTAGGTTAACAGTTCAGCTCGTAGGTATAGTACTCGTTCTCGCATGGATTCCCCCAACAAGCCTGCATCTGGCGCGTGGTCAAGTCGATCAGCAATGAGACAATCGTCTTTTCACGGTCGAGAGGGCGGCTGAAGTCGACCGCATGGTTGCAGATCGAATCCTCAAAGTTGACATGGTCTTTCAAGATATTCCGCAGGCTGTCCACCGTGTGCAGAGGGGTCTTGCGGATGAGCCGCAAAGCGCGGAAATAGCGCACGCGGGTGCTAACCAGCTCATCCGATTCACTCTCCACCGCGCGCATGCCTGCATCCAGGTAGTGGTTGGTGTGGACGATATACCCCTCGTGGGCATAGAGGACGGCAAAGTGCCGGGCAGACACCTCGATGTTGTACAGTTCGCCAGATTCGTGCGCCAGCATGTGGTTGTAGCCGGCGGCGCGGTGTGGAACCAGCATGTGGCGAATGGCCCCTGAAAGGGTGGGCGCAGACAACACGGCGCGCGAGGCCACTAATCGGGGAATGCCGACGCGGCAGTCGCTGGGATAGACCGAATCGGCGCACTGTGCGATCCCATAGGCATTGAATCCGATATTAGGCAGCAGCCCCCCATAGTTCATCGCCAGATACGGAGGTTCATGATCTGGCCTGGCGTGAAGGATGTAGACATCCTCCTCATCTTCCGGGACCCAGTCCTCATTGTGGGCGATAATGACGTGCCCGTCGGCAGTCCGCTCCTGGTTGACGGCAATCGAGGTGCATTTGGTCAGGTGCAGGGCATCCATCGTCACGGCTTCCATGCCGTTCAGAACGGCCAGGTCGTCGAAGCTAATATTAGCGCCGGCCGAAATGCCCATCAGCTCGTCGACATACTGCGGGTAATACTCCTGGGCGAAGGGGATATATTTGCTAGCCTGGATTTGGGCGTTCTCCCACGTCAACTGCAGGGTGCTGTAGGCAGAAGCCAGCAGATTGCGAGCGTTTTCCAGACTGTTTTGAATGCGGGGACGCATGGCTTCGCCGATTTGGCGACCCATTTCTATGTGCGTTCCTGCAACGCAAATTTGTGGAAGACGATCGGGGTGTTTCCCTGATTTCGTCTCGAGCATAGGTTTCACTACCTGTTGATTACCTGGACTGAATTTATCTAATTCTACCATATACTCATTTCCCGGGAGGTTGCCCCGGAAGAGAAGCTAGGATCTAGAGAAGTTGAGCACCAGGCTTGGCGTGCCATAAACGATCATGCTGGGCATGCGCTCGACCGGGAACTCAGCTGCCCGCTCGATGGTTGCAAAACGCTCCAGCATGGATGTGAGAGCAATCTTCGCCTCCAACCTGGCAAGTGGTGCACCCAGGCAGTAGTGGATGCCGTGGCCGAACGCCAGGTGGCGGTTGGGCTGGCGGTCGATGTCGAACTCCTCTGCATCTGGAAACCGGGCTTCGTCGTGGTTGGCCGAACCGATCCAGGCCACAATGCGTGCACCGGGCGGCAAGACCTGGCCGCCGATTTTTACTTCCTGTTTAACCAATCGGAACATAGCCTGTACCGGCGAGCGGTAGCGCAGGACTTCTTCGATCGCCTGCGGCACCAGCTCGGGCGCGCCTCTGAGGCGCTGCCAATCCTCGGGGCGGTCGGTAAAGGTCAGCATGGCGTTGCCGATCAGGTTGGTCGTCGTCTCGTTCCCGGCCACGAGCAACAGGCTGCAGAACCCGAGCAGCTCAATCTGGCTTAGGCGCTGCCCGTCGATCTCTGCTTTCAGAAGGCCGCTGATCAGGTCGTCTCCCGGTTCCTTGCGGCGCCGTTCGATCAACTCCAGAAAATATGCGGCCATTTCGAGGATAGCGTTACTCTGAAAAACGCGCGGGTCGATATTCTCGCCAAAGCGCGCAAAAGAAACGATGGTGTCAGACCAGGTTTTGAACCGCTCTCGGTCGGCTGGCGGGATGCCCATCAGCTCGGCGATTACAATCACTGGCAGGGGGTATCCCAGGTCGCGGATGGCGTCGAACCTGCCGGCATCCATCACTCGGTCGAGATGTTCGGTCACGATGGCTAAAATGCGCGGGGCCAGATTCTCTACGGCATGCGGGGTGAAAGCCTGGGTAACCAGGGTGCGCAACTGGCGGTGGCGAGGCGGGTCGCTGCTGATCATGCTGGCTGCGAAGGGCTCGTCGCTTGAAATCGTTGTCGCGAGTGAAAACTTCGAGGAGAAAACAGCGAAATCTGAGAGGGCGCGTTGTACGTCGTGGTAGCGGAAGATATTCCAACTACCGCGTTCCGTGTTGTAATACACCGGCTGCGTGCGGCGGAATTCCTGGTAAAACGGGAATGGATCGATGTTCGTAACGATTGCATCCATCGGGTTTTCCATTATGATCACTCCAATCTCGAATAATTAATGGATAACAATTTAATAAATGGTAAAGAAACGAAATCCGGCAGTATCTGCCCGGCCTTGAGATACCGTCAATGCCTGGGTTTATGCTCAGGAAACATTAACCAGTATTTATTAGATTGATTTTATCATCTTAATCCCTCAAACCCGAGGGAAAAAAGAATGATAGAATGATGCCACCGAATCATTTTCGCGTTCATTGGCGCTCGTTAGTGTCCAATTCTCACAGAGGGAGAGAGATTTTGCCGACCATACCCGAACAAATCGTTATAGTTGCCCGCAGGTTGTTTGAGCGTCGTTTGTTAGACATGTCTGGTGGAAATCTCAGCTCCCGCTGCGGAGACGAGATCTGCATCACCCCGCGCTACTCGGGCAGCCGCAAGCACTGGCAACTCGAACCCGAGGATATCATCCAAGGCCGCCTCGACAGCGCGGAGCTGATGGAGAACCCAATGCTTTCACGTGAAGCGAAAGCGCACCTGGCAATCTACCGCAATTTCCCGGCTGCAGGGGCGGTCGTTCATGCCCATGCCTTGCACGTGCTTCCATTTTGCGCCCTCAGCAAGCCCATTGAGCCCGTCCTGGAAGCGACGCAGAAATTCGGCGTCGTTGAATGCATTGCTGCTGCGCCGGCGCACAGCTCTGCCCTGGCCGATAACGTGGTTACGGGATTGCAAGGCAAAGAAGATCGCATGCTTACCCAGGCGGCCGCCGTGCTGATCCCCAAACACGGCCTGATCGTGGCTGGCAAGGACCTCCTGGCGGCAGTTGACGCCGTCGAGCGCATCGATTGGAACGCCTATTGTATCCTGGCGATGAAGATCCTCGATTGATCCACCGGCGAGGTAGCCAGATGTTCCTCACTGTTACCCCTAATTCGGCGCTGGACCGCGTCGTCTTGATCGACCGCTTTACTCCCGGCTCGGTGATGCGCGCCGCGCGTGTGGTCGAGAGTGTAGGCGGGAAGGGCTTAGACGCTTCTGTGGTGCTGCGCCACCTTGGGCAGGAAACCTGTGCCCTGGGCTTCGTCGCCGGTGAAACCGGCAAGATCCTGGTGCGGCTCCTCGACCGCTACGGCATTCGACATGACCTCGATTGGGTGAATGGTGAGACCCGCACGGCAAACGTGATCGTAGAGGCTGCCAGCCAACGCCACAGCCACCTGATCGCCCCCGGATACCGGGTAGAACCCGCAGATTGGCAGTCTTTATTGAACCGCTTCAGCTGCCGGGTTGCGGAGGCAAAATGGGTGATTGCTGGGGGCTCGCTGCCGGATGGCCTGCCTTTAGATTTTTACCGCACAATGATCGAAACCGCGCACCGGGCAGGTGTCCCCGTTTTGATCGACTGCCCCGGAGAGCCTGCCCGAAATGCACTACCGGCCAGCCCGGAGATCATGAAGATGAATGACAGCGAATTCCAGGCCACCTTCGGTATAGAAACGCCGGATCTCGACCTGATCAGGGAGGCAGGCGCTGACGTCCGTCATGCAAACAATCTCCCGGCATTAGTCGTCACTTGCGGCAAGCAAGGAATCCTGGCGCTTACGACCGAAGGGAATTTCCTCGCCACCGCCCCTGAGCAGCAGGCGGTCAATGCCGCCGGCGCCGGAGATGCCGTCTCTGCTGGGCTCGTCTGGCGCTTATCTCTGGGGGATGGATGGCAGAGGGCGCTGTGCTGGGCAGCCGCGGCCGGCGCGGCAACGGTCCTCACCGAGGGCACCGCCGATTGCGAGCTGGCGCAGGTCGAAGGTATCTACCCCCAGGTCAGTGTTTCAAGATTATAGGACGCAGATTTACGCGGACGAACGCGGAATATATTGATCCATCTCCGCGTTATTCTGCACTTGTCCGCGTCCTGCCATTACTTTCATCACGCAGATAAGCCAGGCAGCGCTGCAGGCAGTCTTCAAAAGGTTGGCCGGTGTCAATCACCAGCTTGGGTGGGGGGATCGGCGCTGCGCGCGACTTGAGAGCAAGATAGAGTTCATAATTGCGGTTGGCGGCCGGGTGGCTGGCTTCAGCGGCCTGCGCTTCCAACCTGGTCCTGACGATCTGATCCGGGCAGGTACATTCGATCAGCCGGTAGGAAAGCCTGCTTTTTAATGTGAAGCTGATCAGGTATTCGACCTGATAAGCAAGCACGAACGGACGACCATCTAGAATCACGAAGCGGTGCGGATCTTTACGCAGCAGATAGGCGGCTGTCTGGTAAACTGCCTGCATGCAGAAATCGTCCTGCGAGCGGGAATATTCGATCTCCTCAGACGGAAAAAGCGCGAGGCGGATCTTATCCTTATCCAGGGTCACGCCCGGAAGCGCCTGCGCCAAACCGGCGGCGAGGCGGCTCTTCCCAGTGCCCGGCAGCCCGGCCATCACTACCAGCATATCGGTTTACCCCTGGCTAGCTGCTTTTCCGTCCGGCTTCGATCTTGGCCCAGGTATCCCGCAGGGGTACCGTCATGTTGAAGACCAGGTGCTCCGGCCTGGAATCGAGGTCGGTGCAGAAAAAGCCTTTGCGCTCGAACTGGTAACGATCACCCGGCGAGGTGCTTGCCAGGCTGGGTTCCACCTTGCAGCCCGTCAGTACTTTCAGCGAGTCGGGGTTGACGTAATCCAGGTAGCTCTTGCCTTCCTCTTCAGCTCGGGAAGGATTGGGCACGGTGAACAGCCGGTCGTACAGGCGCACTTCGGCGTCCAGCGCGAACTGGGCGGAAACCCAGTGGATAGTGCCCTGCACCTTGCGCCCGTCGGGAGCGTAACCGCCACGCGTCTCGGGATCGTACGTGCAGTGGATCTCCTCGATCTCACCCGTCTGAGGGTTCTTCTGAATATCTGTACATTTAATAATATAGCCGTAGCGCAGGCGCACCTCACGCCCCGGCGCCAGGCGGAAATACTTGGGCGGCGGGACTTCGCGGAAATCCTCCCGATCGATGTAGATGACCCTGGAGAAAGGCACC
>JAMCRR010000060.1 GCA_023381565.1 Chloroflexota bacterium
GAAGGGGAAATCGGGCTGGATGCCGCCACCGACGGCGTATTGTAAACCTGCGGTGCGGCATTCCGGCGTTTCACCCTGATGAAGAAGCACCCACAGGTCGTTCTTCGAGCCGATGGGCTTGCCGGCCGGCTGCCCGACGAGGGCGATCCCTTTTCCATCCGGAAGCCACTCGGCGGCATCTACCTCGCCCCAACCCTCCAGGGTGCGAGTGACTTTGCCCTTACGATCGATCACCTGCAGGGAGGTCTCCGGGTAGTGAGAATCAGGAGCAGCCATGAACAGATTAAGGATTTCGTTTCCGTCTGGCGACCACTTTGGAGAAAGATGGAAGCAGCCATCCTGGGTGATACGGCGGGGTTTGCCGCCAGCAGCCGGGAGGAGGTAGATATCCTGGACGGTGGCGTCCAGGTAGCCAATGTCATTGAAGCGGATGATGCTGCGGGTTAACAGGTAGGGCTTTTTGGGGTCGGGCGGCTCGCCCTGCGGCCCGGCAGTAAAGGCAATCCATTTTCCATCCGGCGACCAATCCGGCCCCCCGCCGGCGCCCTGTTTCAGCGAGGTCAGCGGGAATGCTTCGCCGCCATCTACGGTGATGACGTAAACCTGCGCTTTGCCATCCCGGGTGGAGAGGAAGGCAATCTGTTTGCCATCCGGGGACCAGGCGGGAGCTGTGTCGTTGGCCTGGCCAGAGGTGAGCCGGCGGCGTTCGCCGGTTTCTACTGAAAGCAGCCACAGCGCGGAACGGGTCTCTCCTTTTTCGGCGTCGATGGATGCTGAATGTGTACCCGCTTCCTCGACAAAACGTTGCTTGGTCATGGGGTACTCCTTATTTGATATTTCGATTGTAGTACGGGGACAGCGGGACTGAAACGACATTAAAACCCATGTAAAGCCTGCTGCTCCCCTACAAAAAACACTTTGTGTGACCTGCCTTATTTGGCTAGCTTTTAAATGGTGAACCGAACTGCAAGCACTGAGAACGATTAATTGTATCCTTCTTTATCCCCCTGCAGAAAAGGTTGTATCTGGCACTTTCGGATTTGCCGTGGGGGATCGTTACAGGTAGGGGTACAGCGGGACCATTGTACAGACATTGGGCCGGGTTCATCCCGCTGTGCCCCTACGCCATAGGAAATCCCTTTGAGCCTCGTATCGTGTCCACTCCGGGCAAGTGGCAAACTTTCCCTACGAAGAAATGCCCCTCTCCGAATGTCTCGGAGAGGGGCTGGCCGCGAGGTATCGGCCGAAAGCAGACTGCTACATCTATTGCTTGTTACTTAGTTTCCCACAAATGGTAGATGCGGATTATTCGGTAGCATAAAGCTGAAGGTAGCCACGTTCGGGTCATGGTCGCTGGTGCCGCGCGCCACATCCCCCGGATAGTCAGCCGGGAAATCGCTATTGATGTGCGAGATACGGAACTGCAGCAGATTCGCTAACATCGATTGGTTAACGAACATCTGGTCGAGGGTTTGCGCCATGCCGAGGTAAACATAGCTGTACGCCGCTTCAGGCGCCTGAACTAACAGCACCTCCCACAGGTTCTTCAGTCCCAGGCTGGGATCGTAGAGCGCCGCAAGCTGCTCGGGCGCCCCCAGATAAGTGTTATCGGGAAGCGGGTACACATTCAGATCGCCGCCGACGACGATGAGCGCTCCCGGTTTCTCAGACTGGAGGAAAGCCACCAGAGCGGCGTTGAACTTCGCCTGCTCGGTGCGGTGCGCCACGCAGGAATCGGGCCCACTCTTAAAGTGGTTATTGATCAGGTAGACGTCTTGATAATAACCTACGCCGACGCGCACGTTGTAGATGCGGAAGAGGCCCACATCAGGAGCACGCGGGAAGACCCAGGAGGTCTCGCAGGCTCCTACGCCCTCTGGCAGGACCGCATTGAGGGTCTTTGGGTTGGAGACGTCGCTATCGTAAGGCACCGGAGCGCCAGCGTAATCGATCTCCGGCAACCCGCCCAGGAGGGGGTCGCCTTCAGGGGAGACGAGCTGCACGCGGTCCGCCCGGTACAGGAATGCGGGCAGAATGCCGCGCAGGTCCGAGCTATCGCGGTCAAAGGCGGCATCGTAAGCCGGGCCACCCAACGAAGCGATCTTGAGCGCCAGGTCTTGCAGCACGTCCGGCTTGCCGTCGGCGTTGTTGACATCGCCGCAGACCAGCGCCTCACCGCTCACAGTGCAGATGTCCTGGTTCTCGACCTCCTGGACCATGAGGATATCCGGGCTGTGCAGGTCGTTGATGATCTGGATGGCAATATCGTTCACGCGCGCCTGGTAAGCCTCATCGCTGGCCGGAACATAATTGAAAGGCGATTTGACTTCATCGAGGAAAGGTGGCACTGCGGGACAGCCCGAGTCGCCGGTGAAGTCACAGCCGGAGAAGGGGTTGTTGCGATAGTCGTATAGGTTCTCCAGGTTGTAGTCTACGATACTGTATTCGACCCTGGAGTTCCTGAGCTCCGAAGGTGGATTATTGGCCGCGGGATCAGCGCCTTCGCCCAATTCCGGTTGTTCTGCTATCTCAATGCGATACTTACTGTAGGTGTAGTTCAGGCCGCCCGCAGGCGTGTTGATGACGGTATCGAAAGTACGCGCCGGGGCAATCAAGGCCTGGTCGTCGCCTGCAGCCGCTTTGATCCCCAGGCTGCCCATCAGGATGCGGTAGCCGTTACCGTCCCAGAAAGCCGGATCGTAGTTGTCGTCCAGCGGGTGGGCGTCGCGGAAAGCGCGGCGCGTGTAGGGGTCAGCCCGCTGGGCGATCGTGCTGTCGGGACTGGCTACCCAGACTTCGGCATCCGCCGGGCTGAAGACGCTGCGGCCTCCGAGCACGATGCTGTTCTGCGGGACCTGCACGCGCATGCCCTGCAGCCGCTCCCAGTAGCGGTTGGCGTCCGCCAAACTGACAGGAGGGTTCGCCACAACCGGAGGTACTTCATCATCGATAATCACGCCCTCGCGAACAACTCTATAGAGCGCAAGAGAAGAACTCAATTCGGTCATATTGTAGTATTCGCTGACACTACCTGACAAAATCAGTTCATCTCCGACTTGTGGATAATAATATCCGCTGCCATATCCTTTCGCCCATGCTATGTTACCATAACTACTCATGTATATAAACAGGCCATCAGAGGTCAGCGGATCACCATCGGCTGCAGCAGCTGTGTTCTGGATGAAGACCCCTTTATATGGTTTGGACGTGGCGGTCGCCTGCAGAGTCTTCTCATAAACCACACCCTTAATGGTTACAGTCTGCCCCACATACGGCGAAACATGCTCGGTGCCATCCTCCCCATCCAGGACCGGGCCGTTGACCGTGCCGATGGGGATAACGGAAATAAGGGTGATCGTGATCGATGTAGTGCCGCTTCGACCCTGTTCATCGGCGAATGGGCAAGTAAGATTCTGGGTACCAGGGGTAGAATCTGTCGTAGTAAACGAGAAAATGTTATCCCCTCCAACCAGATCGCCGTTAGTGCCGTCATCATAAAACATCTGATCGGGAGCACCCCCAATCGGGCTCAGATCGCATGATACAGTGATGCCTGTACTGGCTGGATCGATTCCGGGACTAACGGTAACTGCCAGGAGGCTCGTTTCGCCTGATTCGACTACAGCTGGAGTAGCTGAACCGGTAGCAGCAAAGGGGAACATACTGTTTCTTGGATTGGGTTGGCCTATGTCAAAATCTTCGAGGTTATTGTCAGTGTCCTGCGCGCCATCCGCTTTGCGCAGCGCCGCAGTTGTGTTACTCAACTTTGGCGTTGGTGAGGTTTCCGAGCAATTTGCACTACCAAACCCCACCAGGTCTATGCGACCGGTCGGGCAGGTACCTGTCAATGTTGTCGCATTATTTACTAGAGCAACTTTTCCATCAGTAGCACTCATAAAAATAGTGCCAATTGCGTCAGGGGTAGGAAGGTTGAGGCTGCCTCCACTCCCTGCCGCCTCCTGAACCAGATAATAATCCCCCGGCTGGATAGTCCCCGTGAGAGATGTTTTCTGCCAGGATGATCCAGATGCGGAAGCATACTGCACCGTCCATCCGGTGACATCGACTGCTGCCGTACCCCGATTGAACAGCTCGACAAAATCGTTCTTCAGGGTGGCGCCAGAGTTCCCGCCGCCCCCATACACCTGGCTGATGACGATGTCCGGTGAAACAGCTTGCGCCGTCTGAGGTTGGGAAAAGGCCCAGCCAAAAGCCATCGCCAGGATTACCACTACAGACAAACTTTTTTCAATGGATCGCTTCAAGCTCATTTTTTTCCTCCGAATGTTATGTGATAGATATACAATGGAGAGATGCGTCTACGATCGCCCTTTCGTTCGAGATTCCCCTTGTTTGATTGATCTGGCTGCGTCAGCAGGGGCTCTGGATTGTTGTTTACCTGTAATTAATACCGGGAAGACTTGCCGATATCCTTATTATACGGGAGTCTGCAAAAACTGCAAGAAATTTTTACGCCGCCTCGAGCCAGGAAAAGAGAAACCGCAAGCAGATACTCTGCCCGCGGTTCATCTGCGTTCATCTGTGGCTAATAAATTCAGATCAAATGCGTCCCAATTTCACCTCGTGCACTACGTCTGCCATCACGTTCAGCGTCTCGTCGATATCGGCCTCGCTATGCGAGTATGACAGGAAATACGGCTCGCGGATGACCTCGTGCTTGGAGATGCCGCGCTCATGCGCAGCCAGGACGATTTTCTGATAGGTGGCTTTGTCGGTCAGTTCCCACTCGCGCTGGTCGCGCGGCATCTTCTCCGCCAGGATGATGCCGAACATCGCCGGGTGCTCGGTGACGAAGGCCGGGATGCCGTTTTCCTCAAAGATCGACCGCAGCCCCTCTTGCAGCCTGCGCCCGCGCTTGAAGATCGTCTCGAGAACCGGCTCGCGCTGGATGATGCCCAGGGTGGCGTTCATGGCTGCCACGCTGACCACGTTCCCGCAGTATGTGCCGTCGATCTCCACCTGCCCGACGGCGATCATATCCATCAGCTCTTTCTTGCCTCCGAATGCCGCGGCCGGGTAGCCATTACCGATGGCTTTGGCATAAGTCGCCAGGTCAGGCGTTACCCCGTAGTACTCCTGAGCGCCTCCCACGGCCAGATGGAAGCCCGTCTTGACCTCATCAAAGATCAGCACGATGCCGTATTCGTCGCACTTTTGCCGCAGGAACTGCAAGAACCCCGGCTCCGGCCCGATGGCCACGCAGTTGCCCAGCACCGGCTCCACCAGAATCGCCGCAACCTCGTGCCCGCTGCGCTTGAGCGCCAGGTCCAGGGCTTCGCAGTCGTTGTAGGGGACGGTAATCACGGTATCGTTGATCACCTTAGGGATCCCCGAGCTTTCGGGGACGGGGATGGGGCTGCGCCGCGAGCCGTAAACGGGCATGGGGTTGGCATACATTGAGTAGAGCACGTAGTCGTGCACGCCGTGGTAGGCGCCCTCGAACTTGATATATTTATCCCGCCCAGTGTACCCGCGCGCCAGGCGCAGGGAGTGCATAGTCGCCTCCGTGCCCGAGTTCACCAGCCTCACCTTTTCCACACACGGGCACATGGCGACGAACTTCTCCGCCACCTCGATCTCCAGGTCGGTCGTCAAGGCCGTCGTTGTCCCACGCAGTTTGATCTGCTCGTGGACATAGTTATCAACCTCATCGTAGGCATGGCCTAAAATTACCGGGCCCCAGGCCAGGCTGTAGTCGATATAGCGGTTCCCGTCCACATCCCAATAGTAAGCCCCCTTGGCCCGAGCCACATAGTAGGTATTTTTCGGCCCGTGGAAGCGGAAGCTGGAGCTGACTCCCAATGGGATGACTTCTTTCGCTTTCTGCCAGAGAGCGTTGCTTTTTTCGTGTTTGAGTGCCATCGGTGTTCCTCCTCATGTCATGCTGAGAATATCTGCTGAAGGCTTTTGCCGGCAGGCGCCGGCTCACACGTTTGGACTGCTATTTGGACGGTGCGTTTCTATTTCCCTCCGTTACCGCCGAGTATGTTATCCGGCGAGGTTTCATCGAGCAAGATCGGGATACGCCAGGAATATACATCTCGAACGATCATGGGAACGATCACCATAGAGGCTTTTTTGACGCCTGAGATTTCCCCAATCCTGTCGCGCACGAACTGATACAGATCCTGGTTATTGCGACCGTAGACCTGCATGCTGATATCCCATTCCCCCATCGAATAGGCGATATAGCTCACTTCCTGCAGCCGCGTCAGATCTTCGACAACCTGCTTCACCTGCCCGCTTTCCACCTCCAGCCAGACATCCGCGATCACCGCATAACCGAGAGGTTCGGGATTGACAATGGCGCTGATCCTGATGACCCCCTCCTCGATCAATTTATCGAGGCGATAGCGCACAATTTTCTCGCTCACATTTCCGATCCGCCGCGTGATTTCCGAGCTGGGCATGCGCCCATCTTCCTGAAGCAGGCCAATGATCAGGCGGTCAATCTCGTCTACCTTATAGCGCATAAGGCAATCTCCCATCCGGGTTGCTGGTGATGCGGTGCTTTGATTTGCGAGAGTAGGTTCTCCGGGGAGATACGGTCAACCAACGTTCGCGAGTGGGAATTTTATTACTAATATTATAACGATGCTGTCATTAAATGTCAAATATTTCGCCAAATGTGTAATTATTTGACAGGATCTATATCCCCCTGAATGTTCCCGGATGCTCCCTCTCGCCGGGTTCTCCGTAATTCAGTCTTTAAGCATCATCCAGACGTGCAAGCCACCCGGCGCCAGGTCCGTTTCGTGCACCACCTCGAACCCCCTTTTCCGGTAGAAAGCCACATTGTACTCGGTCATCGTTTCCAGGTAGCAGGGATGATGACCGTCTCCCGCCTGAGCCAGGCGGGCTGCCATCAACCCGCTGCCAATGCCTTCTCCCTGACGGCCCGGATCGACCCCCAGGATCATCAGATACCAGTGCTCCTGGGGGACACACGCCCGGTGGATACGGTCCACCACAGGCTCGATCGCGCGCACCTTCTCCAGGGCTTCCCATCCCAGGCGCAGCGGCACCACGCCTAAACCGGCACGCAAGAGACCCCAGATTCCGAGCTCTGTTTTCCCGGGCGGCAGCCAGCACGCCAGGCCCGCCAGATCGGGCGTGGTATCCACCATCCCATAGAACAGGCAGTAGCGCAGGGAAGCCAGCATCAAGTAAGGCGTGATTGATTTGCGGCGCTGCGGGTCGGGGAGGTAATAGCGCATCAAGGGGTCTTCGAAGAAAGCGCGCGCCAGCACGCCGGAGGCCTCCTTCTGTCGGCGGGCATCCAGAGGGTTAATCTCAAGTGATTTCTTCGAGGGTTCTTCCGGTAGTTTCATGTTTCAGCCTGAAAATGATCAGGGTGGCGAGCAGGGGCACGACCGCCAGCATGGTAAATATCCCCGGATTACCAACCTTGATCTGGATGAACAAACCGACGACCAGCGGCGCCAGGATGCCTCCCACGCGGCCAAAACCGGTCGCCCAGCCGGTAGCCGTACCGCGCATGTGGGTGGGATAGAGCTCCGTGGTGAATGGGTACGCCAGGGCCCACCCCATCCCGGTAAACACAGCCAGCAATATGCCCCAGGCGAGGATGCCCGCCTGGCTCCTGGCAAAGCCATAGAAGAAAGTGGTAACGCCTAAGAGCGCCAGAGATGCAATCAACGTCCATCGGCGGCTGGCAGCATCGGCCAGGGCGGCTGCTGCCAGGTTGCCGGGAACCTGGCCGATATTGATGACCAGTGCCAGCAGGAAGGAGGCCGAGATGGCATACCCGCCGGCGACCAGGATCGAAGGCAGCCAGACAAAGACCCCCTGGAATACGAAATTCAGCGCAAACCACACGAACCACAAGCCCAGGGTACGGCCCAGGAAAACCGGCGACCAGGGCTGATCATTTTTAGCTCCATGGATCATTGGTCTATTTTTCTGGGGGTGTGCTTCAGGCCCCGGTTTGTCGTTCCGTTGACCGTTCCCATTGGCCTCAATCGCTTCGCCGGTTCGAATAGCCTGGTCCAGCCTGCCTTTATCTACCAGGAAGCGCAGCGATTCGGGTAAAAACAAACGCACCAGGGGAAGGGAGGTGAGGCCCAGGATGCCAAAGCCCAACGCAGCGCGCCATCCGTAAGCCGGCACCAGGAAATATCCCACTATCGCCGCCAGGACACCACCTAACGCAAAGCAGGTATTCAGCAGTACCAGCAGGCGGCCGCGGTATTTGGCCGGGGAATACTCGCTCACCAATGTGCTGCCCACCGGTAAGACGGCTCCCAACGCCATACCGCTCACCAGGCGCAGCGCCAGGAAGACGGGGAAGCTCCAGGATAGGGCCGAGATGCCCATGAAGAGGCCAACGCAAACCATGATAATTTCCAGGGTCTGCTTGCGTCCGATGCGGTCTGCCAGGATACCCGCCAGCACTGCCCCCACCATCATCCCGGCCAGGCCGAAGCTGGCCGCCAGTCCCTCCTGGGTGGGGTTGATTTGCCACTGCGCCTGTATCCCCGGCAGGATAAAGCCGATGATCCCCACCCCAAAAGAAGCCCAAATCCAGGTGCCGCCGGTCACCAGGAGCAGCTTGTAGTGAAAAGCGCCCAATCGAGCGCCGTCGAATCGAGCGAGTAATGCTTGCGCCTCCCGCGAGGCTGGTTGATCGGTCACAAAACCCCTTTCATTTCTTCCCCATAAACGCCCAAAGTCATGGTTAAAAGCCCAGCAAGTATTGTACTCCATTCGCAAATCGCGCATTTGCCTCTTGACTTTAACGTAACGTCATGGTTTATGATCTACAGCGAGGTGATCATGGACTACACGGTAAAACAACTGGCCGACCTGGCGGGCATCAGCCCCCGTACCCTGCATTACTATGACGAGATCGGGCTGCTCAAGCCAACCTCGGTGCGAGAGAACGGGTACCGCTGCTACGGCGAAGCCGCTCTCCTGCGCCTGCAGCAGATCCTCTTTTATAAAGAGCTGGATCTCGGCTTGCAGGAAATCCGCTCGATTCTGGACAGTCCGAATTTTGACGTCATCGCCGCATTGAAATCGCACCGCGACGCCCTGCAGGGGCGGGTGAAGCGGATGGAGCGCCTCATCCAGACCGTCGATCAAACCATTTTACATTTGAGAGGAGAAACAGAAATGAGCCAGCCTCAATATTTTGCCGGTTTCAACGAGGCCAGGCAAAAGCAGTACGAGCAAGAGATCCAGAGGCGTTTTGGCGAGCGTGCTTTCGAGGATACAATCGATTGGAAGAGCTATTCCCCCGAAAAGCAAGCGGCGATCCTCGCGGAAGGAGAAGCCATCTATCGCGACCTGGCAGCGAACATAGATAAAGGCGCCGCTAGCTCTGAGGTCCAGCAGATCATTGCCCGCTGGCACCGGCACCTGAGGTATTTCTACGAGCCCTCGGTTGAACGCCTGCGCGTGCTGGCGCTGCTTTACAACGAGCACCCCGATTTCCTGGAGACTTTCACACGCATCGACCCCAGGCTGCCCGAATTCCTCAAGCAGGCGATCGAAACCTACTGCCAGAACCTGGAACAGCCTTAGTGACTTGAATAAATCGACCAGTACCGGCGTCAAGACCTCCACGAACACATGGCACCCCTGGGGATCCAAACTTCGGCGATGCGCATGCGGGGTGGATGTCCTACAATTTCGTCCCGCGCAACAGTTGGGCGTTCAGCGCTACAATGATCGTGCTGATCGACATGAGCAAGGCGCCTACAGCCGGAGAGAGCAAGATCCCCACCGGAGCCAGCACGCCGGCAGCCAGCGGCAGGGCCACGACGTTGTAACCCGTGGCCCACACCAGGTTCTGGACCATCTTGCGATAACTGGCCCGGCTGAGCCCGATGATTTTTGCCACATCCAGGGGGTTGCTTTTGATCAGGATGATCCCCGCCGATTCGATGGCCACGTCCGTCCTGCTGCCGATAGCGATGCCCACATCTGCTCGGACCAGAGCGGGCGCGTCGTTGACCCCATCCCCGACCATGGCGACCTTTTTCCCCTGGCGCTGCAGCTCGCCCACCTTCTGGTCCTTGTTTTCGGGCAGGACTTCCGCGAATACCTGCTCGATCCCCAGCTCACACGCCACCGCCTCCGCCACAGCCTGGCTGTCTCCGGTGAGCAAGACGACCCCCACCCCCATGGCGTGCAGCCGCTCCACCGCCGGTTTGCTCTCCGGCCGTATCATGTCTGCCAGCGCAAAGGCTGCTGCGGGACCGCTCTCCTCGACCAGATAGACGACGGTCTGTGCTTTGGCATTCGCCTCCCGGGTAAAATCCTTTAACGCTTCGGGCAGCTCCAGGTGCAGCATCTCGAGCAGGGATGGGCCACCCACGTATACCCGCCGTTTGCCAAGCATCGCCTGTGTTCCCCGGCCTTTCAATGCCTCGAAACCGCTGATCTCAGGCAATGGAAGCGCTTTTTGTTCTGCGGCTTGCCGAATGGCTTTGGCGATGATGTGTTCGGAATCAGAATGGGAGGATCCATAACTTTTTCCCGTTTTCCCCCTCTGGCAAAACAGATATTACCTTCCCTACTATATCCAGTCTCCACCCCTCATACAATACGGGATATCCCTATGGGAGAAAATATAAACCCTTCACCCATTTCTTCATATTTATGTCTATAATTGGGTTGAAACCCCGTTGCCTGATGGATCAATCAGATTGGAGCATCTCGTCCCAGGGTAGGGGCGCGATCGGCGCAGCATCATGAAGGTCCAAATTCTGCTCTCCCCAAGTGCCAGCGGTAAAACCCGTACCTGCGTGCAAACCGTGCGCGAGGTGCTGACACGGCAGCCGCTGGCGCCCGTCTGGGTCGTGGTCGGCGACCACCGGCAAGCCGCCCACTTTCGCAGGAGGCTGGCTGCCACGGGCGGCGCCCTGGGCGCGCGCATCGTCACCTTCGCCGACCTTTATCTGGAGATCCTGGAGATCGCCGGACGCCGCATCCCAATCGTTCCGGCGGCGATGGCCCACCAGCTGGTTCAAACTGCCATCTCCAGGGCAGAGCTGGAGTACTTCGCCGGCCTGCGCGGCCTACCCGGATTCACGCTTACGTTGGAAACCGCCCTCGCCGAATTCAAACGCTCGGGGGTTGCGCCAGATCGTCTTTCTGAGCTTACCGGCCAAGGGGGGCGGTCCACCCAGGAGCTGAGACGCATCTACCAGGAGTACCAAACCCTGCTGGAGTGGATCGGCTGGACGGATCCAGATGGAACGGCAGAGCTTGCTCTCAAGGCACTTGAGGATGAACCCCGTCTTATGGGAGGCTGCGCTTTGCTCGTGGTGGACGGGTTCGATGGGTTTACCACCATCCAGCGCCGGGCTCTCCGGCTCCTGGCGCAGTGCTCTCACAGGACCCTGATTACCCTTCCCGGCGAAACGAGTTGGGGGCGGCCGGTACACCGAGGTTTTCAGCCTGCGCTGGGCGACCTGCAGCAAGACCTGGATCCCGAAATCC
>JAMCRR010000037.1:0-50160 GCA_023381565.1 Chloroflexota bacterium
TCGGTCAATGTCCTCCAGACTCTCAGAAAGGAGACGGACGATCCGGTAACATTTTCATTTGAGCCAACGATCCCTCTTCGGTAACATTATCTTTTGACTTGACAGGGATGTGAAAACAAACTAGTACTAATTAACTAATGATGCTAAAATTTAACCGAATTGCCCCGCTTTAGATCGGATTATTTTATAAAGGAGGACTTAATGGCAACGATACGAACAGCATTGACCGGATATACCCGTTATCGCGGACGAGAGGGCCAGTGGAGCTTCTTATTGCATCGCATCACCGGGTTGGGTGTCTTGCTTTTCCTTGGCATCCACATCTTGGACACTGCAACGGTTTTCTTCTATCCGAGCTTATATAGTCACGCCATCGCAATTTACAGGACCTGGCCGGCCAGCCTCGGGGAGGTGGTTTTGGTCTTCTGCCTGTTCTATCATGGGGTCAACGGCCTGCGCATCGCCTACTTCGATATGGTTTCCCCGAAACGGTGGATGATCTCCTTCGAGCGGCGTTCATCCCTGTGGACCTTGTTGATTGCCTTTATCTTATGGCTGCCCCCGGCAGTATTAATGATCCGTACCATGCTGATCTTCGATTTTGGGATGTTTGGTGGAGCGTAGGAGAGCGATCATGAGCACATCTACGATTGAGGTACCAGAAGTTCCCAGGCGGGTGAAAGTCCCCTCAAATTATGAGACGACTGCCTGGCGGTGGATGCGGTACAGCGGCGTCTTGCTCATTCCGCTGGCCTGGATCCACATTGTCCTTCAAGATGCCATCGTGAGCGCCCAAAATATCGACCTGAACTACGTAGCCATGCGCTGGGCGATTTTGGGATGGCGCATCTACGATATCTTCCTGCTCAGTTTTGCTTTCGCCCATGGGATGAATGGGCTGCGCCAGGTGCTGATGGATTATTTCTCGACTGATTCTGCCCGGCGCACTTTTGCATGGGTCTTATTCGTGCTCTGGCTGGCGATCACCGGCATCGGCGCGACGGCTATCATTGGTGGAGTGCGCTAATACAGGAGGAAAACCATGACGCAGACTCACGAGTTCGAGGTGATCATCGTTGGAGGGGGCGGCGCCGGGTTGATGGCTGCCATGTATGCTTCCCAGGGCGCCAAAACGGCTGTGATCAGCAAGCTCTATCCCAGCCGTTCGCATACCGGTGCTGCACAGGGAGGCATCGGCGCGGCATTAGGTAACTCCGAGGAAGACCACGCCGAATGGCACACCTTCGATACGGTCAAGGGCAGCGATTATTTGGGCGACCAGGATGCGATCGAGTTCATGTGCCTGGAGGCGGTGCAATCCGTCTACGATCTGGAGCACATGGGGCTGCCCTTCTCACGCACTCCAGATGGGCGTATCGCCCAGCGCTATTTCGGCGGGCATACCAACAATGTCACAGGCAAACCAGTAATGCGCTCGTGCTACGCCGCCGACCGCACCGGTCACATGATCCTGCAGACCCTCTACCAGCAATGCATCAAGAACGGCATCCGCTTTTTCGACGAATATCACGTGATGGACCTGCTGATCGAGAACGGCGCGGTCGCTGGAGTGGTGGCTTACGAGCTGGCAACAGGCGAGCTGCACGTTTTCCGCGCCAAAGCCGTGATCATTGCCACCGGCGGTTACGGGCGCATCTGGGAGATCACCTCCAACGCCTATTCGTTTACCGGTGACGGGGTAGCGCTCACCTTGCGGCGCGGTATCCCCGCGGAGGATATGGAGTTCTTCCAGTTCCACCCCACCGGGATTTTACGCCTGGGCATCTTGATTACCGAAGCAGTGCGCGGTGAAGGTGGCGTCTTGATTAACGATAAAGGCGAACGCTTTATGGAGCGCTATGCCTCTCACGTGAAAGACCTGGCTTCGCGCGACGTGGTCAGCCGGGCCATGTACCTGGAAATGCGCGAAGGTCGGGGGATTGGCGGGAAGCGCTACCTGTACCTGGATGTGCGCCCCGATACGGTCAACAAGTATGCCGAGGCCGACGGGCGCACCCGCCCGGATGGATCCCTTTACCGGGTGACTGCCCAGGAGATCCTCTCCAAGATCCCCGATATCACCGATTTCTGCCGCACCTACCTGGGGGTTGACCCGGTGAAAGACCCAATTCCGGTGCAGCCGACCGCCCACTACGCTATGGGCGGCATTCCCACCGACAAGCTGGGGCGGGTGGTGGTCGACGAAAACAATACCGTGCTACCCGGACTGTATGCTGCCGGGGAGGTGGCCTGTGTTTCGGTGCACGGCGCCAACCGCTTGGGCACGAACTCCCTGGTGGATCTGATCGTCTTCGGCAAACACGCCGGCATTGACGCTGCCAAATATGCCCAGGGCGCCAGCCTGCAACCCCTGCCGGATGATCCAACAGCTTACACCCAGGAAACGATCCACAAGCTGATGACCGGCGATGGATCGGAGAAAGTGGCAGAGATCACCCGCGACCTGCGCGCCATGATGTTCGATCATGTGGGAGTTTTCCGGATTGAAGAGGGCTTGAAAGAAGCGCAGGTGAAACTTGAGGAGCTGAAAGAACGCTACCAGCACGTCTGCGTGCGCGATCAGAGCAAACAGTACAATACCGAGCTGACCAACACCTGGGAGCTGGGGAATTTGCTGGACCTGGCGCAGGCGGTGACCGTCGCTGCTCTGGCGCGCACCGAGAGCCGCGGAGCGCACGCTCGCGAGGACTATCCCAAGCGGGATGACGCCAACTGGCTGAAACACAGCCTGGCCTGGATGAAAGACGGGCAGATCGTTCTGGGGTATAAGCCGGTGACGATCACCAAGTATCAGCCCAAGGAAAGAGTCTATTAATGACGGAGGCGCAGCATGTCGCAGGCGACGTTAAAGATTTATCGTTATAACCCGGAAGAAGATGCAAAACCGCATTACGACACGTTTACCCTGGAGGTTGAGCCGGAAGACCGCATCCTGGATACCCTGGAGCACATCAAGGGTTACATCGATGGCTCGCTTTCTTTTCGCCGGTCATGCGCGCATGGGGTGTGCGGGTCTGACGCCATGCGCATCAATGGACACAGCCGGTTAGCGTGCAAAGTGCTGGTCAAGGACCTCGACGCGGGTGAGATCCTGATCGAGCCGCTCCTGGGGCTGCCGGTACTCAAGGACCTGATCGTAGACCTGACGCCGTTCTTTGACCATTATAAAGAGATCATGCCCTATCTGGTCAATAACGACCCGCCTCCGGAGAAGGAGCGCCTGCAATCGGAGGCTGAACGAGCACGCTTCGACGACACCACCAAGTGCATCCTGTGCGCGGCCTGCACCACCGCCTGCCCGCCGTTCTGGTCCAATAGACGCTACGTGGGGCCGGCAGCCATCGTCAATGCCCACCGCTTCATCTTCGACAGCCGCGACCAGGGCACGGCCGAGCGGCTGGAGGTGCTGGCCAGACCCGATGGCGTGTGGCGCTGCCGGACGGTGTTCAATTGCACCGAGGCCTGCCCGCGCGGCATCCGCATTACCAAAGCCATCGCCGAGGTCAAGCACGCCATCGAGACTGGCGACCTGACCACATTCGTCACGCCTGTGGAGGAAGAGTAAGATGGGGTTTCAGCTTGCCGGCAATCTTCTCGCGGGAGGTGTAGCCGGAGATGCGCTCGCGCGGCTGCCCGCCGATAAATAAGATCAGCGTGGGCAAGCCCATCACACCGTAGCGCATCACGATCTGCACGGATTGGTCGGCGTCGATCTTCGCCAGGCGAAGTTTGCTGTCCCATTCCTGGGCGAGCTGCTTGAGCACGGGCTCGAGCATCTTGCAGGGTCCGCACCACTCGGCGCCAAACTCGAGCAGCACCGGCAAGCCGGATTCGAGGACTTCGCTCTGGAAGTTGGTTTCGTCGATATTGATAAAGTCGCTCATCGAGGTTTCACCACGAAGCGTTGACGATCACTTAGGTGCATGATAAAATGGTCTCCGTTCTGGGCGCGTAGCTCAATGGTAGAGCAGTGGCCTTTTAAGCCATTGGTTGAGGGTTCGAGCCCCTCCGCGCTCACAATATCATTATAATCTGATGTCTAATCCTCCTCTGAAACTCCGCATATGTGGGGAGAAAGAGGATTTTTTCATAAGGGAACAAAATGTAGCCAGCGGATTTTTATTTTCCTGAATCAAAAAAGCTATCTATTTCCCACAATAGAGCAATTGCTACCTGATCGTAAAACCAAAAATCTGGCATCCGATACTATATATATTTACGAAATAAAATCATTTGCTATTTCTTTTGATAGTTACACCCCCGTTCGATATAACTAAACAAATTCAAGCTTTGGTGATTTGATCACGGTTACTAAAAACACAATACTTCAATATTGTTGTGCAGAAATTGATATTGAAAGTTCCATTTAAATAGATTATTATTAGTTATAATCATCTAATTGCGAAGGAGGGGATAAAAATGCCAAAACTAACTAAACTAACAAATGATGAAATCGAGTCATTGATAAAACCAAGGTCGCATCCAAGCCAGCGAGAAATAATCCGTAAGCAATTTATCGAATATCTCAATAAATATAAACCTGGAGATTGGATATCTGTGGACCTTGAGGAAGGTGAAACCAGGCAAACGGTGAAGAATCGGCTGAAATCTGCTGCAAAAGAATTGGGATGGCAATTAAATTTTTTACGAACAAGAAATGATATTAAATTTGAAATTCAGAAAATCAATCGGTAAATATCAGCCTTATTTCGGATAAGAATAATAAAGTGCGAATTGAGTTTATTTTGGGCAGGCTTATTGCCCAAAATAAACTCTAACTTTTTTGATCCCGAATCGGGTTAATGAATCTATCCAAACAGAAAATCGGTATTTGCAATCTCGAGATAGGATCGCTTGCCAGGTTAAGTATGCTCCACTCGGATCCATCAGTCAACCCAGCATCAGGCTGCGATTATCGCCATCCGGAACGGGCAGGATAAATAACGAGCGGGGAATGGCAAAACTTGCATACTTGCCGAATCTTGTTTATTGTTAAAAATCCGTTACAATATATCCTGAATGCGCCCAACCTGTTTTCCATCATTCTGGATTCTCGCCGCCGGGGACCTGGTCGTTCTGGCAGTTGTAACCGTCGTCGGCTTTGCGCGCCATGGGGAGCTGGCCGGCGCAGGGCTGCGCATTTTCACCACCTTCCTCCCTCTATGCGTGGGTTGGGGTCTGGCAGCGCCGGCCCTGGAGTTTTACTTGCCGAAGCTGATCGCCGAACCCCAGCAGATGTGGCGTACCCTGCTGGCGGCTGTGCTGGCAGTGCCGTTAGCGGCCTGGCTGCGGGGTATCTGGTTGAACTCGTTTATTGATCCGATCTTTATTTTGGTACTATGCGCGGTGGTCGCTTTTGGAATGCTCGTCTGGCGCAGCGCGTGGATTTTACTCGACCAGCGGCTGGTCAAACATGGATGAGGCTGCGCTGCTGCGCCTGGCCCAGGGTGGCGACCTGGACGCTTTCAACCGTCTGGTCATCGCTTACCAGGAGATGGCCTTCAATCTTGCCTATCGCATGTTGAGCGATGACGATGCCGCCGCGGATGCCACCCAGACCTCTTTTCTTTCTGCCTACCGCAGCCTGCGAGGATACCGGGGGGGCTCTTTCAAAGCCTGGCTGCTGCGCATGGTGACCAATACCTGCTACGACGAGCTGCGCCGCCGGCACCGCCACCCGCTAACCCCTCTCGAACCGCAAACCGACGATGACGAGGAAATCGAATCGCCTCAATGGATGGCTGATGATCACCCCTTACCCGAGCAAGAACTTGAACGAGCTGAGCTTGAGCGCGCCATCCAACACTGCTTGAACGGTCTTCCGGAGGAGTTTAGATCGGTGGTGGTGATGGTTGATGTACAAGGGTTGGATTACCAGGAAGTCTCGGAGGCGATTGGCAAGCCCCTTGGGACGATCAAGAGCCGCCTGGCGCGGGCGCGTTTACGTTTGCGCGACTGTCTGCGTGGTTTTGGGGAACTTTTACCCTCTTCATTCCGTCTTGAAGATGAGGCAACCCAATGACACGCAATCTCACTCCTCGAGACTATGAAACCCTATCTGCGTACCTGGACGGCCAGCTTTCTTCCCGGGAACGCACAAAGGTTGAAGCGCGTCTGCGGACTCAACCTGAAATGCGCCTGGCGCTCGAAGACCTGCAGTACACCCACAGGCTTCTGAAGACGCTTCCCCGCCGGCGCCTGCCGCGCAGTTTTGTGCTCAAACCGGGAATGATTCCGGAACGCAGAACCCCGGCTGCATATCCTGTGTTTAGGCTGGCTTCCACCATTGCCAGCATTTTGTTGGTTGTGATCTTTGCCGGCGACCTGGCCTTGAACCTGACCTTACGCAATATCCAGCCTGCGGCTGCACCAGCCCCAGCCGTCGCTCCTGTTGAAGCGCCCGGCCAAAAAACCGCCGTGGATCAGACGGCGCCTACTACCACTGCCGCCCAGCTGACAGCCCCGCAGGCTCAAAATACCCCATTGCCCTATTCAGAACGAAGTACAGCCCCTCAAGAAACAGAACCTGTTGGGGCTTTGGGAGCCGCGCCGGCAACCAAACATCCGACTGCACCCCCTGCCGAAGCCACAACCGGGGAAACCGACTGCGGCGGTCCTTGTCCCACTTTACCTGCTCAACCCACCCTGAACCCGACCGAAGCGTATCGGGCCACCCAGGCCCCCTTAGGGATGGGTGGTGGACCGACATCGCCTGAAGCAACCGAAGGTACTCCTCCGGCTATTGGTTTCGGAGGTCCTCCTCCTGGGGCAGAAGCGACCGAAAGCACTCCAACAGAACCTTCGCTCGGCATTTCCAGCCTGGAGGCGGGAACCACGCCGACGGGCACCGGTATCGGTGGGGGCCCGCCCTCCGAAAGTGCCCCCGCACCGACCGCTGAAAATACAGCGGTTCCTGAAGCCATGGCGACTCCCGAACCTACATCTACTCCGCTGGCGCCTCCGCCCGCGCAGAGTCTGGCGGCTGCCCCGGCTGCCAGCCAGACCCCACAGACAGCGCTGGTTCCTAACCTGAGCTCGGCCGGACCAACACCCAATGCAAGCCAGCCGCCTGCGATAGCGTCTGCTCCGAACCAGCCGCCCGCTGAAAAATCGCTTCCTTCAGTAACGTCTTTCTTGACCGATCCGAAGACTCTGGAACCCCTGCTGCGCCTGTTCGAAATCACTTTAGCGGCGATCGCAGTAATCGCAGGAGCCGCCGCCCTAATCCTGTGGTGGAAGACGAGGGGTTGAACCAGGCCGAAGTTCGTTTCTGCTTGCGCTGCGGGGCTTCTTTAGTGACGCAAGAAAAATTTGGAGCCGTGCGCCCCATCTGCCCGCGCTGCGGGTGGATTTATTTTCCCGATTTAAAAGTCGCAGCAGCCGCTCTGGTTTTTAAAGATGGCCAGGTGCTCCTTGTCCAGCGGGTCAATCACCCTGCCCAGGGATTATGGACCCTACCGGCGGGTTTTGTCGATTCGGGGGAAGACCCGGCGAAAGCTGCCGAGCGTGAATGCCTGGAGGAGACCGGCCTGGTGGTGCATGTGACCGGCTTGATCGATGTGGTGAGTGGCAGGGAGCATGAGCATGGCGCCGATATCGTCATTGCATACCGGGCAGAGCTCTTAGGTGGAGAACTGGTCCCCGGTGATGACGCCGGGGCGGCACGTTTTTATCCTGTGACGGACTTGCCTCCCCTGGCGTTCAAAGCCACGCGGCAAATTCTCCAAGCAACATAAATATAAATTGGAATCTCGCCGATCAACGCAGATGATTCAATAAATCTCCACGTTGATCGGCGCTTGTCTGCGTCCTATTCAATTACAGGCGCTTCGCCGGCTTTTAAACCGGCGGCCTCACGCAGCTCCTCCGCTTTGTTCGTATACTCCCAGGTCAGGTCCAGGTCGTCGCGGCCGAAGTGCCCGTAGGCTGCTGTCTGTTGGTAGATCGGCCGGCGCAGGTTCAAGTCGCGAATGATGGCGCCCGGTCGCAGGTCGAAATGCTCAGAGATGATCTTCGAAATATCCTCGTCGGAGATCGCCCCAGTGCCGAAGGTTTCGACGTTGATGCTCAGAGGTCGGGCAACCCCGATGGCGTAAGCCACCTCGATCTCGCAGCGCTCGGCCAGGCCGGCAGCCACGATGTTCTTGGCGACCCAGCGAGCTGCGTATGCTCCCGAGCGGTCGACTTTGGTCGGGTCTTTTCCGCTGAAAGCGCCTCCGCCGTGCCTCCCCATCCCGCCGTAAGAATCGACGATGATCTTGCGTCCCGTAACGCCTGCATCGCCCATCGGGCCACCGATGACAAACCGGCCAGTCGGGTTCACAAATACTTTTAATCCATGATTGAGCATTTCGGGGGGGAACGGTGGGGACGATCAATTTTCGTACACAGCTTCGCGGATATCGCTGTGCGAAATATCGGGAGCATGCTGGGTGCTGATCAGGATGGTATCCACGCGCACCGGTTTTCCGTACTGGTACTCGATGGTCACCTGAGTTTTACCATCTGGTCGAAGCCAGGGGAGGGTGCCATCCTTGCGCACCACGCTCAAACGCCGGGCAAGTTTATGCGCCATGTAGATGGGCATCGGCATCAGAACGGGAGTTTCGTTGCAAGCGTAGCCGAACATCATGCCCTGGTCACCGGCGCCAATCGCTTCGATTTGGGCGTCGGTCATTTCACCGCTCTTGGATTCCAGCGCCTGGTTGACGCCCATGGCGATATCGCCCGACTGCTGGGCGATCGCGACCTGCACGGCACAGGAGTTGGCGTCAAATCCCTTTGCGCCGTCGTCATAGCCAATATCTCTGACAACCTTGCGCACCAGCGTATCGAAGTTGACAACTGCTTTGGTGGTGATTTCCCCTAACAGCATAATAAAGCCGGTTTTTGTGGCTGATTCGCACGCCACACGCGAGTGGTCGTCCTGCTCGAGGCAGGCGTCGAGCACGGCATCGCTGACCTGATCGCAGATTTTATCGGGGTGCCCTTCGGTCACCGACTCTGATGTGAAAACATAGCGCGCAGAGCTCATAAACGATGTATTCATAGGTAGAACCTCCTCATAGAGTAGATAAAGAAAAATGCCCCGTCCGGTTCTACATTAAGAGGGGCATCATTTACTTATGCGGCTGCCCTCTCATCTCCCAGAACATCCTTCTGACGGAATTGGCACCTTGGGAATTCCTGTATCACGAACCAGGTCATCCCCAGGTTGCCGAGGTTTCATCGGGCCGGTCCCTCCACCTCTCTGGATAAGAGTGCCGTTAGGGGCTATTTAATTGTAAGAAGATTATATCACAAAAAACTACTCTCGTTTGATTTGAAATACATCGAAATCCCGTGCTACTGCCACATTGGGGAAAATGGCCTGCGCTTCTTGCAGGATATCTTTCTCACGGTAGCGCCTCGAGATATGCGTCAGGATGAGCTTTTTGATATTGGCGCGCACGGCGAGCTCAGCCGCCTGCCGGGCCGTCAGGTGCGCAAACTGGCGGGCCATATCGGCTTCCTGCTCCATATAGGTTGCCTCAATTACCAGGGCGTCGGCATCCTGGCAAACTTCCACCAGATTCTCCACCTGGCCCACATCGCCAACGTGCACCAAACGCGTCCCCAGGCGAAGCGGACCCAGCACTTCTTCAGGAGAAATCTCGCGCCCATCCGGCAAAACCACACTAGAGCCATTGACCAGCTTCCCGCGCCAGGGGCCTGGGGGAATATTGAGCGCTTCAGCTTTCTCCGGTAGGAATGGACGGCGCTCTTTCTCCTCGAACAGGAACCCCAGAGAATCGGTTCCCCTGTGTAGGACCGGAAAAGCCGTGATGCTGAAATCTGGAGTCTCGAAGAATTCTCCCGGCGTAACCTCGCGCAGAGTCAAGCCTATGGGCGGGTTAGCCCCGCGCAGTACAACTCCATAAAGCAGGTCGCGAATGCGGTCGAGGGCGGCGCGCCCGGCGTAGATCTCCAGGTCGTCGATCGCTTCCCAGCGCATGAATGTGGAAAGCAGCCCGGCGAGCCCGAGGATGTGGTCGAGATGCCCGTGAGTGATCAGGATGCGGTTCAGCCGCTTGAAGCCGATGCCGGATTGTAAGATCTGGCGCTGGGTGCCTTCACCGCAGTCGATCAGAAAGCGATACTCGTCTCGTTTCACCACCTGGGCAGAAAGGCCGCGTCTTGCCGATGGGGCAGAAGCCGAGGTGCCGAGAAAGACTATTTCAAACAAAAGCGGATCCTTTCTACCAATGAGCTGTCCGCAGTCCGTCCGGGTGCAAAACCCGGCGCTTCCGCCCAGGCCCTCCGGTCTGCTCACCTATTGTACCTCATCTGATTCCCAGACATGCTATAATCCTGATATGCCCACCCGTAAACCGGTCGCAACCGACAGCCGCAAACGCAAATCTGGCGTCAAAAGCAAAACCGCACACCCGCCTGCGCGCAAAACCACGCAGTCCAGAAAGGCTTCATCTCCATCCGGCAGGCAGCATGCCCCTGTGATCCGCTTATCGCGCAGGGTGCTCCCGAGACACAAATCTCGCCCGCTGCTGGGTTCGATTTCACCCGAGCGCCAGATGGATATCCTGGGGATCGTGCTCGCGCTGCTTGGGCTTCTGACATCCCTGGCTCTGCTCTCGTCGACGCGCGGCAGCCTGACCGGCTGGTGGGTTGATTTTCTGGCCAGCTTATTCGGGTGGGGAAGTTATGCGCTGCCGGCGGCGCTCTTCGTGGTTGGCGTGTGGCTGGTGCTGCGCAACGTGGAAAAGCTGCCCCAATTGGCCGCAGAGCGCCTGGCGGGCATTATTTTGCTTTTTGTCAATATTCTGGCTTTCTTGCATCTTTTCGCCGGGGGGACTTTAGAGACTGCGGCGGCAGGGCAGGGCGGCGGTTATATCGGGGGGTGGGTGCTTCAACTGCTGCTTTCGGCAGTCGGGAAGCCCGGGGCGATCATCATTTTATGCGCCTGGCTGGTTGTTGCGCTGGGCTTGACGCTCGACCTCTCTGTTCCAGAGCTGTTCCGCTGGGCGCTGCCCCTGGTGTCGCGCTCCCGGCAAATCTGGCAGGCGTTGATCGCTCAAATCGAGAGCAAGCGAGCACAGCCGCAGGCAGAGAATTGGCCCTCTGACGAGCTGCCTCCCAGCTATTCTCCTTTCTCTCACCATACGGAGGAGGATGAAGTTTACGAAGGTGAGGGAAACCGTCAGCTCTCGACTGCACAGGAAGCAGCTCCGGTCGTCGATCAGGGGGATGGGAAGACGCCCCCTTGGGTGCTGCCGCCGGTCGAAGCCATCCTCGAGCCGGGCTCGCCGGTGGCTGTGGACGACGAGATCGACCAGCAGCGCGGGCATGTGATTGAAGAAACTCTGGCTTCGTTTGGCGCCCCGGCGCATGTCGTCGAGATCCATCGTGGGCCAACGATTACGCAGTTTGGAGTTGAGCCCGAGTTCATCGAAAACCGCGCCGGGCGCACGCGCGTGAGGGTCAGTAAAATCGTCTCCCTGGCTGACGATCTGGCGCTGGCGCTGGCGGCACAGCGCATCCGCATCCAGGCGCCGGTGCCGGGGCGGGCTTACGTCGGCATCGAGGTCCCGAATACCGAGGTTGCCCGGGTGGCTTTACGAGATGTCATCGAAAGCGATTATTTCCAGAAGATGCGCTCGCCGCTGCGTATTGCATTGGGGAAAGATGTCGCTGGCAAACCGGTGGCGACAGACCTGGCGAGCATGCCCCACCTGCTCATCGCCGGAACGACCGGTTCGGGCAAATCAGTCTGCGTCAATGCCATCTTGAGCTGCCTGATGATCAATAACACCCCGGATGATGTCCGGCTGATTCTGGTGGATCCAAAGCGTGTCGAGCTGACCGGATATAACGGGGTGCCGCACCTGCTGGCGCCGGTTGTGGTAGATGCCGACCGTGTGGTCGGGGCGCTGCAGTGGATGATGCGCGAGATGGACAACCGTTACCATAAGTTTGCTCAGGTAGGAGCGCGCAATATTATCGATTACAACACCCGCCTCCAGGCGCAAGGAGAAAAGAAGATTCCCTACCTGGTCGTGGTGATTGACGAGCTGGCCGACTTGATGATGATGGCGCCGGACGAAACGGAACGCACCATCACGCGCCTGGCGCAGCTCGCTCGTGCCACCGGGCTGCACCTGATCATTGCCACCCAGCGCCCATCGGTGGATGTGCTGACCGGGCTGATCAAAGCCAACTTCCCGGCACGTATCGCTTTCGCTGTGGCCTCCGGGGTGGACAGCCGGGTGATCCTGGATCAGCCCGGCGCAGAACGGTTATTAGGTCGGGGCGATATGCTCTTCCAGGCGCCAGATGCACCCGCGCCGGCACGCCTGCAGGGTGTCTACGTCTCAGACGGTGAGATTCAGCGGCTGGTGAACTACTGGCGGGGTTTTGCCATTCTGGACTCTGAAAGCAGCGCCACACAGGGCGAGCAGCCTACTCCACTGCCTCCCGGGACTTCCCTCAAGCAGGCCGCCCTTTGGGAGGATATGTCTCCGGTAGAAGATGAAGACCCGCTGCTGAACGAAGCCATCGACCTGGTGCGGCGGGAGGGACGGGCATCGATTTCCATGCTCCAGAGACGTATGCGCATTGGGTACACGCGCGCCGCACGCATGGTGGACCGGCTGGAGGAGAAAGGGATCATCGGCCCGTCGCAGACGAACAGCCAGGTTCGCCAGATTCTGGATTATGGGCCTACTGCGCCCCCTGCTGAAGAATAATTCATTTTGTGGTATTATTTCCTCAGTGGAGCGATCTATGAAAGAAACAACCGAAGAAAAAATCACTATTATTGAAGGCCCACCTCCTACTTTTGAAAGTATCGATGATGGCTGGGCTTTAGGTTTGAATGAGGGACCATTCCTTTATGATCTGGCGCTGACCCGCCTGCGGGCATTCAACGGCCCCGCCCTGGTTGAGCGCTGCCACCGCGCCTGGCGGAAACAAAGAATGATTTATCTGGAATATCGCAATGAGATGGGCATGGAAGAGCGCGCTCCAATTATGGCAGCTCGCTCGCTGGATAACCAGGATGGGTACATGCTGCTGTTATGGGTAAGGAGAGAACCGGAAGATCTCGATGTTGATGCCGATATTGACGATGACACCATCGACGGCGACATGAGTTGATTCACAGGTAATTTTGATCTTTGTTTAAAAGTCATCCCGAGGGTTTCCAGCGGGATGATTTATTTGTGGAACAAGGAGGCTGTAATGCCATTCGATCTCCCTACGATCCGTTCGCATTTTCCGGCGCTGCGGCAGCCCACGATCTTCCTGGATAATCCCGGGGGGACGCAGATTGCCCAGGAAAGCTTGGACCGCCTGACCACCTACCTGATCCATTTCAATGCCAATCATGGAGGGGCTTTCCCGACTGCTCAGGCTTCTGATGCCCTCCTGGAGGCTGCCCATACGGCCATGGCAGATTTCTTGAATGCTAAGAGCCCGGAGGAGGTTGCCTTCGGGTTGAACATGACCACCCTGACCATGGGTGTGAGCCGGGCGCTGGCATTGACTTTTAATCCTGGTGATACGCTGGTGGTCACCCGGCTTGATCATGATGCCAATATCTCTCCCTGGCTGCGCGTGGCCGAAGACCGGGGTTGCCGCGTGCGATGGGTGGATATCCATCCGGAAGACTGCACGCTGGATATGGACGACCTGCGTGCAGCTTTGGCCGAAAAACCGCGCCTGGTAGCCGTCGGTTATGCATCCAATGCTGTTGGCACGATCAACCCCGTCGCCGAGATCACACGCCTGGCTCACGAAGCCGGCGCTCTGGTTTACGTTGATGCGGTGCAGTACGCTCCCCACGGACCGATCGACGTGCAGGCGCAGGAGTGCGATTTTCTGGTCTGTTCGGCGTACAAATTCTTCGGCCCTCACATCGGCATCCTCTACGGCAGATATGATCTGCTGGATAGCCTGCGCGCGTATAAAGTGCGCCCCGCTCCAGACCTGCCGCCGGGGAAATACGAAACAGGCACCCAATCGCACGAAGGTATCTCAGGCGTTCTGGGCGCGTTGGAATACCTGGAATGGGTCGGGAATACTTACGGGCAAGATCAGGCAGAGAAGTACCGGCTGCTCTACCAGGGAAAGCGCCTAGCTTTGAAACAGTCCATGGGAGCAATCCGGGCATACGAATATGAGTTGACGCGCGCCCTTCTGGATGTCCTGGAGGAGGTGCCCGGGCTGAAGATCTACGGGGTGACCGACATCCACAAATTGGAGCAACGCCTACCGACGTTTTCTTTCACGCTGAAGGGCTGGTCCCCACGCCAGGTAGCCGAGCGTCTGGGGCAGGTGGGGATCAATGTGTGGGACGGTAACTATTACGCCCTGGCGGTCACCGAGCGGTTAGGGGTGGAGGATAGCGGAGGGATGGTGCGGGTTGGCCCGGTGCACTACAACACGGTGGAGGAAATCTACAAGTTTGGAGAAGAGCTGAGGAAAATCGCTGCCACCACGAATTGATTGAGCGCTTCCAGCATTTGATAATTACTTTATAGATACAATCGATATCCCAAGAATCCCTGGTCATTAACGTAACAAACGCCTGGGTGAGGGGGGCACCCAAGCGTTTGTATATAAATATCATACCAGAATTGTGAGAAGAATGCAACCCTTTTTGATTATGATTATTTCTGACAGGTGCCCCAGGGGCGAATTGAACGCCCAACCTTGGCCTTAGGAGTGCCCTGCTCTGTCCTTTTGAGCTACTGGGGCGCGTCAAAGATTATAGCACTCTCGTTATTTACCGGCAAGCAAAAAAGGAAGAGCCGGTTTATCAAACCGTCTCTTCCCACCCACATAACCTGCCCTTTGGCTGTAACAGATTATTTAGAGATGATAATGACGCTCTTGCGTAGCAATTTACGGTTTAGCTCTGTGCCATCGAGCTGGTTTCCGAAGCCTGCTCATCTGTTTGCGAGTTGCCTCGCCGGGTTAAATCGATCGCGCGATCACGGGTCTTTTGAATAATATCGCCTGCCTGGCCGCGCACCGAGGTGATCACTTGCTGGGCACGCTCTCGGGTACCTCCGGCAGTTTCCATGGCGCGATCTCGTATCTCCAGGCTTTTATCCCGGATCATCTCCCGTGTTTGCGCGCCAGATTGGGGAGCTGAGAGTAAAGCTACAGTTGCGCCAATCATGCCACCAATAAACAGACCGAGAGCTAACGATCCAATGTTCCCTTTCCTTTTCTCAACTTTTGCTTCCATAGTCCCATCTCCAAAATATTGATCATAAGACCGCTCCCAGAGGATTCTGGACACTTAAATTAACCGAACTGGGGAAGACCTTCTTACTTCAGGATTATCCTTTAGTCTTCCCCAGTTATTGCTTGCGCTGCACCATCCAGCATCTAACCAGGAGTCAATCGTGAACCAATTTGTTTATTAAGTCTTCTCTATAACCCAGGATAATCCCTGTCATCCAGCTGGTGTATTTCCTGGAAGACAATTACACTATACGGGAAAAGGAAATGAGCTTCAATGGGGAAAAGACCTATCGATTGGGTAGGGATTCCCCTATTGAAACCTGCAATATTGGAACTAATCTTGTACCTCATTCGTCAAATCATTGAACAATAGACTTGAGAAAGAGGTAGAATAACAGGTATGCTGCCGTCAACGAAGCAGATGGGGAAAGAAACCCGGGATAGAGGAAGTATTTTTGCGTTTGTGCTGGTGGTGATCATGGGAGCCGCCTTTGTGGTTCCCGGGTCTATCATTGCCGGAGCCACCCTTTATTATCAATATTACGGGCTGATTGTACCGGGGATATCCTTCCAGGGAATTGATTTAAGCGGTAAGACCGAGGCCCAGGCTGCCCAGGAAATTGACCGGGTTTGGAATCTCGATCGGCAGATGACGGTCAGTGATGGAACGCAGACGTGGTCGACTACGCCGGGTTTCTTTGGCCTGTATGTCGATGCGCTGGCGATCGCCAAGCAAGCATACGATATCGGTCGAGGACCGGATGGACTGGATGAGATGACCAGGCTCTTGCATGAGCGGCAGAGAGAAGTATCGCCGGTCATCGTCGCTAACCTGCAAGCCGGCAGTGATAATCTGCAGCGTTGGGCGCAGGTGTTGAATCAACCCGCTAAGGACGCCGAGCTGAGCATCTCAAATGGGCAGGTGACGGCGACCGCCAGTCAAACCGGCAACGCGGTGGATATTCAAAAGACGCTGGCGGAGGTGGGCGCTAATCCCTGGGGGGTGATGAAACGCGGCAGCCTGACCCTGTATCGTGACCCGGTATCGCCTGATCTGGCAGATGTATCTACCGAGGCGGCACAGGCAAAGTCTTTGCTGAGCCTGCATCTCGGCATTCAAATGTATGACCCGATCACTGACGAGCATCTCCAGTGGGAAATCCCCCAGCAAACGCTGGCCGGGTGGGTAAAAGCCGTGCGAATCGAAGGTGCCTACCAGGTCTCCCTGGATGAGGGGGCTTTGGCAGCCTATCTCCAGGACTTACCCAACCAGAGCGAGATGCTCGGGTTGGGCAAGGATCGCGTCGTTGAGCCCCTGGCTGACCCTGCCGGGGCTGCGAATGACCTGCTGCAGGGTAAGCCGGTGCTCTTTATGGTGCGCCACCTGCCTACCGAATATATTGCCAAAGCCGGCGATACCCTTTTCGGAATCGCCTGGAAAGTCGGCATTACCTATTGGAGGATGCAGAAAGCCAACCCCAACCTGGGGACAGGCGGGCTGAGCGCCGGTCAGAAAGTGATTGTGCCGTCCCCTAACGACCAGCTTCCCTTGCCGGTGGTGCCTAATAAGCGCATCGTGATCAGCCTCCCCAAGCAGCACATGTGGATCTACCAGGACGGCGCTCAGATCAAAGATTTTGTGGTCAGCACCGGCATGACCAATTCTGCAACCCAGCCGGGCGTATTCCAGGTGTTTGAGCACGATCCGAATGCCTATGCCTCGCAGTGGGATCTGCAGATGCCCTACTGGTTGGGAATTTACGAGGTATCGCCCAGCGGCGTGACGAACGGCATCCACGAGCTGCCCATTCTTTCCAATGGCGCCAGGCTGTGGGCCAGCGTGCTCGGGCGCCCCGCATCTTACGGCTGCATCATCCTGGGGATTGGCCCGGCTGAATGGGTGTATAACTGGGCTGAAGATGGCGTGGTGGTCGAGATCGATCGATAAAACCGCCAGGGGAGGAACCCACAGGCGGCTGATTGTCTCAATCCTCTTCCCGGCTGCGCAAATGAGGGAATAGAATGACCTCCCGGATGCTGTGTTTATCGGTAAGCAGCATCGTCAGGCGGTCGATGCCCATACCAAAACCGCCGTTGGGGGGCATGCCGTAAGACATAGCCTGGATGTAATCCTCGTCCAGAGGGTGGTGTTCTTCATCCTCGCTGGAATACTCACGGCCCATCTCCTCGAAACGGGCTTCTTGTTCGAGTGGGTCGTTCAGTTCAGTGAAGGCGTTGCACAGCTCCATCCCGCCGACGAAACCCTCGAAGCGTTCTACCGTCTGGGGATCGCCGGGTTTGTTCTTCGCCAGGGGAGAGATGTCACGCGGGTAATCATATAGAAAGGTCGGCTGGATGAAGTTGGGTTCCAAATAATCGCCCAGCATGCCGTCGATCAGTTTGCCGCGCGTGGCGCCTGCCGCGGGGTGCAGGTCGTGGAGGCGCATGGCTTCGGCCAGGCTCTCGCCGGTGGGATAATCAGCGATGTCGATCCCCACAGCGTCGATTAATGCCTGCCGTAGACTGATCCGCTTCCAGGGGGGTGTAACATCGATTTCGTGTCCGTTGAAATTGAATACCCGGCTGCCCAGAACCTGCTCGCAGACGAAGACAATCATCTCTTCGGTAAAAGCCATATTGCTCTCAAAGTCGGCGTAGGCGGTGTAAAACTCGAGCTGGGTGAATTCGGGGTTATGCTTGAATGAGACCCCTTCGTTGCGAAAATCGCGACCAATCTCGTATACGCGCTCCAGGCCACCCACCAGGAGCCGTTTCAGATATAACTCAAAAGAAATCCTCAGGTAAAGGTCTTGTTTGAGCTGGTTGTGGTGGGTGATAAAGGGCCGGGCCGCAGCGCCGCCGTAAATCGGCTGCAGAATGGGGGTTTCGACCTCGAGGAAGCCGCGCTCATCCAGGAACTGGCGTAGGGCTCTCACGATAGCTGCTCGCGTGCGGAAAATCTGGCGTACTTCAGGATTCACTGCCAGGTCGGCGTAGCGCTGGCGGAAACGGGTTTCAGGGTCGGAGAGCAGGGCATGGCGCACTACATCACCGTCAACTACCTCATCCTTCGCGGCCGGCAAGGGGGTGATGGCTTTTGCCAGCATTTGGAATTCTTTCACCTGGAGGGTAATCTCTCCGGTGCGAGTTCGAAACATCGTGCCGCTGGCCTGGATAAAATCGCCAAGGTCGAATTCACGCACGAAGAGATCCATCTTCTCTTGACCTAACTCGTTGACCCGAAAGAGCAGCTGCACCCGCCCGGCGCCGTCTTCGATGTGGGCAAAGGCAATCTTACCCATTGGGCGGATGGCTCGCAAGCGTCCGGCTAAAGTGACTTCAACTTTCCCATCTGAGCTGGCTGCTTCAGCATCTTCGTAAGCCTGGATCGCCGCCGTGCTGGAGTGCGTGACCTGGGCGCGAGTGGGATATGGCTCGATTCCCTGGCTGCGCAGGCGCTGGATCTTCTCCAATCGTGCTCTTTCTAAAGATGTGAATTCTTTTTCCATGGCAATTATCTTTCGTGATTTTTATTAAGTAAAAGCCCCGCCGCAGAAACACATCTGGGCGGGGCGGGAGGCCGTGCCCCAGGATCACTCAACCTTTAAGATTGTAACCGAAAAAGAACCGGCCGGAGCATCTACCTGGACCTGATCGCCATCTTTGTGGGTCAATAAAGCCCGACCCAGCGGAGATTCGTTCGAAATCCTGCCCGCGCGCGGGTTTGCTTCGGCCGCGCCGACAATGGTATAAATTTCCGGATCATTACCTTCTTCTTGGATGGTCACCTTAGAGCCGATCTGAACAACCTCGGCATTTTCAGTTTCCGAAATCACCCGCGCAGTCGCCAGGAGGATTTCCAGTTCTTTGATCCGCCCCTCGACGAAAGCCTGTTCGTTCTTCGCGGCTTCGTACTCGGCGTTTTCGATCAGTTCTCCTCCCTCCATCGCTTCGTGCAGGCGGTTGGCGATTTCTTGGCGCTTCTGCGTGCGCAGAAACTCAAGTTCGTCTTGCAGTTTTGTATAACCCTCACGGGTCAGGAATGAGGTTGGCATATCTTTTTCCTTATCCCATTGTTACAGTATTACCGGATGATTCCACCCCAGTAGAACAAAAAACTTCAGAAACGCAAACAGCGCTCTGAAGGATTGTCCTTCTTCAACGCTGTGGAGATATCATATCATAGATTATTCTTGATTGCAAGCAACCCGGCGGCGCCACAACTTGCCGCTCTTGATTTTTTTGCATTTTTTGAGGTGGCAATGGCATCCCTATCACTTCCGTGATTGCAGGAATGCCACCAGATCGCTTAATTCCTGGGAGGTCAGCGAACCGCCAAAAGCCGGCATATTAACGCCGCCATTTACGATACGGATGATAATATCGTTTTTCGTCAGCCGGGTCCCAACCGTCGTCAGATTTGGCCCGCGCGAGCCGCCCTGTCCCGAGATCATATGACAGTATTCGCAGCCCTTTTCGTAGAAGAGCTGCGCGCCTTGATAGACTGGCCCGCTGCTTGTGCCAATGATGCTGACCGGCAAGGGTTTGGCGGCAAAATCGGGAGACCACGGTGCTTGCGCCCCCGCAATTGTCATGCTGGCGACCATAACCACGATGATGATAACGATCCCCACCGCCCATGGGCGGCGCAGAGGGCTGCGCTCACCTTTATTGGAGAAGAAGGGGGTCAATACAAAAATGCCTATGCCGAGAAGGGGCAGCAAAAAAATGGCCACATTTTCTATGGCGGGCGGCATGAGGGCGAATAAAGCAAAAACCCACAACAGGTACCAGTCGGGGCGGGGGACTGCCCCCACGATGCTGGGATTGGGCGGCAGGCTCAGTGCAGGCGCACCCACGATAATAGCGAGAACGACGACGACAATTGTAGCTAAGGTGGAAAAGATGGCGTCTTTCCAGGCGGCATCGGGCCAGAACGGAACACCGCGGTCTTTGAGCATTTGGGAATATTCCGTCCGGTAAGTTTTAGGAGAAACTGGCTTACCCGGCTTGGCGGGTTCTGAAATGCCGTGATAGATCACCAGGAAGAGGTGTAAGCCGAGGAGGGCGAAGATGAGAGCTGGAACAAAGAAAACGTGGAACGCATAAAAACGGCTGAGGGTGGCCCCGCCGACATTTTCTCCCCCGAGGAGAAAATATGCCAAACTCTTACCAATGAGCGGGATGCGCCCGGCCTGTTCGGCGGCCACGATCGCAGTCCACACTGCAGTTTGGTCCCAGCGCAGGAGCTGCCCGGTAAAACCCATGGTCACGGTCAATAACAGGAGGACGGTGCCGGAAATCCAATTCAGCTCACGGGGGTATTTAAAGGCTCCGGTGAGAAAAGTACGGATAGCGTGAGCTCCAACGAAAAGGATCATGGCGGAGGCGCTGAAGAAATGGATGCCTCGTAACACCGAACCAAAGGCCGCGTTATTGGTGATGAATTGGAGGCTGTTATATGCTTCTGCCGCAGAAGGAACATACATTAACGCTAACGCGATGCCGGTTAATACCTGGATGGTGAAAGAGATCAGCGTGGCACTGCCTAAGACGTACTCCCAACCCAGACGGGGAGGCACCGGGTGCCGGATGACCGGTAGAAGCGTCCCGGAGAACCCGGCGCGATCATCAAATTCGTTCCACAATCGTATGAACAGCGACATGCTGGCCCTCCTATCAGGGAAGCGAGAAAGGAGCGGTAATCGGCACAGGGCTGGCCTGGATTTCAACCTGTCCGTTATTGACACGTACCGGATATCTGGGCAGTGGCAGTGGAGGCGGTCCTGCGACCACCTCGCCATTTTTGTTATACACGCCGCCGTGGCAAGGACACATAAATAGCTGGGAACCCGCTACCCATCTCACCGGGCAACCCAGGTGGGTGCAGTTGACTGAGAACGCCGTAAACTGAGTCTCGCTGTCACGGCGAAGCCAGGCAGCCGAATTTGCCGTAACCCCCGACCAGGAAAGAGGGTTCGCATCGACAAAGGATACGTCGGTGGTGGAGCCAATTGGAAATTTATCTACGGCTCCAACAGGTCTCCATACCGGGGTGAATTTGCGTATCAGCGGTTCAAAGAGGAAACCAATAAAAGGGATGCCCATGAGTACACCCCCAACCGCAAGCAAAGCCAGGATTAGCCGGTTGAAGAATTGGCGGCGGGAAATCAATTCCGGATTGGGAGGAATGTTCGTTTGCTCAGAGGGTTCCTCACTCATGTAAAATAGCTCCTATCCATCCGACTAAAGCGATCGTAATAAGAACTGCTCCGACCACAGACAGAATCCAGGATGAAATCAAGCCCCATAATAAAAAGACGATGCCAAAGGACATGATCATGGGGGTATAGGTTGGCTTGGGTAAGACTTCTGGTTTAGGGGCGCTCCACCCGGGTTTCCGTCCAGAAGTCTCTTCCAGGTGCTCGCCCTCAGGCTGCAGTTCTTGGTTCGCATCCCCCATATTCTCCTCCTTGGGTTCGATAGTCATTATATTTCGGGATTCTGAGAATTCTCGAGATCTCCTCGATCAGGCTGGCTGAACCAGCGTTCCAGGACGACGATCTGTGCTAACAAATACATGCCGCTCCCCGGTACCCACATAATCAGGCCGCCTATCTGCTGGTCAACAGCTGGGGTGATGCCCCAGTCCTGACGGATAAGAGGAAGAATGCCCAGGGTATCCTCCGGTTGGAGGTAGTCGGGATATAGACCGGGTTTTGCGTACGTCAGAATCAACCCCAAGACGCTGCTGCCGGCCGCTGCTGCAAACAGATAGGTGATCGCTGCCATTGGGGGTAAACGATGGCTGACCAGTGGAGTGAAAATCGGCCACCAGAAAATTACAGCAGTAACTATAAAAGTCAGGTGCTCGAAGGCGTGGATATTTTCATTGGCTAAGGTGGCATTATAGAAAAGGGGAACGTGCCAGATATAGATCGTCCCGATACCCAGAAACCATGCCAGCAGTGGGCGGCGTAGAATCTTTTCGATGCGGTTGATCAGCGGGTATTCTAAGAGGCGAGCCGCGACCTCTGCCGGTATCCCCAATATCAGCAGCGGTGAGGCGATCATAATCAATAACAGGTGCTGCACCATGTGAGCGCTGAACAGATACGTATCGGAAAGGATATCGAGTGGGGAAAGCAACGCAATTAACAGGACGAGCATCCCGCTAAAGAAGAAAATTGCCTTCCGGGTCAGGTGGCCTCGAACTGCGTATAGGTATGCAGCCACCAGGGCTGCGCTCCCGATCAAAACTGAGGGATACCAGCTCCAATGCAAGAGCAAGGTGCGTAACATGGCGTTCATCGAATTAACAGAAGTAAATACACAATCGTAAAAATGATCACCCACACTGCGTCAACGAAATGCCAATACCAGGATATTACGGTAACGCCCACCGAGCCGGGTTCGGAATAGTGCCCTCGGAGCGCCAATCCAAGGACAATGGCAAGCATGATTAATCCGATCGTTACATGGACGCCATGGAAGCCCGTCAGGGTGAAGAAGGTTGTGCCAAACTGGTTTGTCGATATGCCAGTGCCCTGGCTGAAGAGGTGGCTCCATTCCAGGCTTTGCCCGAATAAGAAGATCACCCCAAAAAGGATAGTGATGATCAGCCAGAATCTCATGCGTTGCAAAGATCCCTGAACCTGGCTTTTTTCCGCCCGCCAAACGGTGAAGCTGCTTGAAAACAAGAATAGAGAAAAGATAAAGGTTCTACCCGGATCCAGGCTGCTGGCAGCCGTAGGCCCACTGGTGATCGATGGCGGAAAGTAATGGAAATATACGTACGCCAGGATCAGCATAATGAAGAACACTGCTTCAGAAAGGATGAAAAAGATCATCCCAAGTTTGTTTTTATCCGTCATAACTTCCTGCTCTCGTTGTTCAATCACCGGCGTGCTTCCAATCTGGATTCTCTGGGTGAACCAGGTCCCATAAAGGCCGCTGGCTGCGCACAGGGGGAATCTCGTCAAAGTTGTGTGGCGGCGGCGGAGAGGTTGTGGCCCATTCGAGTGTCCAGGCTTTCCAGGGGTTGTCGCCTGCGACTTTCCCTCTGCGCAGGCTGTAAGCCATATTCACGAGCAAAACCAGAATCCCTAACCCTAAAACAAATGCACCGATGGTCGAGACCAGGTTGAGCGATGCCCACCCGGGAAGGTTGGGGTAGGTATAGATCCGACGCGACATACCCATCAGGCCGAGGATATGCTGGACGAAGAAGGTCATGTTAAAGCCGATAAAGGTCAGCCAGAAGTTCAACATCCCCAATCGTTCCGAGAGCATACGCCCGCTGATCTTAGGGAACCAGTAATACAGTCCGGCCATGAGGGCGAAGACGGTGCCTCCAAAGAGCACATAATGGAAATGGGCGACGACGTAGTAGGTATCCTCGACCTGCCAGTCGATCGGCACGGCGGCAAATGAGACGCCGGTGATGCCGCCAATGGTGAACAACACCAAAAATGAGACCGCATAAGCCATGGATGTGGTGAAGCGTATCTTTCCCCCCCACATCGTGGCAATCCAGTTGAAAATCTTGATCCCGGTCGGGACGGCGATCATGAAGCTGGCGGTTGCGAAAGCAATATCGAAGGGGTTGCCCAGCCCGACGGCAAACATGTGGTGAGCGTACACCAAAAAACTGAGCACGGCGATCGCTACCGATGATCCGGCAACAATCCCATAGCCGAAAATGTGTTTCCGAGAAAATACAGGGATTACCTCAGAAATCATTCCCCAGGCGGGCAAGATCATGATGTAAACCTCGGGATGCCCGAAGGCCCAGAAATATTGCTCCCAAAGGATGGCAGAGCCGCCGGTTGCCGGGGTGAAAAAATTCCCATTTAGCAGACGGTCGATGATCAGCATCACCAATGAAGCGTTGAGGGGTGGCAAGGCAAATAAGATGATAAAGGAGTTTACGAACACCATCCAGACGAACAAAGGCACACGCCGCAGCTTCATCCCTGGGGCGCGCAGTGTAAGAATGGTAACGATCAGGTTAATCCCCCCGGTGACCGTCCCGATGCCGATAGCTAGCAAACCCAGAGCCCAATAGTTCACGCCCGGCGTAGTAGAATACGGCAGCTCGCTGAGCGGCGCATAGCTGAACCAGCCGACGTCTGGAGCGCCACCGGCAAAAAAGCTGAAGTACAGGAATAGCCCGCCGAAAACCACCATCCAGAAGCTGAGCGCATTCAGCCGAGGGAAGGCAACATCGCGCGCGCCGATCATCAAGGGCACGAAATAAACGGCAAAACCAATCAGCGTGGGAACGACGACCAGGAAAATCATTGTCGTCCCATGCATGGTGAAGATCTGGTTATAGGCTGTGGGAGAGAGGAAGGTGTTGCGCGGTTGAGCGAGTTGGATGCGTATCAGCAGCGCTTCGATCCCGCCGATGAGGAAGAAGAAAAGCACCAATATAAAATACATGATGCCGATTACTTTATGATCGACTGAGGAGACCCATCCAAGCAAACCGGTATATTCTCCCGCCTCGGAGGCTGGATGGGCACTCTCTGCAGCAGTAGGTATTTCTGTCATTTAAGCGCCTCCAGGAACGCAGCCAGATCGCTGATCTGGTTGGCAGATAAACCCAGGCTGGGCATGTGGACGCCCGGTTTAATGACCTGAGGGTTGTCGATCCAGATTTCGAGGTTAGCCTGCGTATTTTCCGCGGCGCCCGCGGCAATCGTCTCTCGGGTGGATACATAGGTCAGGTTAGGGCCAACCGTCCCTTTTGCAGTAGTGCCTGCGATGGTATGGCATTGGGCGCAGGTTAGCTCGGTGAAAAGCTTAGCTCCGGCGCCGGCCGCGCCGGTTGTGGGAATGGTGGGGATGGCTGCTTGCTGCTTTACCCAGGCGTCAAAATTCTGTGGTTCCTCCACGATCACGCGTATGCGCATCCAGGCATGTGCGGTTCCGCAGTATTCCACGCAGCTCCCCAAATAGGTCCCCACTTGATCGGCTTGTATGTACATATAAGCCGGGCGGCCCGGGGTTGCATCCAACTTTTGGCCGAGCTGAGGGACCCAAAATGAATGGATCACGTCAGCTGAAGTCACTTCTGTCACGAACTTTTGGCCCTTAGGTAAGTGGAGCTCGTTGGCCGTTACCACCCCCAGCTTGGGGTAGCGAAACTCCCACCACCATTGATGACCCACAATCATCAGGTCTGGAGCCTCGTTTACGGGAATGTTGGGAGCCACTCTATACATCGTGAAGATTGTATAGATGAGAATTCCCCCAAGCAAAACAGCCGGGCTTACCGTCCAAAAGAGCTCCAGCCTCCTCACGCCAAAGATCTGGCGAGGTTCAGGCTCGTCTTTCCGGGCCCGGAATCGAATAGAGGAATAGACCACCAGGACCGTGACCAGGAGAAGAATAATGGCGCCGATGATCAGTACAACAGTGAACAGACTCCTGATATCAGACGCAGCACCTGAGATGGGTTGAAATGGTAACATTCGTCCCCTTTACCATAAACTGTTGGATAAACCTCTTTTCATCCTATCGAATGATCGGATGAGTGTATGTACAATCTCCACCAAAGAATTGAGGTTATTATTTAATGATGAATAATATAAATATCCCGAATCAGCTTATTTATGAGGGTCTTGTTCGACAAATTTACCCCGATGGTTTATCGTCAAACTTTTTACGGTATTTGAACTCATCTACATTCAGGATTATAGCATGAAATATTTAAATTGAAAGTGGGGAAAACCATAAAGAGATACCGGTCTCTCTCCCCCAATACTTCCTCAGTTCCTCTCTCATTTTGGAAAGATCAGGCCAAAATGTGCTGATCTGAGAGGCATAGGTTGAGATGGCTGCTTGCCAGTTTTCCAATCCGGCATGAGAGACCGGATAGACCACCCGCTCCCACCCCTGGGGAACAACCTCCGCAATTTTGTTCACCTTCTGCACTGCATAGGGATAATCCGCGTAATACCCCAGATTTTTCACCCGACAGCGCACGGCTTCGTTTTCGGCAGCTTGCCTCGTCAGGCGGTGGTCGATATGCCCCCCCAGTGTCAGGGGCGACACTAGCCGCACCCCGGCGGGCAGTTCGTGGGCGAGGGTCTCGGCAAGCATCTCGATCAGGCTGTTTTCACCGCGGGAGACCTCTGCGAAGAGGTCGCTCTCCCTGCCAATTACCGGCTGCCGGCTGTCTGGAAGGGTGCGGTAAATGCAATCGGGGATGGCAAAATGCCGCCAGCTGGCGCCGAGGATCTGGCAGGCTTTGCGGTCTTCTTCGCGGCGAGATTGAACCGCCTCAGCCCCAACTCTCCAGCGGTGGTGCAGCTCTTGTGCAAATGGGGTGAACGGCAGCGAGGGAGGATCGCCGGCGCAGATCGTCCAGATCTCAACCCGCTCGCCGGTCTGGATTTGTTCCCAGATCAAGCCTCCGCACGATAAGATGGCATCATCGAGGTGGGGAGAAAGATAGCACCAATCCATGGTTACAGTTTTACCATACATCATTCCATTTTACTTGTCACTCTCGATTGCTGGTGTTATCATGAAGAACGACTTGGAGGAAGCCTTTCAATGCGGATGATGATTGCAGGACAGGCTCGCAGACGGGTCATTCTGCTGGCGATCATTTTGGCAACCCTGCCCTGCTATTTTCTGGGTTGGGTTGCATTAAGAGTCGGGGCAGCCACGCGGCAAAGCGCAACCGATACTCCAACGCCAACCATGACGGTTACGGCTACAGCCACGTTTACCGCAACGGCAACCTTCACTGCGACTGCTTCGGCAACTCCCACGGCAACCTCGACCCTGACCGCCACACCTGCTCCGACACTCACCGAGACACCCTCCCTAACACCGAGCCCGACCGTGACCCTCAGCCCAACGCTCACTGATACGCCCACCCCAACCGAGACGGCGACGCTTACCCCAGAGCCGCCAACTGCAACACCGCTTCCTCCTACGCCAACCGATACCGCCACTCCCATTCCGCCAACCGCCCCATTGGATGCGACCCCCACAAAATAAGGCCGCCAACCTCCGACCCTTTGCAGCGTTTTCGATCACGCATTTATGAAATCACCTCTCGTCATTCTGGCAACTGCCCTATCTGCGCTGGCTTTAACCGCCTGCACGCTGCCATTTTTCCCAAATCAGGCTCTTCCTACGGTAGAGCCTTCACCCACCGGGATTTATGCCCCGGTGGTGAGCACCCCCACAGTTGATCAAGCCCAGGCTACCCCCAGCCCTCAAGAGACCTCCTCAGCCTCCAATACGCTGACGATCTGGCTCCCGCCGAGGTTTAATCCCGATACGGACAGCCCGGCGGGGAAATTGTTGCGAGAACGCCTGAAAGCATTCATGGTCGAGAACCCGGGGGTGCTCATTAATATTCGTATAAAGGCCGAATCTGGGCCCGCCAGCCTCTTGGAGGCATTAACTGCCGCTAGTGCGGCTGCTCCTGGGGCTCTTCCCGATCTGGTTGCCCTTTCAAACCAGGATCTGGAGGTTGCAGCTCTAAAGGGATTGCTCACGCCTTTCGACGGCCTGACCTCCCTCCCGGATGACCCGGATTGGTATGCTTATGCACGTAACCTGGGGCTTATCCAGGGGAGCACCTTCGGCCTTCCCTTCTCAGGCGATGCCTTGCTGATGGTCTACCGGACGGAACGCATCCCGACCCCGCCTGCAGATTGGGCAGCCATCATGCAATCGTCTGCACCGGTCAGCTTCCCCGCAGATGATCCGCTGGCGCTGATGACTCTGGCTCTGTACCGCTCCGCGGGCGGGCTGGTCATCGATTCTCAGGGGCGCCCTTCGATCTCGGCGGAGCCTCTTGCCAAGGTGTTGGGGTTGTATTCCGAAGGCAGTCAGAAGGGAGCATTCCCCACTTCGATCCAGCAATTTGAAACGGACACGCAGGCCTGGGAAGCGTATCGCGAGCAGAAAGCCCAGGTTGCGGTCACCTGGGTATCGCGGTATCTGAACGAGGCGCCGCAGGGGTCCAACGCCATCCTGCTGCCGCCGGTTGGCGCCACATCGCTGACTCTCGCTGAGGGCTGGCTGTGGGGCATAGCCACGCCGCATGCTGATAAGCGCGAGCTGAGCGCAAAACTGGCTGCTTATTTAGTCAATTCCGATTTCCTGGCCAAATGGACAGAAGCCGCCGGCCTCTTGCCGACACGCCCGGCAGCCTTGGCTGCCTGGTCAAACTCGGACATGCAATCCATATTAAGCCAGGTCGCCCTCTCGGCCGAAGCTTGCCCGACGTATGATGTGCTGGGAAGCCTGGCAAGCGTTATGAAAGATGCTGCACTGTCTGCGCTGAAAGGGCAGGGCGATCCGGCTCAGATAGCCCAATCAGCCGCAGACCGCTTAAAAGGACCTTGATCGAGGCTGCTATGAAACCAGAGCGATTTTCAAATCAAGCACAGATATGGGGCGCAATCCTCTCTCGCCCGGTGTGGGGGAAGATCATCCTGGCTGTGGTGGTAGTCTTGATCGTGGGTGCTCTGGCATGGAGCGGATTGGTCCAGGCGTACCCGGCGCTTAGCGGCGCCACACCCGCTGCGCAGGCCGGTATTGCAGCCATCACGCCGACCCCAACGATCGATCCTGTACTGGTGGCAAACCAGTCCCAGACGAATGGGGTCATTGTCGGCGGAGTGTTTCTCGTATTGATCATTATTGGGGGGACGTTAATCACCATCCGCAGGAAACCTCACTAAATGTTTTCGCTCCTCCGGCCTTTTCGACTGGCGGCGCGGAGCTACCCACCGCAGTTCTGGCTGCTTTTCTGGGGTCAGATCATCAGCACGATCGGGGCAAGCATGATCTGGCCGTTTTTGATGATTTATGTCAGCGGACGGCTCACGCTGCCTCTCACAGCGGTAGCCAGTTTAATGACCCTGAATGCTGCCTGGGGATTGATTTTTTCGTTCGTTGCCGGACCGGCTGCCGATACCCTGGGGCGGAAATGGGTGATGGTGATCAGCCTGGCGGTGAATGGGATTGGCTACCTGTTTATGAGCCGGGCGGAGACTTTCGCCCAGTTCGCGCTGTTGATGAGTCTCTCGGGTGCGTTCAACCCCCTTTTCCGGGTTGGCGCCGACGCCATGATGGCCGACCTGATTCCTCCCCACGAGCGTGCAGATGCCTACTCGCTTTTGCGCATGAGCAATAATGTGGGGGTTGCCCTGGGACCTGCGGTGGGGGGCTTTATAGCCTCCTCTTCTTATACCGTGGCTTTTTTCTGCGCCGCAGCCGGGATGATCACCTATAGCCTGTTGCTGGTTCTGCGTGCACATGAAACCCTGCCGAAGAAAGCGGTCCCCGTGAAGGTCGGCGACGCGTTTGCCGGATATGGCAGGATCTTTCGAGATAAACCTTTTATTGCTTTCACCTTGACGTTTACCCTGACCCAGATGTGCGCCTCTCTGATCTGGGTATTGATGGCGGTCTATGCCAAACAGAACTATGGTGTCATGGAAAGCCAATATGGGTTTATCCCAACCACCAATGCCTTAATGGTCGTCTTCCTGCAGATTGCTGTAACGCGCATCACTAAGAGACACCCGCCATTGAAAGCTCTGGCGGTCGGGTCGATCTTCTATGCCATCGGGGTGGGCAGCGTGGCTTTTGGCAGGAATTTTTGGGGCTTTTGGTTCAGTATGGTGATTATCAGCATCGGGGAGTTGATTCTCATTCCCACATCGACCACCTATGCCGCCAACCAGGCGCCCTCCGAGTACAGGGGGCGTTATATGTCGGTGTATGGCCTGACCTGGGGAGTGGCCACCGGAATTGCCCCGGTGTTGGGTGGGTTCCTCAGCGACAACCTTGGCCCGAAGACGACCTGGTATGGAGGGTTTCTCATCGGGTTGGCCAGTGTGATTGGTTTTCTTGTGCTTTCGCGAGTATTCCCACCTCGCCGCGAGCAGCCACTCGTGGTGCAGCCGGCAATCGAGGAATCGGCAGAATAATCCCCTCACATAATCGTTTGTTGAAATTTCCTCAGATGTATACTATACTATTTTTACCATGCTTCAAGGATTTGGGAGCGTATAAATATGGATTTCGGGGTTGTTTTTCCGCAAATTGAGTTCCCCAGCGACCCGGTTGCCATCCGTGACTATGCCCAGGCCGTAGAGGGGATGGGTTTTACCTATCTGGTTGCTTACGATCACGTCCTGGGGGCAAATCCCGACCGGCCGGGAGGCTGGCACGGCGCTTATACCTATAAAAACTCCTTCCAGGAGATCTTCGTGTTTTTCAGCTACCTGGCGGGAATTACCCAGAAGTTAGGTTTCTTAACCGGGATTATCATCCTGCCGCAACGCCAGACAGCGCTGGTTGCCAAGCAAGCAGCCACGCTGGATGTCTACTGCGGCGGGCGACTGCGCCTGGGTGTGGGTCTGGGCTGGAACCAGGTGGAATACGAAGCGCTGGGCCAGGATTTCCATAACCGCGGCCGGCGGATCGAAGAACAGATTGAGGTCTTGCGACTGCTCTTCACGCAGGATCTGGTGACGTATCAGGGTAAATATCACTCCATCTCCGATGCGGGATTGAACCCAATGCCAATCCAGCGCCCCATCCCGATCTGGTTTGGCGGGTCTGCAGATGCGGCTTTGGAACGAGCAGCCCGTATTGGGGATGGATGGCTGCCAAATACACCTTCATTCGAAGAGACCCGGCCAGCTCTTGAGAAGATGCAACAATATCTGGAGAAGGCAGGCCGCACGCGATCTGAGTTCGGGCTGGATGTTCGCCTGGTCTATGGAGAAGGCAAACCGGATGTCTGGATGAGTGAAATTAAACAGTGGCAAGAAGCAGGCGCGGCGCGGGCATCTATCAATACGATAGGAAGAGGCTTCAGCACGCCTTCCGCTCACCTTAATGCTCTGCAAACCTTTGCCCAGGCAGTGGGTCTTAAACCATCATAAGCAAGGAGACTGAGATGAGCATCGTAAACAACATTGGTTTTATTCTACTCAGTGTTTGGTTGGTTGGCTCCGGGGTGATCGTGATCTTTGGTCTGGAGTTTCCCAGCCGAAGCCTGGTGATGGCTTTTCTCGCTATCATCGCAGGGATATTGATTCTTTTCAGGATCCGGGATTCCAAGGCTTCCATTAATTTGGGGATGCTCTTGTTGAGCCTCTGGCTGATGCTTACCGGATTATTTGGTCTGTTCGGGGCGGCATTTCCGGCAGGAACGATCTTTTTGGCTGTCCTCGGTCTTGGGGCGGGGGTGCTGCTGCTGATTGGCCAATGAGGGCTCTCTTCGCCCGTTTCAATTTATACAATCCCCCGGCCTGTTGGGACGGGGGAATTGTCTTTAACTGGAGAAGCCGTCATGTTTGCACAAATCGTCAATGACATGTTCGTGTTGGGTATTCCGGTCCTGGAAAAAATCCTCCGGCCTTTGATCATCTATCTTTTCCTGGTGATCGGGTTACGCCTGTCGGGCAAACGTGAGCTGGCCTCATTGAACCCCTTTGACCTGGTGGTCTTGCTTACTCTCTCGAACACCGTTCAGAACGCCATCATCGGCAATGATAACTCCGTCACCGGGGGAATTATCGGAGCAACCGCCTTGTTGTTGATCAATTACCTTGTGCTGCGTTTTCTTTACACCAACCCCAAAATTGACCGCATTGTGGAAGGAACCCCGGAGCTCCTGGTGGACAAAGGCAAAATCATTCTACCGCAGATGAAAAAGCAGATGATCACGCAGCACGAATTGGAAATCGCGGCGAACAAACAGGGTTTTATTTCGTTAGATCAAATCGAACGTGCCGAGATCGAACCCGATGGCGCCATCTTTTTTGCCGAAAAAGAGCCCACCCCCGACGAGGCGCATCACCAGCAGGTCATGGATCGCCTGGACCGGATCGAGCGCCAGTTAGATGCTTTGCGAGGGAGTCAACGAGTATAAATCGGACAAACGGATTATTTCACTTATTTCGGATTTTGTAATATTAACCTTTTGTCCTGTGTTTTAACCAATCCAAGAGTCGTTTAGTCGGCCAGGCATTGATCACCTGGTCAGGGGTAATCCAGGCACGCCGGGCGACGCCAACGCCGAATTGGACCAGGTCCAGGTGGTCGGGTTGGTGGGCGTCGGTATTGATGCTAAGCGGGATGCCCATTTCGGCTGCCCTGCGAGCATAAATGTCATCCAGGTCAAGCCTCTCTGGAAAGGCGTTAATCTCCAATGCGATGCCGGTCTCGGCAGCGGCTTTGAGTACAGAATCCATATCCAGGTCGGCGCCTTCGCGGTCGGGGAGCAGGCGGCCTGTGGGGTGCCCGACGATATCGACGTGCGGGTTGCGCATGGCGCGTAGCAGCCGCTCGGTGATGACCGCGCGCGGCTGGCGTAGGCTGCTGTGCAGCGAGGCAATGACCACGTCCAGCTTTGCCAGGATTTCATCGGGATAATCCAGCGAGCCATCTGCCAGGATTTCGGATTCGGTCCCTTGCAGAATGCGGATCGAATCACCCAATTTGGCTTGTACGGCGTCGATTTCCACGCGCTGGCGCTGCAGGTCCTCTATCTTCAGGCCTCGGGCGACCCCCAGGCTGACAGAATGATCGGTAATGGCGATCACTTTGAGGCTGCGCTCGCGGGCGGCTTCAGCCATTGCCTGGATAGAACTATGCCCGTCGCTCCACGTAGAATGGGAGTGCAGCTCGGCGATCAAATCCCCGCGCTCGATCAGCCTGGGGAGCTTCCCTGCCAGGGCGGCCTGGATTTCGCCACGGTCCTCGCGCATTTCCGGCGGGATCCACGGCAGGCCAATGGCTGCATAGACCTCGGCCTCTTCGGAGTAGAAGACCTCTTGCCCATCCGGTTGAATAATCGAATGATCTGAAAGGGAAAGCTTTTTATCCTGAGCCAGCTCGCGCAGATGCACGCTATGCTCTTTCGAACCGGTAGCGTACTGCAGCACGGTGCCCCACTGCTCAGGAGGGTGCACCCAGAGCTGCACGCGCAGGGTGTTCTTCAGTTCCACACTGGTCTTGGCTTCACCGCTGGCCAAGACCTGGCCCACCTTGGAGTGGTGAGCAAAAGCTTCCATCACCGGTTTGGGGTCGGCGGCGGCGGCAACCAGGTCGATGTCGCCGACCGTTGAGCGCATCCGGCGCAGGCTGCCGGCCACTTCCGCGGCTTTCACACCAGGCAGATTTCGCAGCCAGGCTGCCAGCTCTTGTGCGGCCGGCCAGGCTACACCCAATGGGGTGCGCGTAGAGCGGCGCTTGAGCGCCTCGATACCCGCCAGGATTTTAGCCTCCGATTTTTCTCCAATCCCCGGCAGGCCGCGCAGCTTTCCTTCTCGGGCGGCGGCTTCCAGCTCGGGCAGGCTGGTGACGCCTGCTTTTCCCCAGAACAAGGCGGCTTTCTTGGGTCCCACATCTGGCACCTGGAGCAGATCGACCAGGCTGACGGGTACCTCGGTCTTAACCTTCTCGTAAAAACCCAGCCTGCCGGTCCTGAAAAGCTCGTCGAGTTTTTCGGCAATAGCCTTGCCTACCCCAGGAATTTGATTTAACTCCCCCGCCTGCCAGACCTCGTAGGCATCGCCTCCAAGGTTTGCCAGGCTGTCTGCTGCCCTGCGGTATGCCAGCACTTTATAAATATTTTCGCCTTTGATCTCGAGCAGGTCAGCGATGGTATGGAAAATCTTAGCCAGGTCGGAATTTGAGAGATGCTCCCCTTGCGCGCTCATGCTTGAAATATACACCGGTTTGGTCGAGAATGCAAAGATTTAACTTTGATTTATTCTTGAAAACTATTATACTTATCTATAAAATGAAGACCTTATTGATTTTCCGCCATGCCAAATCCGATTGGGGAGATCCCGGCCTGCCCGATGCAGACAGACCGCTGAATAAACGCGGCAAGCGAGATGCCCCCCGCATGGGCCGGCTGATGCGATCTGAGGGCTTACTGCCCGATATCATCCTGGTTTCGAGTGCCAAACGCGCCCGCCAGACTGTCGAAGCTGCGGCAGAGGCAGCCGCGTATCAAGGTGAAGAGGAAATCCACCCTGAGTTTTACATGGCCGGACCAGATGCTTATCTTCAGGCAGTCTCTGATTTAGACGATCGTATTCGCTGTGCCATGGTGGTGGGGCACAACCCCGGACTAGAGGAGCTGCTGGCTGGGGTAACCGGGACCGGAGAAGGGCTTCCCACCGCCGCTCTGGCGCGTGTGGATCTTCCGATCGATCACTGGAAGGATTTGCGTCCGGGTGTGGCGGGGAGGCTGGTGCATATCTGGCGTCCGAAAGAACTGTGAGGGGAGAATGCGTAAACCGATTTTATTGTTAGGAGCAGCGACTGGCGGTCTGCTGACCGGGGTTGTGATTGCGTTGACCTATCTGGGTGAGCAGGTTTCCGGGCTCCCGTTCGTTCCATTTGATCTCTTTGATTGGATCACGCGCCTTCTTCCGGGGGTTTTTGTCGACCGGGCGATTGGAGTCATGGTTGGGGTGATAAACGCATTCCATCTGGGACCGACTGCCAGCACCGCAAAATCGGCCGAACAGGCAATGGGGATCATCTTTTTTATCATCGCCGGGGCAATTCTCGGGTTGGTCGCCGCTGCCCTGAGCCGGGCACATGCCGCCAGCGCAGGGAGGATCGGGTTGGCGATGGGGGCGGTTGGCTTCCTGGTATCGTGGGTCGCCGAAAGCGGTTTGGGATTTCGGCAGTCGGGGCTTTTGCTAACCACTTTGTGGATGGCAATCCTATTCCTGGGAGTGGGCGCGTTGTTTGGAAGGTGGATGTCTCAGGAGCTCCTGCCGGCTCAAACGAGCTCCGCAGAGCTGGCTGCTACCCGGCGCCAGTTTCTAACCTGGCTGTGGGGCAGCTCGGTGGCTTTTATTTTGGCGACCTGGGGGTTCTCGCGCATCAATGCTGCGGCTTCCGGCCCGGCAACTGCCCAGGGTCCGACATCGACACCATTAATCCCGAATACCGGCGGAACGAGCGGGCCGGCCGCTTCTCCCCCGCTATCGGTCCTGGAAAAACGCATTCCTTCTGTGCCGGGCACACGCCCGGAGGTCACGGCGATAACGGATTTCTACAGGGTGGACATCAATATAGGCGTTCCTACGACCGATATCAACACCTGGCGTCTGGTTGTGGATGGGCTGGTGGAGACGCCCCTATCCCTGACGCTCGACCAGATCCGCAAACTACCCTCAATTTCTCAATATGCCACCCTTTCCTGCATTTCGAACCCGGTGGGGGGCGATTTGATCAGCACGGCTGAGTTTACCGGCGTCCCGCTTAAAACCGTGCTGGCTCAAGCCGGCTTGAAACAGGGGGCAGCCTTCGTCAATATGATGGCTTTCGACGGTTTTTATGAGAGCCTGGATATGAACGTGGCAATGGATGAACGCACCATCCTGGCTTACCGGATGAATGGAATCCAGCTCTTGCCCGAGCACGGCTATCCACTGCGAATTTTCATCCCTGACCTTTACGGAATGAAACAACCCAAGTGGCTTTCGCACCTGATCGTGACCGACCGGTTGGGACCGGGATATTGGGTTGATCGGGGTTGGAGCCAGACGGCGATCGTCGAGACAACTTCCGTAGTGGATTCGGTCAAGGATTACAACCTGGACACTCAAACCAATGTGTTGCCGGTGGGAGGCATCGCCTACGCCGGAGACCGTGGCATCAGCAAGGTGGAGGTGCAAGTCGACAATAGCCCGTGGGCGCCGGCCGAGCTGCGCGACCCTCCGCTCAGTATTCTCACCTGGGTGCAGTGGCGCTACAACTACACCTACCAGCCGGGACGCCATGTCTTTCGAGTGCGGGCCTACGACGGCACGGGCGCGCTGCAGATTACACAGTCCAGCGATCCACTACCGAATGGAGCTACGGGGATCGATTCGTTTGTCGCCGATCTATGACTTTTTTTGAATATACCCCGCGCAAATCAGCAAGGCGAATGCGCACCAGATCATTCAACCCACGCAAGGCATCTTTAAACAGGTTGACCCGCCGCGTGCGGTGGTAGTCCCATTCCACCGGGACCTCGCGAATGCGGTAGCCCAGCCTATGGGCCACGAAGAGCAGCTCAACATCGAAACCGGAGGTCACGGCGGCGCCACGCGGCGTCCCGTCGGGCGTAACCGCCGCATATAGACTAAGTCCGTCGAGGATCGGATGGATGGCTTCTCTTCGGAAAGCCTTAAACCCGCATTGGGTATCGCTCACCTGACTGAATCCCAGGATGATGTTCCGCAGCATGATCTGGCTGATAGACATCAGCTTGCGCCAGGCGGGGGCATTTCGGCGCACTCTGCCGCGTGAGCCAATGATCACGTCGTAGCCTTGTTCGTACCAGGGAATCAGCCTGGAAACCTGATCCAGAGGTGTGGCCTGGTCCATATCGCTGAACAATACGAGCTCTCCTTCTGCAGACAGGAGGCCGGTGGTCACTGCGTGCGCCTTTCCCCGGTGAGGGCTGGAAATCACCCGAAATCCGGGGTGGCTCTCCGCAAAACTGCGCGCCAACTCGGCGGTTGCATCCAGACTGCCATCATCGACGATCACCACTTCATACGTGAAGGACTGCCTAGAGAGATATCCGGCGACCTGGTCTAACGCGCCGGACTGGATGTTGCTGGCTTCATTGTATGCCGGAATTACCACCGAGAGAAAAGGCCGGGCCATAATGCAGTAATTATAAGACCTTTTCTATTCCTACCTATGAATGACGCCAATTATTATCAAGATTGTGCAGGCTGAGCCAGGCGGCCCTGACCAGGGAGCAGATTGAGCCTGGCTTCGATCTGGTGCTCGACGTCTGCGCGGGCGAAGAGCATGGTATGGTATCCCCCGTTGAACCACCCCAGGAGCTGGTCGTCGTAATGGAGGCTCGCAGGGTTGCCGGATTGGCCGGGGGCGAGCAATCCCAGTGTATGATCGAGATCGCTCAGATCGGCGAGAAACCGAAACGGCGGGCCGATTTTGGTTTTTCCGTTCTCTTCCGGCGGGAATGCCGATACGGCAAAGACGGTTGTTCCATCTCCACCGACCGGATAAGGCCCGCGATCAAAGAATGCCTTCAGGGGTTTGGCTTGCCCCAAAATATGGCCAAAGGTGATCAGGTGCGCCTTGCCCCACCTCCATTCTTTAGGATCGGGTCCGAACCTTTTAATCAGCTCATCGACGGTTTGGCGGAGCGCCTTGCGCAAGACATCGTCGCGAGTTTCGCCGTTTCCCTGGTCGAACCAAGGCGAGTTGGGCACAGCCAGGATCTTTTGGAACCATTCCCAGGAGCGGAAACCAATCATGTTCCCTGGCGCCAGGGTCGAGTTTGGCCCCTGCCCGGCATATCCTGGCGTAAGCTCGGAGAGCTTATTTTCGAGAGTGAATGGAATGACCCGGTGCATAAAATACTCGAAGACCGTCGCTGCCGGGCTGCTCGTATCGATATGACCATCCCATGCGCTCAAGAACCCCACAACCTGTTTCAAATCCTCATCCTCGACCTCCAAACGGCCCAGGTAAGGAGCAATCTCGCGCGCGGATACAGAGATCTGGTCGAACTGCATTTGCTGCATGGTTGCCAGGTCTACCCGGTCTCTTTGATCGATCAGTTCGTGGATGCGCTGTGCCCGGTCTGCCAGGACATAATCCTGGCCCAAGACGTACGGGTACGAGCGGTCGGCGATATGATTGTTCGCCGTGACAATCTTTGCTTCGAGCGGGTTGAATAGTTGCGGCAGCTCGTCAAATGGAATCGTACCGGTCCATTCGTATTCGTCTGTCCACCCGGGGACGGGTATGCGTCCATCGCCGCGGGCGCGCACCGGAATGCGCCCCGACAGGATGTAGGCGATATTCCCCTGCGTGTCGGCGAAGACGCAATTCACCACCGGCTCAGCCCATTCGCGCAAAGCCTCCCGTAACTCTTGGCAGCTAGCCGCCCGGTTGACTCCTAACAACGCCAGAAATGTTTTTCCCGGTTGGTGTGAGGTCCAGCGCATGGCCAGGGATTGGTGGTTTTTGTAGTCGGTAACCAGGTTGTTGATGATGGGACCGTGCCGTGTGATAATCACCTCTTCGGTGATGCTCTCTTCCCCTTTTACGCGGATCTCTTCTTTGCGGACCTCGGCGTTATACCAACCCCCCGCGTATTCCACCTGTACCTTTCCGTCAGCTTCACGACGGATATGCTCGATGTACAGGTCCTGGATATCTGCCAGCCCGGCGGTAAAACCCCAGGCAACCTGCTCGTTGTGCCCGACGATGACCAGGGGGATCCCGGGGAAACTGACCCCGGTGACATTCAAGCCGCCGCCGGAAAGATGGTTTTCGTACCAGATGGCCGGAGTGTCTAGCCCCAGGTGCATATCGTTTGCCAGGAGGGGTTTACCGCCCTCTGTGCGAAATCCGGTTACCGCCCAGCTGTTGCTTCCCACGCCATCTCGGGTTGTTGGTCCCATCAACCGGCGGGCGCGGTCATCGAATTTGATCGAGGTAAAATCATCTCCCTCCAACCCCAGGATATACGGTCCTGGGGGATTCTCCTCCACCTCCAGGTCGCTTTCCAGCTCGGGACCCAGATGCTCGATGAGCTGTTGGCGCAGGATCTCGGTTTCCCAATTTTCCGAAAGTCCCCAGGACATCAGTTTGGGCCAGGAGAGAGAATCAACTACGGTCCACTTTTCCGGCTGGTAGCCGAGGATGGTGAACTCGATGGGAAATCGCCGGCGAGAGATGTAGGCGTTTATTCCAGCAACGTATGCCTCCAGCAGAGATTGCATATCTTGGTCGAGGAGGCCGGGTTCCTGATCGGCAGCTCGCCGCAGCCCAAGAGTGCGAATCCAACGGTCGACCGGCGCGGCGACCGGTCCCATTACTTCTGCCAGCCGGCCTGCAACGAGCCGGCGGTTGAAATCCATCTGGAACAGGCGGTCTTGGGCGTGGACGAAACCCTGGGAAAACAGAAGATCAGGCAGGTTACCGGCATAGATATGCGGGATTCCCCAGTGGTCGTGCAGGATTTCTACCGGCTCGTGCAAACCGTCGATGTGAAGGGTGCCCGAGGTCCGAGGCAAGCTCCGCCGGCTTATTCGGTCTAACGCAGGTTTCAGGGCAGAGCCCAGGAATTTGTTTAAGAAACGAGTTTGCTGAAGAGTCATAGATGAGTGACACTACTCAATCGGTTTGCGATTACCCCCCCTGATTTCCTGAATGGGTGTAATTAAAATTATATCGGCTAGGTTTTCGGATACAAGTAGGAAAATCCCTGTATTCAACACGGCAGGGTTATAATCCACGAGACAGGTAACTGGCAAACCGAAAGATAAACGAATGATCAAGAGGGAGGCTTTGCATGGCTGAAAAAATCTTCCGACCGTACGGGATATGGGACAGTCCCATCAGTCCAACTTTTATGAGCGTGCAGTTACGTCTTTCAGACGTGCTGTGGGATTCGGATGGGCAGACTCTGGTTTGGTTGGAAGGGCGCGGCGCGCAAGGGGTATTGCTCAGCCAGAGCGAAGGGCAGGCCCCGGTGGAGCTGAATTGGGAGCAAAATGTTCGCGCCGGGGTTGGTTACGGGGGCGGCGATTTCACCGTCCGCGACGGTGTGGTGGTCTTTGCCGCTCAAGACGGCCGCCTGTACCGGCGTTGCCTTACCTACGACCAGCCCAGGGCAATCAGCCCCGAGTTCGGCCACGCAGCCTCACCCGCACTTTCGCCTGATGGCCGCTGGGTGGTCTACGTGCATTCCGTAGAGCGCCGCGACAGCCTGGGGCTGGTCGCCTGTACTGGAGAAAGCTGGCCGGTCCACCTGGCGCAGGGAGCGGATTTCTACATGCAGCCGGTCTGGCACCCGCGCGGGGATCGCCTTGCCTGGGTGGAATGGGATCACCCCAACATGCCCTGGGACGGGACGCGTTTGATGCTCGCCGTCCTGGAGGGTGAAACTCCGCGTCTGGCGCAGATGCATCCGGTTGCCGGAGGCGCAGACACGCCCATTTTCCAACCGGGATTCTCGCCGGATGGGCGCTGGTTAAGCTATACTGCCGGGGAAGGCGAATGGGATAAGCTTTATTTGCTCGACCTAGATAGCGGTCAGGCGCATGTTCTGGTGGATGGCGGCACGCTTGCCGCGCCTGCCTGGGGGCAGGGCATGCACACCTACGGCTGGAGCGGAGACAGCCGGCGCATAGTTTACCTGAGAAACGAGGCCGGTTTTGCCTCCTTGTGGCAGGTCGAGGTCGAATCCGGAATGACCACCCGAATGGATCTGGCCCCGTATACCTGGCTGGAACAGGTAAGTGTCTCCCCAAAAGGCGACCGGGTAGCCTGCATCGCATCCTCCCCGGGGATTGCCCCGCAGGTGATCACCTGGGAAGACCATGCCATTCGCACCATCCGGCGCAGCACGTCCGAGGTGGTAGATCCGCAGGATTTGTCGATCCCGCGTGCGATTACCTGGAAGGCGCCCGATTCTACGGTGGTGCACGGTCTGTATTTTCCGCCGGCCAATCCCAAATATCAGAGCACCGGCCTGCCGCCGGCCATCGTGCTCATTCACGGGGGGCCTACTTCTCAGCGACCTGCCAGTTATTCGCCTGAGGCAGAGTTCTTCACCAGCCGGGGATATGCCTGGCTGGAGGTCAACTACCGCGGCAGTACCGGCTATGGGCGTACCTATATGAAGATGCTGCGCGGCCGCTGGGGAGAGCTTGACGTGGAAGACGCCGCCGGGGGAGCGCAGGCTCTGGTCGATCAGGGCCTGGCCGACGCGAAACGGCTGGTCATCAAAGGCGGGAGCGCAGGCGGATACACGGTTCTGAACGCCCTCATCCGATATCCGGGTAAATTCAAGGCCGGTGTTTGCTTATACGGTGTGAGCAACCTGTTCACGCTGGCTGCGGAGACGCATAAGTTCGAGGAGCGCTACACCGATTCGCTGGTCGGACCGCTACCCGAAGCAGCCGAAAAATATCACGCCTGGTCGCCGATCTTCCACGCCGAGCACATCCGCGACCCGCTGGCCGTGTTCCAGGGGAATGAGGATAAGGTGGTGCCTACCAACCAGGCTGAGACGATCGTCGCCGCACTGCGCGAGCATCATGTGCCGCACATCTACCGGCTCTACGAAGGGGAGGGGCACGGTTTCCGCCGCCCCGAGACCTGGGCTGCACACTACGAGGATGTGTTGAGTTTCCTCAAGCAGTATGTGCTGTTTAGCGTCTGAATAGTCGATAGCGGTAAGGTCAACGGATATTCAACAAATTAATGGATGTTGGGTTTTGGGTCGAGCATCTACCGGTTATTCAGGATAGATCGATGCCCCTCAGTCCAACTGACATAGAGTGATGGATAGAAGAGCCGGATTATCTCTATAGGAATCATAACTTGGGCAAAATTCGGGTCCTGGCCTGGCTTGTAATTCTGGTTATAATTCTTGAAGGGCGGATGGGGGTCTGTGGAAGCCTCTTCTTCACCCGAGTCAAAGATCGACGCGCGTGTTCTCGATGACACTGCGAATGGGAAAAGCGGCAATTTCCTGGTCGTTCTGGCCCAACAGACTGACCTCCAGGCAGAGGCGATCCAGGCGTTGGATGCCCGCCAGCGACCTGCCCGCGTGACCGGCCTCCTGCGCCAGACGGCGGAGGCCAGCCAGCCCCCGGTGGTATCCCTGCTAGAAGCATTAGCGCGGAGCCGGGCTGTGACGCAATACCACAGCTATTGGGTCGCTAATTTGATCGCCGTGCAGGGCAATCGCCAGGCGGTGGAAGCGCTGGCTGCCCGGCAGGATGTAGAGCGCATCGTCACCGATAGGGCGTTCGAGATGCTCCCTGACGATACGAATACGCCTTTGCTGGCTGCATCTGGGGTAGAAGCGAACCTCACCCAGGTGCACGCCCCAGAGATGTGGAGTCAGGGGATCACCGGGCGGGGAATGGTTTACGCCAGCGCGGATACCGGCGTGGACTGGGATCACCCGGCGCTGATCGGGCAGTATCGCGGCTGGGACGGTACGCTTGCCAACCACAACTATAGCTGGTGGGATGCCATCCATCAGGATTTGAGCGGCGACGGCAGCAACCCCTGCGGCTTCAGCAGCCCGGTGCCCTGCGATGATGAGAACCATGGCACCCACGTGATGGGGATCGGTGTCGGAGATGACGGCGCCGGAAACCAGATCGGCATGGCGCCAGGGGCGCGCTGGATCGCTTGCCGGAATATGGATGAAGGGGTTGGCCGGCCGAGCACCTACATTGAATGCCTGCAGTTCTTCATGGCGCCGTGGGATCTGAATGGGCAAAACCCGGATCCGACCCGGCACGCAGACGTGATCAGTAATTCGTATAGCTGTCCGACATCAGAAGGATGCATCGACCCGGGAGTGCTGCACGAGGTCGTGAATAACGTGCGCGCGGCCGGGATATTTATGGCGGTCTCCGCAGGAAACGATGGCCCGGGCTGCGGCACTGTCAACACACCCCCGGCTCTGGAAGACGACGTAACCACGGTTGGGGCGGTTTCCAGCAGCGATGCCATCGCTCCTTTCAGCAGTTGGGGACCTGTGATGGTTGATGGCAGCGGGCTGCGCAAGCCCGACCTGGTCGCACCAGGGGTAGGCGTACGTTCAAGCATCCCGGTTGGGAAAATCTATGGAGCAGATTACAGCGCCATGAGCGGCACCTCGATGGCTGCCCCCCACGTGGCGGGAGCCGTGGCCCTGCTTTGGTCGGCGATCCCGGCGCTGCGCGGTGAGGTGGCCGCTACGGAGCAGCTCCTGGAAAGCTCAGCCCAACCGCTTTACCCCAGCGCAGGACAGCTTTGCGGCACGGATACTCTGCAGAGCTCTCCAAATAACGTCTACGGATTCGGCTTGCTGAACGTGCTGGCAGCTTACAGAGATACCTTCCACTATAGCTACTACTTCCCGTTAATCTATGAGGGAAATTATTAACCTCAGACCGATGCAGATGAACTTGATTTTTCCTGCTTCTGTGTGAGGGGGCGGCTTATTTTGGCCCTTCCCACCCGGCGGGTTCGGCATGCACGTAGGCACGGTCGATCTGCGGCAGCGATTCCAGGCGTGAAGAGACTTCATCCTCTATGGCATGCGCCTGGTTCAGGCTGATTTCTCCATCGACGTTAATATGGATATCGATGACAAACTTAGCGCCGGCGTATTCGGTCATGATATGATGCACCTGGGCTACGCCGGGCGTCTCACTTGCCACTTTGGCAATCTCGTTGCGCAGCTCTTCTGAAGCACCCCCGCCTGTCAAATAGTTGAGATTCTCCCACCCGGCGCGGAATGCCGTCCTGAAGATCCAGACGGCCACGAGCAGACCGGCAATCGGGTCGAGCAAAGGTGAGAGAAAGCGTGAGCCGAAGGCTCCCAGAAATGCTGCCACAGAGGTCAGCACATCGCTCAGGTTATCTCTGGCGACTACAGATAAAGCGGGGCTGGTGAGCTGGAGTGCTATGCGCCGGATGGAAATGTACATCCCGGCTTTCAACGCTGCACTGAAGATCAGGATCAGAGTAGGCAGCCCGGGGTCGATGGCGAACGATCCACTGTAAAAACGATCGATCGCTGACCTTGCCGCCTCATATCCGGCAAATGCCATAGAAATCGAGACGAGTACACCAACCAGAGGCTCGAACCGGTTGTGACCCTGCGGATGTGAGAGGTCCGGGGGGCGCTGCGCCATCCACAATCCCAGAATCAGAAGCAGCGAATACAGCACGTCCGAGGTGGAATTGGCTGCGTCAGCGTAGATGGCGACGCTTTTAGATAGATAAGCGACGATCCCTTTACTGACAGCCAGGAGGATGTTGATCCCCAGGGTGATGGCCATGGCTCGCATGTATAGGCGCCTGGTTTCAGGCTGGGGGGTGTACTCTCGGACCCACTGCATGGGCGAAAATGTCTCCTAATTAAAAATATCTCGAAGGTTTGCTCAACCGCGAACTTTGGTCAGCCGCACCTTTGAGATAAAATGAAAATTTATGCTTATTGGGCTGCGTGCCCCGCCCTCAAGACTTAGACCAAATTTTATCATAAAATTGGGTAGAATGCAGTCTGGTCGTCGCATCTCAGCAAATCAAGTGGGGGTTATTGGGCAGAGGGAGGCGTATCAGCAATCCCCTCGCCGGGCAGAAATATTCGAACACCATCCCGCTCGTCGATCACATAGGCATTCCTGGGATAACGCAAAACTAGGGCTGCGATCCATAGATCGCCAACCGCCCCAGATGCGTTCAGTGCGGCTGCCAGGGTGATCAACGCCACCCAGGCCGTCCCGGAAATAAAAGCCATGAGTACAACTGCAGCAACACTCAGCACAACCAGCGGCGCCAGTGCAATGATCAAATGCTGGGTTCGCTGGTACGCAAAACCGGGGGAAGTCGTATAGAACGCCAGAGCTTTCCACAGGACGCCATATTCGGGGTGGGCGCCAAAACTGCGCATGAATACGCCATGGGTAAGTTCGTGCAGCACCAGCACCAGGAGAAAAGCCGCCAGGATGGAAATTAATTCTGGCAGAGAAGAAAGGCTAATGGAGTCGGGGATGTGGCCGAAAGTGTTTGCCAGCCAGGCGAATACGAAAAACCAGGCGAAGAAGAGCGGCACGCTGAGCAGGTAGATGACGATCGTCCGAGCACGCGTTCCGGAGATCTGCCAGTAGAGCGCTTCTCGGTAGCCGGGCGGTAGTTGGCCGGGGGGAGTTAAGGGGACTTTCAAGGGTTGCATGGATGATCTCAAAAAAGCAAGTATAACTCTTATCCAGAAGCAAATCTCGAGCCATCTCTATCGATTTCTTACCAGGCTTAATCGATTCTCGCTATGATAAATAGAGATCGCTCGGGAATTACCGAGCGACCTTTGAACCATCTAATTCTCAATGTAAAATCAACAATCAACAATCCTTTGAGCGGAGAGGGTGGGTCCCCTACCCACGTTGAAAAGAGTCAGATTTGTAAAAGCCAGCGCTGGTCCCAACAGAACGGGTGCTGGCTTCTTATATAAAAAGCGGTGTTTTGACTTACTACCCCGATCCTCCATAGTTACTGGAGAATTACCAATCCGGCATTGCCATCCACGGTAATCGTTTGTCCGTTCTGAATGCGTTGAGTGGCAACGCCTGTGCCCAACACAGCTGGAATGCCATACTCACGCGCCACGATCGATCCGTGGCTGAGTGGGCCGCCGACATCGGTAACGATAGCTGCCGCGCGGGCGAAGAGCGGTGTCCAGGCAGGTGTGGTGAGCTTGGCCACCAGTACATCTCCCGATGCCATCTGAGCAAAGTCCTCCGGACCGCGGAGCACGCATGCCCTCCCCGTTACGCATCCAGCAGATGCAGCGACACCTTTCAAGCTGCGGTGCACCCTGCCCCTGGACAGGCTTGCGGACAGATTCTGCAGCCAGTGCAGCGAAAGATTTGGGAGCTTCATCGGTGGGGGTGCTTTTTGTGCGGACCGGATTGCTGCTTTCCGCTCGGGAATCGCACCCGATATTCTTTCTACCGGTAGATTGCGATCCAGTTTCTCGCAGGCTGCCATAACTTCCTTTTGAGTCAACCAGAAGATATCCTCGGGATGCTCGATGGCTCCTGCTTCAGTCATCCGTTCGCCGATGCCGTGTAACATCTGTCGCAGCAGTGGATAAGCCAGGCCAACGTCTGCCAGGGCATCTTCGCGTAGGGGCGCGAAGCGTTGAGCCAGAGTAAGCCACCGCTCAAATTGCTTCAACCGCCAACCCATCAGCCGTTTTCGAACGGCTGAGACAGCCGCTTCTCTGCGGTTGATGGCTCCCTGCTGCCTTTCGTATGGATTGCTCCCCTTCCCGCTCAGATATAGTTTGCAGGTTTCCAACAATGGCGTAGGATCGTCTGCAGGGACTGGATTCGCGAAATCGAGATCATAGATCGTATGCCCATATTGCTCCAGGTAAGCTTGAACTTTCTTGCGCCATTCGATCCAGGCGGGTTCAATTAATACCTCGGGCGGCTCAACGGATTTGATGTCCATTGCAAGTTGTTTTGCGGGGGTAGCAGCAAGATAGTGTGCGAGTGCTTCCTGTCCTCTCGCCCAGATTGCCAGTGTATAGAGAGATTTATCCGCCCGGATCGGCACACTATCAAAGCCAAGTAAATATATGGGGGCATCCGGGTCTGTGCGGTGTTTGATCAGGATTCGGTAGAAAAAGGTAAAAAGCGCTTCACTTATCCAGGCTGCCGGGATGACTCCACCAACCATCGACCAATAGGCGTCGACAGCGGCTTCAGCCAGTTCCCGGGATGCGTGCAGAATTTCTGTGTTGGTGAGATCGCGCCAATTGCTGCTTTTCCATTTCTTAACTTCGGTCAGGTATACTGGCCGGCCCTGCTCTGTCCAACGCTCGACTGGTGCTGTGAACATGCGCTTCGCGATGCCTACCGAGTCGAACAAGAGCTTGACGATTTTCATTGGTTTTAACGAACCATTGTAATAGGCATAATGGTTCACCTGGATGATTGGAGGCTCTGGCATGATACCAGGCCCGAGGAAACTGGTCAACATGGCTTGCATGCTGGTATTGATGACTTCCACACCCATTGTTTCGAACAGCGGCGAGAGAGGTTCTGCCATTAGCTCGATGACGTTCACTCGCATCGCCATATAAGCGCCTTTGGGCAGCTTCCAGTTTGCCGGTAAGGGGGGATCGGGTAGAGCAGTGATAGGCCGAGCTTGCAAGATGTAAAACTCTTCACCCAAAGCAGCCCATTCGATATCCACCGGCATGCCATACAAAGCTTCGATTTGGACAGCCAGACTCGCCAGCCTGACGGCCTCTGCATCTGAGAGAACCGCCTGCTTTTGTTTCTTCCCCTCCACCGGGCGTTCCTGGGTGCCGCCTGCCATACTCACCGTCATGACTTCCTTTATTTCTGTCTGGCGGGTAACAACCCGTTTCGTCATCTTATCCACGATGAGCATATCGGGGGTTACAGCCCCACTGACGATCGCTTCACCCAGTCCCCAGGTGGCGTTGATCACTACTTGAGTGCGGATACCGTTCGTGGGATTGGCGGTAAATAACACCCCGGATCGGTCGGCTACCACCAGCCTTTGAACGACCACAGCGACTTCATGGGCTGTAGTCATGCCCTTAGCTCGACTGTACGCCTGGACTTTCTCACTATACCGCGACTGATAGACTTGATGGATGGCGTCTAAGATCTCTTCGTTGCTGGAGAGATTTAAACGTGTCTCGAATTCGCCTGCAAAAGAAGCTTGCTCCGTGTCTTCGCTAAGCGCAGAAGATCGGACCGCGAAGGCTCGCTGATCATCGTTTGCGCGCATTAAATCCAATTGGTCCTGGACCTGTCTCCAGGCTTCCGGCAGCAACTGGTCCTCTGCAAATGCAGATGAAGTGATGACGAAACCCTCTGGAACCGGGTAGCCAGATTGGTAGAGTTTCGCCAGCGCCCCCCCCTTACCACCGGCCAGCGGTTGTAAATCGGACGATAGTTCCTCAAACGTGAAGACTAACTTTTGCATTTCATTTATCTCCATTTCGAGCGGTTGGCCGGGAGGTTTCAATCACGGAAAAGAGAGGTCCAGATTTATATCCCACATGCGGTTCAAAATGCCTCGCAACGCAGCCTGGTCGGCCAGTACTTCAATCATCGTGGCGCTATCCGAGCTTGAAAACGATATCGGATCGAAGGCAGCCATCCATCCCTTGTCGACCTGACCGCGCACCTCGATGCGAAAATATCGGCGTTGGGCGGTCAAGGGGATGTTTTTTGTTGGTCGATGGAGAGTTCCTTTTGACACTGCGAGCACAGCCTTTCTATCGATATCATTCCTTCGCTGACAAAAGTATCGCATAAGAATGGTATGGCTGTGACCGGTCAAAAGTATGGTTGAAGGTACTGTTTTACCGCATGGGAGAAGAGCTAGGTAGAAGGTATAGTCTCTTCCTTGAAGGATCAATTGTGAGGAGATTGGATCATCAATTCCCAGGCAAGATCCCTAATTGCCTTGCTCTGGCAACGGCTTCCGTGCGGTTCCTGGCATCTAATTTTCCGTTGATGTTAGAAATGTGCCCTTTGACGGTGCTCAATGAGAGATACAACCGCTCACCGACCTCTCGATTGGTGCACCCCTCAGCGAGCAATTGCAGGACCTCCAATTCGCGCCCACTAAGCGGCTCTACCAATCCTGTTTGGTCTTCGCCTGAAGCGTGTTCCAGGATTCGATCCTCCTGTTGAAAGGTGCTGAGCAACCTGTTGCAATATTGTTTCTTGATGCCCCGGCGTGCGGCCTCCCGTAGCAGCTTTATCATTGGGGGGCCTTCATCGATGTATACGCGCACATACCCCTCCGGCTCGGCTAGCTTTAACGATCTTTCCAGGGCGTCCACAGCGAGGTCTACGGATCCTGTCGCCTGATAAGCGAGCGCCATCAGAATGAGGATTTCGAGAAGATGCCGGGTGCGGCTTTGTTCAATCGACGCGCTCAATAGCATTGCGAGCGTATTCACAGCAGCCTCCGCCCGATTCTGCGCGAGCTGAAGTCGCGCGTAGAGCAACCATTCTCCTTCGCGCAAATCGTACGGGATAATGTGGGTGTCCCTCCGGGAAAGCGCCTCCCTTGATAAGTCCGGTTCGAATCCCCTTCTGTCAGCCCATTCTCCTGCACCCGCCATATTGCCCTGCTGCAACCATAGCCGGACCAGCGCGACTTCCACCAACCGGTCGTCGATTGCCGTCGCAGTGCTTTGAATTGCTATGGCTTGCGCCTTCTGTACCAGATCGACCGCCTTTTCTACATTCCCCTGTGCTTGAAGCACTCGGGCGAGGCTGAGATACATCACCAGTTCGCCGGTCTCACTATATTGCTGTGAAAGCTGTAGAGCTTCCTCTAGCAGCTCACGTGCTCGCCCCAGGTTGTCCCATTCACGGGTTATCTCGCTCAAACCCATCAATGCCCGGCAGGCTACCGGCAGCCGTTGGCCAAATTGCGTGGTGGCAAGTTCCAGGGCCTGGTGATAAACAGCCTCAGCGAATTTTAGATGACCTTGAATGAGGTAGATGCCTCCCAGATTACTTAATGATGCCACCGCAAACATGGTGTTGCCCGAATCGCGCGCCAGTGCGATGCTCTCCTTGAATGCCTGGATGGCAGATTGTATATCACCCTGGAAAACGTACCCCATCCCGAGAGTTTCTAACGCAACACTTCGGAGGAAGATTCGATCGGCAGGTAGTTCGTCCAAAGCACGGTGGGAATATGCAAATCCTTGATTGACATCACCTGTTGAAGTCGCGATCAGGGCACGGATCACTGCCTCCTCAGCAGACACCAACGCACCTGCTGTAAGGGTGGCAGAGGCTTCCAGCCTTGCCTTTACGGCATGGATAGAGCCTCCCTTGAGCAGCAGAGCCCACGCATAGGCTATGTTCAAACGAGGGCGCTCGCGAATCTGTTCTTCTGATAGCCTGCCAAGCCATTCCAGCAGTTTAACCACCTGACTTCGTTTCAGGATCGCTTCAGCGCCACTTTCGATTAATTCAGCAGCGCGATCGAGATCGCTGGCTTTGAATGCATGGTCGATTGCCGCATCGATCATCACCTGTTCTTCATACCAGATGCTGGCGCGACGATGGAGCTCAGCTAATTGGGCTTTATCAAGCCCTTCAGTCTTTCGCCGTAATGCCTCGACCATCAGGCGGTGATAACGGTACCAACGCCGATCGTCGTCAAGAGGGACAATGAAGTAATATTCACGATCCAATTGCTCGAAGATATGCCGGCTGTCGCTTCGCCCCGTTACGGCATCGCACAATGAAGCCTCCAAGTGATCCAAGATTGCGGTTTGGCAGAGGAATTCCTGGGTGG
>JAMCRR010000037.1:50170-125310 GCA_023381565.1 Chloroflexota bacterium
TTCTGATGGCGCTCGATGACTTCTGTTGCTAAATAATCCAGGATATGCCGGTGACTACCCGTGAAGGTTTGCACAGCCTTGGGGAGATTGGACTGGTTTTGGAGTAGGATCGCGGCGATTTGCAACCCGGCGACCCACCCCTCGGCTTTCTGGACCAGTGCAGTAACCTCCCTTTCCTCGAGCGGCATCCCCAAAATATCTTGAAAAAATAACCTGGCATCATCGGTGTTGAAGCACAGGTCAGCGGCGCGAAATTCGAGCAGCTGACCACGGGCACGCAGCAGCGGTAAGTTGATTGGCGGATCGGAGCGCGTGGCGATGATCAAATGAAGGTTCCCGGGCATGTGTTCGAAGAGGTACTCGAGTCCTTCATGGACAACCTGATTTTGCACTTCCTGATAGTCATCCAGGATGAGTGTGAACTCTTTATTCGAGGCTGCCAAGTCGTTGATCAGGGCAATCCATACTGCCGGGACAGATAGCGGTCGAGGGGGTTGCAACATCCTGGGGATCAGTACACCAACGTCTGGGTCGACATGTTGGATTGCGGCCAGGAAGTAGCGCAGAAATTGTGCCAGGTCGTTATCGCTGCGGTCGAGTGAAACCCAGCCGATCGGTCCTGTAAGACGATAGACCCACTGGCTGAGCAGAGTGGTCTTTCCATAGCCGGGAGGAGCACAGACCAGGGTCAATCCCTGGTGGAGCGCAGCATCGAGTCTTTCGAGCAAGTGCAAGCGAACCACCTGTTTTTCACGAACGGGTGGAGGATGCAACTTGGTGTAGAGCAGGTCCATCCGGGATGAATGATGAGACATCGGTTAACCCCTAAGAGACGGAATTCGAGATTAATCCATCCTTAAGCGTGATTATACATCCCTCAGATCTCAAAGTCGATTATGGGAGAAATTTAGCATATTGGTGTGGAATATCTGGGAGCAGAGAGAATAGAAGACACATAGGAGCCCTGGTAATAATCACCTTCCCATCGTCCCGCAATACCTTAACAGGAGTAAAGGAGTATCTGCAATGAGGGTAATGCAGCATATAACCGAGATCGCCCAGCACGAACTGAGCGATCTCGATTGCAGATCCCTTGCACTTTGAAAGATTCACCACCAGAACGATTAAGTCTGGCAGTAAGTGCAGAGTACGCCACATGTGACGCCGCTGCCTTGGGGATCTAATAACCTGCGGAGAGGGTGGGATTCGAACCCACGGTACCTTACGGTACACGCGCTCTCCAGGCGCGCGCGTTAGGCCAGACTACGCTACCTCTCCCGATTGCCCGGCCGGCTTAGAGAGCCGGGCGGTTGAGAATTATAACATGGATCAATTTAACCTCTGGCTTCAGGTTGGCTTTCGATCGGTCATTCTCCCCATCAATTTGTTGTAAAATCTACTTGTCTGCGCCATGAAGCAGCGTGCCTCAGGGCAGTTATTTCGAGAATGACCTTCCTGAGTTCTAATGGCGGAGGTGAGGTATGGCCAATGGTATGAAGATCTATGTATGCCCGCAATGCTTCTGCATCTCTGAAACGCCCGGGCGCTGCCACGATCGCGAAATGCTCTGCTGCGCGGTTGGAAAACCAGGCGACCGGCGGCGCCGCCCGGTGATGGATGGCCGCGGCAGAATCTGGTCGCGCGCCCCGCGCTGGTTTCTGGAAGCGTCAGGCTGGGTCCAGGCCGGACCTCGCTACACGCCGCTGGTGGATTGTGAACTCAATCAGCCGCGCATCTCGGCTTTCAACCCCTGAATGGCTTCGACGGGTGTGGGATCAACCTCATACGACATGGCCAGGTAGTAGGCCACATAATCTCCCATCAGTAGCGTCGTCCACATATGCTCCAGGGGGTTTTCTCCTCGGGCGTCGACGTAGTCGGTATTGAGTCCTTCTTGCAGGAAGCCTTTGCGGGCATACATAGATCTTCATGTCAGCTCTAGCCGCAGGCTGTTGCGCGGGTGGTCGGAAGGCGCCCGCAGGAAAATCACCAGGTTATCTTTCAAGACCTTTTCCGGGTTGAGCAGTCCGGCCATGGTGTTGTGGTCTGCCTCGGGCAGGAACTCGAACTGCGCCCAGGCTTTTGCAACCTCGTTGATCTGCGTTTTCCAACGGCGGGCTACTGGCGCCAGGAAATCGGCTGCCATTATGGTCACCCAGCGCCCGTGCAGCTGGCCGGCGAGGCGTTTAGCCGGGTTTTTAGCCACCGGCACGCCGGCTTGCATCTCGGATTGCACCTGGCGCATAGCTGCGACTGTGCTCTCGACCTGTGGGGTGGGATCGGGGATCAGGTTCAGGCGGGCGATTACCGCCAGAAGAAGCCCAAACGAATAGCCGACGGCCGCCCGCGGCTGGCCGTGATGCTCGAAGTGCCAGGCAGGCACCCCGGCTGCCTGAGCAGCTTGAGAAAGTTTGCCTCCGGTGCTGATGGTCAGCAGGCGGCAGTTGGCAGATCGAGCCTGTTCGAAGGCAGACAGCGTTTCTTCGGTATCCCCGGAATGCGAGCAGGCGACGACCAGGGTTTCGGGCCCCTGCGCCCAGGCAGGCAGCCCGTAATTCCGGTGCACGATCACCGGCATAGAGCTGTGCGGCTCAACGAATGCAGATACCAGGTCTCCACCGATCGCTGAGCCGCCCATGCCTGTCACCAGGATGGTTTTTACGCCGTGGAAATCTGGCAGGGGCTGTTCCTGGCCCAGGCGCCAGGCGGCGCCAAACTGCTCGGGAAGTGCGTCTATATAAACGATCATGTTCTCGGCGTCGATCTTTTGGAAAGCGGATAAATCATCAAGGTTCATAGAAGGCACTCCAATCGTAGAAAAAGTCGGTTTACTCTCTTTCGGCGGTGATCCGCCGGTAGATTTCTTTGCGCGGCCAGCCAGAGGCTTCGGCCAGGCGGCGGGCGAGCTCTGAAGGCGTGGCTCCCGCGGCCAGTTCCTCTTCGATCGAGCTGCGCAGGCGTTCTTCCGTCCAGGGTTCTGCCTGTACAAGCCTGCCGCTCACCACCAGGGTAAATTCTCCCCGGGGATTCTCCTGGCGGTAATACTCCAGGGCAGAGCTGAGCGTGCCGCGGAAAATTTCTTCATGCACTTTAGTCAGCTCGCGCGCCACAGCCACCGGCCGGTCCCCCAATACTGCGGCAATGTCGGAAAGAGCGTCCAGGAGGCGGTGAGGGGTCTCAAGCCAGATTAAAGTATACGGCAGATTGGCAACATTCTCCAGCGCATGGCGCCTATCGTTGCTTTTACGCGGCAGGTAACCCAAATAGAGAAAACTGTCGGTCGGCAATCCGGACCCTACAAGCGCTGCCAGCGGGGCGGCGGGGCCTGGAATGACCGTCACAATATGCCCGGCGGATAGGGCGGCTTTCACCAGCTCGTATCCAGGGTCGTTCAATGCCGGTGTCCCGGCGTCTGAAACCAGAGCCACAGGGCCGCTCTCCAGGGCAGCCAGGACCGCCCCCAATTTGCTGATTTTATTGTGCTCGTGGTAGCTGATCAGAGGCGTGTGTATGTCGTAAGCCGAGAGCAGCTTGCGCGTGTGGCGAGTATCCTCTGCGGCAATCAGCCGCACCTCCCGCAGCGTACGCAGAGCGCGCATGGAAATATCTTCCAAGTTCCCAATCGGGGTTGCCACCAGGAACAGCGTGCTCATGATCTCAGGGAAGGGACCACGTTTCGAATGTGATTGTAAGCGTTCCATCCTCCGGGTTTAGCTGGTCCAGGCGCAGCCAACCGGGAAAACCAGATCTTGTCTGGTAGCAGGCGTAGGCGCCTGTGGAGGCAAGATCCAGGGAGACGGGCGCAGAGCTCAATGCTGCCGTCTGGCATACTGCCGGCGAAGGAGAAATGGCAGCGAAAGAAGCTAATCTGGCTCCATTCAAAGGATTGAGGTGGTAGCCCTGCTCTTCCCCCAACGCATAACGCACGTCGCCGGTATCGCCCTGCCCAACCTGGCCTTTATCCAGGTCGAAGTTGTTGCCCGGCTGCAGGGTTGCCTGGCCCGCGGCCGTGGCTTCTGGGGTCGATGAGACAATGGGGGAGGGAAGGGGAGAAGGGGCTGCAGTGGGAGCAGAAGTCGGGATGGAGGTCGAGATGGAGGTAGGAATGGGGGAAGGCGCCTCAGTTGGGACGAAAGAAGGAACAGGAGAAGGAACGAGGGAAGGGAGAATGGGGGGTGTTCCTGTTGCCACAACTTGAATGCGCACCCAAAACGGGGCATCCCCATAGGGGCCCAGGCCAAATAACTCGCCGGATTCATTCTCCAACTTCCAATTGCTCTGGTACACGCCAGGTTTTTCCGGAGCTTGCATATCCACAGTTACATCAAGGCTTTGCCCGGGAGCGACAACCTCGGATAGGGGTTTCTTCAGGGTGGCGTCGAATTTTTGCCCAGAAAACCATACCAGCGAGTAACCCTCCGTCCAGGAGCATTCTCCGGTGTTCAGCAATCTCCAGGTTTTGGAAAACTCCTCCCCGGGACCTACATGGGTGTCGTCTGGCATGGTGATATCGAGGGGGTTTCCCGGCGCAGCGCGATCGCATCTCACCTGCGGGGTAGGGTCTGCCGATGAGGAGACAGAGGAAGTGGCAGCTTTAGTCTCAAAAGCCGTTTCTGTGGCAGTGGATGTGCTATCTGCGGTTTGCGGGGGCCGGGTTTGTTCGGAAGGTGAAGGGTTCGGAGTGTCTTTCGGTGAGTTTGAGGGAAATACCGAGGTTGAAGGCTGAGGTGTCTCTTGATCTTGACGAGATGCGGGAAGATTGCAGGCTGCAAGGCTTGCCGCCAGCATGATTGCTGCAATCAGGGAGTAATGTTTCTTCGTCATAACATATCCGGGCCGATTCGGCCATTGCCTTGCTGCTATTATATGCCATTCGCGCCCCCTGTTGCCAAGAGACTATTCATTCACGCCTTGCCAGAAATCGGAGATTAAAGTATAGTCACGCTGTACTCCTTTGCACCGGTAGCACCACAAAGAATCGTGGTTGATTCCCCCATGATTTGCTGGGGTGGAACCTAAATATCTGATTGATGGGTTTGAGATGAATTTTGTACCGAAAGAAGAAGTCCAACCCTCGAAAGAGCAACTTTCCTGGCTCGATCGCCCATTGCTTCCACTGCTTTCTTCCATAAAAATCGAAACGATCTTGATCACTCTGATCTTGATCCTGGCTGTATTCAGCCGGTTTTACATTCTGGGCGCCCGGGTGATGAGTCACGATGAAACAAACCATGTGGTACCCTCCTGGGAGCTGTATCAGGGCCAGGGGTACGTTCATGATCCAATCACTCACGGCCCCCTGCAATTCCACCTGATTGCGCTGACCTTCTTTCTGTTCGGTGACAGCGATTTTACCGCCCGCATTCCAGCCGCGCTGTTCAGCATTGCCACGGTCGCATTCGCCTGGTGGGGCTTCCGCCGTTACTTCGGCCGTACCGGAGCGTTGGTATCTTCCTTCTTGATGTTGATCTCGCCGTACATGCTCTTTTACGGCCGCTACGTTCGCAACGAAGCATTTATTGCCTTGTTTGGATTGGTTACCCTGTTTGCCATGCTCCGGTACCTGGAGACGGGGCAGAACCGCTACATTTTTCTTCTCACGACGGTCACCATCCTGAACTTTACCGCAAAAGAGACGGCGTATATCTACACTGCCCAGGCGCTGCTTTTCTTGGGAGTACTGTTTCTCGTGCGGGTCTCAAAAAAGGATTGGAATAATCCTTCCAGGATGCGCCCCTTCATGGTCGCTCTGGCAGCAGGGATCGTGCTGCTCGTGGGAGCCATCGGGGTGCACGTCATGGCTCAACCGACTGGAGCAGGCACGGCGACGGCGGTGGCTGCGCCCAGTACGGTTGCCACGCCGCCCGCAGCCGCGACCGGCTTGCCTCCTTCACCGATCGCCGCCGGTCTGGCAGTATTAGGGGTGATCTCCCTGATTGCCGCGGGCTATTTCTTGGTAACGGGTCTTACCTGGAAGAGTATCCGCAGCGAACGCTCGTTCGACCTGCTCATCTTGCTGGGGACACTCGTCCTGCCATTGCTGACCGCCTTCCCGGTTAACCTCGTGGGGTGGAACCCGCAGGATTATTCGAATACCGGAATCCTGCATACGAGCCTCTTCCTGATCCCTATGACGCTGATCGCCATCGGTATTGGGGTTTGGTGGAGGCCGAGATTATGGCTGCAGAATGCCGCCATTTTCTATGGGATTTTCACCTTCTTTTTTACAACCTTTTTCACCAATGGACCGGGATTTTTTACCGGCATGGTCGGCTCTCTGGGTTACTGGCTGGCCCAGCAAGGGGTTGATCGGGGCAGCCAGCCTCTATACTATTACGCTCTGATCCAGATCCCCATGTACGAGTATCTCCCGGCGATTGGCACCCTGGTGGCAATCTACCTCGCATTCCGCGGGCGGTTCCCCATCAGTGTTCCGGAGCAGCCCGCTGTGGAAGCCGAACCGCTCGCCGCAGAAATGGTCGAAGTTGGCGATGGCGTGATTGGATCGAACGGCCATGCGGATGGACAGGACGAATTGGTTGCTGAGGATGCCGAAAACCCTATTGACCTTGAGCCGCCCTCCGAGCCGCAGGAGGTCCCGTTCGTAGCCTTATTGCTCTACTGGGTATTTACTGCCCTGGTGGCTTACAGTATAGCAGGTGAAAAAATGCCCTGGCTCACCGTGCACATCGCCCTGCCGATGATCATTGCCGCCGGCTGGGCGTTCGGCCATCTCATCGACACTGCCCCCTGGAAGACCTGGCTACAGAAACGAGGGCTGCTTGCCCTGCTGCTTTTGCCGGTGTTCTTTTTCAGCCTGCTGGGAGTGCTTTCCAGCCTTTTAGGAACACAGCCACCATTTCAGGGGAAAGACCTGGTTCAGCTCGAAAGCACGGCTTCTTTTCTGATCGCCTTGATCGTGCTCGTGGCCAGCGGCGCCGGTCTACTCAGGATCAGAGCGTAATGGGCCGTCGCCCATACGGCAGGGGCATTCGGGATGGTGTTCCTGGCGCTGCTCACAGTCCAGACCGTACGCACATCGATCCGGTCTTCGTATATTAATTACGATAATGCCAAAGAGTTTCTGGTTTACGCCCATGCGGCTGCCGGCGATAAACAAATCCTGGCGCAGGTGCAAGAAATCTCGCAACGTATAACCGGCGGGCTGGATATAGCCGTAGCCTACGACAACGAAGCGCTGTACCCGTTCTGGTGGTACCTGCGCGACTATCCCAATAAAGTCTATTTTGCCGATAACCCGACCACCGACCTGCGCAACGATCCCATCATCATCGTCGGGGATACGAACTACAATAAGATTGCCCCGATCGTAGGGAATAACTACGATTACTACCAAACGACGCGCCTGTGGTGGCCGATGCAGGATTACTTCAACCTGACCTGGAACCGCATCGCCTACGCCCTGACCAACCCCGCAATCCGCGCCGGCATTTGGGATATCTGGCTGAATGCCAATTACACTCAATATGCTAAGGCAACCGATAACCAGAATCTGACGTTGACAACCTGGCAACCAAGCAACAGCATCCGCATCTATATCCGTAAAGATATCGTCGCCAAGATCTGGAACTACGGTGTCAGCCCGACGACACAGGCAACAACCGTCGACCCCTACGCAAAGGGTACCATCCAGCTTAATGCCGACCAGATCGTCGGGTCGCAGGGGACACAGCCAGGCCAGTTCCAATCGCCTCGCGCTGTGGCCGTTGCTCCCGATGGCAGCCTCTATGTGGCCGATTCAGGCAACAACCGCATCGAGCATCTGTCGGCGGATGGCAAGGTTCTGCAGGTGTGGGGTAGTTTCGCCGATATCTCCAAAGGCGCAGCGCCCGGCGGAACCTTCAACGAACCCTGGGGGGTGGCCGTCGGGCCAGACGGCTCGGTATATGTGGCAGACACCTGGAACAACCGCATCCAGAAGTTCACCGCAACCGGCCAGTTTGTCAAGATGTGGGGTTACTTTGGGACGGCTGAAAAACCGGATGCTTTTTGGGGCCCACGCGGGGTGGCGGTCAACGCCCAGGGGCAGGTATTCGTGACAGACACCGGGAATAAACGCGTGGTCGTTTTCGACGCAAATGGGAACTTCATCACCCAATTCGGCGGTGGAGGAGCGCAGCCAGGCCAGATGGATGAGCCTGTGGGTATTGCCGTTGATTCATCAGGCAATGTCTACGTGGCCGATACCTGGAACCAGCGTGTGGAAGTCTTCGCCCCGGATGCTTCTGGAACCAGCTACAGTTATCTGCGCACCTGGAGCATCGACGGCTGGTTCGGCCAATCGCTGGACAATAAGCCCTACCTGGCGGTGGATGGGCAAGGGCACGTGTTCGTCACCGACCCGGAAGGCTACCGCATCCTGGAATTCACCACCCAGGGCGATTTCGTACGCGCCTGGGGCACCTATTCCACAGGAGCGGACGGGTTTGGGTTGGCGGCGGGGGTGGCCGTCGACAGCCAGGGCAATATCTGGGCCACCGACGCCGGTAATAACCGCTTGATGCACTTCACGCTGCCCAAACCGTAATGATGGGACGCGGATTGGAGCGGATTTCCGCGGATATCCGTAATCCGCTGATCCGTTTCATATCCGTTGACCCCTGGGTATAAAATCCCCTCCTGCGTCTCGAAATAACTCTAAAAAAAGCGCCCATCGCAAGGTGGGCGCTTTTCAATCCATTGTGTAGCCTACTTATCTGACGATTACTTTCTCTCGTTCTTTGAATACCTGATCGTAGCTGAAGAAATCCCACACCTGAGCCTGCCGCTCAACCTGGTTAAGCATGCCAAAACGTGAAGCTCCCAGGTAGAGGATTTCGAGGATTAAATCTCGGTATTCCAGCCCATCGGCTTTGCCAATGACGCACAGATCGCTGAAGCCGGGGGTTAAACCGGGCAGGGTATTGATTTCGAGCAGCCGGGGCCGGCCCTGCGCATCCAGGCGGAAATCTACCCGCGAAACGTCCAGGGCGCCGATGGCTTTGTGAGCCCGGATGGCCAGATTTTGCAGCTTCATCGCCAGCTGGTGATCGGTTCGCGCCGGGCAGATGAACTGTGGCACACCGGCCTCCTCAAAGGTCAGGGTTTTAGCGTGGTGCCCGTACACCCCCGGAGTGACCGACTTCGAGCTGTCCACCTCCAGTAAAGGGAAGCGGTGGAAGCCGTCTTCACCATATAGCTCGGGATGTAACGTGTATCTGCCTGCGCCCTCACGCCCCAGCAAACCGACGGTGAACTCTCTCCCAGGCAGGTATTCTTCGACCAGCGCCGGTTCGCGATAGTTCGTGATAACCCAGGCCACGCGCTGGCGCAGTTCGAACTCGTCGTGAACGATAGCCGCTCCGTCCATGCCCATTCCCGTGCCCTCGCGCGCCGGTTTGACAAACATCGGGAAGTTCAAGCCTGGCTCAAGGGGTTCGTCCCAGGAGGAGAATTCCTGGAATGCGGCGATGGGCAGCTTCAAATCTCGCCAGACTCTTTTCGTCATGGTCTTATCCAGGGATACGGCATTGGCCTGCACACGGCTGGCAGTATAGGGGATGCGCAGCATCTCTAGCAAGGCAGGAACTTGAGCCTCACGCCCATCGCCTCCTAATCCCTCAGAGATGTTAAAACAAATATCGGGCTTTGCGTCCCGGAGGGAAAAGGGTAAATTGAAGTCTGCGGGAAGGAATACGGTTTTGTGACCGGCAGATTCAATGGCTGATTGTATGGCCTGGATTGTCTCTTTTCGGTCAAACTCCGCACCGGCATCGGCTGGGCCGTCCATGGGTAGTGCCGTTTCCCCCTTCACATTTGCGATTACCGCCACTAACCAGGGTTTTGCCGGCTGCGGGATAATACTGGGAGGCTTATCGCTTTCTTGCTCTGCTTTTTCTTTATCAATTAGTGAAATCTCATCCATCAGGTGTCTCCGCTCCGCTATATTCGAAATCTGGCTGATCCTTTTTACAGCCCGTTAGAGTATATATCATCATTTAAAAAATACAAGAGGGAATATGTTAATATTTTGTTTGATTTTTCACAGTTGGTTTTTGAAAGCTCGGCTTTACACCCCTTTGGGGAGAGGATATAATAATTACCTGTGGTTCAATCCGAATGAACGGGGGATAAGCACTGCCTCCGGAAATCGGATAAAATTAGTAGTATAAAAAACCCTCCCGAGGCTTTTCACCTGGGGGTGGTTGGGCCCCGGTGGGCTCCCCGGTCTTCAAAACCGGTGGCGGGTCGCGTTGCGGGCCGCGGTGGGTTCGACCCCCATCCACTCCCGCCTGATCATTATGGGGTTATTGGTTGGCGGATATTTATGGCAATTGCATATACAACAGATACCTTAGACCAATTGGTCGGACGTGTTTTTGATATTGAATCGATTACCCATGGCGGTGACAATCGCCAGAAATACATCACGCGTTACGGAGGCCATCTCCGGGTAGAGGACTCGGCCGCGGCTTATGACGAGTTGTCGAAAGAACTTAAACCCTACCAGATTACCCCTCTCTTTCGGTTGGAACATGGCCAGCAGGCGATCCTGCTCGTGCCAGAGCTCACCCAATCCAGGCCCTCCAACCCGGTTGTCAACCTGGTGCTTTTCGTACTCACAATTATCAGCGTGCTGTTAGCGGGCGGCTTGTTCGCCCCCAGCGACCCGAACTCGCTCACCACTCTATCGTTTACCCCGGCGGGCATCCTGGCGCTGCTGGCACAGGGCTGGCCGTTTGCAGTGAGTATGCTGGCTATCCTCACCGCCCACGAGTTTGGACACTACCTGGCGGGACGTTATCACCACACTCAGATCACCCTGCCGTATTTCATCCCACTGCCGCTGAGCCCATTTGGAACGATGGGCGCCTTTATCAATATGAAAGAGCCGCCTCGCAACCGGAATATTCTATTGGATATCGGTATCGCCGGTCCCCTGGCGGGCTTGATTGTGGCGATCCCCGTCCTTTTATACGGCCTGTCGATATCTACGGTGAGCCGCCTACCCCTGACCACTGCGCCGGGGACTGGTCTCCAGATGGAAGGGCAATCGCTTCTCTATTTACTGGCCAAGTTCACTATTTTCCACCAATGGCTGCCCGCCCCCACGTCCTATGGAAACCTGCCGCCGCTGCTGTATTGGGCGCGCTATTTCTTTACCGGCCAGCCCTTCCCGCTGGGTGGTCTGGACGTGATGCTGAGCCCGGTAGCCTGGGCAGGCTGGGCAGGTATCCTGGTGACTTCGCTCAACCTGATTCCTGCTGGTCAGCTCGACGGCGGGCACATGCTCTACGTCTTGCTCGGGCAGCAGAAGGCGCGCAAGCTTCTGCCTTTTATTCTCGTCTCTTTGATCATCCTGGGCTTTTTCTGGATTGGCTGGTGGCTGTGGGCGTTGATCATTTTCTTCCTGGGCAGGGTGTATGCAGAACCGCTGGATCAGGTCACTCCGCTCAATTCACCGCGCAAGTACCTGGCAGTTCTCGCCCTGGTCATCTTTATCCTGGTCTTTACACCGGTGCCGCTGAATATAGTTAGCTAAATCCTTAAAGTTAATATTCGCCTTTACAAATCGAGTGGATGATAGGAAAAATTAGCCTATACCTTGGGCAAGATTTCCTCATGCCTGGTAGTTCGGGCGATTCATAAAATCGCCCTACCCGTAGAGCACGCTTTCATCTTGCCTGATTTGCTGGGAAATTTACAAAATCGCCCTAAATCGAGGGCAAGGGTATTGCATCGTGTCCGGTTACCTGGGTGATTGGCAAAATTGCCCTACGCATAAATCGGGGAGGGAAGGAAATGAAGCGATTATTTATCGGCATACTGGTAGTCGGAGCGCTTGCCGGGGGGTATTATGCCTATACCCGCTACCAACAGGAAAAGGCTGCCGCACAAACCAGCTACCAGACCGTGAAGGTTACCCGTGGGGAATTAGTCGCCATGGTGGGGGCTACCGGTACGGTGCGCGCCAACCAGACGGCGGTAATTTCATGGCAAACATCGGGGATTGTCGGGAATATTTATGTGAAACAGGGAGATACGATCCCCGAGGGCCAAATCCTGACAAACTTGAACCGGGCATCGCTCTCGCAAAGCCTGATTCTGGCACAGGCAGACCTGGTTGCTGCGCAGAAAAGCCTCGACGAGCTGAACAGATCCAATCTGGCACAAGCGCAGGCGCAGCTGGCGCTTAACGAAGCCCAAACCGCTTACGATAAAGCCAAAAACAAGCGCGAGGCGATGAAATATCCGCGCGGCACGAAGACGAATGTCGATAATGCCTATTCACAATACGAGCTCGCCCAGAGCAATCTGGCGCTGGCGCAGAGAGCTTATGACCGTGTGGCTTTCCTGGATGTGAGCGACATACGCCGCGTTCAGGCGTTGAACGACCTCACCACGGCCCAGAAGGCTCGCGACACCGCATTAGGTACGTATAATTGGCTGACCGGGAAACCGACCGATGCGGATATCGCCCAGGCAGATGCCAACCTGGCGGTGGCCCAGGCGCAGCTGGAAGATGCGCAGCGGGAATGGGACCGCCTGAAGGATGGCCCAGACCCTAACGATATCGCTGCGGCGCAAGCCCGGATCGAAGCCGCTCAGGCCACAATTAATATGGCCCACCTGACGGCGCCTTTCGCAGGCACCATTACCGACATTACCATCCTGCGCGGCGATTTGGTCTCACCGGGGACTCCGGCATTCCGCCTGGATGACCTCTCGCACCTGTTGGTCGACGTAGAGGTGTCTGAGATCGACATCAACCGCGTGGCGGTTGGGCAGAAAGTGAACATGACCTTCGACGCCATCTCGGGTAAGGAGTATGCTGGCACGGTCAAACAGGTGGCCCGGTACGGAACCCCCAGCCAGGGTGTGGTCAACTTTATCGTCACCGTGGAAGTTACGAACCCCGACAACGATGTGCGTACCGGCATGACCGCTGCCGTCAATATCATCGTTAACCGGCTCGAAAATGTGCTTCTGGTCCCCAACCGGGCAATCCGGCTGCGGCAAGGGCAGTATACGGTTTATGTGTTGCGGAACGGATTGCCGGCTGCGGAGACACTTAAGTTGGGTGCTTCATCAGATACGATGAGTGAAATCCTTTCGAGCAATCTTGTCGAGGGCGAGGAGATCATCTTAAACCCGCCTCTTGATTTCCAATCCAACGGGGGTTCGCCGTTCGGAATGGGGGGATGACCGATGGGCGAGTGGGTGATCGACGCAGAGAATATCACCAAGGTCTACAGAATGGGAGAAGTCCTGGTGAATGCCCTGGCAGGTGTCACTGTGAAGATCCATCCGGGAGAGGTGGTTTCGATCATGGGACCTTCCGGTTCGGGGAAATCGACGCTCATGAATATTTTGGGCTGCCTGGACCGCCCAACCAGCGGCGAATATATCCTGGATGGGGCGGTTGTATCGAATTTGCGCGACGACCAGCTGGCGTTGATCCGCAACCGCAAGGTCGGGTTTGTCTTTCAAAGTTTCAACCTTCTGCCGCGCGCCTCGGCGATCTCAAATGTGGAGCTCCCCTTGCGGTATGCGGGGATCAATAAAGACCGAAATGAGAAGGCGCGCCTGGCGCTCGAGTCGGTTGGGCTGGGCGACCGCATAAAGCACCATCCGGCGGAGCTTTCGGGGGGGCAGCAGCAGCGGGTGGCTATCGCCCGCGCCCTCATCAACGACCCAGCCATCCTCATGGCCGATGAACCTACCGGCAACCTGGATTCAAAATCCGGAAAAGAGATCCTGGAGTTGATCTTGAAGCTCAACAAGGAGCGTGGGACAACCGTGATTATCGTTACCCACGATCCGCTCATTGCGGCCCGGACCAGCCGGGTGATCCGGTTGAGAGATGGACTGGTGGAGGAAGCTTAATGGACTTGTGGCAAAGCGTGATCGAAGCCCTGCAGAGTCTGACGGCGAACAAAATGCGCTCGGGTTTGACCATCCTGGGAATTGTGATTGGTGTGGCAGCGGTGATCGCCATGCTGGCGGCTGGTCAGGGAGCCCAAGATACGATCACCGGATCGATCAGCGGGATTGGTACAAATTTATTGTTTGTATTTTCCGGGAACATGGGCGAAACTGTGCGCAATGTTCAACCCCTCACGCTGGGGGATGCGGAGGCAATCGCCGATCCTTTTCAAGCCCCATCGATTGTGGCGGTTGCGCCTGCCATCCAGGGGAGTGTAGAGGTGACCTATGGGGGGGAGCAAACCAGCACCAGCGTTGTGGGTGTAACCCCCGATTATGCGGCTGTGCGCAACTATCACATGACCGAAGGGGAGTTCATCAGCGCGGATCAGATGCTGGGGAATTCCTCCGTGGTTTTATTGGGGGTGGATGTGGCAGACAAGCTCTTCGGAAGGCGGGATGGGTTGGTTGGGGAAGTCATCCGCATCGAAGGGCAACCCTTTCGGGTGCAGGGTGTGCTCGAATCCAAAGGTGGCAGCTCTTTTGGCAGCCAGGATAACCAGGTGCTCGTTCCCTTATCTACGGCGCAGACCCGCCTGGTCCGGCGCACCGTGCGCGATCGCGTCGATCTGATTTTGGCGCAGGTAATCGGCCCGGATGACATTTCAAGGGCCAGCGATGAGATTGCCCAGATCTTACGCACCCGCCACCGTACAGCTATTGGGGCGGATGATTTTACCATCTTCAGCCAGCAAGATTTCGTCAGCACAGCGAAGACCATTACCGGCGTGCTGACCATCTTTTTGGGTGGCATCGCAGCCATCTCGCTTCTGGTGGGTGGGATCGGCATCATGAATATTATGCTGGTTTCGGTGACCGAGCGAACGCGTGAGATCGGGCTGCGCAAAGCGCTGGGGGCGCGCAAGCGAGATATTATGATCCAATTCCTGACTGAATCGTCGATGCTGAGCATGCTGGGAGGCTTAGTGGGCATCTTACTGGGCTGGCTGATTGCCCAGATTGTGGGTCAGATTGCCGCAGCGAATGCCACGCCGTTCACTCCCGTCGTGGGGATCAACGACGTCCTCCTGGCGACTCTATTCTCGACAGCCGTGGGGTTGTTTTTTGGGATATACCCTGCCAACCGTGCCGCTAACCTGGAGCCGGTGGAGGCGTTGAGGTACGAGTAAAAAAATTGTCGATTGTAGATTTTAGATTGCTGATTAAATTTACCATCAACAATCCACGATCCTCTCTTCTGTTGTCTCGGCCTCTATCCAATTCAGGTAGCTCTTCGATCCTATGAGTATCGGCAGCGCGAGGAGATCAGGCACTTCGTACGGGTGGAGCCGGAGCGCGGCAGGCATCAGTCTGCTCACGAAAAGGCTTGCCCGGGTTTTCACCACCCGTAGAGTTTTATGCGCCTCCTGAATTCTCTTCCAGGAGCATCCAGGCAATTTTTTCGCCGGTTTCTTGGTTAGCGGTGGTGATCTGGGCGATGATAAATTATTTGGCCATTCATTACCTAGATTGGCACGCTAACCCTTATGAATGTCCCCTTGCCGGGATGTGATTTTACCTCGACGGTTCCCCCGATGGCTTCGGCTCGTTCGCGGATTCCCACCAGGCCCAGGTGGCCTTTGCGAGCCTGCTCCAACCATTGGGTCGGCACTTCGAACCCCTGTCCGTTATCCTCGACATTCAGCTCGACTTGCCGGTCGGTTTTGGTGAGGCTGATGTTGACCTGGCTGGCTTTAGAGTGCCTGATGACATTGTTCATGGCTTCCTGGAAGATGCGGTATAACGCCAGGCGAGGCGCTTCCGGGAGTATCTGCCCTTCCTGCATGGCAGTAAAGTTGACCTTCATTTCAGGATGTTTCTCTTGGAAGGTTTCCAGGTGCGATCGCATCGCTTTTTCCAGCCCAAATTTCGATAAGATGGGGGGCCGCAGTTCTCCGGCGAAAGAGCGTAGCTCGTCGATATGCTCCTGGATAGATAGCCTGATCTCTTCCAGGGTTTCGTAAGTCTGGCTATCGGGAGTTGCATCGATCGCCATCTGAAGATCGAAGGAGACCCCGATGAGCTGCTGCAAGGGTCCGTCGTGCAGATCACGGGCGATCTGCAGGCGTTCCTGCTCGCGCTGCTCGATCAAGAGACGCTGAACTTCAACCCGGGCTGCCTGCTGGCTGGTTTCTTCTTCCAGGTGCTTGGATTCGGTGATATCGATAAACAGGGCCGCGAATTTGCCTCGTTCTGGGCTGAAAGCAACCACATCATAATATTTCCCCAGGGCACGGGTATAATTTTGGAAATGCATCGGCATTCCGGTCAAGGCGACCTGGCCGTAGATCTCGATCCAAGAAGGTTCTACTTCCGGTAGTACTTCTAAAACCCTTCTTCCCACAACCCGAGCCCGAGGTAACCCGGTCATCTGCTCGAAGGCGGGATTGACTTCTAGAAACCGATAATCCACCGCTTTACCGGTGTCATCGCAGATGATTTCGTGCAATGCAAAACCCTCGGTCATCTTCTCGAACAGGTTGTGATAGCGCTCCTCGCTTTCGCGCAGGGCTTGCTCCATTTTTCGATGTTTAGCGCTTTCGATAATTTCCCATTTGCCGGTATTCTTAATCAAGGCAAACTGATGGTTGGCGATGACCTCCATGATTTCGTAAGCGCCGCACTTCTCCAGCGAGTAAGTGCAGAGCGCCAGCATACGCTGAGTGCCGATGATTTCGTTGATTTTCTCTTCGTAGAGCGTGAAGTCGCCCCAATTTGCCTGTTCGAGCCAGAAGGTGTTCCCGGTCAATCGCAGCCCCTGGTAGCCCTTCTGTCTGGCAGCGGCCAGCTTATCCGTCCACCCCTGGAGGACGGCATTGGCATCGAATCTGCCGCCGGGCAGGTACCATTCGGTATAATCGAGGACTTCGATTTGTCCTTTCTCAATCAAGCGGTCCAGATCTGGTACTTCAAGGCGCAAGGCGTCTAGCGCTTGGTCTACCTGCAAGGGGATGGAGGTAATCCACATGCAGAATTCGTTGGCTTTAAGACCGGCGCGAAAATAGGGAACCAGAATCTCGATCAGATCCTGGCTTGTCACGTAGAACTGGCAGAAGTGCGTTCCCCAGGGTACTGTGCCGAGTATATCGATGCCAGATTGAAGGAAAGCATCTTTCTCGCCGGGGGTAATATTCGATCTGCCATTCGCCATCAAGGCTGCTCCTGCTTAAAGCCTGTTTTTCTTAGCCGTCTGTTCACCGCTGATACCTCACGCTGGGCGGGAAGGTTTGCCTAACAGGTATGCGCATCAATGCTTGCATTAATAAGAAACACAAAACAGAGAGGTAGATGCACGGTAGTGAATACGGAAGGATGGGATGCTGAACTAACAAATAATTATATCCCAATAACCGCCTGGTTCGGGCAGCTCTTCTCCAAAGGTTCCGCCTCGAATCCCGAAGATGAGGTAAAATTTATTCAAGCGGGTGATCGTTTGCCGGCCTTTCTATAAATTTCCAAAAAGGAGAGCCTCTCATGACTGCTTGGAAAGTGTTGCTTACGGATGGCCTGGAAAGCATCGGGCGCGAAATTCTGCAGAAGTCAGCCCAAGTGGATGATCGTGCAGGTATTACAGCCGATGAGCTGCTTAAGGTAGTCGGTGGATACGATGCTCTGATCGTGCGCGGGCGGACGAAAGTTACGTTGCCGGTGTTTGAAGCCGGTTCCAGGCTTAAGGTCGTTGGGCGAGCCGGCGTCGGTGTGGATAACATCGACTTGAACGCGGCGCGCAAGAGCGGCGTAACGGTGGTAAACTCCCCGATCGCCACGACGATGGCGGTTGCCGAGCTGACCATGGGGATGATGCTGGCGCTAGCGCGCGAACTCCCTCGTGCCGACGCGACGATGAAGGCCGGCAAATGGCTGAAGAAGGAGTTCGAGGGTTTTGAGCTCTCCGGCAAAACCCTGGGTGTGATTGGCTTTGGGAGGATCGGGGCGACTGCGGGTAAGCGGGCAGCCGCGTTTGAAATGAAAGTACTGGGATACGATCCCTTGTTACCGGCGCCGGAGATCCAGGCGCGCGGCGGCGAGCCGGTGACGCTGGACGAACTGTATGCTCGCGCAGATGTCATCACCCTGCACGTCCCCCTGACCGACGAGACCCGGGGAATGCTAAACGCGGCAGCCTTTGCCAAGATGAAAAAAGGTGTGCGTATCATCTGCGCGGCGCGCGGCGGCGTGATTGATGAAGATGCGCTGCTTGATGCTCTGGAATCCGGGCAGGTCGGCGGAGCGGCGCTGGATGTATTCAGCACAGAGCCTCCGGGCGCCGCTCCGTTGGTAACGCACCCTCACGTGATCGTCACTCCCCACGTTGGCGCGCAGACCGCCGAAGCTCAGGTGAGAGCGGCAGAGGATATCGCCAGCGAAGTGCTGGCAGCGTTGCAAGGCAATCCCTTGCGCTGGAAAGTTGCCTGAAAGAAAATACTGGCTTTGTCTTTGAAACCGGTTCTCTGGCGATGCCTGAACCTATCCTCAGAGAACCGGTTGAATCATGATATTGCAGAGAATTGGATTAATGGAAAACAAAATTACCAAACTGAAATCCTTGCTGGCTGATGCATACGATTTATCGAATGTTGCGGCATTATTGTCTTGGGACGAACAGACGAAGATGCCTCCGGGGGGCGCCGAGGCGCGCAGCTACCAGATGGCGGCCGTGAGCAGGTTGGCGCACGAGAAGTTTACCTCTGATGAGATTGGCAGACTGCTCGAAGACCTGCAGGTGTACGAGAATCAGCTCGACCCGGACACCGATGAAGCCCGGTTGCTGCACATTACCCGCCGGGATTATAACAAGCGGATTCGGGTCCCCTCGACCCTGGTTTCTGAGTTTGCGCGGGTTACAGCAGCCGCTCACACCACCTGGGTAGTAGCCCGCCAGCAATCAGATTTCGGAAAATTACGCCCGGACCTCGAACGGATTGTGGCGCTGCGCCGCGAATATGCTTCCCTCTTCGCGCCGTATGACCACATTTATGACCCTCTTTTTGATGATTACGAACCTGGCATGAAGACGGCTGAGGTTCGGCAAATCTTTGACCGCATCCGACCCCAGCAGGTTGCGCTGGTCCATGCTATTGCAGAACGTCCGCAGGTGGAAGATGCCTTTTTGCACAAGCCCTTCGATGAACAGAAACAGGAGAATATCACTGTCGACGTCATCACCCGTTTTGGCTTCGATTGGAAGCGCGGGCGGCAGGACCGGTCGGCGCATCCTTTTACCACTTCCTTCAGCCCCGGGGATGTTCGCCTGACCACGCGCTTTCTTCCGGATTCCGGCATATCGGCTCTATTCAGCAGCATGCATGAGTGCGGGCATGCTTTATACGAGCAGGGCATCAACCCGGCTTACGCCCGCACGCCCTTAGGGCAGCCGCCATCCATGGCGCTGCACGAGTCGCAATCTCGGCTGTGGGAGAATCTTGTTGGCGCTCCGTATGACTTCTGGGTTTATTACTACCCTCGTTTTCAAGAGACGTTTTCCACCCAACTCGGCAACGTCGACCTGGAAGCGTTCTATAAGGCAGTCAACAAATCTGAGCCGTCTCCAATTCGCGTAGAAGCCGACGAAGCGACCTACAACCTGCACATCATGCTGCGCCTGGAGCTCGAGATTGCCCTTATGGAAGGGAAACTGGAGGTCCGTGACCTCCCAGAAGCCTGGAATGAGCGCATGCGGGAGTATCTGGGGATCACCCCCGCTAATGACGCCCAGGGCGTGCTTCAGGACGTCCACTGGTCTGGCGGCTCGATTGGCTACTTCGCGACTTATGCGTTGGGGAACATCATCTCCGTACAAATATGGGAGCGCATCCTATCCGAGATTCCCGATCTGCCTGCCCAGATCCGGCGTGGCGAGTTTGCGTCCCTGCGTGCCTGGCTGGAGGAGCGGATCCACCGCTTTGGAGGCAAGTATGAGCCGCAGGAGCTCGTCCAGCGCGTGACCGGCTCGCGCATCGATCCGGAGCCTTATCTGCGCTATCTCAGAACCAAATTTGGCGAGATCTACGCTCTGTGAACCAGGTCTGAAAAACACCTTGAATATGGCGGTCAGATATGGCGAGAATTCTGTTTATCGACGACGATGCAATCACCCTGGAAATTTTGGGCAAGGCAACCGAGCTTCTGGGTCACCAGGCGATATTGATCGACAATGGGAAAAGTGCGCTTACGGTTGCCGCGGACCAGAGGCCCGACCTCATCCTGCTCGATATGATGCTCGCCGATCTGGGTGGCGAAGAGGTCTTGGAACGGCTGCGCCGCCAGCCGGCCACGGCAGGCATCCCGGTCGTCTTTCTGACCGCCTCCTCACCCTATGAGCTAAAAGAGAAAATGAAAACCACCAGCGCGGAGGGATGTATCAGCAAGCCCGTCAGCTTAAGCCTCCTGATGGATACAATCAAGAAATATACTCCCAATTAATGAAACCAGGATCGTGCTTATTTAACAGAGGGATCGGCAGGGTAGGGGTTATTCTGACGCTCGTTTCTGGGTTGTTGCTTTCCGGGTGTTCGCAAGCTTCTCTTCAATCTTCAGCCACAGAGATTCCAAGCCCCGTGGCGAAGGCAGCCACGCCTACAATCACCATAGCCGCGGGCGCTATCAGCTTGACCGATTCGCCAGCCCCGATATCTCTATCTCCGACGGCCCTGGCTACGCCAACCCCTCAACCATCCGCCACCCCGGTGCATCTCAGCATTCCGCCAACCCCCACGTTCACTAAAGCCGCCGGGCAGGCATCCATTCCCAAGGCCTATATCCGCATTCTCACACCTGGCCCGCTTTCAAAAGTGCTTTCCCCCATCAATCTGGAAGGCTCGGTCATCCCAGGAGCAGGCGGGCTGGTACGCGTCGAGCTGGTTGGCGAAGATGGAGAGGTAATCAGCCGGCAGGTCTTGCGTTTTCTCACTCCGGCAGGGCAGCGCATTGGCATCAATCCGCAGGTCGATTTTGAGATCACCGGAGCGGCTGAGACTGCCCGCCTGCAGGTCTCTGTGGATGACCCTTTTGGACGCATAGCTTCGCTGGCATCGGTTGAGGTGATTCTGCTCTCCATGGGAGACGTTGAGATTTATTCCAACAACAATCTGCTCGAGCCGGTGGTGATCCGTGAGCCGACGCCGAATCAGATCGTGACGGGTAATACACTCGAAGTGCAAGGCGTGGCACGTCCATCTGGAAACCAGCCGCTTTCGCTGGAGCTGATCACCGACCAGGGAACGGTGATCGGTACACGCCAGGCGACTCTCGGCAAAGTCGGGCCAGATGGATACGCGCCTTTTGAGACAGAACTAACCTACAACCTGGAAACCCCTGCCTGGGCCAGGCTTTTAGTGCACGAACCCAGCCCACGACTTCCGGGAGATGCCGCAATATCCAGTTTGAAGGTTTATCTTAATCCCGAAAACGATCAGGCGCCGCCATCCCCATAGTAAGCTGGGTCAGTAGGTGTCTGACCGCTTGGGTCCCAGACATAGACCCAATCTCCCTGGTTGGCCCAATCGAACAGCCAGTGTGAATCGCCCGGGGATAGGTTGACACAGCCGTGTGAAGCGGGATAGCCGTAAAGCGTGCGCCAGTACGCGCCGTGCAGTGCACGTGCTTTGTCAAAGTACATCGTCCAGGGGACGTTTTCCAGGTAATAAAAATCAGATTTATCGGCTTCAAAAGCGCCCCGCATTGTTTCGAGGGGCTTTTTTTCATAGATCTGAAAGAGCCCGGGGCGTGTATAGAATGGCTTTACCCCGGTGGCGATCAGGGTAGCAAATACAAGCTGTCCGTGGTCGTATACCGACAGGGTTTGCTCTGCCAGGTTAACCTCGATCCAGCGGTCGTTGGTCACTCCCTGGGGAGGCGTGAGATTAGGGGTGACGCGGCCCACATACTGGTCGTCAACCCACTCGTCCACCCCGATCATCAGCCAGTTTGCCTGGTCTTTCTCCTGCATGGCGTAAACCTGGACAAGGTCTTCGCGGTTTAGCTCACGGCCGGTTTCTTCGCTTTGGTATCCGGGCAGCCGATAGGTTTTTACCGGGCTGAGCACCCATCCAAATGCATTGGGCGGGGTTTTGCTGAAGACCAGCCCCTGGAAGCGGCCGGAAGTGATGCAGCAAGCGGTTTGTGCCTCGCCGCCGTTCACCCATTCTCCGGAGAGAAGTTGGAAGTAAACGCCGCCGGGCTCGTCGACGCGCTGCAGAATGGCCAGATATTTCAATCCCTGGCTGCCTGCCAGATAACGGCTCACAGAGTGGGATCGAGCTGCTTCCAGCGATCCGTAGATCGGGATATCTCCCTTGCTGTTGACTTTGAGGTACTGGTCCGTCATTTGCGAGAGACTGGCGTCGGGTTTCGCCGCCGGGAGAGGGCGCAAGGGGAATGTCAGCCCCAGGCGCGCCATATCTGTCAGGAAGGCGGATGGGCCGAGCGCCAGGCAATCTCCGGGCTCTGTGAGATAGACGCCCGGAAGGCACAACGCCTGGCCGGCGAAAGGCTCGCTTGCCCTGGCAACCCCTCCTTGCGCTTGAGCAGCGGAGGGTCGTAAGCTGAACGTCAGGGTGAGCAGCAGGCTACTCAGTAGGACCATTAATAAATGTTTCATCAAACCCCTTCTCAGTGGAGAAAGTTGTGGTGGTAGAGCCAATTATAAACCTCACCTGCTGCCCTCTGCTGGCGCAATAATTGCATCAGTTTGCTTGACACACCGGGACGGGTATGCTAGATTCTATCTGGCCCTCTCTGGGAAGGTAATGCAGATAATCGGGAGACGTGAATGAGCACAACCTTGACAAAGATACGCACACAGCAGATGGTTGAAAAGCTACGCGATTTACAGACTAGCTCTCCGGATATCGAAGCCTCGGCGCTGATCAGTGTGGATGGGCTTACTATAGCCTCCGCGCTTCCCACCGAAGTTGAGGAGGACCGGGTATCCGCCATGTCGGCGGCCATGCTTTCCTTGGGCGAGCACATCACTAAAGAATTGGGTCGTGGAGCGCTGGCGCAGGTTTATATTAAAGGTGAGAATGGGTATGTGATCCTCACTTCGGTTGGAGAAGAGGCTGTGCTGACTACTCTGGCGAGGGAGCACGCCAAGCTGGGATTGATCTTCCTGGAGATGCGCCGGACAACAGAGGAATTGGCGAGAATGCTTTAAATCCTGGCCTGATGGGTGGGTGTTTGCAAATCACCGTTGTAATCCCAACCTATAATGAAGCGGAAAATCTACCCCTGATTGTTTCCGAACTTTTCGCTTTGCCGCTGCCCGGTTTGCGATTGCTGGATGTTGACGATAACAGCCCGGACGGCACCGGAAAGATCGCCGATGACCTCGCGCGCCAGGACCCAAGCCGGATAGGGGTGATCCATCGTCCGGGCAAGCTTGGCCTGGGTTCGGCCTATATCCAGGGGTTCCGCCAGGCGTTGGCGGAAGGCGCTGAGGCTGTCGTACAGATGGACGCCGATTTTTCCCATCCCCTTGAAAAACTGGTCGAGCTGCATCAGGCGGTGCAAACCTGCTCGGTGGCGATGGGGTCGCGCTATGTTGCCGGAGGCCGGGTGGACGACCGCTGGCCTCTATGGCGTAAGAGCCTTTCCGAGTTCGGCAATGCCTATGCGCGGACGATTCTTGGGCTGCCAATACGCGATGTCACCGGCGGCTACCGCATGTGGCGGCGTGAAGCGCTGCAGGGGATGCCTCTCGACCGCATCCGCTCGAACGGCTACGTCTTTCAGGTTGAGATGGCCTACGTGGCATACCGGTTGGGCTACAGCTTTCAGGAAGTGCCGATCTATTTTGCCGATAGACGCAGGGGGCAATCGAAAATGTCTTTTCGAATCCAGCTCGAGGCTGCTACCCGTGTGTGGATGCTCCGCCAGGCATATAAAGATTTGAAATAACCAGCCCTTGTATTTGTAATCCAAATAGAGTAACATTGTCGTAATTCAATCGTCAGATTATCCGCACGATTAGCTTGTTCTGAATGAGCTGGTCGTTTTTTATCGATTTGGAACTGATCCTTATAGAAGGGGTGATTATGCAGAAAGAAGCCATCCGGATTGCAGGCGCCGGCCTGGCAGGTCTCACGGCTGCCATCAATCTTGCCCGGTACGGCTATCCAGTCGAGGTATTTGAGAAAAATGAGAATTCGGGAGCTAACCGATCAGTTGATTGGGATGGCATCGAGAACTGGACCACCGAAGAAGATATTGTGGGGTTATTTCAGCGATGGGGGATTGAGATATGCTTTAACCTGCGTTCCACCCTGGATTTTGAAGTCTATGACAGAAATGGGGCTTGCTACCCTGTATCCACGGAGCGGCCCTTTTTTTACCTGGTAGAACGCGGGGCGCAAGCCGGGTCGCTGGAGCAGTCCCTCAAGCAGCAGGCCCTCGATCTCGGGGTAGAGATCCATTACAGCCAAGAGCGGAGCCGCTCTGAGGTCGAAATCTGGGCGACCGGCATGCAGAATATTGGTTTCTTCCTGGATGTTGGAATGACATTCCGTACCAGGCATCCCGATCTGGTCATGGTGCTGGCAGATGCCCAGACTGCGCCGCGCGCTTACACCTTCCTGGTCATCGCCGACGGCCTTGCCGCACTCTCCGTTGTACTCACCAGGGATTTTCGTCAGGCCCGCGCTCACCTGAACCAGGCGGTCGAGAGCTTCCGGCGTATCCTGCCTTTGGAAATGGACGATATGCAGATCACCTCCGGCTTCAGCGGCATGCCGCATGCTCTCGGTCAGTCCATCACTCACCCGATCCGCGTGGGCGAAGCCGCGGGTTTCCAGGATTACCTGCTGGGCTTTGGCATTCGCCATGCCCTGTCATCCGGCTATCTTGCGGCGCAGGCTATCCACGATGGGGTGGATTACGAGAAGCTCGTCAACCAGGAAATCCGGCCGCTCGTGCGCACCTCGGTGGTCAACCGCATGCTCTACGATCTGGCAGGCGATCGTCTCTACCGCCCCCTTATCCGTTGGTTTACCAGTTCTTCCAACCTCTCCGGTCTGACCCGGCGGTGGTACCGCAACCGCTCACTGCAGGGTATGCTCTGGCCGGTGGCGTTCAAGCGCTATGCGGACGGTGCAGCTGACGGTGAGGCGAGCGAAATTATCCATTAGCCGGGTTGAGGCCGGAGTAGCCTTCCACCAACCGGGCCCATTCCGACAGGGCTAGGGTTTCGGCGCGGCGTTGGGGGTCGATGGCGGCGCTTTCCAGCAGCGCTGCCGCCCGCTGGGGAGGCCATCCCAGGCCGGCTGACAGCGCGTTGCGCAGGGTTTTACGCTTCTGACCGAAACCGGCTTTGGCCAGGCGGAAAAACGACTCCAGGCGCTCTGCCGGTATGAATGACTCAGGGTAGAGATCGATACGCACTACACTCGAATCCACCTTGGGTGCAGGATAGAAAGCTCCGGCGGGGATGCGAGCTTCTGGATAGGGTTTGCCGTACACCTGCACCGAAAGCGCCAGCAAGCTCAGGTCTCCCGGTGCGGCGCAGATGCGCGCCGCCACTTCTTTTTGCACAGTCAGGACCATGCGCCTCGGTTTTAGTTTGGTTTCGAGCAGATGCCGGATTACTGCCGAAGTAATGTAATAAGGGATATTCGCCGCCACCAGATAGCCGGGTTGTCCGGCAAGCTCTGCAGGATCCATGGCCAGGATATCGCCCTGGTACAGGGTCACGTTGTTGAAAGGCGCCAGAACCTGCTCGAGGATTGGGATCAACCGGTTATCCAGCTCTACAGCGACCACCTGCCGTGCAGCCTGCGCCAGAAAACGCGTCAGGCTGCCCAGACCAGCTCCGACCTCCAGGACGGTATCCTGCGATGAGATCTCCGCCACTTCGACTACCTGCTGCAAGGCAGACGGATCGACCAGGAAATTTTGGCCCAGGCCTTTCTTAGGGGTCAGGTCATACTGGCGCAGGAGGGCTGCCACGTTCAGCGGGGGCAATGTTACGGCAGGATCCATGGGATGGAGGCAGGGACGGGAGTAAGGAAATAGATGGTCACGTTCTGGTGCCAGCCGACATAGTTGGCATCGTCGTATCCCAAATCGATCCAATTGGCGCCACCCACTCCGCCGCCGATGTCTGCGATGGTGCCCACGCCGTATCCGGGAATGTAGACCTGTTGGCCTTTCATCTGGTTATACCAGGAACGAATGACCGCCACGATACCTTTCGTCAGGCGTGCTCCGCTGGCGGTGGTATCGGAGCACGATCCGGTGCCCACATTGCATGGGGAATAGGAAGTGGCGTAGGCGTTCACTGCCCGCCAGTAATGGATCGTTGTGCCGTCGACGGTGGCCGTATGCACGACAGCCTGAGTCCCATAGCCCAGCACTTGCGTCTGAGGCTGCCGCGCCACCCACTCTCCTTCCGTCTGCCGCGAGATTTCTTTCCCATCTTCAGTGCGCACGCGCACACGGGTAACCTGGATGCCGGGGACGCCCGCGCGGATCACGCTGTGCTGGTCGAGCTCGGTCTGCGGATCGGGCTGGTATGTGCTCTTGAAGGGGATTGTCTTTTGTTCCAATAGCACGTTTTCTTCCACATGCACCACGCGGATCTGTCCATTCGCAGGGAGGGGCTGATCCTCAGCGGGTGCGCTGTAATCCAGGCCCTGCAGCGGCAGCCCGGCGCCGGAAAGCGCTTCACCAACCGTGGATGCAGCGGAGCGCAGGGCGACTTTCTGGCCCGGCAGGGTGATGGTGAGCGGGACTGCCCGCCGGATGCTCACGCGTAAGGGCCGGTCCAATAGGGTGCTCAGGGGTGGGTCGATGCGGTCGGCAGAGTCCAGATTTACGCCGGCATCCCATAAAGCCTGGCCGAGCGAGGAGGCGCTGGAATAGATGACGCGCTCCTCTTTTCCGTCGACGAGGGTGATGGGAATAGCCTGGGTGAACTGGAGCACGTGCGCCTCGGGAGTGAGAGGCCTGGCAGGGTCAATGGGCAATCCGTTGGAGAAGAGCTGTTCGCCGCCAAACAGGCGCAGGCCGGTTTGCAGCAGCAGATTAGCAGGCAGGCGCTCAGCGGTGAACAGCGAGGTGGTTTTGCCGTCGATCTGGATTTCGACCGGAACGGCTTGCTCCAGGCGAATCTGATCGAGGCTGACAATCCAGGTCTGCGGGGAGGGGGAGACCCGGTCGCCGGGGCGGATGGGTATGCCCGCCTGCCGAAGGAGGCCTCCGACAGTTACCGCCTCCGGCACCAGCGAAGATGTTTTTCCATCGACAACCAGCGTTACCGGCTGGCGAAACCACAGCCAGACCAGCAGCATCCCGCCCAAAGCCAACCCGGCGGAGAAAGTGTACAGGCGCAGGGGTTTCATGATGAGGGGATTCTAACAGAAAAAAAGCAAATCTCTCTGGGCCTTATCTCAGGCCAGAGAGATTACTCGAAATAATTCCTGCGTTTCTGTGCCGAGAGCCAGAATCGGACTGGCGACACCGCGATTTTCAGTCGCGTGCTCTACCAACTGAGCTATCTCGGCGGGAGGTGACGCATCAATTGCACGAACGGGCAGATTGTACCCGCAACAGTACCCCTTGTCAAGAAAATCGCTCACCCGAATAACGAAGTGCGGTCATTTTCGTTTAATAGTTTGAAAGTTAAAATGGGTAAGGTGGTAAAATTAAAACACAGCATAGCGATGATCAAGACGAAGGAGTGACAGTGAGCAGCTGGCCAGGGAAGTACGTCATTGGCTTAACCGGGAACATTGCCACCGGGAAGACAGTAGTGCGCCGCATGCTGGAGCATCTGGGCGCATACGGCATCGACGCTGACGCGCTGGCTCACAGGGCAATCGCCCGCGACGCCCCCGGGTATAAACCGGTGGTGGATACCTTCGGGCGCTGGATCCTGGGACCCGATCTGCAGATCGACCGCTCGCGCCTGGGGACGATCGTCTTCTCCAACCCTGAAGCTCTGACTTTGCTGGAAGGCATTGTCCATCCGCTCGTGCGGCAGGCGATCGATGTGATCGTGAAGCGCTCTACTCAACCGGTAGCCGTCATCGAGGCAATCAAGCTCCTGGAAACCGACCTGCACAAATCCTGCGACAGCTTGTGGGTAACCTTTGCCCCCCAAATGGTGCAGATGGCTAGGCTGATGGACAACCGTAAAATGCCTGAGAGCGAGGCGCGCCAACGGTTAACTGTCCAGCCGCCACAGGAGCAAAAGATCAACCAGGCGAACGTCGTCATTCGCAATGGTGGCTCCTTCGAGGAGACGTGGCGCCAGGTGACGGCAGCCTGGCAGCGCCTCCCCCCGATTGCCGAGACTGCACCGGTGCCGCCGAAAACGACTTCCCGCGGTGAATGGACCATCGAGCGCGGTAAGCCGCGCCACTCGGAGGAGATCGCCGCCCTGATAACACGCCTGGGTGTGAACGGCAAGGTTGTGAGCAAGAATGACGTGATGGCAGCCTTTGGCGAGAAAGCCTTTATGCTGCTGCAGCGGAATAACCAGCTGGTCGGTGTGATAGGCTGGCAGGTCGAAAATCTGGTGGCACGCACCACCGACGTTTACCTGGAGGCAAACATCCAGGTGGAGGAAGCCTTACCGGTATTGATAGCCGAGATGGAACATGCTTCGAAGGATCTGCAAAGCGAGGCGTCATTGATGTTTGTATCTCCAAAGCTCGCCCGGTTAGATGGCATGTGGAAAGAACTGGGTTACGAGCAGCGCACTCCTCAATCCCTCAACGTGCAAGCCTGGCAAGAGGCTGCCGTAGAGTCGATGCCGCAAGGCTCGGTGCTTCATTTCAAGCAACTCCGGCAGGATCGGATTCTAAGGCCGATCTAGCCGGTTTTTTTAGGGCTGGCATTTTTCGTGTAACGTAATGTTGTGGTGGCTACACTTTTTGGTGAACTGCTCCTGATTTTTGAACGATTGACCTGGTTGAGCCTGATTGACCTGTTTCTGGTCACCATGGTCTTTTTTTCCATTCTGATGCTGGTGCGGGATACCCACGCAGTCGTATTACTGCGCGGGGTGCTGCTGCTAATCTTACTGCTCAGTGTCTTGACCAGCCTGGTCAATCTGCCGGCATTCTCCTGGCTAATCCGCACCATCTTGCCATCGCTGGTCATTGTTATCCCGGTCGTCTTCGCGCCTGAGATTCGCCGCGCCTTAGAGCGCCTGGGTCGCGCCGGCTCCGGTGCCGGCGCAATCTGGTCGCGTAACGGCCGCGCAGGGGTAGCTGCCGTGCAGGAGACGGTCAAGGCGGTGGTCAGCGCCTCAGGGCGCCTCTCGGCTCGCCAGCATGGGGCGTTGATCATTTTGCAACGCGGGGATAACCTGCAGGAGTATATGCGCACGGGTGTCCAGATTGGCGCAGCCGTAACCCCTGAGATTTTGCTCCAGATCTTTTATCCAAATACGCCTCTCCACGATGGGGCAGTCATTATTGCCGAAAATAAAGTGGTGGCTGCCGGATGCGTCATGCCGCTTTCAGCCTCGGGCATCCTGGGACGTTCTCCCGAACGCCACCAGATGGGGCTGCGCCACAGGGCTGCTCTGGGCATTTCGGAGGCCAGCGATGCCATCGCTGTAGTGGTTTCCGAAGAGACAGGATCGATTTCTATCGCCCACGCCGGCAGGATTATCCGCCGTCTGGACCCCGACCGGTTGGAGAATGTGCTGCTGGCTTTCTATCGACCCACCTACTTATCCGCCAGTTCGGGAAACTTCTTAGAGCGGTTGTTTTCCATCAAGCCGCGCAGCCAAAGGGAGGAGGATTAATATGGTGCAGATGCTGCGCCGGTGGGCGCGAAACCTGCCAACATTGATCCTGTCCTTTGCGCTGGCGCTTGCAGTCTGGATCACGGCGGTAACTCAAGAAGATCCAAACCTCAACCAGCTTTATCCGCAGCCGGTGCAGGTCGAGGTGGTCAGCCTGGATCCCAGCCTGGTGTTGACGAGCATGTCGCCGCGCCAGGTGAGCGTGCGCATCAACGCCCCTCAGAGCATTTGGAACCGGCTGTACTCCGAAACGGGGTTGATTACCGCAGTGGTCGATCTATCCGGCCTGGGTACAGGGACGCACCGTGTGCCGGTCAAAGTGCAGCCTGCTGCCGGCGTGCGACCGATCGAGATTGTATCCACCACCCCTCAAAACATATCCGTGACATTGGAAAATCTGGCCTCGCACAGCTTTGCGATTCACATGGATATTACGGGTAATCCCGCGGTAGGATTCCAGGCGGGAAACGCCAGCCTGAGCTCGACCACCGCGGATATCTCCGGCCCGCAAAGCCTGGTCGAATCGGTGAAGGAAGTGCGCGCCTCGCTCAACCTCGCCCAAGCGAATGAAAATATTGACCGTTCGGTAACCCTGCAGCCGCTGGATGCGAATTTGCAGGTCGTGAACGGAGTGACAGTAAATCCGTCGGAAGTGACTGTGCAAGTGCCGATCACCCAGCGCTATGGCTACCGCAATGTGGCGGTTAAGGTGGTTGTGCAGGGGCAGGTGGCGCTGGGCTACCGGTTGACTTATATTTCGGTTACTCCGGTAGCAGTCACCGTCTTTTCTGCTGACCCGACAATCGTGGACGGTTTGCCGGGATACGTCGAAACTCAGCCGGTCGATCTGGCCGGTGTCAAGACTGACATTGAAGCACAGGTACAGCTGAATCTGCCCAGCGGGGTCTCCGTCGTCGGCAACCAACCCGTCCTGGTACAAATTGGTGTTACCCCAATTGAAAGTAACCTGACGATGAGCAGCCTGCCGGTCAAGGTCACCAGCCTGGCGCCGAATCTGGCGGCGCAGGTTTCGCCCCCTAATGTAGACGTGATCCTTTCGGGCGCGTTGCCTATATTGGATACGCTCACCCCAGCGGATGTGAGTGTCATCGTGGACCTGACGGGCAAGGAAGTGGGCACCTACCAGGTAACCCCCACCGTCAAGCTGAAAAACCAGGACCTGGTGAGTACAACGGAGAGTGCGAGTACGGTCGAGGTCCAGGTAATCGTAGCCCCCACACCAACACCCACACCAAGACCCACACCAAAACCCTGAGGATCATTCATGACCAAACCGGTAGTAGCTCTGGTTGGCCGGCCAAACGTAGGGAAAAGCACGTTATTCAACCGTCTGGCCGGAGAACGGTTAGCCATCGTCGACGAAGTGCCGGGGACCACGCGCGACCGCCTGGCTTCTGAGGCGCTGTGGAACGGCGTGCCCTTCACGATCGTCGACACCGGGGGGATTGATCCCTCGACGGGAGGCAAAGAACCGCTCTCAGTGGGGTCGGCAGAATACATCCGGCAGATTCAAAACCAGGCAGAGATTGCCATCCAGGAAGCGGATGCGGTCTTATTCGTCGTCGATGCAGCCAGCGGGGTCACCCCGGCTGACCGTGAGGTTGCGCAGATTCTACGGCGCAACCAACGCGAAAATGAAGGCCGTCTCGAGCCGCCAGTGTTTTTGGTGGTCAATAAGTGCGACAGCCCCGAGCTGCGAGACCAGGCGATTGAGTTCTACGAGCTGGGGATGGGAGAGCCATATCCCATTTCCGCTATTCATGGGACCCAGACCGGCGACCTGCTCGATGCCCTGGTGAGCTCCTTCGCCGAGCGCGCAGATGAAGGAGAGGATGATTCGGTCAAGATCGCTATCGTGGGAAAGCCTAACGTGGGCAAATCCAGCCTGCTGAATGTGTTGGTCGGCGAGGAACGCGCCATCGTCAGCCCGATTGCCGGGACGACGCGCGATGCCGTCGATACCCACCTGGATTTCGGCGATATCCCCATTACGTTGATCGATACGGCCGGCATCCGGCGACGCGGGCGCATCCTTCCAGGTGTGGAGAAATTCAGCGTGCTGCGCTCTATGCGGGCTATCGAAAGAGCTGATGTTGCCCTCCTGGTGATTGACGCCATCAGCGGAATCAGCGCTCAGGATACTCACATCGCCGGGTTTATCCTGGAAGCCTGGAAGAGCGCTGTGGTGCTGGTCAACAAGTGGGATGCCATCTCCAAAGATAACACCACGATGTCCATCTATACGCGGCGTCTGCGTGAGGAGCTCAACTTCATGGATTACATCCCAATCCTGTTCATCTCGGCCAAGACCGGGCAGCGAGTTGATCAAGTGTTGCCGCTGGCTTTACGCGTCCAGGAAGAGCGCCTGGTAAGGTTGACCACCTCGCAGTTGAACCGCGTCTTGCAGAAAGCGCAGGATGAGCATCCGGCGCCGGCTCATGCCGGCCGGGCTTTACGTATGTATTACGGCACCCAGGTGCGCAGCGACCCGCCCACCTTCTTGATCTATGTGAACGACCCTTCGCTGGGGCATTTCACTTACTTGCGTTACCTGGATAACCGCATTCGCAAAGAATATGGATTTTTGGGGACACCGATCCGGATCATCATGCGCCCAAGGCGCTGAACCTTACAATTTTGACCCTTGCTCTTGACCTAAAGCCGTTTTATAATCTTCTTACAAGCGTTTTGTTGAGCAAGATCGGAGGATCGTATTGGATAGCTTTCGGACAGAAATCATTCCTGAGCAAACTCCCAAGAAACATCGCTCAGGATGTTTCAACTTTGCGGTAGATACGCTGGAGACTGTGCTTCTGGCGCTGATCTTGTTCTTCGGGATCAACGCAGTTTCGGCGAGGGTAAGGGTAGAAAATATCAGTATGGAGCCTACCCTGATGCCGGGTGAATTCATGTTAATTGACAAGATTGCTTATAAAATCGGTAAGCCACAAACGGGCGATATTATCGTTTTCCATTACCCTCGCAACCCATCTGAGGACTTCGTCAAACGAGTTATCGGTCTACCGGGGGAAACTGTTAAGGTTGCCAACGGGGTGGTATCTATCAACGGTAAAGCGCTGGTTGAACCATACATCGCGGCGCCACCTCAATATACAGGCACATGGACAGTCCCTGCAAACTCGCTGTTTGTGTTGGGAGATAACCGCAACCAATCCTCGGATTCGCACTCCTGGGGTTTCGTACCCATGTATGATGTGGTTGGGAAAGCGCTGTTCATCTATTGGCCCCCTGAAGACTTCCAAGTGATCGATCATCCGGATATCGTCAATGCAGCACGCTGATCGAAAATCAAACCCTATGATAAATTCGATCCCCACAGCAAACAGGGCATGTACGGAATGTCAGGCCGGGCAGATGCATATACATTACCTGACTTATTTCACGTGGCTTGCCGACGAGCTCATCACCGTGCCCAATTTCCCATCCTGGATTTGCGATGTATGCGGGCGCCGGGAATATGACAGCCACGCGATCAGCCAGTTGAATCTGCTGCTTAATCCGAATGCCGGAAAACCGTCGCCTCTGGTATCCAGAAGACGCCGTCCCAATTTGTCTGGTAAAAGCTCGCACATCACACCCGATAAACCCCCCTCGTAATCACACCTTGGTATCGAGTGGGGATTTTAGATGATCGTTGCCTTCGACCATGGTACTTCAAGGAATCACTGCGCGCCCGGCCCGGGTAGATTTTATAACCGACTGTTACCGTATTGCCGGTACTGTGCTGATTACTTCCTCAGGAGTGATGGGGCTGATGAACGACCCCACCAATTCATTAATCGAGATTCAGGATGCCCAAATGGCTTCTCTCCTGGATCCAGGACAGCTGGCACGGACTTTCAAAAGCGGTTCGCTGATTAAATCCCGCATCATTGCCTGCTGTATGGGGCGCCGTGAAGACCTGGGAGCGCATTCGCTGGCAAATCGCGGGTATACCCGCTATTCGGAGTATGCTCTTTATTTCAATGTGGGTCGTTACGATGTGAATGCTACAATTGAATGGACAGGCAGGGTTGAATTTGCCGCCATCCTGGCCGAACCTACCCGGGATTTCATCCCTGCCTTTAACGCAGTGCTGACATCTTTATCCGTCGAGAATATGAAAATCGAATGCCCGGCGATCTTAATGAACCGCCGGGCATTCAGTTTGATGGCACTGCAAGACAAGATAGAAGTTGGGTAAAGCCGCTCACCGCATGATCAACCCACCCGGTTACAGGCTGTGGAGAGGTGTACCTGCTCCAGATATTCCCCACTCCCCTTTGCGCGCATAATTCTCTTTCCCGTGTTAGGACGAGACACAATCGGGATAATCCCTACCCAAATGGCGGGGAATTCCCGGATGATTAGCCTTCATTAAACTGCTCTCGCTAAGGCTGCCAGGCGGGTTGGGCGTCTCGGAAAGCATCCTTCGTCAAATTGGTTTGCAGCGTTCCTGCAGAGGTCATCAGAAAAATGTCCGTATTCCCGCTGCTGGTCGAGCTGTAGACGATCCAACGGGAATCTGGGGACCAGGCAGGCTCTCGGTCTGCGTTCCCGGCTGTCAGACGTGAGAGGCTTGCCCCGCGAGATGAAAAGAGTACCGACCAGATCTGTGCATGGCCACCATCCAGACGGGTGTAGGCAATTTGGCTGGCGTCCGGCGACCAGGCCGGGTCTGAAACCTGGCCCAACCTGCCGTTGACGCTGAAGCGGTCGAATGGTTCTGGGGTAAGGTAGCCGCCCGACTCGCCTCGCATGTACAGGAAGGGGTAATTGTTGGCTGAGATCACGTACACCAGCCATTGCATGTCGGGCGACCAGATTGGATAGGTTTCGTTAAACTCGAGACTGATCCGGGTTTGCTGACTTCCATCGGGGTTCATCAGGTAGATCTGGGGAATCTTGTCCTCGCGCCCATTATTGCTGAAAGCGATCTTATTCCCATCCGGCGACCACGCCGGCTGGCGGTCATCGCCGGGTTTCTGGGTCAGGCCACTCTGACCCCTCTGCAATCCCTTGATCACCCAAACATCCAGGCCCATGTCTTTCCCATTGAGGGTACCCCCCGGGGCAACATAGAGCAGCTTCTTTCCGTTTGGCGACCAGGCCGGCTGGCTTTTGTTGCCCGGGTTGAAAGTGAGCTGGCTGAAATTCGAGGCGCTGACCAGCCCTCCGCTGCCGGTGGAAACCTGCATGGTCCAGATCTGGTCCGTGGATCCATCGGCACGGTTGCTGACGAAAGCGATCGCCTGTCCGCCTCCCAACGGGGCGGAGGTGGTCGAAGGCTGCAGGGTAGGTGGCGCAGCGGTTGGCGGAACAGGCGTCTGGCTGGGGGGCAATGGGGGAGGAGTGCCGGTGGGCAAAGGCGGGGAATTCGTGGGCAGCGGGGATGGCTGAGGCGCTGTGGGAGAATTCTGGGTACCAGATGGCGCAACTCCCTGAGCTGCAGAGGTCAGCACGATGGTTTTATCGGGAGTGGAAAATATCTGATTGGCCTTCAGGATTGTATAAACGCCGCCGGAAAAGAAACAGACCGAAAGAACGACTGCTGCACTGGCGAAGATGGTCAACATTTTCTTCCACTTGGGAGACAATACACGGCGTGGAGCGGCAGCAACAGGCGCGGCAAGCGGAATTGTCGCTTCGGAAGGAACTGCGGCAGCTACGGGAATGGTTGCCTCGGAAGGGACCGCTGACAGGGGGATAGTTGCCTCTGAAGAGACTGCCGACTGGGTGATGGTTGCTTCGCTGGAAGACCTGTTTAATACCTTCACCATATCCGTGATATTGGGGAAGCGCTCATCCGGACGGACGGCCAACCCCCTCTGGATGGCGTCTGCGATCGTTTGGGGGATATCGGGCCGCAGGGATTGCAGAGGGGTCAGAGTGGCCTGACCCAACAATCGCTGAACGGCATCGACCGGGCGCTGCCCGGAGAGAAGCGTATATAAGGTGGCTGCGAAAGCGTACTGGTCGGAGTACGGGCCGGTGCGCGCCCCGCCGTACTGCTCGGGCGGCGCATACCCGGGGGTGTAACCGGCTGCCCCTGTAGCAGTGGATTGTGAAGGGTCGGATGCCTTGGCGATGCCGAAATCAACCAGGATGACCTGCCCATCAGATTCCAATTTGATATTGGCGGGCTTGATATCGCGGTGGATCACCGGAGGGTTCTGCTCGTGGAGGTAGCTCAACGCTTCACCGAGCTGAATTGCCCAATGCACGACCTGGTCTACCGGTTGAGCGCCTTCTTTGCGCAACCGATTTTCGAGGTCATCTCCGGGGATGTAATCCATCACCAGATATTGATTTTGATCCAGGACGAAATAATCGATCACGCGGGGAAGGTGAGGGTTGCGCAGAGAGGCTAAAAGATGAGCCTCGCGCAAGAATTGGCTGGTGCTCTCGTTGGTTGCGCGCTGGTTGATTTTTACAGCCACCGGATGCTCCAGAGAGGTGTCGTCAGCCAGATAGACCGCCCCCATGCCTCCCTTCCCAAGCTGTCTTACGATGCGGTACCGGTTGTAAAGCAAGGTTCCTGGCGCAATATCCATAGTACTCCCCGCTCTATTCTCTTATCTCGGAGGATTTTGTTCTTTATGGTTCCTTTGGAGATCGATATCAAATATATTATATCCAATATCGCCCAATCTCCTCATGCTTCGACTTCGATTAAATATAATTTTGGTTGACGTTCAGCCGTAGCCGTGCTATCATTTCATATCATTATTTATTCGCAAGGCGCTCTTTAACAAAAGGAGTTTTTAAATGAGCCTCGTATTCATTTTTCGTTTGATTGGCATGATTATTTTTGCAATCATTGGGGTTTATTGGGGCCAATCCATCGGGACGATAGCACACCAGGGTCCAAATGTAGCAGTTTTATCGGTTGAGCAGTACGCCTTTGTATTTGGGCTGGTCGGAGCGTTAGCGGGGTTTATTCTGGCGCCCTTTTTATCAGTCTACCCGGCGAAAGCGCTGCGCTCGCGCTTGACTCACCTCTCAGCTCAATCGTTATTCTCAGCCCTGCTTGGATTGATCGCCGGCCTGGTCATCGCCGCGTTGCTGGCCTTCCCGCTCTCGCTTCTTCCGCCCCCTTTTGGGTCTGTCCTTCCCTTTTTCGGCGTAATCGTTTTTGGATATTTTGGCGTGGCAGTCTTCATCATGCGCCAGAATGACTTGTTTACCGTCCTGAGTTCCTTTGGCAGGAAAGATGGGGCAGCCTCGCCTGGAGAGTCCAGTCCTAAGGGGAACGAGGGGCGGACTATCCTGCTGGATACCAGCGTGATCATCGATGGGCGCATCGCCGATATCGCTCGCACCGGTTTCTTACCCGGTTCTCTGCTTATCCCGCGTTTTGTTCTCAACGAGCTCCAATACATTGCCGATTCGCCGGATAACCTGCGGCGCCAACGCGGACGGCGTGGCATGGAGGTCTTATCCCAGCTCCAAAAAGAACCCTCAATCCCGGTCCGGGTCAGTGATATCGATGTCGAGGGCGTCCGCGATGTGGATGACAAACTGGTGATTTTGGCGCGCCAGCTGCGTTCTCCCATCCTCACCAATGACTACAATTTGAACCGTATTGCAGAGCTGCAAGGCGTGATGATTTTGAATGTCAACGAGCTGGCAAATGCGGTTAAGTCTGTGCTGCTCCCCGGAGAAAGCCTGGTGATTCGGGTGATCCAGGAAGGGAAAGAACCCGGTCAGGGGGTGGGCTACATGGACGACGGCACGATGGTGGTGATCGAAAGTGGTCGCGAGTTTATGAATAGGGAGCTCCAGGTAACGGTCACCAAGGTCCTGCAAACGGCTGCCGGGCGGATGATTTTTGCCCGACCCGAGGATAACCGGCAGAATTAACAATCGCGCTTCGTATTCGGTCACTTTGTGAGCCGATTGGGGAGGTCCCTTCAGGCCTCAAGAGCCGGGACTTCGGGCAGCCGGTGGTAAACCGGCCATAAGGGTCGGGGCACTAAAATGGAATCATGCTGATAGTATCCAGGAGTGAGAATGGGTTTGAAAATCTACAGCACGCTAACCCGAAAGAAAGAGGAATTCACACCCCTCGAACCCGGGAAAGTCAAGATGTACGTGTGCGGACCCACCGTATACGCCAAGGCGCACGTGGGGCACGGCATGTCGGCGCTGGTCTTCGATGTGATCCGGCGGTACCTGGAATACCGGGGGTATCAAGTCAACCACGTCCAAAATTTTACCGATGTCGACGATAAGATCATCCTGCGCGCGGCTCAGGAGAAAGTAGACCCCTTTGAGCTGGGCGAGAGATACATCCACGAATTCCAGGACCACCTGCAGCGCCTGAATGTCTTGCCTGCCACGATCTATCCCAGGGCGACGCGCGAGATGCCCCAGATCACGGAGATGATCACTGAGCTTGTCCAGAAGGGGTATGCCTACCAGGTGGATGGCGACGTCTATTTTCGAGTACGGCGCGACCCGGAGTACGGCAAGCTTTCTGGAAGGAAGCCCGATGAAATGGAGTCGGGAGCGCGCATCGATGTTGACCCGCGCAAAGAAGACCCCCTGGATTTTGCCGTCTGGAAATCCGCCAGACCTGGTGAACCCTTCTGGGATAGTCCCTGGGGCAAGGGTCGCCCTGGATGGCACATCGAATGCTCGGCGATGAACTTGCATCACCTGGGCGAACAGATCGACATCCACGGCGGTGGCAACGACCTGATCTTCCCCCACCACGAGAATGAGATTGCACAAACCGAAAGCCTGACCGGCAAGCCTTTTGCCCGTTACTGGGTGCATCACGGGATGCTGCAACTAAGCGGCGAGAAGATGTCTAAATCCCTGGGAAACCTGGTGTCGATTGAGGATTTCCTGGCCGGGCACAGCGGAGATGCACTACGCTTCATGGTGCTGAACTCAGGGTACCGCAACCCGCTCACTTTCACAGATGAAGTCATTGCACAGGCCGAACGCGGCCTGGACCGGCTGCGCTCGGGTCTGCGGCCGGCTTTACCCGGTGCAAAAGGCGCCCCGCACGAGAGCCTCAAAGCATTAGGGGAGCAGGCTGAAGCCGCTCGCACCGGTTTCGTTGAATCGATGGATGACGACTTCAATTCTGCGGGCGCACTGGGTAATCTATTTGAGCTGGTGCGCGCTATCAACCAGGTCCGCGATGCGGGAGCAACTGCTGCGGAGCTGGATGAAGCGCAGAAGCTATTGAGCGAGCTAACCGGCGTGTTCGGGCTGCGCTTGGAGCAGGAAGCTGCCGGCGAACACCCCGCAAGTGCCTTCATCGATCTATGCATTGACCTGCGTGCAGAGCTGCGCAAGCAAAAGCTGTGGGCGCTCTCCGACCAGGTTCGCGACCGTCTGGCGCAGCTAGGGGTTATTCTGGAGGATTCGAAAGAGGGGACCACCTGGCGTTGGAGCTGATCCAACCAGGGAGGTATGGCCAGGGAATGGATTACCGGGCGGAACCCGGTTTACGAAGTATTGCGAGCGCGTCGCCGGCAGCCCTTCAGGCTGTGGGTGGCTTCGGGCGCGCAAGAGAAGGGCCGGCTTGCCGAGATCGTCCGGTTAGTTGAAGCCCGCCAGATCCCGGTCGAGAAGGTTCCTCGATCGCGCCTGGATGCGCTCAGCGCCAATCACCAGGGAGTTGCCCTGGAGACGAGCGGCTATCCCTACTCGGGGCTGGCCGATATTCTGGAGCTGGCGCGAGAAAGGGATGAGGATCCCTGGATCCTGATCCTGGATACGGTCCAAAATCCGCAAAATTTGGGGACGCTGCTCAGAACGGGGGAAGCCGCAGGCATCCATGGAGCAATCCTGCCGCTGCGCCATGCCGCGGGCGTCACACCGGCTGTGGTCAGCGCCTCGGCAGGAGCCAGCGAGCACCTGCTGGTTGCCCAGGCAAACCTGGCGCAGGCGATTGCCCAACTAAAAGAAGCCGGAGTGTGGGTCGTGGGGCTGGAGAGCGGCGCCGACGCCCTCCCCGCCGAAAAAATCCGGCTGGACGGCCCGCTGGCGATCGTAGTGGGCAGCGAAGGCGAGGGTATGCGCCAGCTCGTGCGCCAATCATGCGACTGGCTTTTGCGGCTGCCCATGCATGGCAAGATCGAATCGCTGAACGCGGCGGCTGCCGGGTCAATCGTGCTTTATCTGGTGGAAGCGAGGCGGAGCGCGAAACAGCTTACGCAAACGCCCAAATAACCCATAACCCGATCATCAGCATGCCAATTCCCACGCGGGCGAAGTACGCCCACCCGCACCCGAGCGCCATGCCTCCGGTGAGATGCAGGGCTTTGCGCCAATCTTTCAGGCGAATCAATTCGACCGCGAACACGGCCAATATCGCGGCGGGAATCCCACCCAGCGGAGGCAACAGCAGGCTTCCGGCAATCCCCGCCAACAGGCCGGTCCCCAGGGAGAGCCAGCTGGCTCCCCGGCTGCGGGCAGTGGCATTCATGATCACGTTATCTACGATGTTTCCCGCCAACATCAATATGGTGATGATGGCAAAGAAAATCCACGCAGATCCGGAAAACGCAGTTGCGACGCCGTAGCCCAGGGCTGCCAGCCAGATCACGGTCACCCCTGGAAAGATGGGGATCATCAAACCGACCAACCCGGCGAGCATCACCAGAAGTACCAGCGCCTGAACCGCAGTGATCAACCAGGGCTGCATGGTATGTACCTATACCGGCGTGATTTCTGTAATACCCCCCATCCACGGGCGCAGAACCTCCGGGATGGTGATTGTCCCGTCTGCCGTCTGGTTATTTTCCAGCACGGCAATCAGGGTACGCGGCAGCCCCAAACCAGAGCCGTTTAAGGTGTGGACGAAACGCGGCCGGCCTCCTTCAGCCGGGCGGTACTTGATATTGGCGCGCCGCGCCTGGAATTCGCCGACGTTCGAAACCGAGGAGACCTCCAGCCATTCCTCGCAGCCGGCAGCCCAGACCTCCAGATCATAGGTGATGTGCGAAGCAAAGCTCAAGTCCCCGGTGGATTGCTGCACGATGCGGTAGGTCAATCCGAGCTCCGCGCAAGTTTGTGCGGCATCGGCGAGCATTTTATCGTGCTCGCGAGCCGAATCCTCCGGCTTGCAGTAGATATACATCTCGACCTTATCAAACTGATGGCCGCGTTTGATGCCGCGCACGTCGCGTCCTGCGCTCATTTTCTCTCGCCGGAAGCAGGCGGTGTAAGCCGTGTAGCGGGTGGGCAGGTCGGCTTCTTCCAGCACGTCGCCCATGTGCAGGCCGGTGAGGGGCACCTCAGCGGTGGGGACCATCCACAAATCTTCTTCGTGGTCCTTGTACAGGTTATCCTGGAATTTGGGGAGCTGCCCGGAGGCAAAAAGAGTCTCGCCGCGCACCATAAAGGGCGGGTACTCCTCGATGTAGCCCTGGCGGATGTGCAGGTCGAGCATGAAGGCGATGAGGGCGCGCTGCAGACGGGCGCCGGCGCCTTTGAGCACGTAAAAGCGCGAGCCGGTGATCTTGACGCCCTGATCGAAATTGATGATGTCTAAATTTGGACCCAGCTCCCAGTGAGGCCGGGGCGTGAAATCGAACTGCTTTGGCTCCCCGACCGTGCGCACAACGATATTATCATGTTCATCTTTGCCAACGGGTACGTTTTCGTAAGGTATATTGGGGATAATGGACACAGCCTCTTGCAGGTCCGTCTCTACCCGATGCAGGCGCTCGTCCAGTGCGGCGATTTGATCTCCAACCTGGCGCATCGCATCGATTTTCGCGGTGCGCTCGGCAGCGTCTTTGGAGCGGGCGATTTCTTTCGAGACACGGTTGCGCTCGGCCTTGAGCGTCTCGGACTGGCTGAGGATCTGGCGCCGTTCGGTGTCCAGAGAGAGCACCTGTTCCACCGGGGCGGGGTCCATTTGCCTCGATAGCATGGATTGGCGGACGAGATCGGTTTTTTCGCGAATAAGATTGATATCCAGCATGGCTGCACCTCCACGTACAGTATTTCAAGTAAATTAATGCCCCTCCATCCTGCAGGACGAGGGGCATTTCGTGGTGCCACCTGCTTTCGCCGCAAAAACGATCTTTTTGACTTTCAATCGCGGCCTCTACTCGCTGTAACGGGCGTTCCCGATCCTCTTACGGTAAAGTGATTTTTTTACCCCTGCAAGGACAGCCTGCCTCGCCTTTTTCAGGCGAGACTGCCGGAGGGGAAATCACCGCTTGCAGCCTGCTGCCTCGCACCAACCGGCAGCTCTCTGCTGAGGACTTGGGCGGATCATCTCCGGGCTGGCCAAATCGATTTCTTATTAGGATTATAGCTTACCGGCAGCTACTGTCAAGCAGATTTTAGCCGGTTCGTGTTATCCGATTCCTATTCTCGGCAAAGCCCCCCAAAAAACTGCCGAGTTGCTTAGCTGCTGGATTTTCCAGGCAGGTATTCACCGATACGAGAGGCTACATGGCTGACGGTCATCGAATGCAGCCAGACACGCCCCGGTCCTTTGAGGTTAGCGAGAAAAAGCCCCGCCCCGCCTAGCAGCACGTTGGTCATGCCTTTGATCATTTCAATGTCGAAAGTGACCGAAGACTCGAACATGGCAAGGTGTCCCTGGTCGACTCGCAAGACCTCGTTGGGTTGCAGGTGGTACTCCACAGCATCGCCATCGAGCTCGGCAAAGACCATCCCGGGGCCGGTCAGGCGCTGCAGGACGAAGCCCTCTCCACCAAAGAGCCCGGTGCCGAGCTTGCGGGTGAAAGCGATGTCGAGGGTGACGCTTTTCTCGGCGCAGGTGAAGGCGTGCCGGTGCATCATCACCGTCTGACCGGCATCCAGGTCGAACGGTAGGATCTTCCCGGGGAAATCGGTGGCGAAAGCCACCTGACCGGGGCCGCCGGCAGCGCTGTAATCCACGATGAATGCGCTGGCGCCGGAGACGGCCCGCTTGAACATGCTTCCCAGCCCGCCGCCGGAGTGGGTGTTCATGCTGACGGTGGAGGTCATCCACGACATGGCTCCGGAATCGGAGTATACTGTTTGGCCGGGATTGAGCTCAATGGCCACCGTTTGCTGGATATTACCCAGGATGTGATAGCGCAGGCCGCCTTTAGATTGGCCGGTTACTTCGGGCGCGGTGGGGAGATCGGGGATGCTCATGGGTGCTCCTAATTATTGGATATTGCGCATTTTTTGGATCAGGAAGTGGCGTAATTATATCCCTGGTTATTCATCATAGAACATTCGAATCCTTATTCGGGAGAGTCGATCCACTCTATACATTTTACAATCACGAACCAGACCCATATAATTCTGTCTGCTCTCGCGCAACGACCGGGTTAACTCTTTTACCCTACCGCTTCTCCCAGCCGGAAATGGAAAATGCGGATTGGCTTGAACAGTCGAAAAATTGCTGTGCAGGGTACAGCACTCAATAGACTCCCGGAAACAAGCGGAAGCGCACGCGCCGCGCATAATCCTGATACCCCGGCAGCTCTCTCTGCAAGGTCCGGTCTTCCAGTGCGGTCCTGACCACGATGATGATCAGCGCCGCCGCAGCCGGAATGAGCGTCCACCCCGAACCTAAGGCCAGTACAATCCCTGGTAAGGGCAGAATATTTCCAATATAACCCGGATGCCGCACGATCTGATATGGACCACTATCGCAAACAACATGACCACGATCCGTCTGGATACGCACCATGCTGGAGAAAAAACGATTCTCTGCAAAAGCCCACGCACCGAAGGTGTATCCGATTCCGATCAAGACAAGGCCGAGGATGTTGAGCCAAAAGGGGAATACAGGCGACCACTCAAAGCGGTGATCCAACCCTGCAACAATGACCAGTGGGAAGGATATACTTACTGCCATTAGTGGGGCAAGCACTCTATCCCACGGCTTGACATTTGAGGCCTTTTTAACGCGCGCCTGGTCTCGTTCCACCATCAGTCCCGGGTGTCGCCGTTCAGCCCACACGCGTCCCCCGGTTCCAGCAGCCACAACCAGCAGTGAAAAGATCCACGCCTGCCACCAACCAGGATCTCCCCCACTGACCAATAGAATGAGTGGGATGAGAAGATAGGTAATGATCAGACGAATCCATTGGCGCAGGGGCCAGGTTTGAGAGGCGATTTGATCGACTGGTTTCGCTGACATAGCATTCCTCCGATCCATGTGAGAGAAAGCTTGAATGAGACGCAGGTCAGCACCTGCCTGGTATGAGCATAATGATCATCGGCACGTAACGTCATGTGTGTTACTCGCCTGGACTTGAGCGAGCTGGATAGCTGCACATGGTTGTTGGGAGTAGTTTTCAATCAGGACGGCGCCTTTGCATTCAACTAGCGATTTGTTTGATGCGTTCATAAGAACTTATCGTCTTTGAAAATGCACACAATGGATTGCGTCACCACCCATAGAGCAAAGCCTTGACTCGGCGTCTACATGGAATGAGTTCGCGATTCATGGGCAAGCTCATCTTTGCGGCGAGATCCACCGATGTTCAGTTCATGCTTTGTTGGCGAAGTATGGTTGTGTGAAAAAACCGTCTTTTAGTGGCCCCGGATCAAATTTCAGCCATAGACGGCTCCACCACATTACCTCGATGAACGACAACGCATATCAGACGGCTTAAATTGTTGGTTGCCATTTCCCCTTGACATAAGCAGCTTCAGAATCTCCCGGCCAGGGCGGCATGGCGATGCAAATGAACTTTAAGTCCACATCTGATACGTTTCGGTATTGAAACGTTGTTCCTACCGGAATATCGATTGAAGTGCCAGGAACGAGGACAGTGATGCAGCTCTCTGTGCCATTATCTCTCCAGATCTCGCCGCGTCCCTCTAACACATACCAGAATTCGCTGACCGTTGCGTGGACGGTCGCTTTATTTACTTGATAAGGTGCGACAGTACAGTGGATCATGTTGCCCTTTTCACCATCCATGATGTAACGAATGTCTGCACCTGCTGGCGATTTCGCATCGGGTAGCTCTGGAAGCGTTGTTGCCTTCATGATACCCTCCTCAAGTCTTATATGACTGAAATATATGTGAGACAATGCCCGCATTTGTGCTTTCGCGAAATTCGCCAGAAGTTTCCTTACCTTTGTCCGGTGAATAGCTGCCAACGTAATTGAAATCAGTGTAGAAGGTGCTGTTCTCCTGACTGATGTATTTATGGCCGCCTTGCGATATTTTTAACAATATCGTCCTAATGAACATTATATATCGTGCATGCCGTATTTGTTAGCTCTGTTTATTCATCGAAAACCAATCCTTGTTATCAATCAAGACGTATGATCAACTCTCCGACCTGCTATGTGATGACCATTACGCCTGCTGGCGAATAAAATCGCATTAGAATTGGATAGACTGATATGTCCAAATCGACAACAAACGCCACACAGACGAAAGTTGAACGCCACGTTTGGTTTTGCCGATTCTTCTAAGGCTCAATTTAGCCTGATCACTCTGGAGTTTGCTATAATCTGGATCAGCTAGATTTAGACAAAATTCTTTGGTTTGGGCAAGTTTCTCCATTTCGGTCTCCCTGGAGAAGTATCTGCCCAAATCAAACCCGAAATAATCCCATTGAGGGAGATTATCGAAAATTGAGATTCATCCGAAAGTGCACAGATACTTGACCCCATTAATGGCGATTAAACGTATAATTGGCAATTAGCATCGGTGTTTTTAGATCGGTACAAATTCCATAAAAAAATCAGAATCATTATATCGGTATTTAACAGAGCATTTGCTGATCGCAAAAGCTGGGTTTATGTGTTTTTCCTAAACATTGATGACCATGAAGAAAACGGAAATTTTCCATTTACCCGCTCCCATTGTTACAATCCTTCTTATTGTGGTCTGGTTTTGCATTGGGTGGGTCGCTTCTACTCTCTATCAGCGCATGACTGATCCTTCCCGTGGAATGATTGCAACGGTGATTGGTAATATCCAGGCTAAAGCCTATGCAGAAACTTCTCGCCAAGAATTGACTTATAACGCTATTAAATCCATTCTATCTTCCCTGGGTGATCGTTATGCGGAATTTCGCGATCCTGTTCTAGCTTCTAGAAATTCACAGGAATTGGAGGGAGATGGCACTGCGGCGATTGGGGTCAAGGGCGAGATGCAGAATGGGCAATTTGTCCTCACCGAGATCATCCCCGCTCTCCCCGCGGATCTAAATGGATTAAAACCCGGGGATATCATCACCAGCATCGATGGCTGGACCATTCCTGCCGATTGCACTTCAAACGACGTCCTGCTCATGCTGAGAAATAAAGATGTACCGGTTGCTCATCTGGAAGTGTCGCGATCTGGAAGCCAGATGTCATTGGATATCCCCCGCCAACCGGTAGAGAGCGTACAGTCGAAAGTCCTGGATCATCAAATCGGTTATCTTCGGTTCGACTTGATAGGTCAAGACACACCGGGAATGATCAAAACAGAAATAGAAAAACTGCAGAGTAAAAACATTCAGGGATTGATCATCGATCTCCGGTATAACGGCGGTGGTTGGATGGAGGCGACTCTAAAGATCATCGATCTATTTGAGGCGGAAGGGATTGCATATTTTGCCCGGTTGCGCGATGGGACAGAAATTTCATATCCTACCTCTTCTGGCGACATAGCGGAGAAAATCCCTCTGGTGGTACTGATCAGCCATGCTACTTATTCGGCATCCGAAACGATGGCTGCATCCTTGAAAGATCGGGGGCGGGCAGTATTAGTCGGAGAAACTACCCATGGAAAAGGCTCGATTGTAGAGAATATTTCATTGGCGGACGGGTCAGAGATAGTGTTTACTGTGGCGCGTTGGATATCCCCGGTGAATAAAACCGATTATGAGGGAATAGGTGTTCCGCCCGACATAGACATTGCGGATAACAGCAACAGCGGAAAGGATGGAGTTCTCGATGCGGCGGTAGATTATTTACTGTCACATCGCCAAGGTTCGTGAATAACCACTTATTCTGCCCGGTGGTTTTCAACCCAATCTTTCAATGCGGCAGAGAAAGGAGAAGTGCATGAAGAAAGTCTTATTGTTCTCCACGATTGTTTTACTGGTTCTGATCATAGTCGCAGCAATTTCGTCCCCCTTGATCACCGGTCCAACCTCCGGTGGTTTCGGGGCCTGGTCAGGCGGCTTTGGAGCCTGGTCGGGCGGATTCGGCGCCTGGTCGGGTGGCTTTGGGGCCTGGTCGGGTGGCTTCGGCGCATGGTCAGGTGGCTTTGGGGCCTGGTCGGGCTGATTCCAGCAAAATCATTTGATTACAATAACACCCCGGATCTTCCCATCCGGGGTGTTATTGTTACAGGATGATTTTACAATGTCATGGCTGGCCCTGCTACCATCAGAATAACTTCTATCAGGTATTGGACATGGTCGGGCCGCTTCGGGGTTGGTCGGGCTGATTCCAGTAAAATCATCTCACTACGCGCATATAGTACATATGAAAATGCGATAAGTCAATTTACAGAAATGTTAGTTCTAAGAAGAACCCACAGGTTTATTTTCATCAATGGGAAAACTTTGATAATTTATCTTGACAAATCATCTTGACATCCCCTACCCGTTTGTGATAAACTCTTTTCGTCAGTTACAACTAAGAGAAGGACGCACGAAATGATGGATATCTTCAGCATCAAAATCGATAGGGTTTGCGCTGCAGCGGTTTCTGGCAGTGCCAAATTACCTTCGCGGAGTGCGCCTATTTACCGGTAAACCGATGTAAGCCAATCACCGGCCACGGGAGCGCTCCAAACCCGTGGCCAGTTTCTTTAAACGCCTAAATATTGCCCCCAGAAAAGCCACGGGAAAGATCTGTGGCTTTTTTCAATCCAGTTTATCGGTGCGGTCGTGCAGTTGCAGAGGAGGATATGGAAATGGATGCAATAGTAGCCAGTGACGTATATAAAATATTCCGCAGGCCGAGAGATCCGATCTGGCGGCGGTTGATCAAGCCGGCTTCTCCGAACGGGAACCACAACCACAACGGGCAGCATGCCCATGTGGGAAAAAATGGCAGCAAACCTGTAGTCGTTGCGGTTGACCACGTTTCTTTCAGTGTGGCTCAAGGAGAGATCTTCGGTGTGTTGGGTCCAAATGGCGGTGGCAAGTCAACCCTCATCCGGCTGATAGCTACACTGCTCCTGCCTGACCAGGGGAAGATTGACGTCTTTGGCTACGATGTGGTCCGGCAACCCATGCAGGTCCAGAGAGCCATCAACCGCGTCAGTGTGGAAGCCTCCTTCTTCAAGAAGCTCTCGCCAATGGAGAACCTGCTCTATGGAGCGCGCCTGTACGGGCTTACCGGCAGCGAGACCCGCAAGAAGGTCACCGAGATCCTGACCCGGCTGGGCCTGGAGCGCCGCTCGATGTTCAACCCGATGGAGGAGATGTCGCGCGGTATGCAGCAGAAAGTGGCTATTGCGCGCGCCTTGCTTTCACGCCCCCGGCTGCTCCTGCTGGATGAGCCGACCACCGGATTAGACCCCCGGTCGAAGAGAGATGTGCAGGCGGTCATCACCGAGCTGCGCCGCGATCACGGCACCACCATTTTGTTGACCACCCACGATATGATCGAGGCCGAGACGCTCTGCGACCGAATCGCCATCATGGATAAGGGACGCGTGGTTGCCCTGGATACACCTGCCGGGCTGCGCAAACTCGTCCCCAGTAACAATGGGCTTTCACCCAGTTTAGAGGACGTCTTCCTCGAGCTTACCGGCCGGGCGCTGGTGACCGAAGAAGACGAGAACGGAGGGTAGCATGACCTCAGCTATCTACCAAATTCGGGCTTCTTACGCCTTTGTCGAACGCAATCTGAACCTGATCAAGCGTTACTGGTCCTGGGAGATCGTGTGGCTGGTGTACTCGATTGCCGACAGCCTGGCAGTTGGGTTTATTGGGGTGGGGATGGGCGTGATCAGCGGGCAGCCAACCACCGCCGTCGACACTCGCTACCTGGTGCTGTATTTGCTCATCGGCACACTGGTCTGGAGGTTCCTTTCATCGATCTTCTATTGGATGACCAACCTGATCAACATAGAACGCTGGGAAGGCACCATCGAATATACCCTGATGGCGCCCATCCGCCGCCTGACGCATATGAGCGGGCAAACCATCTTTGCCGTTACCTACAGCCTGCTCTTCACCGGAGTGATCTTGATAGTGACTACGTTGATGTTCAACCTCAACCTGAGTCACGCAAACCTGGCTGGCGGGACTCTGATCCTGATGGCCGGCAGCTTCTCCTTCGTCGGGATCGGTATCATGGCTTCAGTGCTGCCACTACTTTTCCCCGAGCGAGGCGAGCAGATGACGCACGTTTTCATCGCCCTGCTCCTGCTGGTCTCGGGAGTCTACTATCCGGTGAACGTGCTGCCGGAAGCACTGCAGAAAATCGCCGTGGTTAGCCCGGCTACCTACGTGCTAACCGGCGCCCGGCACGCTTTGTTGGATGGATATCCTACCGGCAAGCTCTGGCCGTATATCTGGCCGGTGTTGTTGATGGGAATTGTGTTGATCCCTGCCGGTTTATGGATTTTCAAGCGTGCGGAAATTTACGCCAAACGAGCTGGAAAGTTGCACCGCAACGGGTAAAGAAAATGGAAACAACACACAAAATACGCCTCATTATCTGGGAAACCGGTGGGCTCCTGAAGCCCACCGGGAAGTCCAAAGAGTCTCTCATCGAGTTTATCGCGGCACTGCGACCGGAATACCGGACTGCTCTGCTTGGCAAGACGTGGACGGACCTGCGGCAGGCGCTGGTGCAGGATTGGAGAATGGCAGGGGCTTTCGATACGCTGCTGCTGAATATCTCTGGCGTCCCCGATGTGAATTCGCCTCAGCTTTACCTTCAGGCAGCGGCAAGCCTGGACGCAGAGCCGCGAGAGATAGTCGTGATCGGCGCTTCTGAGGGTGGAGTCTCAGGAGCCAGGTCGGCAGGTTTGCACGCCATCTGCTTCGAGACCCCCGCTCAGATCGGGAGCGAGCTGCTGGAAATGCTCTGGAAGGAGTAATCCGGGGAAGCCAGACGGTGTATAAAGTTTGATACAATCAACCCGTTCCAGCTGGATCATCCCGGCCGCCTATGCGACTATCACTGCGCAGCTCGTTCTCTTCTCTGACTCAATACCGGACGTTCGATCGGAACGCCCGGTTATTCCTGCTGTCGACGATCATCAACGGCATCATTGTTAGTGCCTGGTCGTTGTTTTTCAATTTTTTCATCCTGGCCCGAGGCTACGACAAGGCCTATCTGGGCCTGGTAAACTCGATGCCCTCCATCGCGGCCCTGGCGTTGAGCATCCCCTTCGGACTGCTCTCTGACCGGATCGGCCGGCGCCTGGCGATGTTCCTCGGCCTGCTGGTCGCCACGGTCGCGATGGGGCTCCAGGTATGGGTTTGGGATGCCCGCGTGATCTTGCTTATGGCGTTTCTCAGCGGAGCAGGAAATACCCTCTACCTGAACAGCCAGGCGCCCTATATGATGGCGGTCTCCGGCAAGGATAACCGCATTCTGCTTTTCAGCCTGAACTTTGGCTTGCTGACTTTATCGGGAGCGGTCGGGAACTTGTTTGCCGGGCAGATGCCGGCATTTTTTAGCCATATCTTACACGTTTCTGAGGAGAGCGCCGTCTCCTATCAGGCGGTTCTGCTCGCCAGTGTGGTTGTCAGCGCACTGGCTTTGGTGCCCTTGTTCCTTCTTAAAGAAACACGGGGCTTAACCCTGTCTCGCGAGGAGCAGCCGCGCAAACCATTAGGTCAGGTGTTGCTCCGCCCGATCGTTTTGAAGTTATTCCTCCCCAACCTGTTGATCGGCAGCGGAGCTTCTCTCATTGTGCCTTACGTGAATGTTTTTTATGCAGAACGCTTCCATGTGAGTGACCAGGCGCTTGGCGCGCTTTTCAGCGGGGCATATTTGATTGTCACGCTGAGCAGCTTCATCGGTCCGGTCCTGGTGGAACTTTTCCGCGATAAAATTCGTACGGTGGTCTTTTCTCAGGCTGCCAGTCTGGTCTTCTTGTTGCTGATGGGGTTTTCTGGCTTCGCCTGGCTGTCGATGATCGGCTATCTTGGCAGGGCTTTCTTTATTAACATCGCATCTCCTTTATACAGCGCTTTCTCGATGGAGCAGATCCCGACTGAAGATCAAGGTGCAGTCAACAGCCTGCTAGGGCTTTCCTGGCAGGTGGGCTGGGTGATCGGTCCCTATATCTCTGGGGTGGTGCAGGAAATCTATGGCTTCACGCCCCTCTATGTTGGCGCCTGGTTTCTCTATGCTTTGACCTGCGCCTCGGTCTGGTATTTCTTTCACCCACGGCGGTTTGCCGCAAACATACCCATTGAAGTGGGAGGGCCGCTTGATCCCCGTTGATCGACGCCTCGATCTTTCACTCCCCGCGCGCATCGGCGTGGTTTCTGATACCCATGTGCCCGACCGCAACCGTGTACTGCATCCTGGGGTAATCCCCTGCCTGCAATCGCAGGGGGTGCAGGTGATCTTACATGCCGGAGATATCTCCTCTCCTGAGGTGCTCGACGAGTTGAACCGGGTGGCGCCGGTGATTGCCGTGCGCGGCAATCGAGACCGCCTGCGGCGCAGCCGGCTTCCGGAAGCCTATGACCTGAAGATCGCCGGGATATCGATCGGGCTGGCCCACGGAGATGGCGGCTGGATGCGCTATATCGGTGACAAGCTGCGTTGGGTGCGGTACGGTTACCAGCTGGAGCGCTACACGATTCCGTTACTCGAGTTGTTCCCGCATGCCCGCGTGATTGTTTTTGGGCACACTCACCGGCCGTTGAACGAGTGGGTCGGTGGGGTGTTGCTGTTCAATCCAGGCGCCGCTGCGGAATTTGTTAGCCCGGTAGAAAATCTGGCGCCCAGCCTGGGGATCCTCACCCTGGTTTCTAACAGTGTTGTAGACAGCAAAATCGTACCAATTCGAACTGTGTAGAGCGACCCGGTTGAATCTCCGTTGGCTCTCCGATTACCCTCAAGCCTCCGCCTTCACCCGTGTCTTATCCCTAATTTTATATTCGTTTGCTGCACGGGTACAGCGGGACTACTACAAAATTAATAGCCGTGAACATCTCGCTGTGCTCCTACGAAATCGCTTTTATATGGCCCACAAAGTGCGACAGGCTTTTCTCTTTTCTGGGTAGGGAGGCGATCTAAAACAAAAAGGGGAAAATCGAGACCAGCAGCGGATAGATCAGCAGGAAGAACCCCCCTGCCAATCCACCGAGCAGCATGCCGGCTACGATATCGGAGACATAATGGACCCCCATGACCACCCTGGCAAGAGCCATGAATGGCGCCCAGATCAGGACGATCAACCCAAACCACAGCGGTCCGAGACCGAGGGCGAGTACGGCCAGCATCATGGCGCGGGCGGCGTGCCCGGATGGAAACGAGTGTGGGTCGGTCAACCGGTAGAAGGCGCCCCATTCCCCCTCGGGACGCAAGCGGCGTACGCGAAATTTGATCAATAATACCAGCACAGCCAGGGAAAGGATCCCCAGGATGAGCAAGGCGGAACGGCTGCGCCAGGCCGGGACGCCGAACAGCCAGATCAATCCCAACACGGCCAGCCAGTACCAGGAATCTCCTGTATGCGCCAGCCATGCGACGAAGCGCCGGATCGGATGTTTTTGCCCGTCCAGGCGGATCTTTTGCGACCAGCGGTTATCGAATTCGAGCAGCCCCCTCAAGGTCATAGAACTTTCTGCCTCGCCAGGTCCTCCCGAACCAGTGCAAGCTGCCCGGGTTTATCGACATCCATACCGATTTCGGCGTAGGGGCAGCGGATGGCGCGCCCACGGATGCCCAGCCGTTTGCTGGCTAATGCCGCAGCTTGCTCCAGAGTTAGCCGGTGTAGCATTAGCAGCACCAATGTATCGAAACCCAACAGCGATGCCTGCCGGAAGGGATTTTTGCGGGAGCCGATCAACTGGTCGTACACCGGGTTGTCGGCTTTCACCGCGGCCGTGCTGACTGCATTCAAATCTCCCCCGCAAACCTCCATTTCTTTGAGGCGCAAGTAGGTACGCCTGGCATTCGGGAAGCGCTTTTCCATCAGCCCCCGCTCGATAACGTTGTAATACAGGTCGTGATCGCTTTCTTGAACCCGGGAGATCATCCAATCCACCATCTCGGGGGTGATGGTGGGGATATCGGATGACACCGCCAGCACCTGGCGTGTCTCTGGGGAGTTCTCCAGGATTTCATCCACCCCGGCACGAAGGTTTCGCAGCATATCCCCCTGATCAGGGAGGATTGTCAGAGGCCTGGAGCAAACGAGATTGGAATAAACGGGCAATCCGACGACCACTACCCGGGTAGGCCCAGCCGCTTCACCGATGGCATCCAGCACCCATTGGATCATAGGTTTGCCCTGTACATCCAACAGCGCTTTATAGCCGCCGTTAGTTTGTTCGTAAAGAGGCTGTCCGGGGGAGGGCTTGCCCCCCGCGGTCACGATCACATCCATCTTAGTTTAACTCCTGCAATTGAGGCGTGAGTTGCAGCCGGTCGATCCAGCCGTCCATTTCATCCAGGTAGGCGCCGATATGCGCATAGTCGACGGGTTGGGTTCTCCCTGTCGCAGCGATAATGGCGGCTTCCATCATGTTTGTGCCAAAAGAACGCCCGTCCAGCACTGGGGTGGTGGTCACCAGCGATTTCACTCCTGCCCTGCAGAACAGCTCTCTGTCGTCTGGGGTAGTGGTGTTGGTGACGATCACCTTACCTTCCAGCCGGTCGGGCATGTATCGGGTGATGTAATGGCAATCGCCGGCAATCACCTGAGCCCAGATGAAGTGCTCCTGCCCTTTGGGGGTGTGTTTCTCTTGCTCTTTTCCGGTTGGGTAGAGCCATTGGAAAGGGATTCTGCCTGCCACCGGCATCAGTAGGGCGGCGAAGTTCTTGAGGCTCTTTAACGAACGCAATGTAAACGGTAAACCCAACGAGAAGATCAAATCACCAAACCTGCAATCGTATCCAGCGCCGGCAAATGAAGTAGCCATTCCCCACCGGTCGGCTGCAGAAACGACCAAAACGGTTTTGCGGGGTAGGGGCGACTCCAGTTGCATTTCTAAGAAAGTGGCGACCCGGCGTTCGAGCGTGTTCTTCAGCCCATTCCCGTCGACGAGCGGTGTCTCCCGGACAAAGCGCACCATGGGACGCACGGAGTAGAAGGGATACCAGCGCTGCCCTACCATAAGGCCAAGGTCGGCGCCCCCGACTCCGAAGGCGTCAACCTTTCCATCTAACTCCTGATAAAGCCGGGCGGCCTTTTCCATATCCCCATCGGTGCCCAGACGTTCGATTAGTACCTTTTCTCCCAGCAGCTCGATCTCGACGGCTTTGTCGCGTTTCGATGACCCGATACTAATGCTAACAGCCCGCTTCAAGGGCTTCCTCCCGTGTCCGATTTGATATTGGGGGGAGTATACACCCGAAAGCGGGCTGTGTGTAAGGTTATCGAATTTAGTCGACGTACCACATTGCGGAGTTGTCTTCCTCTTCTTCCACGCTCGCCGATTCAGGGAGGGCAGCGAATTGAGGAAGTTCAACCGGGGTTATTTCATTTCTCCGAGCCTGCCTCCAGATGTTCCAGAGGATGCCTACCCCGAGAAAACCGACGACGGCCTGTGCGGCGAACATCGCCACACCAGAGTTGGTGTAGGTCGAAATCAGGATGGGGCCTCCGTCCCACAACCCGTGCAGGGCGATGACGGTCATCCAGGCGCCGATTACCTTCAGGTTGATGTGGAACCGTCCGCCTTTGCTCTCACGGAACAGAACCCCGGCGAGGATACCGGTCCAGACACCGTGTCCAAAGGGCGCCAGGACGCTGCGCAGCATTGTGACAAACACGACTGCTGAAAGTGATCCGCCGCTGGTCAGGAAAGCGCTGAAGGCGTACCCTGCGCTCTCTAAAGCGGCGAAACCCATGCCCGCAGCCGCGCCCAGGATCACCCCGTCTATCTCTGAGTCATGGCTCAAATTACGGGCAATCAAGATGATCCCTAAGATTTTAGCGGTTTCTTCGATCAAACCAACCATGAATGAGGATGTGAATGTGAGGCTGCTGATAAAAATGGGCTCGAGGAAAGCCGATAGAAAGACAGCCAGGACCCCGCCGTAGGCGAAGCTCAGGAGCGTAGATGAAATACTGAGATTGCTCCAATGACGCCGTTCGTAAAAGAAAGCCACAAATGTTACTGGAACCACGAAACTCCCGACGAAAACCACAGTTGGGAAGAGATTCGGGTTTGAGGTCATCACCATAATTCCAAAACCGACCAGGAATAATGCCATTCCGGTCAGTAAGATTTTCCACCACGATCCTTTTCGATGAGGCTGTTCTTGAGTAAAAAATGAGTTCAAACTTTCGTTTACCATTACTATTCCTCCCTTTTTTGTTGCACCGGATACCCTTATTGAAATCCTCTTTGGTTGCTCTCTTTCCGGTCCCTTTCTGGCACTCAGGCCATGAGATGATCCTTTTCGGATACGGTTATAGGATACTCTAAAGTTGAATCGTTGTCTTTATGGACAATTCATGTCAAGTTAAAGGGATTCTTAAGGCGAAGAAAGGAATGAATCGACAGAATTTTTCACCCGGTAGGGGATAATTAATTGACATTCACATGATATGTCGTATAATGAACCCAACATTTCCGTTCGAATCAATTTAATACTTCAGGGAGGAGGTGATTATCCCGGCTTGGTGTCTAGTTCTCCCCTTCGAAATACCGAACGCAGAATTCCAATTCACGCTTGATATTGGAGGAGAAAAGTGAAACACAAAACCTGGTTTACCCTGATGTCTATTCTGGTCTTGGCGAGCTTTGTTTTAACAGCTTGCGGCGCTCCAGCCACCCCCACCGCAGCTCCACCGGCAGCAGCCCCTACCACTGCCCCGCAAGCCCAACCAACGGCAGTGCCACCAACTACGCCCCCTCAACCCACTGAGCCCCCAACTGCAGCCCCCGCGGCATTCACGCCACTGTCCGTCTCTGCTCCGGACTGCAATTACGGCTCAGCGGACATCCCTGCTCAAATTAAGTCCATCGAAGCAGTGGATCAATATACCGTCAAATTCACACTCTGCAGCTCCGACCCGGCGTTCCCCTCCAAGGTAGCCTTTGCGGCCTTCTCCATCACAAGTAAGGCTTACCTGGATGCCAATGGCGGGGATTCGGTGACGATGAGCGAACAGCCCAACGGCACCGGCCCCTACATGCTCAAAGAGTGGGTGCGCGGCGATCACATCACCTTCGAGGCTAACCCCAACTATTGGGGAACCCCACCCAAGGACCAGACGGTGATCTTCCGCTGGTCGGACCAGGCAGCACAACGGCTGCTGGAGCTTCAATCCGGTACCGTGGATGGGATCGATAACCCCTCCACTGAGGATTTTGCGGCCATTGAAGCCGATCCCAATCTGACGCTCTACCCGCGCGCTGCCAACAACATCTTCTACCTGGGAATGACCAATACGATCAAACCCTTCGATGACGTAAAAGTACGCCAGGCAGTGGCCATGGCGATCAACAAGCAGCGCATCGTCGACAGTTTCTATCCGGGCGGCTCCACCGTCGCAGACCAGTTCCTGCCTCCTTTCATATTGCCCGGTTACACCGAAGGGTTGAAGTGGTACGACTACGATCCAACCGCTGCCAAGGCTTTGTTGGCTGAGGCTGGATTCCCCAATGGCTTTAGCACCACCATCTCCTACCGTATGGTCGACCGTGGCTACCTGCCCTCCCCTGACAAAGTAACCCAGGAGATCCAGGCTGAGTTGGCTGTGATCGGCATTAAAGCCAAGATCGTCGAGGAGGAATCGGCTGCCTTCATTACGAACACCTCGGATGGCAAAGAGCCGCTCTATCTGCTCGGCTGGACCGGCGACTACCCGGATTCCACCAACTACCTGGATATGCATTTCGCCAATAGCAACAATAAGCAGTTCGGTACGCTCTTCCCGGACCTGGTCAATGAGATTAAAACCGCGTCCACACTATCCGATGCAGCCGCCCGGCAGCAGCACTACGATAAGGCTAATGAGCTGATCAAGCAGTACGTGCCCATGGTTCCTGTAGCCCATGGCGGCTCGGCGGATGTCTTTAAATCCACTGTGGAAGGGGCGCACTCCAGCCCATTGGGCGATGAGTACTTCGCGGTGATGAACCAGCCCGGCGGGCAGCTTGTCTGGATGCAGAGCGGCGAGCCGGCTGCTCTGTGGTGCAGTGACGAGACCGACGGCGAGACTCTGCGCGCTTGTATTCAGATGTATGACGCGCTGCTGTCCTTCTCAATTGGCGGAACCGAGGTTCAACCTGGTTTAGCCGAAACCTGGTCCTCCAACACGGATCTGACCGAGTGGACTTTCAACCTGCGCAAGAACGTCAAGTTCTTCAACGGCGACATCTTGAACGCCAATGATGTCGTGGCGACCTTCGCCTCGCAATGGGACGCCAAGAGCCCGAACCACAAAGGGCGCACCGGCACGTTCGAATATTTTGGGGCGTTCTTTGGCGCCATGCTGAACACCCAGTGATCCATCAATAACTTTGAACTATGGATGGGGTTCTGCCTGAAGGTTGGTTATCGCCAGCCTCCGGCAAACCCCATCCTCAAATACTTTTATCAGTTTGGAGAACGATGATACAGTTTGTAATCCGCCGCCTGCTCCTGCTGCTTCCGGTGATGGCAGGCATATTACTCGTCACGTTTACGATCGTCCGCTTGATCCCTGGCGATCCGTGCGTGGTGATGTTGGGGGAACGCGCCACGCAGGCAAAATGCGATGCCTTCAAAGAACGCTTCGGCCTCGACGAAAGCATCCCAGTGCAGTTCGTGCGCTACCTGAACAACGTGATCCATGGCGACCTGGGCACCTCGATTAAAAGTGGGCAGTATGTCGTCGATATCATCGCTCAACGGCTGCCCATGACCATTGAATTGACCATAGGCGCCATGTTATTTTCCACCACGCTGGGAGTTTTTTTAGGACTGATCTCTGCCATCCGGCGCAACAGCGCTACTGACGTCATCACCATGATCGGAGCCAACGTGGGGGTATCCATGCCGGTTTTCTGGCTGGGGTTGATGCTGGCTTACGTTTTTGCCCTACTGCTGAAAGGGACGCCTTTCTTTATTCCTCCCTCCGGAAGGCTCTCCTCTGGTCTTAGCCTGGTTCCCCTGGCTACCACCGTATTCCACCTGCAGGACGTGCAGGGTTTGCCCAAGTTTATCCTCACCTTCTTATCCAGCTCGGTGATCGTTGACAGCATTGCCACCGGGCGATTTAACATGTTGAAAGATGGCCTCTGGCACCTTATCTTGCCTTCGGTAGCCGTCGGCACTATCCCGCTGGCGGTCATCGCTCGCATGACGCGTTCCAGTCTGTTGGAGGTGCTGGGGCAAGATTACATCCGTACGGCGCGCGCTAAGGGCTTGAAGGAGCGATTGGTGTTGTTCCGGCATGCTTTTCGAAATGCGTTGATCCCCATCGTCACCGTGATTGGCCTGGAAACTGGTGCGCTGCTCTCCGGAGCCGTGCTGACGGAGACGGTCTTTGCCTTGCCTGGGGTCGGCACAGCCCTGGTGCAGGGGATTCTCGCCAGAGATTACCCGGTGGTACAGGGCTTTACCATCGTTGTCGCCATCATCTTCGTATTAGTCAATCTAATCGTGGATGTCTCTTACGCCTACATGGATCCCCGGATCCGGTTGGATTAACCTTCATGGCAGCCCAATTAGAAATACCTTCTTTACCCATTGAGAATATTTACGAGCGCCGCTCCCCGGCTGTGGAAGCACTTCGCCGTTTAGTACGCCACCGGTCGGCACAGGTAGGCTTTTTCTTACTGGGGATCCTCATACTGGTCGCTATTTTTGCCCCTCTGATCGCTCCCTATGACCCCACCACCCCGCTCTACGACGTGAAACGCCGGTCGCCACCCTGCATCCATCTGTTAGGCTGCCCGGCAGACCAAGCCCAGCACATTTTTGGCACAGATAGCAATTTCCGCGACCTGTTTTCGCGCGTGATTTTTGGCTCGCGCTTATCGCTGCAAATTGGGCTAACCACGATCAGCTTTGCGATCTTTATCGGCGGGCTATTAGGCGCCTTTGCCGGATACCTGGGAGGCTGGCTGGATAACGTGATCATGCGCACGATGGACGTCTTGATGGCTTTCCCCAGCCTGCTGCTGGCTATCGCTATCGTCAGCGTGCTGGGTCCTGGGCTGATTAACGCGCTTCTGGCAATCGGTTTCGTCTCGATCCCGGTGTATGCGCGCCTGGTACGAGCCACGATCTTATCGGTAAAAGAGCTGGATTACGTCAGCGCCTCGCGTGCATTAGGCGCCTCGCACATGAGCCTGCTGTTTAACCGGATCCTTCCCAACGCGCTGACCCCGTTGATCGTACGCGGGACACTGGGCATCGCCACTGCCATTTTGGACGCCGCGGCGTTGTCCTTTCTGGGGCTGGGCGCTGAAGCCCCAACCCCGGAATGGGGCTTGATGCTGGGTGAGGAGCGCAACAGCGTGTTCAATGCGCCGCATTTGGTCTTTTTCCCAGGCGTGGCGATTATGTTAACGGTGCTGGCGTTCAACCTCGTGGGAGATGGGATGCGCGATGCGCTGGACCCGCGACTGCGCGGAAAAAACATTTAGTCTATATGTAACCGGCTATTCTTCCCCGATGAGCGCCACTTTATTCATAAGCAAACGAGGAGGCAGCACCGCGCATAATAGACTGGCCGGAATCCCCAGCGCCAGGCCAACCAGCCGGCCCAGGTTCTCATCCCACCCCACCAGGCTGAAGATGATCGGCGGGCCGAAGAAGAGCGCCAATATCCCTGCGATGTAAGCCATACTGACGATCATGGCCAGACAGCCGCCTGTGCCGCGCACCATTCGCCGCGGATCTTCCCACTTGAGATTCACATTGGCGATGCCAAAAGCCAGGCTGACCCCCGCGGCTCCCGCCAGACCGAAAACGATGACCACCAACCCAAAGGCGATCGATATGGGCGTCGAGCGCTGGACCAGCGAAACCATCAGCAGGAAGAGGCTGCCCAGGAGCACCCCGGGGATATATGCCACCCAATATTTCGCTGCCACAAGCTGTACAGGGGTAGCCGGAGAGGATTTTAACAGCCAGTACTGTTTGCCCTCTTGAGAGAAGCTCATTAAAGCCAGGCGAGAGAGCACTGCCCAGCTAAAAAATATGGCGAAACCGGTGTTGGCATCGACAATCACGATCTGGAGCACCCGGTTGAAGGCCTGTGGGGCTTCGCCGCGCCCGAAATATCCTCCGCCGCGCGCAAACGAAAAGGCGTAGATCAGCCCAAAGATCAGGGGGGCAATTATCTGGGACATGTTGCGTAAATCGCGGCGAATCGTGCGGAAGTCTTTAGCGGTCACACTGCGCACCACAGAGGGGATCAGGTTAGCGGCGGCCATCAGAGGGGTTTGCTTTGTATTGAGCCTGGGCTGGATCTGGTGAACGATCCGCTTTTTTCGCCCGCCTACCTGTACACGTGCCCACCCGATGTAATACAGGCGCTCAGCCGTCACCAGGGCGGCGAAGAATATCCCTCCTGAAATTCCCAGGAAGAGGAAAATACTGCCCAAACCGGCCAGCCAGTCGCCGTTTGCTACATTGAGCAGGCCTTGCCCGGCCCAGGCCAGCGGCGACCATGGAGAATTGACCTGGGAAAGCGACCCGAGCGCCCCAGAGACCTGACCCTGGTTGACGCGCACCGTATTGATCAATTGGCCGGATTGCGAACAGACCAGCGACAGCAGCGCCCCGAAAAAGCCCAGCACCTCAGCCACACGCCGCGCCGGAAAGAGGCGCACTACCGCCATGACTACCAGGCTGGCGATCGAAGAGGCAATGATGGCTACCCCCAGGAACACTGCCAGCACCAGTGGATAATACAGCAGTGAGAATTTCATTGCTGCTCCCAGGCCGAAGAGCACAGGCAGGCCAAACAAGCTTACCAGGCCAAGGTCGGGCAGGATTGCCTGGATTAATTTCGAGAGAAAGACCGCCCGCATGGATACCGGCGCGCTCAACAGGAAGTCCATATCCGCGGCCAGGTACAACGATTGGAGCAGCACGCCGAAGCTGGTCAGCAGCAGCCCGAAAAACGCGGCGGTAAGCACCCACACCGGAACGTTGGCAATCAGCTCACTCGGATTGATGTAACGTGCAACCTCAGGCGAGCGCAGCAACCCCAGAAGCAGCCAGCTGACTATGAAAATCCCGGCCAGCGCGGCCAGGATGAGCAAGCCCAAAATGGCGTAGCCGATCTTGGAGCGCGTTTTCGCCCGCCGGATATTGTTAAAAGTGATCAAGGCGCGCAGGCGCAGGAGCTTCCAGACCGCGCTCCACAAGGAGGCCTGCACCACCGCAGTTGGGGAACTCACTTCAGGACCTCGGCGATTTCGGCATATTCTGCGCCGCCGGTCAGCTCGAGGAAGATATCCTCCAGGGTGGCTTCACCATTCCCGAGTGAACGAAGCTGCTGCATCGTGCCCTGCGCGATCAGCTTGCCCTGGTAGATGATCCCAATGCGGTCGCACATGCGCTCGGCAATTTCCAGGATGTGGGTCGAAAGGAAGACGGCTGAGCCGCGGTCGGCCATCTGGCGTAAAATGTCCTTAATCAGGCGAGCCGATTTTGGGTCGAGGCCGACAGTGGGCTCGTCCAACACCAGGACACGGGGATCATGCATCAGGGCGGCTGCCAGGGCTGTCTTCTGGCGCATGCCGTGACTGTACGAATCGATCAAGTCGTCTCTCGCCTCTTCCAGGTCGAAGAGCCGGAAAAGCTCCTCCGTGCGCCGGTTGATCTGGAGGCGGTCAAGCCCGAACAAGTCGCCTACAAACTGTAGCAGCTCACGCCCGGTCAACTTGGGGTACAAGTTGGGTTCGTCGGGGACGTAGCCGCAAGAAGCCTTGGCTTGCAGCGCCTGAGCCTGCACGTCAAAACCGGCTACCCGGATCGATCCAGAGGTTGGACGCAGCAGGCCGGAGATCATCTTGATGGTGGTCGTTTTCCCGGCGCCGTTGGGACCTAAGAAACCATAGATTTCACCCGAGTTGACCGTGAAGGTGGCCTGGTCTACAGCGGTTTTCTCACCAAAGCGCTTGACCAGGTTTTGCGCCTCGATGAGAGGTATTAGAGTATCCATATCTATCTCGTGACGATGGTAACTGCTGCCAGCCCGGCAAAGATTGCGGCAACAGCCAGATACGTGACCTGGATTTGGATGGGCTGGCGTTCATCGACCAGATGCAGGTCGGGAGGGATTCCCTCCACCCTGAACACCGGGCCCCCGAACCAGGAGAAGAGCAACCCGCCCATCAATCCGCCCAGATGGCCCCAGTTATCGATCCCGGGAGATAGCCCCAGCACCAGGTTTACCGCGGCAATGATGACAATGTTGGTCAAAATGGGCCTGGCCCGCTTGCCGAAGAAACGGCGGTTCTGGTAGATAAATATTCCCTCAGCTCCCAGCAGACCAAAAATCGCCGTCGACGCTCCAAGAGAAGGGTTGGGTGTAAAGATGAATGAAAGCACGTTCCCAGAGAACCCCGCCAGGAAGTACAGCGCCAGGTAGCGCAGGTGGCCGTATTCCATCTCCACGTTGCGGCCGATCACGTAGAGGGCATACATGTTGAAGCCGATGTGCAGGATACTGGCATGCAGGAACAGCGGCGTGATGAGGCGCCACAATTGCCCGGCGATGATAGCCGCATTTATTTTCTCTCCCCAGGCGGCGAGAAGATCCACACCGGTAAGGGAAAGGCTGGCGTTCTGCAGCAGGAAGATGAGCACCGTTACGACCAGGATGGCCCACGTAACCAGGGGGCGCTGGGCGGGGGGTCTAAGCCTGACCTGCTGCGCCGGGACCTGCGGATACCCGGTTTGAGGCGACTGCCCGGATGGAGAAGGGATAGGGGATGGGCTGCTGTAGCTCATAGGCAAGCCTTGCGCTGGTGCACCCGGTGATGCTCGGCGGAGATGATCGCCAGGATATCGTCGACGGCGACCTCCAGGTTTCCCTGGGGATTGATCACCAGGTAATCGAACTTATCCAGATAGCCGAGCTCTTTGCGGATGGTATTCATGCGCACCTGAATGTCTTCAGCTTTATCTCCGGGTCGCGCCGCGATACGTTCCCTCAATGCCTCCTCGCTGGAAGGGAGCAGGAAGATCAGCACAGCTTCGGGGCACAGGCGTCGGACTTTGGCCGCTCCCTGGACATCGACCCGGAAGACCACGTCTTTGCCGCTGGCAAGCGCCAGACGAACCTGTTCTTTGGGCACCCCTTTATAGTCAGTATAGACTTTCGAGTGCTCGAGGAACTCCCCCCGCTTGATCATCTCGCGGAATTTTTCACGCGTGATGAAAAAGTAATCTTTACCATCTTCTTCTCCAGGGCGGGGGCGGCGCGTGTTAGCTGTGATTACGAAATGGATGGGCAGGTTGCGGTCGCGTAAGGCGTGAATCACGCTGTCTTTGCCGGCGGCTGAAGGTCCGGAGATGATAATGATCAGTGGTTCGGTATGGGGGATGGCATTCGAGAAAGATAGGTCCATTAATATAAAAGCCTCGGATTCGAGATTTCTCAGGGCTGTCGCGTTGTGTCTATACATTCTACGCAACGGGTTCGGGTTGGTGAAAACCGGTCTACACAGTCTGGGGGCGGGTCGAAACGAGAATTCACCCGAGAGAAAATGCAATTGTCGTGGAATCGCCAACAGACATTCCCTGACCTTGATTATAATTTATACGCTGGAATTATGGGTCTCTGGGAATTCCTGCGGAATGATCTTCATTCTGGCGAATCCCCATAAATCGAAATCATGGTCCTGCTTACTGTGGAGGTGTCTGAAATGCCGACGTACGATTTCCGCTGCCTGAACTGCCGGCGCAGTTTTGATGTGTATCTCTCTTATCAGGAATATGGGGAGAAGAAGATCGTTTGCCCCTACTGCGAGAGCGAACAAGTAACTCGCAAGATCGGCAGGATCCGTGTGGCTCGTTCAGAAGATAGCCATCTGGAAAACCTGGCGGATCCCAGCAACCTGGATGGCCTGGAAGACGACCCGCGCGCCCTGGGACGCATGATGCGCAAGATGAGCTCCGAGGTTGGCGAGGAGATGGGCCCGGAATTCGATGAGGTGGTTGGACGGTTGGAAGCGGGACAATCTCCAGAGGAGATCGAAAAGCATATACCCGATTTGGGGGGTGAGGGCGGTGAGGGATCGCCGGGCGGGATGATGGAGGATGATTTCTAAGCTCTTTATTTAACGTACGGCCTGCTGGAGCTGGCTAAAGGAAGTCATCCAGGAGATGCGGTTCAGAAAGTCGGACAACGAGGCGCTTTTAGATCTCAAGAGCCGCACGGCGGGCCCCACCGGATCCGCTCCGGCGGCGCCCCCGGGGATATCGGCATATGCCCCGTAAAAGGCGAAGTAAGCCTGGTTGAGCTTGCGTATGTAATACCCATTTTCCCAGAAGAAAATACGGCGTTCGCCCATGTAGCTCTCTGCCTGGGTGATTTTGCTCGCGGCCAGAAGACGGTCGACTTCGACGCGCGTCGTGCGCATCTCGCTGCGGAAATCGAAAGCCGGCTTAACGGTCAGCGCCTGCTGGCCCCCCGCGGTCGTGAGGTTGGCGAACTCAGGATAGTAGCGGCGGATCAGCTCAGTCCCGATTTCTGTCCCTGAGATCGAAGCGGTGGTCTCGTTCATCGTGCGCAGCTCGGGGGAGGCATCGTAAGACACGCCCAGGGGCCGGAGGGTGAGGAAATTGTGCGTCCATTCGTGGGCGATTGTTTCCACCATCCAGTTCAGATCGCTGGTCTGCATCACCATCGTGGGATAAACGCCGATCCCGCCGACCGGCACTACCAGGGCAGACACATCCAGCGATCTGCTGACCCGGTCCTCCAGCGTTTCCATCTGGTCCACCGATATCCCTGGCAGCAGGGAAACGTCTGTGGTGGTTTGGATGACCGTACGCGGCGAGACGATCAAATCAGTGGGCATCTCAGTTGTGTGGTACCAGACCGGCGGGATCAGCTCACCTCCGAAGGCCAGCCCCATACTCGCCGCCACATTAGATAACTCGCCTTGCAGGATAGATTCTACCAACGGGCCGATCTGGTTCATCCGAGCGGTAGTCGCCTTCATCTGGCTGCGCAGCCCGCTGGTTGCCTGGTACGCATTCGTCACGCTGGGATCAGTGTATTCCGCCTCGATCAGGTTCTGGGTCTGTGCCTGTTCCTGAACCAGCTTGATATAATCAATGACCAGATCGTGCTGCTGCTGCGAGTTCAGATATCGGCTGGCGCCCAGGTCTTCCTGGGCAATTTTTTTGAATAATGCGTGGATGGTCCAGGAAACATAGTCAAACTCGATCGGGCGGGTGTAGGCGCGCACTTTATCCCCTTCGTCGGAAGGAAGCAACGCCGACCTGCCCAGCAGGAGGAGACAGGCGAGGGCAACAAACACGGCTCTGAAGAGGATCTTCCGCACCATTCGAGCAACCTGAGGTTATTCCAAGGTGGTAGAATTCACTCGCAGGTGAATTATACTATCTGACCGCCGAGAGCACACAGAACCCAGAGACCCTATCCGTTGATGATCTCCCCAGTGTACCCCCCAGATACAAAGCCACTTTTCCGAAGATCAAACCGTCGATACCCCGGTTTTTGGCTGGTATTGGCGTTCTTTTTCGCCTTCCTTACGGGGTGCCAGCAGAAGGGTCCTGCCCCGGTCTTGACGCATACCCCCACGCCAGCCCAATCCACTCCTTTAGTAGTCGACCCCACGCCCGGATCAGACCCGACCCCGGCAACCACACCGACCAGCGCACTCGGCGTACAGGCAGGCGAGCTACGCGGCACCCGGGTCCGGTTCTGGTTCGCGGCTGGCGGAGAGCTGGCAAAGAGCCTTAATGCGGGGATCGTCGATTTCAACGGCACCAACCCCTGGGGCATCTGGGTGGATGCGGCTACGTACCAGAGCGCAACTGAACTGGCGGCACAGGTCACCGAGACGCAAGACAACTCCCTGCTTCCGGGCGTGGCGGTGGTGTATCCCGAGCAAGCGTCTGGCTGGGGGAAAACTGGGGTGCAACGCGTCGACCTGCGCCCCTACATCGCAGACCCAGAATGGGGATGGACTAAGCGCGACCTGGAGGATATTCCGGGGATTTTGTTGAGTGCCTATGCGGGTGGAGCAGCGACTCTGGGATTCCCGGCCCAGCCAGATTTCCGGCTGATGTTTTACAACCAGGGCTGGGCTAAGGAGCTGGGTTTCAGCGCCCCTCCATCGACTCCGGAGGAGTTCACACAGCAGGCTTGTGCAGCCGCCAAAGCCAACCTGCAGGACGCTTCAGCGTCCAATGATGGCCTGGGAGGCTGGATCGTCGATACGGACCCTCTCACCGCTCTCTCCTGGATTTATGCATTTGGCGGTGAGATCACGCCCGGTACGCAAACAGAAACGTATACATTCGATACAACCGAGGCTTCTGCAGCCTTCAGCTATCTTAAGGATCTCTTCGACCAGGGCTGCGCCTGGATATCTCGCAATCCAGAGCCCTATGGGTACTTTGCTAACCGGCAGGCTTTGTTCTATACCGGCGGCTTGAAAGACCTGCCTCTGCAGGCGCAGGCCGCACAATCTGCCGGAACAAGCGACGCCTGGACGGTGATCCCTTTCCCGGAGCAGGGAGGGAATGCCGCTCCGCTGGTTTACGGGCCGGATTACGTTCTGCTCAAATCCGATGCTAAGACACAGCTGGCCTCCTGGCTGCTGGTGCGCTGGCTGACTGAGCCTGAAAATCAGGCCAAATGGATCCAGGCCGGTGGGGGATTGGCGACGCGCCTTTCAGCCCTGGATCATCTGGAGGAATATACCCGCCAGTACCCGCAGTGGTCTCAAGCCATAAGCTGGCTGCCTGATGCGCGCCTGGCTCCCACCCAGGCTTCGTGGGTAACGGTACGCAATATCCTGCAAGATGCCTTTGCCCAGGTCTTCCGCTCGAACACCACGCCGGACCAGATCCCGGCGATCTTGCAAGAGCTTGACCAGACTATTCCCGTGGTGTTGCAGAAGAACCCATGAAAGACACCCTGCCCCAGGTGACGATCTACACCGATGGCGCCTGCGATCCCAACCCCGGGCCCGGCGGCTGGGCAGCGCTGCTGCGCTTCCAGGACCGCGAGAAAGAGCTTTCTGGCGGCGAGAAGGAGACGACCAACAACCGCATGGAGCTAACCGCCGCCATTCAGGCGCTGCAGTCGCTCAACCGGCCTTGTATTGTGAACCTGTATACCGATTCGGAGTATCTGAAGCGGGGTATCACCGAATGGCTGCCGCGCTGGCAGGCGCGTGGCTGGCGACGTTCCGGCGGCAAGCTGGCTAACGCCGACCTGTGGCAGGCACTGGTTGAGGCGCTGCAGCCGCACCAGGTGAGCTGGCATTGGGTAAGGGGTCACGTAGGGAACAGGGAAAACGAGAGGGTGGATAGATTGGCGAAGAAGGCGATACCGAGGTAAGAATAATTCCTACCAGATCAACGGGATCAGGGGGTGGGGTACCCTTCTACGATATTTCTGGGAACTCCTATTTTAACTTCAATGTTTTTACAGGTAAGTTGTCCTCGACGTGATCGTTCACAAAGATAAACAACTGGATTATGTAAAATACCGCTGTTATACCATAACGGATTAATAAAAAAACGAGCCGTCTGGCTCGCTTTTCTAGAGGCGACGACGGGATTTGAACCCGTGATCAGGGTTTTGCAGACCCTTGCCTTCCCACTTGGCCACGTCGCCGGAAAAATCGGGCCGATTGGATCTTACTCGGCAGCCAATCGGCCTGATGGTGGATATTTGAGCGGGCGATGGGGCTCGAACCCACGACCTCTTCCTTGGCAAGGAAGCGTTCTACCAATTGAACTACACCCGCAAACTACCTGTAGTCAACGACAACCAAAATTATAACGGGGATTCAGGCGTCCGTCAACCTTCATTTTTCTGTAGATCCGCGCTGGTTTACGTTCCACTCTTTGATCCTTTTATCGCCATTCAATCTCTACTTCGTACGCCGGGTGGTCCGAGTCAATCCCGGTGATGAAATGCGCCTGGCTTACCTGCGTGCCCGGAGAAACAAAGATGTGGTCGATGCGGTCCGATGGGTTGTAGCCCTGGTCGTTGCTGCCTTGCGGCCAGCGCAGCAACCAGGCGTCGGATAAGAGCTTCACCGTCTGCGCGTATTGCATTACGCTCGGGTCGAAGTTGAAGTCGCCCATGGCGATCACGTTCTGATTCTCATCTACCTGCTGCAGGAATTCCTCCTGCTGCACCCAGGGGCCGCCGTTCCCCAGGTGGGTGACGAACACGTGGAATGTCTTGCCGGCCTTGGTGATCTCGGCCTCGATGGCGGCGGTCTGCTCACCGGCGCTGAACATGTAGAAGGTGTGCGGATTCTGGATGGGATATTTAGAGAGCAGGGCAATGCCGAAGGTGCCGGAGACCACCCCCGGGCCATAGTAAGAATACATGTTGAGATGGTCGGCCACGAACCGAACCAGGTCGTCATTGCTTTCCGAGATGCGGTTGGTATCCGTCTCCTGCAGGCCGATGACGTCCGCCTTTGCCCCCTGCAGGATGGCCAGCTGGCCGGTGTAGTTCTTCTGGCCGGTCGCGCTGTAGCCCTGTTGGAGGTTAAAGGTGAGCACACGCAGGCTGGTTTGAGCTGAGGCGGGTAGTGCAGGGCGCGCGGCGGTGACACCCGCCAGCGCCAGGCTAGCCAGTCCCAGAGCGCCTAAAGCGGCGGGAAATGACCATGAGGGAACTTCATGAATACGGGGGAGGGCGAGGTCGAGATGCTCCCATTCGACTTCACGCAGCGGCAGAACCAGCCCGATGCCTGCCGCCAGATAGATCAGCCAATACTGGTCGCGGAAAAGCGGCCCGACTACCGGGATGTAATCGTAGACTGTGGTGAACACCTGACCAAAGATCAGGATCAACAGAAAGAGCGAAGCCAGCCCAAACCCTGCGCCCAGGGTGCGGGGAGTGGGTTGCAAGAGCTGGATTTTCTGACAGAAGAGGGCGAAATCGAGCAGGATCACCGGGAAGAGCAGCAGGGTAAGGATCAGGAGGAGAACCGGCCAGAGAGATCCATCCTGGGCGAAGATCGGGTACGGACCCGGACCTGCGGGAAAGGAGATCTGCTCGAGCCGGAGGGTCAGCCCTAGAGACAACACGAAAAGCAGGTTCCATAGGAGGATGCCCCCCGGCTTGAGAGCGGCAGCCATGCGACCGGGATTCGCGGCCATACCGGCAAAGGCAACCAGCGCCAGCGATATCAGTGCGATCACCAGGAGGTAGCTGGCGCCGGTCCAGCGGGCGATTACATTCGGAGCAGTGAAAGCAAAATAAAGCAGGGTAAAGGCAGCGGTGATGCCTGCAGCCAACCCTGCGACCTTCCGGAAATTACCCTTCGGTACCTCATCCCCTGATGCCGCAGCGTCAGGTTGGTCACGGTCATACACCGGGAGAACTATAACCAGGAAGCCGGCTGCCAGGGCCAGAGCCCAGTTAATCAGCCTGAACATTCCTATGGATGAAATATCCACACCCGATCCGGCAGCTCTCAGCAGGATGGAATAACCCAGGCTCAACGCCAACCCTGCTGCCAAAATGAATGGGCTGCGAAGTTTACGCATCTGGCCGCCTAGCAGCGCCGGAAAATACACTAAAAAGGTGCCTACGCCGAGCCCGGCTACGAGCATGCGCTCGCGTGTACCCAACAATGGTTCGGCGACACGAGTGGAGAGCACGATCAGGGCCAAGAATCCCAGCAGGCGGCCTTTTAAAGGTTTACGGGCGACGACCAGCAGAATGGGAGAAAAAAGAATCAAAACGCTGGCGATCTCGGGGGGGATGTTCAGACCCATCAGCCCAAAAGCGTAGACGGCGGCGATGAAATCGGTGAGGAGCTGAAAGAAGAACAGGAAAAGGAGGCTGTAGAGCAGCGTATAGCCGATGGTGGTGAATTTCGGGGTGCGGGTGGTTTTCATGCTGGCTCCCGGATCATTGTGGAATTGAATTCTTGGCGAGGTTATCTAAGAAAATTTATTGGAGGCATCGTCATAATTCATACCAAACATAATGGGGCTTTTAATGGGCTTCTCATCCCTCAACAGTACGGTTTACTGTCGTCGAGCAGCTCGATCAGATCTTGCGTGACTTCAATCATGCTCCACCTCGAAAAGAATGCTCACGCGTGGATCGGCCTTGATGTTACGCACCGCCAGGGTCCATTCGGGCGTCCCAAGCCAGATCTTCCCGTCGATGTAGATGAAAAAGATAGGACTGACACTCGAGCGCCCATTTCGGGAAACGGTGGCCAACCGGGCAACCATGGAGCGGCGCAGGATATCGAGGGTGGCAGGATCGTCAAGGATCATTTCTTACCTCTCGGAGCATTCCGTAATCCTAGGCGACTGTCTTGAGAGGGATCACCTCGAACCACTTGCGTCCAGCAGGCGCACCTGGAGGAAATTCAGAAAGCTGTACCTGACCCCGAATGTAGGCAGCACACAGGTCAAAATAGTATACCCCATCGTCGATGAGCAGGACGACCTCCTGACCGGAGACCGGCTGATATTCGGCATCCTCAGGGAGACTGATCGGAAAGCGGCCTGGGTGCCACTGCAACCCAACCGGTTGAACCTGTGGCCCGGTGTTAACGACGTATGAAAGACAGGCGCGTGGAAATCGCTCGAGCAGGTCATGCGCGTAATCAGGATCGATATTACGAGTGACCTGCTTCATTCAGATTTCTCTATAGGCGTTGCCGACAATCTTCGGAACACATCGTTGATGGGTTCCATTTCCGGGCGGCCAAGGTTATCCCGCAAACTAGAACGACAAAGAAGATGAGTACCTGGAGATGCGAAACTGTTCAGTTTACCTCCATATTGAGATGTTAATTCACTTACGATACGAGGCAAGCCTTGCTCAAGTCTATGCTGGCACGGCTTTTATTTTATATGCAGTCCTCTATAATGGGGGATATTATGCCACTATTTGGGGTTTATGCATGCCATACTTGCGCTTGTGCACGCCTGTATGGCGCTATTTTGCGGGTATCTGGGACCAGTCAGAAGAATCTGACTTTAACAAAAACTGTTTGGGAGAATCATCCGTATATATAGATATAGGTATCAGTTCAGTCAATCACGGTTTGTGGTGAGCTGCCTGTTGGTTTTTTCAAAGGGAGGAAATTAATATGAAAAAGAAGCTGTCTATCCTCGGTGTAGTATTACTTTTATCCTTGATGTTGGCTGCCTGTAGCGGCACGAGCAGTTCAACCAATGGCTCAACCACCCTCAGTGTCACCACGACGGATTTTAAATTCACGCCTTCCACCTGGACTGTTCCAGCCGGTAAGCAAATAACCGTGAATATCACGAATAATGGCGCTCTGGGGCATACCTGGACGGTGATGACGAAGCCTATCACCGGGTCATTTACCAGCGCCGATCAATCGGATGTTTATTTTACATCTGGGGTGATCCAACCGAGTACGTCCAGCACAGTCACTTTTACGGCTCCCAGCACAGCAGGAACCTATCAGGTCATCTGCACCCAACCCGGGCATTTCGAGCAGGGCATGGTAGGCAGCCTGATTGTTAAATAATGTATAGGAAAAACTATAATCGAAAATTAATCCAAATCATACTTGACAAATCGGATAAAAAAATGCATAATATTAATGCACTCCGACAAAGGTAAACTCAGTAAAAGCTGATGGCGCAGAGTGATGGGTCTAAAGTCGCAGGAATGCGATTAAGATTGCCACACCAACCGACAGGGCAAACCCGGTGAAAATCGGGGACGCAAAGTTATGGGTCTAAGGCCACCGCGGGTGGTTATGATTGCCAGATTGACCGATAAAGGCAAACCCGGTGAAAACTGGGGGCGCAGAGCCATGGGTCTAAAATCAACCAAAATGGATTAGGACTGCCAGGCTGCCGAAGAGTGCATTTTTTAAAGGAAAAAATTCAGGGCTGGAAGACAGCCCTGAATTGGTTTAATTCAAAGATCCAGATTGAACTAGATTATTTATTGTCCGTACACTGCTTTAGCAATAATCTTATTGAAGATATCCTCTGTGTGCGGTAGAAGGACCTGCGCTCCGCCTGAGGTTACCCAGGATGTTACGAAAGTCTGGTCGACGAAATAGCGTTGAACGTTGTCGATGCTCTTAATCTGGGTTGCCAGAGGTAGAAGCGAGAGCATATCGCTCAAGTTCATATCGGTCTCCACAGTGCTTTTCAGCTGGTTATAAAGCTCGGGCGCACGGGAGACTGCGTTCAGGCTGAGCAAGCGGGTGAAGATCGCCTGGATCACTTCCTGTTCTCGGCGTGTGCGGGAGAAATCGCTTGAACTGTGGCGGGAGCGTACATACCATAGGGTGGTGGCCCCGTTCATGTGGTGCAATCCAGGGGATACGCTGCAATAACCGCGCACTGCCTGAGGCAGATCGCAGGTATCCGAAAGCCCGGTCGAGACGTTGACGTCAATCCCACCCAGGGTATCGATGATCCCAATAAACCCATTGAAATTGGTGATGACGTAATGATCGGGATGGAAACCGAAATTTTGCTCAAAGGTCTTCTGGGTCAGGCTAAAACCGCCGTGGGCCTGAGCGGTATTGATGCGCTGCATCTCCCACCCGGGAATATCGACATACAGGTCGCGAGGGAAAGAGGTCAAACTTGCGGTGCCCTTCTTTGTATTCACCGAGAGCAGCATGATCACGTCTGTCCGGTATCCCGAATTGGGCCGGTAATCCGATCCAAAGATGAGGATGTTAACCTGCCCATCCGGTTCTTTGAGACGATTGATGAGAGGCACCGGTGTAGGAGTCCCCGGGAGCGGTGTGGGTGTTGGAGTTAAGACGGGCATGCTTGGATCGTGCGTTGCGTATTCCGTAGGGTTGCCTGTCCCAGCCGGCTGGAAAGGCGTGGCTGTGGGGGTGCCATTCGGATCGATCGTTGCCAGGGAGTTATCCTTCGATCCCGGAGAGATCGGTGAGAGCGATGTATTTAGCCCGGGTACTGTGCAAGAAGAAATCAACAGGGCAAGGACGATAATGATCAGGGGTGTTCGACGTAGCATAAGCATAGGTTCTTCTTTCATGAGCGATGGATTGCCTGGATTGCAGGAAGCGTGAGGCGGAAAGACGGGGACTTTAAAGACACAGCCTCGAGATTGATCTCTCCACCCATCCTTTGAACCAGGGTGTTTATTGCGGGGGGCACTATCTCAATAGTCCCTCCGCCGGGTACGGTCATGGATAAACAGACCGCATCTTTAGCTTCAGTGATGTGCTGCGTCTGCAAGCGCATGCTGATGGTCCCCTGCACGGGGGCAGCATCGATTGCAGTGTGCAGCAAGAATTGGACCACCTGCCGCAGGTCTTTCGGGTCGGCGGCGGCCAGGGGCAGCTCATCAGGTAGATCGAGCTGCAGGGTGATTTCTTTCTGGCTGAGGTCATCTCCAATTGTCTGCAGGATTTCGTCAATAATTTCCCCCAGATCGGCTCTTGTGTTCCGGCTGGCAGAAGGAGTGGAGGCTTCAGCCGAGGGCATTGACTCAAGGGGTTGATCATCTGAAGGATGAAGCGAAGAGGTTTGTGCTTTCAGGCCGGCTAGCTCTGCCTCCAGCTGGCGAATTGTTTGAAGGTAGATGGTTTCTTTTGGGGCGTTCAAAGCTGTTGCGCCAGATGCAGAGAGCGGGGCAGCATAGCTGCTGCGTGCTAAAAAACGTACCGGAAGCGAGAACAGCAGTAGGAATGCAGCCACCTCGGAAAAGCGTACGGCAGTGGGGAAATCACCGGGGGGAAGCGAGATGGCCATGTGTACGATATATCCCAATGACAGCAAACCGAGCATGATGATCCCAGATTTCCAGGCGCGGGGTCGCCGGATCAGTAGCGCCAGACTACCCAATAAGACGATGATCAGTGAAAAAAGTTCCCAAATCATGGCCAGGAATGTACTGCCGAATTGGATCGATGGATCGACCACGTTCCAAATCGCCAGGCTGACTGCCAGTAAGACGATCCCAGCCAGGGTGAGCCCAACGGCGAGTGCGTCGCCCCAACGTACCGGTTCCGGGAAAAGCCACATCCAGACGACCCAGACCAGGTTAATCAATGTGCCGGAACGGTCCAGCGGCGGGAGAAGAATAGGAGAGAGGAAAAGGTTTCCCCAGGAAAGTGCTTCGACGAGCAGCAGCAGAGCCTGTATCGCCAGCGTCACCACAAGGCCGAAGACCAACCGGGCCGAAGAATGGTTCGATCCATGAATTTTCGCCGCCAGCGCAAATTGAAGCGAGCCGGCTGCAGCGAAGATCAGCAGCATGCGGAACATCAGGCTGCCCGGGGGCGCAGTCAGGATGGTCAGAAGCGATGAGGAGGGAGGATTCATTATACACAGGGTTAAAAAAATCCGGATTTAATCGTGATTATAGCACCATGAATTTTTAAGGGAGCAAAATCAATGCCAGACGCGTATTTGGGGAAAGAGGTTGACATTTTCAGAATATCAGATACAATTCTGTCAGTTAGCCGAAGTGGCGGAATTGGCAGACGCGCTACGTTCAGGGCGTAGTGGGCGTACGCTCGTGTGGGTTCAAATCCCACCTTCGGCACTAAACCCCGACCGTATGGGGTTTTTTTTATTCTCCAATCCCTGGCGCGTTGCCCCTAACCGGGCTGGCATAGATAGTGCAAGGATTTTCTTTTAGCCAGGTGTTGGTGATGATTGAGCAATCACTCTTGTAGGGATAGTATAAATCAGGTAAGATAGGCGTATGAAAAGGTTTCGGTTTAACGACCGGCGGATCTTATGGATTGGTGCGCTAATCATCCTTGTCTTGTTGATGATGGACTTTAACAACCGGATGAGCGAGCTGCTGCGTCTCAACACCCAGCACGACCAAATCAGCACCGAGGTCGCCGACCTTGTTTCGACCCAGCAGTCCCTGGAAGCGCAGATCGCTTATGCCACCTCGGATGTAGCCGTACAGGAATGGGCGCGTCAGGAAGCCCATTTGGCGCAGCCGGGCGATATCCCGATTGTTCCCGTAGCGCCGCCGGGAAGCACCCCCCAACCCCCTGTGATCGCTGTACCCACTGCCGTGCCGGTGAACAACTGGCAGGTGTGGCAAGCCCTATTTTTTGGTAAATAATTCATAAATATTCCCCTTGACGCTCGGGTAGGCGTGTGCTATAATCACCTACGTTAAGAAAAAGCGATACG
>JAMCRR010000165.1 GCA_023381565.1 Chloroflexota bacterium
ATACGGTCCAGGTAGGCGCAGGCACCATGAACCCGGCGACGTTTTTGCGCGTGCTGGGTCCTGAACCGTGGAAGGTAGCTTACGTCGAACCTTCCATCCGGCCGGACGACGCCCGCTACGGCGAGAACCCTAACCGCATGCAGCAGCACTACCAGTTCCAGGTAATCCTCAAGCCGGACCCGGGCAACCCGCAGGAGATCTACCTGCAGTCACTTCAGGCGCTGGGCATCGACCCACGCCAGCATGACATCCGCTTTGTGGAGGACAACTGGGAGCAGCCGGCGCTGGGCGCCTGGGGCCTGGGCTGGGAGGTCTGGCTGGATGGGCAAGAGATCACCCAGTTCACTTATTTTCAGCAGGCGGGGGGTATCACCCTGGATCCGGTTTCGGTGGAGCTCACCTATGGGCTGGACCGTATCGCCATGCCCCTGCAGGGGGTACGCAGCTTCCGCGATATCCACTGGAATGTGCAGCGCACGAGCGGTGATATGAACCTGCAGGCCGAGCAGGAGCACAGCCGCTATTATTTCGAGATCGCTGATGTGGAGCGCCTCCGCCAGATGTATGCCCTCTTCGAGCAAGAGGCCGAATCTGCCCTGAAAGCCAACCTGGTCCTGCCCGCATACGACTATATCTTAAAGTGCTCGCACACCTTCAACGTGCTGGATACGCGTGGCGCGGTTGGGGTCACCGAGCGGCAGGCCCTCTTCGCACGCATGCGCGAGCTGGCCCGGCGCGTCTCGGAGGCATACCTGGAGGGTCGCCAGAGGCTGGAGTTCCCCTGGATGGAGGCGGGCGGGATGCAGACGGTTGTCTCAGGGGCTGGGCACACCGGCGATCATCAAATCGAGCCTGATGAAGCCGGAGACCTCACCGCCATTCCCACCGAGCCGGCTCCCTTTTTGCTGGAAATTGGCACCGAGGAGCTGCCGGTTGGGGACCTGGATAGCGCATTGCGGCAGCTGGGCGAGAGGCTGCCCGGATGGTTGGATGAGATGCGGCTGGCCCACGGCGATGTGCGCGTGATGGGTACCCCGCGCCGCCTGGTGGTATCGGTGGAGGCGCTGGCTCCCCGCCAGGTCGATCGCGATACTCTGGTCAAAGGGCCGCCTGCCGCGCGCGCCTTCGACGCGCTGGGGCAACCCACCAAAGCCGCTGAAGGCTTCGCCCGCAGCCGGGGGCTGGAGGTGAAAGACCTCCAGATCCAGGAGGTCGATGGAGGTAAATATGTGACCGCCCTGGTGCACGAAGCCGGCCGCCCGGCGGTGCAGGTCCTGTCTGAGGCCCTGCCCGGGCTGGTGGCGGGTATCCGTTTCGATAAATCCATGCGCTGGAACAGCAGCGGGGTATATTTCTCGCGCCCGGTGCGCTGGCTGCTGGTTCTTTTGGGCGAGCAGGTGGTGCCTTTCGCTTACGCAGGGCTGCGTTCCGGGAGAATCACGCGTGGTCTTCGGTTCCACGAACCGGAAGAGCTCTCTATCCGGCAGCCTGAAGATTATTTTACCGGGCTGGCTCAGCAGGGCATCCTGCTGCAGCCGGAGCAGCGCCGCGAGCAGGTTCGGCAGCAGGTGGAGCGCCTGGCGAGAGAGGTCGGCGGTGAAATCGCCCCTGACCCCGCCTTGTTGGACGAGGTGACCAGTCTGGTGGAGGCGCCGGCGGCTTTGCGCGGCAGCTTCGACCAGCAGCATCTAAAGCTCCCGGCTGAAGTGCTTATTTCGGTAATGAAGCATCATCAGCGCTACTTCCCGGTGGAAGCGCCCGGTGGTCAAAACCGCTTGCTGCCCTATTTCATCGCCGTGCGCAATGGCGACGGCCAGTACCTGGAGGTGGTGGCGGACGGCAACGAGCAGGTCATTCGGGCGCGCTTTGCCGATGCTGCCTTCTTTGTGAATGAGGATCTCAAGCATAAGCTAGTGGATTTCTTGCCCCGCCTTGGCACGCTGGCTTTTCAAGCCAGGCTGGGCTCGATGCTCGACAAATCGCGCCGCGTGACCGGCCTGGTGGGCGACCTGGCGCCCCTGCTCGGCCTGGAGGATGCCCAGGCTGTCACTGCCCGCCGCGCGGCCGAGCTGTGCAAGGCCGACCTGGTCTCCAAAATGGTGATCGAGATGACCTCCTTGCAGGGCATCATGGGCCGCGATTACGCCCTGCATTCCGGCGAGCCGCCGGAGGTGGCCGAGGCGATCTTCGAGCACTACCTGCCGCGTTTTGCCGGCGACCGTGTGCCGAAAGCCCTACCCGGGCTGGCGGTGGGTATCGCCGACCGGCTGGATACACTGGCCGGGTTGTTCGCCGCCGGGTTGGCGCCCACCGGCACCAAAGATCCCTTTGCCCAGCGCCGGGCTGCTTTGGGTTTGGTGCAGAACCTGATCGCCTGGAACCTGGATTTCGACCTGCGCCTGGGCCTCGAGCGCGCCGCCGAGAAGCAGCCCATTGCAGCCGGCCCAGAAAGCCAGGCTGCTTGCCTGGAGTTCATCCTCAGCCGGCTGCGCGGCTATCTTCTGGAGCAGGGCTTGCGCTATGACGTGGTGGAAGCGGTCCTGGCGGGACAGGGCGCTAACCCTGCCGGCGCTGCACGGGCGGCTAACGAGCTGCGCGGGTGGGTCTCCCGTCCCGATTGGCCCACCATCCTGCCGGCATATGCCCGCTGCGTGCGCATCACGCGCGAGTTCAGCGAGCGTTTCCCGGTAAACCCGGCAGCGTTCGTCGACCCGGATGAGAGAGCACTCTACCAGGCGCTGCAGCAGGCCGAAGCCGCTCCACGGCGCAGCGGTTCAGCCGACGACTTCCTGAACGCCTTCCTGCCCATGATCCCGGCGATCAACCGTTTCTTCGATAAGGTTCTGGTGATGGACGAGGACGCCGCGCTGCGGGCGAACCGCCTGGGGCTGCTGCAGCGAATTGCCGGTCTGGCGGATGGCGTGGCGGATATGTCGCAGCTGGAAGGGTTTTAAATCCACTCGCCAACGCCAGCGGAAAAGAAGTTATCCAAGCCCCTCCTTATTCGGGAGGGGCTTTTTTAGGCTTATGTTGCCGGTGTTCTGGTCTGAGAAGATGGTCATCTGCAATATGTCATATTAATTGCAGAAGAATGGCACAAGTGTGCTATAATTTTTGTGTATTCCACCGATAATAACTAAAACAACTAAATTTGCTGCACGTTTTTTTCTAAATCTCTTTTTAAGGAGGGGGCAATGGCACACCCTGTGATTCACAATTCTGCAAAACGTCTCAATGCATCGGGTTTGTTGGCCTTTTTCACCTGTTTCATGCTCATCGCATCATTGTGGGCAACTCCGGTTTATGCAGGGGTGAATGTTGAACCAACCCTGGACCCAATCGGCGATCAAACCGTGCTGGAAGATAGCGCCCCGACCACCGTTCAATTAACCGGTATCGGGCCAGGGGTTGGCGATGAGGGGTTGGGCCAGAACCTGACGGTCACCGCTTCTTCCAGTGATCCATTGATTCTCCCCGACCCGGCAGTCACTTACACAAACCCTGAAAACGCGGGGTCACTCTCCCTGGCGCCGGCTCAAAATATGTTCGGCGAGGTGGACGTCACAGTTACCGTCCAGGATGATGGGGGAACTGACGGAGGAGGCGATGACAGCATATCGCGCACCTTCCATGTTGCGGTCACCCCGGTCAATGATGCGCCAACGATCTCGGCATTTACCAGGTCCGGTACACGAGGAAAATCGCTGGCTTTCACCGCCCAGGATTTTTTGAACGTATATTCGGATGTCGAGATCAATCCTCTCAGCGGGATCAAAATCGTATCTCTCCCGACTATCGGGAGGCTCGTCCTGGACGGAGTTACGCTCTCCATCAACGCCGAGGTGCCTGCCGGCCAATTGGGCAAGCTTGCCTTTGTTCCCTCGATCAGCTGGTATGGCTCGACCAGTTTCTCCTGGTCGGCCAGCGACGGGCAGGATTATTCATCACCGGCTGCAGTCTATATCACCTATCCTTACTCACCGCTATATTCCTACATTCCCTTCGTCCTGGCGCCTCTTCCACCGCCGCCGGCAGCATTCAATAAGACCAATCCAGCCAATGGAGCCACGGGTTTGCCGGTCAATCCAATTTTGGATTGGGAGGACAGCGCCGGCGCGACAGAATATCAGTTCTGTTGCGATGCCAACATCAATAATACCTGTGATGGGTCCTGGGCCAGCACCGGGACCATCAGCCGGGCTCAGCTGGATGGGCTGACCTACTCAACCAAGTATGAGTGGCAGGTGCAGGCGATCAACCCTGGCGGAACAACTTATTCCAACGGAAGCGATCCCATCTACTTCACATTCACCACAGTAGCTGCCCCACCCTGGGTGAAAGCATTTGGGGAGACCTTCGAGGGCGCCTTCCCTGGTAAATGGGTATTATCCAGTTATTCATATTTAGTTGATGGTTGGTACGAAGTTACTGATCAAGTATCCTGGGGGAAACGCAACTGCCATGCTGCGTCTGGATCCTACGGAGGTTGGGCAGTCGGAGGGGGATCAGTAGGAAGTACGGTGCCCTGCAATGGAAGCTATCCATGGGATACGCAAACATTGATGGTTTACGGGCCAATAGATCTGAGCCAGGTAAAGGATGGCCAGATGACGCTGAAAATCTGGTTAGATACAGAATTAAATTATGATATTGTAGGCTTTGGGGTATCTCGAGATAATGAATGGTTCTATGGAGACTCGTATTCGGGGAATAGCAATGGATGGATCACTGATACGATCGATCTAAAGAACGTTTACTATCTTGGTAATGTGACGGGGGCTCCTCAGGTATGGATTGGTATCTGGTTCGAGAGTGATTCAGATAATATGTACATTGAAGAAGGTGTGGCCGTCGACGATCTGGTCCTGTCCACCTGTGCTTCGAGCAGCGGGTGCGCCGGCACGCCGTCCGCATCGGTGATGAACGAATTTCCAGATACCCTCCAGGTCAGGCCGGCGAGTAAATCACTGCATCCAATCGCTGCCAAACCCGCCTCGGGATTACTTGGGAATATTCTTCAAGAACCCTGGCTGTCTCGGATATTCGAAGCGATAAAGCCGTAGCTCATTTTATGGCAGACGGTATAAAGGCGCGCCAGGGGTCGTCGTCAACAATCATCACGGCGATCGAAGAAGGTGAGACGGGAGTGACGTTCGAGGGATCGCGCAGGCTGAGGCTGAACGTTTCGAGCGGCTCGTGATATGCGTCGTTGATGACCGGTACGGTAATGCTCTGGCTCACCTGCCCTGGTTCGAAAGTCAACACCCCCTGGACGGAGGTGTAATCGAGGCCGGAGCTCGCCGTGCCGTCGCCGCTGCTGTAGCCGATCATGATCGTCTTCCCGGATGGGGCGCTCAGCTCGACATTGATCGAAGACGCCCCGCTGCTTTCATCCACCCAGGCTTGAGCGGCGCTGAAGCGGATTTGTGGCGGCGCGTCATTATCCGTGATGCTGAGCGTGGCTGTTTGGCTGTCGAGGATCGAAGCATTCTGCGGATCGCTCAAGGTGATCAAAAGGTTTTCGCCGTCTGGTTCGTCGAGGGCATCGTCGTTTATCTGGATGGATATCGATTGCGAGGTGACCCCTGGTCCGAATTTCAGGTCGCCGCTGGAAGCCACGTAGTCCTGGCTGGCTTTTGCGGTTCCATCGCCGGTGGCATAGTGGATGGTGACTTCCTGACCGGAGGGGGCGCTCAGGGTGACGGAAATGAGGGCTGTAACGGCGCCCTCATTCACCGTGAATGTTGGAGAACCAAATTGTATGGATACCGGTGTAAGAACGGTGAAATCTGAGCTGCTCGTAGCGGTGCCGCCGGGCGTGGTCACTGAAATTTTGCCGCTGGGTGCCTCCGGAGGCACCGTTGCACTGATCGAGGTGTCGGAATTGACGGTAAAGCTTGCGGGCGTATCAGTAAACTTGACTGCCGTCGCCCCGGTGAAGTTCGTGCCGGTGATATCGACTACTGTTTCGATTTCACCCGATTCGGGCGAAAAACTGGTGATGGTCGGTGCAGGATAGCTATAGGTAAACTGCCACCAACTCCCGCCATTTGCCTCGGTGATGCCGCTCACGTTACGTGACCGCACCTGCCAATTGTAGATCGCCCCGCTTTCCAGCCCGGTGAGCTGGGCGCTGAGGTTGGCCCCCACATTCGTCCAATTGCTGCAGGGAGTTTCGCCGGTTTTGTAGGTACAGTATTCGTAGCTGCTCGCCCCACCGCTCGCGCCCCAGCTTAATGTTGGGTTGGCGGGCTGCAGGCTTGCTCCATTGCCCGGGTCGCTCTTGCTGAAAGCGCCTGGGAGCAGGGGTGCCGGGTGCACGATGCTGACGCTTTGAAGCAGCATACCGCTATAACTCCCTCCCCAGGTCAGGCTGTGGGTAAGGTAATCCCAGGTGTCGTGAATGTACACGGTGTTGGTCGCGCTGTCATAACCCAGGCCGATGATAGAGTGGCCTTTCAGGTTAAGAAGCACAGGATTCCCGCTATCGATTTCCGCTTTGTACATGGCAAAGGTAAACCCCCCGCCGTTGTTATCGGTCTTCTGGTTGTAGCAGTCCGTGACCGTGTAGCCCCTGGCTTCATAAAAGAGTTTTCTGCCGTATGTCCCATCCCTTGTGCTCACCCCGCCGGATACCATATCACTGCAGGTTAATGGACTTGAGGATGATATCCAATTGTAAAAAGAGGTCGACCCATCATCATTTCCGTAGGCAGACTGGCTCGTCTTCATGAAATCCCCGACCGCGTCTCCCCAGCTATGCGGCGTCCAGCCATTCGTGAGGTATGGATCCTCGACCCCCCCCAGATACATCACCCAATAATCGTCGATCGAGCCGCGGTTTGCACGGCCATCGATCCCCTGATGAGAGGCAACGAGAGGATTATTCGGATACGTCTTGTATCCATCCGTCCAGGTCGACCAGGGGCTGCTGTCGTATGGCGCCACGCCGCCGTTCGTTGGGCCGGCATACATATTCGGATAGCCGTTGTTATCGTAATACCCGGCGATCATCGCCGACGAAACGGCCGAGCAGCCGAAAACCCAATCATAAGCCGGCACGGCCAGCGAGCTTGTGCTCAGCGCCTGGTCCGGGGCGGGCAGGGCAACGACCGCCCTCTGCATCTCATAACCCGGCGGCGGGTGCGGCGGGCCGCTGATGGTATCTCTCTCGATCGGGGTCCCATCCCTCATGGTTTCTATGGCGCTCGAGAAGTAGGGGGTATCCGGCTCGGGGGTGCCAGCCTGCAAGCTCCGTTGTGCGCCTCCCCAGGCGCTCGCCTGGCCTGGCGCGGCCCACCCTCCGAAGAACAGACCGAAGATGGTGATGATGATGAGCGCTTTGATTGAACCCTTCATGCCTCCACCCTTCGTTGATCGGTCACTGCAGTGTATTTTGGGATTAAGGCACAGCCCGGTCCCATGGACCTCCCCCCAATAATGATCAGAAGGATATCGCCGGCTGTGTGCGTGTTTTATGCAAAGCCTATCCGATTTTCCCTATCTTGAGGTAACTTAAAGCGATTATATCGATACCTCGCCGCTTTTTCAAGTGACCCGGCGTTAAATCCATTTTCCATTGCAAATCCAACCAAATCAGTCTATAATTCATTCGTTATTGGTGGGAGATACCCTGACGGAGATCAGCATTGCACTTTCTTTTATCTCTGGCCTGCCGATTTATTGGTTGCGTAAATATTGCTGAGTAAGTACGCCCTTCCGTACAATCGCCGACCTGCAACTGCTCATGAGTACGATAGACGAAATTAAAGCTCGAATCGACATTGTCGATCTGGTATCTGAAACGGTGAAGCTGCGCCGCACGGGCAAGAACTATGTGGGTTTTTGCCCTTTCCATGCCAACACGCGCACCCCGGCTTTCGCCGTCTTCCAGGATTCGGGCACCTGGCGCTGCTTTGGACAGTGCAACGAAGGCGGCGACATCTTCAAGTTCGTCATGAAGAAGGAAGGCTGGGATTTTCCCCAGGCTTTAAAATACCTGGCCGAGCGCGCCGGCGTCCAACTGCAGCCGGTGACGCCGCAAGCCGAGAAGGCCGCCGAAGCCCACGAGCGCCTGGGTGCGCTCTTGGATGAAGCTGTGGTTTTCTATCGGCACCAGCTTTTGCATACGCCTGCCGGCCAAAAAGCCCTGGATTACCTGCACCAGCGCGGCCTCCGGGATGAGATCATCGCCACGTTTGACCTGGGCTATGCCCCCGACGCATGGGAAGCCGCATACCAGCATTTCACGGCCAGGGGGTACTCGCAGGATGATTTGCTGGAGGCTGGGTTGGCAACGGAGCGTGAAGGCGGCGGGGCTTACGACCGCTTCCGCAACCGCATTCTCTTCCCCATCCGCGATGCGGCAGGCAAAATGGCCGGTTTTGGGGCGCGTATCCTCAACCCCAACGATAGCCCCAAATTCATTAATTCCCCCCAGACTGCATTGTTCGACAAAGGCCGCCTGCTCTACGGGTTAGATCAGGCGCGCAAGGCCATCCGCGCCCAGGATCAGGTGGTGATTGTGGAGGGATACCTCGACGTAATCGCTCTGCATCAGGGGGGCTTCACCAACACCGTTTCGCCGATGGGCACTGCCCTGACCGAAGACCAGATGCGGCTGCTCAAACGCTTCTCGCGGCGCATCGTGCTGGCACTGGACGCCGATGCAGCCGGGGAGAAAGCCACACTGCGCGGCCTGGAACTGGCCCGTCAGGCGCTGGATCATACTGCCGAGCTGGTTTTCGATGCGCGCGGGCTGCTGCGCCATGAGGCGCGCCTGCAGGCCGACTTGCGTGTGACCGCTTTGCCGGAAGGCCTCGACCCCGACGACGTCGTCAATCACGACCCGGCGGAATGGAAGCGGATCATCGAAGAGGCCCGCCCGGTGGTCGTGCATGTTATGGAAACCCTGTCGGCCGGGCGTGATCTTGCCGACGCCCGCGTGAAGAGCGAGATTGCCGCTCAGGTGCTGCCGTTAATCGAAGATGTGGCTAACCCGGTCGAGCGCGACACCTACCGGCAGAAGCTTGCCCGGCTGCTGCGAGTGGACGAACGCGCCCTCGCGGGAGCGCGTCCCGCAGCCATCAGGCAGCGGCGCACCCGTCGCGCCTATTCTCGGCAGGCGAAAGAACCCACCCCGGTAGCTCCGCTGAGCCCGACGCAGGCTAACGAAACTTACTGCCTGAAAATACTGCTGCGGCACCCCGTTTTGCTCTTTGCCCTGGACCGCGCCCTGCAAGAAGCCGGCGTGGCGCCTCTCTCCGATGAGGATTTCACCCAAACCGGCTACCAGATCCTTTTCCGCCTGATCCGGCAGTCGCTCGAGCAAGACGACCTTGATCCGCAGCCATTTATCTTCAGCCAGGTCCCCGAATCGCTCGCCGAGCTGGCGAACTCTCTGGTGGAGCCACCAAAACCGCCAGAACCTGCTGAACCGGAGGAAAGCCGTTTAAGTGATGATCTCAGTAAAAGAACCATGCAGCTCCGCCAGCAGCACGTCAATTCCAGCCTGAACCAGCTGCGCTTTCTAGAAGAAGATGCCCAGGCGCAGGGCGACCTGCAGGCAGCCGATTATCGAGAGGTCAAAGTTCAATTTATCCAGACATTGAATCGTTTGAATCGGGCTTTGGGCCGTTCGCCCATTCCGAACAATTAACGTTTCAGGAACTATGGTATATTAAATAACATGCCTCGGAAGAAACCTATCCCACAACCCGACGCAGAATCGGAAAAACCGCCTGAATCTGATTACTACTCTGAGGACGGGGAAGTCCCAGCGATCGGCGATGAGCTCGAGGAAATCCCTCAGAACGGCCAGGCCGAAGAGGATGTTCTCGAGCAGGTCGACAATGGAGAGGATCTGGCGATCCCCGAAATCGAGACACTGCAAGAGGAACCCGACGAGCAGTTGCTGACTCACCCACCGGATGAGTGGGCTGATATTGCCGCCGAAGACGCGCTGGAAATCCTCGAAGATCCGGCTCTGGCAGTCGAGCTCTCCGAAGACCCGGTGCGGCTGTATCTCAAGGAAATTGGGCAGATCCACCTGCTGGATGCCGACAGTGAGTTCAGGCTGGCTGCCCGTATCGAGGCCAGCCGCCATCTAGATGCTCTCACCCACCAGCCGCTGCATGCCGGCAAGGAAAGCTCTGCCCCGCGCCAGCTTTTCTACACGATCTCTGAAGAGCTGGTGACCTCGTGGGCGCGGCTGAAAGAGGACGCTCAGCGCCTGGGATACGAAGCCCCCGATCTGAGCCTCATCTTGGCAGAAGCCCAGCTCCTGCGCAAGCAGTGGCAAGGCGAAGAACCATCTTACATGCGCGCCTATCTCGATAATGGGCTGTGGGGGAAAGATCCGCTCTGGGATGGGCTGGTACGGAACGCTTTTGCCATGTTCTTGTGCCTCTACATCCTGCCGATTTCCACCGCCGAGCAGCTGCTGCGCTACCTGCAGAAGCACACCAACCTGCCAACGCCGCGCTCTTTCGTGCACAACCTGCCTGCAGATGCCGTCCTCCTGGAAGAAATCGACAGCATTCACCGGCGAGCCGAAGAGGCTAACCAGACACTCATCCGCGCCAACCTGCGCCTGGTGGTGAGCATTGCCAAGCGCTATCTCGGGCGGGGCATCTCGTTCCTGGATCTGATCCAGGAAGGCAACTTGGGTTTGCTTCGCGCAGTCACCAAATTCGACCCCACGCGCGGCTTTAAATTCAGCACCTATGCCACCTGGTGGATTCGCCAATCGATCAGCCGGTATATTGCTGAGCAAGCGCGCACCATTCGCATCCCGGTACACCTGTTCGAGTCGATCACCCGATTGCTGAGAGTGCAGCGTGCCCTGGTGCAGCAGCTCGGCCGCGAACCGAATAATGAAGAGCTGGCATTGGAGGCGGGCTTTATGCCAGAGGCCGATGTGGCCACTATCAACCGGGCGCGCCTCGAAGGCACGCCGCTCGACCCGGCAGTGCAGCGGCGCTGGTCGTGGGCGGCAGCCAAGGTGCAGCGCATCCTCCAATCGGCGGAAGAGCCGGTTTCGCTGGAGCGCCCGGTGGGGGACGAAGACAGCAGCCAGTTGGGGGATTTCATCGAAGACGACGAGGCACTCGAGCCGATGGACGCCGCAGCGCGCGAGATGCTGCGCGAGCAGGTGCAGAGCGCCCTGGCGGCCCTTTCAGAGCGCGAGCGCCAGGTGCTGGAGCTGCGGTTTGGATTGATCGACGGCAAAGACCACACTCTGGAAGAAGTCAGCCGATATTTCAACGTCACCCGAGAGCGTATTCGCCAGATCGAGGCCAAGGCCCTGCGCAAACTGCGCCACCCCACGCGCAGCCGCCACCTACGGGAATATTTGGGTTAACCAAATCTGGGATTTTACATTAAAATAGAATAACAACTGAATATCCGGCAAGTTTATTGCACCTTC
>JAMCRR010000160.1 GCA_023381565.1 Chloroflexota bacterium
GTGTGGAGTATTGGGATAGAACTGCAAGGTTTAGTGAGGGCTATTCTTATCTTAATAACTCAGGGGGGATTCTCTCGGGGTGATGGGAGTATTGCAATGGCTATCTTCCTTGACACAGCCCCCAAATACCCTATATTGATGGTGCATTGGATGCACGGACGTCGGGAGAGTTCTTGCTCGTTTATTAGGCTGCTTCCAACGCGCCAATGAGCACTCTCGTGGTATGGAATTGGTGCGTTGGGGGCAACCGATGGATAGTGCGGGGAGCCGTCCTCTATGGGCTTTCTTCCAACAGCCCCCACCATCACCACCCTACACGAGTCTCAGCCAGCGGTACGCATACGGCTCGAGCACCAGCACAGGCTCTTTTTCCGTTTCGATTTCCAGGGTGGAGTCAAACAGGTCAACCAACCGCCGGGCGCCCAGCCCAGAAAGGGGCATCTGGATGGGCTTACCGGATAGATTGTTCACCACCAGGATGCGCTCGCCCTCGCCGCAGCCGCGACAATACGCCGCCACAGCCGGATCCCCTGCCTCCACCCAGCCAAAATCTCCCCAGCCGAGAGCGGCATTTTGCTTGTGCACGGCGATCATGCGCCGGATGGTGTTCAAGAAAGATCCTTCATCGGACAACTGCCCGACTACATTGACTTTCTCTGGGCCATACGGCTTGGCGTCGATCAGCGGCAGGTAGAACTGCCCGGGATCCACCGATGAGAAACCGGCCCCGGGCGAAGCTTCCCACTGCATAGGCGTGCGTACACCATCCCGATCCCTGAGCCACACGTTATCCCCCATGCCGATCTCGTCGCCGTAATAAATCACGGGCGAGCCCGGCAGCGTAAAAAGGTGCGAGTTAGCCAGCTCGATTTTGCGACGGTCGTTATCCAACAGAGGCGCCAGGCGCCGGCGAATGCCCAGGTTCAGGCGCATGCGCGGCTCAGGGGCGTACTCCTGCCACATCCACTGGCGCTCTTCGGGGGTCACCATCTCCAGGGTGAGCTCGTCATGGTTGCGCAAGAAGGTGCACCACTGGCAGCTTTCCGGGATAGGCGGGGTGCGCCCGGTGATCCACACCAGCGGCGAACGGTCGCCCCGGCGCAGAGCCATAAAGATGCGCGGCATGATCGGGAAGTGGAAACCCATGTGGAATTCGTCGCCCTCGCCAAAATAGGGGCGTACATCTTCGGGCCACTGGTTGGCTTCGCAGAGCAGGATCCGCCCAGGGTAGTAAATATCAATGAAATGCCGCAGGCGCTTAAGATAGGCGTGCGTCTCGGGCAGGTTCTCGCAGTTGGTGCCCTCGCGCTCGAACAGGTATGGTACGGCGTCGGCGCGAAAGCCGTCTATGCCGAGATCCAGCCAGAATTTCACCACGTTGCGCATCTCTTCCTGGACAGAGGGATTGTCGTAGTTCAGGTCTGGCTGGGAGGCGTAGAAACGGTGCCAGTAATACTCCCCAGCAGCATCGTCCCAGGACCAGTTCGATTTCTCGATGTCCACGAAGATGATGCGCGCCTCCGAGTACTTCCGGTCGGTGTCGCTCCAGACGTAGTAGTCGCGGTACGGCGATTTTGCATCCCGCCGCGCCGCCTGGAACCAGGGGTGCTGGTCGGAGGTGTGGTTCAGCACCAGGTCGACGATCACCTTGAGACCCCGGTCATGAGCGGCGGTGAGGAAAGTTTTGAAATCCTGCATGCTGCCGTAGTCGGGATGGATGTGGGTATAATCCGAAATGTCATACCCATCGTCGAGCAGCGGTGAGGGGTACATGGGCATGATCCACAGGCAATCCACACCCAGCGCCACCAGGTAATCCAGCTTCGAGGTCAGTCCGGCAAAATCGCCCTTGCCGTCGCCGTTCCCATCGGCGAAGGCGCGCACGTAGATTTCATAAAAAACAGCGTTTTTATACCAGAGCAAATCTTCCACTGAATACTACCCTTTGACTGAGCCGGCCAACATACCGCGCACAAAATAGCGCTGCAGGCCAAAGAAAACGGCCATGGGCAGCAGCATGGAGAGGAACGCCGCGGCAGTCAACATCTGCCAGCCGATCCCCAGCGATGTGACCATGTTGGTGATCTGGTAAGTCAACACCGGGTTTTGTGCGCCCAGGAAGACTAGTGCCACCAGAAGGTCATTCCAGACCCACAGGAACTGATAGATTCCCAGGGAGGCAATCGCCGGGACGGAGAGCGGGATCACCAGCCTGGTGAAGGCCGTGAAGTGCGAGGCTCCGTCGAGGTAAATCGACTCGAAAAGCTCGGCAGGCTGCCGATGAAGTTGCGCAGCAAATAGATGGCGTAGGGCAGGCCAAACCCGGTGTGGAAGAGCCAGACGCCCAGGAAGGTGCCGTTAAGGTGCAGTTTGGTGTAGAGAAATGTAGTCCCGGCCCTTATGGCCGGTGAGCGCCCCACCAGGGGGCGTGACTACCACCGCGAATACATCGCCCCATAACGAGGCAAGCCCACGGGTTGAATTTATCCCGGCGCCGGATGCTCCGGTAAAATCAGTAGCGGGCGCGGCGCCTGGTTGAAATCAAAATCGCGGGTCAGATTACCCAGCTGTTTGGCATTCTCACGCACATCCGGGCGCCGGTCTGGGCGGCCGTCGGTCGCCGGATTGATGCGCTGCCCGCCCATGAAATCGTCCTCGATGAACTTCAAATAGGCGTCGAAACTCAGCGTCTGATGGTCGATATACCCTTGCCTGGCATACGGGCTGATCACTAATCCCGGCACACGCAGCCCATACCCGTTCTCGTCCACAACCGGCGGGACTACGTGGTCGTAGAAGCCTCCCCAATCGTCCCAGCTCAGGAAAATGGCGGTTGAATCCCAATCGGGGCTCTGCATGATGGCATCGATCAGCCGGGTGACGTACGCCTGGCCGGTGCTCACCAGCGCCGGGGGATGCTCGCTGTCTTTTCCGTTCGGCACGATCCAGGCCACCGCAGGCAGAGTGCCGTCCTTCGCCGCTTGATAGAAATTTGCCACCGGCTGGATATTGCCGAGCTGATGATCATTCTGCACGTCAGTGAACCAGGGGAGCGGGTTCCAGATCTCCGGTACGTTCGCCCTTTGCAGCAAGGGGGGGCAGGCCTGCGCCGAATCGTTCACGCAATCTGGCTGTGTGCCCTGGTCTACATAGTAAGCCCAGCTCACATGGTTCTTGTGCAGCAAATAGGTCAGGTCTGTCCAGGCATAGTCTGGCTTCATACCCAGGGGGTTATAGTTCAACCCCAGGCTTTGCGGGTTCTGCAGAGCGTTGCCGCAGCTCATCGGAATGGGGCTTGGGCAATAAGCCGACCAGGCAGAGACCATGAACAGATGGGCCGGCAGGCTCCAGGACAGGTTTGGCTCGAACATGTGATCCTGGAGGACGAAATTTTCTGCATAGGCCCAATAGTTCGGGATTTCGCTGGCGTCGTGGTAGCCCATCACGTCGGGTGTGGCGCTCAGGCTGCAAGCCGGGTTATCCGGATTATTACAGCCGCGTTTACCCTGTTCTTGCTGGCCTATGAACCCGTTCATTTTGCCATGATTGATATCCGCCCTGGCGTTTGACTCACCGTGCGGCCCGCCCTGGTTCAGGTTACTGGTGTCGTGATAGGGCTTCACGCATTTACCGGTAGCCGGATCTGGAACACAGACCGTCGGGACGCCATTTTGCATGGGGATGCCGTCCGCCCCCGGAAAAGTGCCGAAGTAGCTGTCGAAAGAGCGGTTTTCCTGCATGATCACGATGATGTGCCGGATTTTGTGGATGCCGGAATTTGAACCGATGATCGGGATGGGCGTCGGCCTGATCGAAACGCGGGAAGGGAGGCCTTTGGAGTTGGATGTTTTTGGCACCCCGGCTGCCGGGGTAATTGTGGGGGTAGGGTTGACGTTTACCCCGCCTGCCGGAAGGCAAGCCGAGAGAATCAGACTGCTGAGCAAGATGATTACCAGGATACTCCGGTGCGCCATAAACTTATCTATAATGATCGATTATGGCAGATTAATCTTAGATTGTGATGAGAATATCGTTTGGGTTGGGAAATAAAAAACCGGCCCAACTTTCGTTAGGGCCGGTTTAATCATCGATGATTTTCTATGGGCAGTGCACGCCTGGGTTAAACTGGGCAAAAGTCCCGTTGGGATTGGGCTGCCAGACCCATACATGCAGATCGTAGTGAGGCGGCTCACCGGGGCCATGGCCCACCATGGGTCCATTGAAGGTTGCCCCAAACAGCGATGGAGCAGGGGGTGGATTGGTTGGGATAGGAGCATCCGGACCGCCGATCGCAAGCATATACTCGACGCCCACCAGCCGGTAACCGCCATTTTTCAGCGGCTCGTATAGCAAAATTTCAGGCTCAGTGACATTCAACGCCGGATCCATAATCTTGGCAATGTTGATAAAATGAACGCCCATTCCGCCGGCGACGGGATCTACCACACACATGCTGGTGTTCAGATAACCATCTGCTAATGCGACGCGATAATTGTGATATTTGGCTGTGGCGTTAGCGGTTTGCGCGAGCTGCTTCAGCACCGCCGGATCGGTTACGTCCCCCGTGTTTGCCAGTACAGCGGATGCCGATGCCGCGAGTACCGTTGCGGCAACCATCAACGATAAGATAAATCTTTTCATTTTTTCCCTCTCTTTTTGTCAATCAAATTTATAGATAGTGGTTACAGACGCACGAATTTATAGGATCCAGCGATGGGTGTTTTTCTCTTCGGTAAGGCCTCCTTTTCAACTTTACATAGGTTGTATGTCGAAACTTGAGATCAAGCGGTAGTCTGGATCGTATTTCGTCTTGATCTGGCGCAGGCGCTGGAACGCCTTTTCGCTGTAACCATCCGGCGTGCGGCGGCGCAGCTCGTCTCCTTCCAGGAAATTCATATATACTTTGCCGGTCAGGTGAGCGCCAAGTGCGGCACGTAGTTCCTGGAGGTGCTGTTCGATCTGGGCGCCCATCTGGGGGTTCAGCGGCACGGCCACGGAGTACCAGATAAATTTCTCGCTTCGGTTCGAGTAGGCGGTTGTATCCGGTCCAATCCGGCTTATTGCTCCGCCTGCCAGGCGCACCTCGGTGGAAAGGATAGCCGGTGGCCCTCCCTGGGGCAGCAGCCCACCCGGTGGGAGGGTGAAGCGGATCAAAGCCTCGGCAGTCTCCTCCGAAAGGTCGCTCAGCCATTCGCCAGAGAGCAGAGCCGGCATCGGTTCTACCGGATCCATGCTGATCGCGTCTGCCTCATTAAATGGCCTAGCTTTGAAGTCATCAATCGCCGGTGTTTGCCAGGTGCGCCAATATTCCAGTAATTTTTCTCCATCTTCAATTGCCCCGGCGTAACAACCGCGCACTTGTACAAACGACTTCCCACTCAACATAGGCGGCACCTGGGGCAGGGGCGGGTAATTTATGAGCACAACCGAACAGGTCAGTTCGTCTGGAGCATCGCTCGCCCACTGGCGAAAGCGCCGGAAGACGTCTTTCGCCATTTGCGACGGGTAGAAAAGGTTGCCCGCGTATACCTGCGAAACTGGGTATAGGCAGATTTCCATTCCGGTTACCACGCCAAAGCCATCGCCTCCGCGTAGCGCCCAGAACAGGTCGCTGTTCTCCTCTGGGCTGGCGTGCCGGAGAGTGCCATCCAGGGTCACCACGTCCATCCGCAAGACACTGTCCACGCACATGCCATATTTGCGAGCCAGCCAGCCCATCCCCCCACCCAGGGTGTAGCCGACCGCGCCGACATCGGACGTCGAGCCAAGCAGCGGGGCAAGACCGTGCTGCTGCGCCTGCTGGAGAACTTCACCCCATTTGACCCCGGCTCCTATCCAGGCAGTTTGCGCCTGAGGGTCAATGCGCAATTCTTTCATCCGGGAAGTGTTGATCAGAATTGCTCCGTCCACACTTCCGGCGCCGCGATGCCCGGTTGCCTGCACGGCGATAGGCAGGTTCTGCTGGTGAGCATAGGACACCGCCTTGATCACATCCAGCTGGTTTTCGGCAAGGACAATAATGGCAGGATGCTTATCGTTCAACAAATTCCAACTTTGGCGAAGGGCATCATAGCTCCTGTCGGAGGGAAAAAATACCTTTCCGGGCAGTTGGGAAACAAACGTTGTGGATTTGGAATATAAAGTCGGATCTTGAATAGAGCGGTATTCCATGGGTGTGCTCCTAAAGCAAATGGGTTGAATATGAATGCGCTTCAGTAAGTATAAGTATCTCGAGTCTGGAAAACGTTACGAAAAACGCTACGAAATAGATAAAATATATGAAAATAGTATTAAAATCTGGTACAATCAATCAAAGGAGAATGCAAGTATGGCTCGTCTGGTCCTGTACCTGTTTGGATCGCCGCGGGTCGAGGTGGATGACCGCCCCATCACCGTTGATACCCGCAAAGCAACCGCCTTGTTAGCCTATCTGGCCGTTACCGGCGCCACGCACCAAAGAGATGCACTGGCGGCACGGTTTTGGCCAGAGTACAACCAGAGCCGCGCCCGGTCGGGGTTGCGGCGAACCCTGTCCACGTTAAATCGAGCTTTGGAGGGCCAACATGGGATCAGCATGTTGGATGTTTCCCGCGAATCTCTGGGGTTAAAGAAGCCGTTGGATATGTGGATGGACGTAGCTGCCTTCCAGGCTTACGCCTCATCGGGCAGCTCCCATGGGCACAACCGCGACGAGGTCTGCCGCCGTTGCGTGGAGGAGTGGAAATATGCCGCCGGGCTGTATCGCGGCCCGTTTATGGAGGGGTTTAACCTGCGCGACAGCACCAATTTTGAGGAGTGGCATTTCCTTCAAAAAGAAATGCTGCAAAGGGATTTTTCAAACCTTCTGGAGAGGCTGCTGCAGGGGTTGTGCGCCTTCGACCAAATCAAAGAAGCTATCCCGTATGCCCGCCGCTGGCTCGCTCTTGATCCGCTCATGGAGGAACCGCACCGCCAGTTGATGTCCATGTATACGCGGGCGGGCCAGCGGTCCAGTGCCCTGCGCCAGTATCGCGAATGTGTGCGCATCTTGGAGCGAGAGTTGGGCGTTACCCCATTGAAGGAAACCACGGAACTATATTGGGCTATCCGGAATCACCAGACTCTACCAGAAGAGCCGCAAGGGCTGCATCCTATCGAATCCTCACCGGCAGCACAATATAGCGAACCACTTCGTCCCCCACCGGCCGTCTCCTATTACCCGCCCGAAGATCATGCACCAATTACGATCCCTGCCTCCGCAAAATCGCTCCCTGGACAATGTCTGGTTGGCCGGAGTGTTGAATGGAAGGCCCTGGTTGAGGCTTACCGGCAGTCGGGAAGAAAAGGCGGCCAATTTGTATCCCTGAGAGGCGAGGCAGGGATTGGAAAAACGCACCTGGCAGAAGCTTTTCTGGCGGCAGCCCGGGAGCATGGTTCGCTCGTGATCCAGGCGCGCTGCTATATGGGGGAATCGGCGCTGGCCTACGCCCCATTTATTGAGGCGCTTAGAACGCTGCTGGATCACCCCGAATCGTTAAGCCGGTTGAAGCGTCTGCCCGACGCAATATTGCACGAAGCCGGGCGATTCCTCCCCGAGATCCGCACCCTGGGAAGCACCGGCGACTGCTACCCGGTGGATGAGCTTACCACCGGGGAGGCGGCTCAAACACATTTCTTTGAGAGTATTCGGCAAGTATTCCACACCTTATTGAATGGCTCTGCACCGGCTGTGCTGTTCCTCGATAACCTGCAATGGGCGCATCCTGCTACAATCGACCTGTTGGCGTACCTGGCACGACGATTGAATGGGAGCGGCATTTTATTGCTGGTAAGCTGGCGGGACGACAACGGTGAAAATGTTTCCAGGTTGGATCAGCTTTCTGGCGAGTTGTTTTGCCACCAGGATGGCGTTCAGATTGAACTGAAGCGGTTGGATCGTGAGGCGGTCGTCGATTTGGTGCGAGCCTTCTCGGCAGCAGGGCAGCCGGCCGAGGATTTGGGCCGGGAGTTGTACGAGGAGAGCGAAGGGCTGCCTTTTGTGGCCGTCGAATATCTATCCGCCGTCGCGCATTCTGCCGCCGGCGCTTCGAGGATCCACTGGAAGATGCCGGATACGGTGCGCGATTTGCTGCGCACGCGCCTCATGGGGCTAGATGCATCGGCACGCCATTTATTAAGCGCAGCGGCTGTACTCGGCCGCTCTTTTGATTTGCATACTCTACGCGCATGTTGTGACCGAAGCGAGATGGAGACAGTCGAAGGATTGGATCAGCTCTTATCGGCAGGGTTGGTCGCTGAAGTCCCTGGCTCAGAATACGGCGAAACCGATTTCCGCTATAAATTTACTCACGAGAAGCTGCGCGCATTGGTCATCGAAGAGACTCATGGAGCACGACGCCATTTGCTTCAGCGTCGTGTCGCACAGGCGCGGTCCCGCCCATAGGGATCAAATAGAGACGGCCGGATTTTGTCACTCACCTTGATATCCAGATGATTTGAGTGCGATCGAATGATCACTTTCCAGGCTCAATAACTGGTTTGCTGGATGTAGGTACTGACGTCGGCATTAAAGAGCATGTCCTCGATGTTGGCGATCAGCCAGGGAGTCCCCTCATCTTCCCAGGTGATTTCCCAGTGCTGTTGGGCAGGCTGCCCGTTTTGACCGCCGGCCTCGCTCATGTCGCCCCACCAGCGGATCTTGCCGCTCTTCGCATCCCGGTAGCGCATCGTCTCGACACGGTTGATGGCAGCGCTCTGCGGGTCAAAATGCATGGTCAGGTCCTGCTCTTCCCCATCGTAAGGGATGTGCAGGATGGCTGTGTTATCATCCAGCGCTTCCCACTGAAGCCGCGCGTCGGTGGCGTAGATGGCCGGGTAAGCCACCATCTCAGCCCACAAGCCCTGGTTGGCGGCGCTGTCTTGCGTGGGCTCATTTTCCACCACGCCGAAAGGCAGGGCAAATCGCGAGCGACCGTTCAGGTACTGCTCGTTGACTTTGATGAGGGGGATATTGTAGAAAGTGGCTTCGATGTAATGGCGGTAGCCTTGCTCTGGGATGTGGATGAAGCGCAGCCGCGCCGGCAGGGTGATGCCCATGAAGCGTACCGTGCCGCGCCCGCTGATCACGGCTGAGGTATAGACCGGGACCTGGTCACCGTATGTGGCATGCATCAGGCGCTCTACCGGGGTGGGCAGGTCGTCCGGGATGGGCACGGTCTTGACCGGTCCGGTCCTACCGTTATAGTTGGGGAAGGGTGTTGGCTGGACGCGAAAGCCGAAGACGACGAAAAGCGCGACGAGGAAAGCAGCATCGATCCACGCCCCGCGAAAAGCCGCCTGCCAGTCCAGGATGCAGAGTGCCAGAGAAAGCAGCACCGCGACGAGCATCAGCGGCGCCCACAGATCTCTGCCTAGCGCAAGCAGAACCGCCGCCGCCACAAAGCCGAGCGCAGCCAACAGCCAGAGCAGGCTGAAGAAGCGCATCCCTGAGGCGCCCACCTCCAGACGACCACCGAGAAGGACCGTCTTATAGGGTAGGCTGGCGATTTTCCCCAGTGGCCAGTAGGCAACAAGGCCCATCAAGTGGATCAGACCATGCAGGGTGGTAATTACGATCAATACGATCGTGAGGGTGCGTAGCATTTCAGTCTCTCCTTATTCCTCCGCCTGGGTGCCCCGGATGAACAGGTCGACCAAAGGCGAGAGGGTTTGTTCGGTTGCCAGGTGCGGTGTAAGGCTGCCCTGGAATAGATATTCGTTGATCAGGCTGTATGAAAACAGGCTGTCAAAAGCCATGGCAAGTGCTTCGGCAGGCAACCCGGGGCGGACTGTGCCCGCGTCGATCTGGCGCTGGAAGTAGCCTGCCAGAAGGCTGAGGTTGCCGCGACTGCCCGTCAATAGCGCTTGCTGCAGCTCGGGCATGCTCCGGGCGTCGCACATCAGCAGGCGCAGGACCTCCAGGTTGGCGCGCGTATCTTCGACCTGCAAGCGGACCATGCGCTGAATATCTTCAGGATAGCTGCCAGTCAGCTCAGCCTCGAAAGTGCCCGTAAAGCCGGCCGCATTGTGCGCCTCGATGCACGCCATGAGCAGGCTCTTTTTATTCCCGAAATGGCGGAAAAGCGTGACCTCGTTGACGCCGGCCGTTTCTGCAATCCGGCGCGTTGTCGTTTGAGCGTAGCCAACCTGTCCGAAGAGCTGCATGGCAGCCTGGAGGATTCGCTGGCGGGTAGGATCGGTTAGGGTTTCGTGGTTCTGGTTTGTTCGCATAGGCGTTTCCTGATTATTCATTCGAGCGGATAGTGCCAGGTTACTATTGCAAGCTAACACTTGCAAGTGAACACTTGCACTAGGATATCTCCCATGAGAATTGCAAGCAAGTGATTACTTGCATAAATTTCGTATGACATCTATCATTTTTCGTTACGAATAGATTGACACCCGGGTAATTTTGCTCTATATTTACCTCAGCAATTTTTATCACCCCTATTGGTTATCACTACAACTTAATAGATCTGGCGATGTTCCACCAACAGCACTTCCTGAACAGGAGGCGGAATGAACAAGCAAATGTGGTTTGTCTACATCGTCGCATTCATGGGCGTGGCCGGGATGACCGCCGGCATGCCGATCATGCCGGCTTATGTGAAAGCCATGGGGGGGCAAATCAGCGAGGTCGGGCTGGTCCTGGGGCTGGTGGCGCTGGTCTCGGTGCTCTCCGCGCCGCTGGTTGGCTATTACGGGGACCGCCTGGGCCGGCGTCCGGTTCTGATCGCCAGCATGCTGGGGTTCGGCGCCTGGTACGCTTTGTTCTTCCTGGCCCGCAGCATGTCCCTGGTCTATATCGGCGCCTTCATCGGGGGGATATTCGCCGCAGGGGCGCTTTCGGTAGCCACTGCATACGCCACGGACCTGGCCGGCCCGGAGAAAACCGGTGGAGCCATCGCCAGGCTGCAGGCCGCGCAGATGGTGGGTGCACTGCTGCCGCCCCTGGCTGCCGGATACCTGGCAGAGGTGAATATCAACCTGCCGTTTGGAGCACTGGCGGTTATTGCCCTGGTAACGGCGGTGTTCATGGTCTTCTTCTTGCGCGAGTCCTTACCCGCAAAAGAGCTGGCGCAGGGACGATTGAGCCGCATGTCGCCGGTCGAGGCTGCCAGCCAATCCTTTCGCAAGGTGTTTGGCTATCTCAAGACACCCATCGGCCCGCTGCTGATTATTGCCTTCGCCATTGCTTTCCCGACGGGGTTCTTCCAGGCTACTTTGCCGATGCTGACCGGCAAAACCAACATCGGCACCGGCGAGACCGGCCTGATCTTCTCGGTCGGCACCCTGGCGGTGGTGCTGGTGAATGTCTTCCTGGTCGAACGCCTGATTAAGAAAATCGGACTGTGGGGCAACAT
>JAMCRR010000006.1 GCA_023381565.1 Chloroflexota bacterium
CACCGCCGGAAAGAACGCCAGCGGCTCGCAACAACACGCTCCGGTGACTTTAAAAGCCGCGCTCATTGGTCAGCGGGACCTTTCAATTGCTGCGCACGCTCAATCCAGGCGCAAAAATAGAATGGCTACTTCAAATACCGATCATAAAATTCGATCGTGTGCGTCATGGCGGCGCTGAAATAATGCGAAAGATTATGGTCATCGCCCGGGTAGGAATAGATCTCCACCGTTCCACCTGCAGCCTGGATTTCTTGCGCCAGGGTCTCCGAAAACGCCGGGGGTACCTCTTCATCGGCAGTACCGTAATCGAGCTGCAGCGGCCCCGAAAGATCCGAAAGGAAGGCATTCGCCGAGATCGAGTCCCAGAACGCCGGGTTTTCCTGCGGAGTGCCGTACTGGGCTACCCAGGCGCTGCGCCAGCCGCGGCCTTCCGGCGGCGGGGTCGGCGTGGGTCCGGGGTGCCTCCAGTTGTAGAACATATCCGTGTACGAGCCCACCACCCCCGACCAGATTACCCCGGCCTTGATATCCGGCGAGATCACCATGGCGCGCAGGGTGAGGAAGCCGCCCATCGAGTGTCCCCACATGCCGATCTTTTGGGGGTTGGCTTGCGGGTAGCGCTCGAGCGAGGCTACCGCGTTGAGCACGTCGACGGTGTAACCGGGGCTGCCATAAGCGCCGCTGGCTGTGCCTTCGGAACGGTCGTTGCCGCGGTAGTCGATGCGAAAGACGATGTAGCCGGACCGCGCCAGCCAATCGACGTATGCGATGTAACGCTCGGTGGTGCGGTATTGCCTGGGGGGGATGTACCCGTGGTTAAAGACGATAGCGGGCCAGCCTCCCGCCGGCGGTTCGCCATTGGGCACAGTGAGCAAAGCGTAGATCTTCAATCCTTCAGAGAGGTAAGAGGCGTAATAGCGGTGGTAGTTCGACCCTGCAGCCAGCTCCTCCTCGATAGTGATATCGCTGCCCGGATAAGATACCCGGCGCATGGCCTGGATATCCATAGGGTTCGGGATGGGCGTAGGGGTGAGCGTGGGGGGGACAGTCGTGGGGACAGGTGTGTGGGTTGGGGTCAGGCTGGCCGTGGGAGATGGCGGCAGCGGAGTAGCAGCAGGCGGCGGCGGAGTGGGCTGCACTGCGGTCGGAACCGGGCTGCTACAACCGGTCAAAAAAACTACTGATAGAACTATAAAGACTATTTTTCTCATAAGAGGTCAGGGCGCTTATCTCAGGAACTCATCTATCCGCTTCAAATCCGTTGACCCATGACGATTATTGGCTCAGACTTCCCTCAGCCCGTTCCTTGATCCCGTCCATCATGGCGTGCTGCATGACGAAGGCCATGGCATCGAAGACATCCCATATCCCGCCGACATTATTGGTACGCGTGCGAATCACCAGCCGTGTGGTCTGAGCATCCACCGGCTGCAGCACAAACGCCCAGGTATCGTTCCACGCAGCCTCATCCGGGGTGTGGTGGCCCAGGATCAGCGCCTGGTTCAGCAAAACCTCAGCCACGATATACGGCGGGGGATTCGGCTGGGTTTTGGGCATCATACGCACCAGGTCACCCGGTTTCACCTCCTGCCACTCGGGGTGGATACGATCGGCGTTATGCATATCGCAGCCAACCAGATTCTCCAACCACTCGATGCTGTACAGCCCACCCTTTTCTTGCCCCATCTGCGCCAGCCAGGGCCAGATCTGCTCCGCCGGGGCGCGGATGGTGATGGCGTTGGTCTGGATGGCCCCCGGCTCAGGCAGCAGCGTGTCGCCGGGCAGGGCAGCTTCGAGCTCTGTTTGTGTGGCTCCCCATTTCGCGTACAGAGGTCGGATAACGAACTTAATTGCTAGAAATACCAGGACGACCACAGCAACAAGGCTGACGAGAATGATGCCGATAGTTTTGACCATTGGTGTCTCCTATCTCTTCGATCACCCTGGGGATGGTGATGCACAATTGCGCAGCAATCAGAGAGAACTCAGACTATCCTCTGAAGGAATCAGAGTTGGCCTGCTACTTTTTGCTCTGCCGCTCATTAATCAATAAACGAATCTGCGCGGCCATTTGTTGCACCTGGTAATCCAGAGCTCTGCGTCCCATCTCGACGGTTGCCCGGCGCGGGTCGCCCAAGACGCCGTTTTCGGTAAGCGATTTCATCCCCTCTCGGAAGAGCTTCTCCTCCACCTCGAAAAGGTCTCCCATCCAGCCCGGCGCGGCCTGGTCCATGTGGACCAGGTCTGGCCGGACTGCCAGCATCATGGCCGTTTCGACGACGTCAGCATGCCCCGAGGCTTCTTCTTTCGTGCCGCCGTACTCGTTGACCAGCAGGTCTTGCAGCCCACCCACGAAGGCTTCCATATCCACATAAGGGATGACCTCGATTGCGAATCCCTGCCGGGTGAGGTTCTCCTGGATATTGGGCGCTGCCTGCTCGATGGCGGCAAAGTTGCCACCATGGCTGCTGATGAGCACCAGGCAGCGGAATCCGTGGCGAGCCAGAGACAGGCAGTAATCCTCCAGAATCCGCGTGAACGTCTCTGGCGAAAGAGTCAGCGAGCCGGGGAAACCCATGTGGTGAGCCGACAGCCCCGGCCGGATGACCGGCGCAGCAAAGGCATGCCCCAGCCGCCCGGCAATGCGCACCCCAAGCTCCTCCCCCAGGCGCGCATCGGTTACCAGCGGCAGGTGTGGCCCGTGCTGCTCAATCGATCCGGCGGTGATGACGACCGTATCGTAGCCTTCCTGAAGCGCCGATTGTACATCTTTCCACGTGCACTCTTCCAAGCGGATTGGATAAGGCATGGGCACTCCTGAACTTATGAGATTGGTGATTAGGTTAAGGCGAGTGGTACCGGTTGATTTTACCGCAGGATAGCCCACCGGAAAACCATCAATTGGATCATCTGATCAGGTAGATGCCTGCCACAACGACCCCGATCACCACCACCACCCAGCGCAGCACCGCCGGCTTGATGCGCCCGGCGATCCTCCCGCCGATGCTCCCGCCAATCAGGGCGCAGACCGCCATCAGGGCGGCTACCGGCCAGATGACGTTTTTCGAAAATACGAAGAAAATCGCCGCGGCAACATTAACGCTGAGGGCAATTGCCTGCTTCAAGGCGTTGAGTTTGGTGAGCGAGTCGCTCAAGATCAAACCGAGCACCGCCAGCACGATCACGCTCAACCCGGCGCCGAAATATCCACCGTAAATACCCGCTATAGCAATCGGCAGCGCTCCCAAGGCGGCCATGACTGCCGAAGACCCGGCCGTCCCTGTATGCCGGCTGAGCCAGGAGCGCAGCGGATCGGATATCGCCAACAGGCCCGAGGCGAGCAGGATCAGGAATGGCACCAACGCTTCGAAGACTTTCTCTCCTGTATTCAAAAGCAGGATACCGCCGGCAACCCCGCCGATCACCCCTGCCGGGAGGTAGAACCAGAGCCGCGGCAGCTGCGGTCGCAGATCTTTGAACTGCGCCAGGGTGGCTCCCAGGTAACCGGGGCAGAGCGCCACAGTGTTCGTCACGTTCGCGGCCACTGCCGGCACCCCCATCGCCACCAGCATCGGGAAAGTGATCAGGGTGCCACCCCCGGCCAGGGCATTCACCATCCCGGCTGCCATGGCTGCCAGGCCAACCAGTACATAGTTAAACCACTCCATAATCAATAATAACTACTCCATTCTTCGTTGTTTACTGTATTGTCCAGCCACCGTCGACCATCAGGGTGGCCCCGGTGATCAGTGAGGCAGCCGGCGAAGCCAGGAAGAGCACCGGCCCGGCTACGTCGGATGGATCTCCGACCCTGCCCAAGGGGATGCGCTTCACAACCGACTGTCGAAATTCCGCCTCCTCCAGCCACTTCGCCGTCCCGGGTGTTTCGATGAAGGTCGGCGCTACGGCGTTTACGTTGATGTTATAGCGCGCCCATTCCAGCGCCAGGCATTTGGTCAGGTGGGAGATGGCCGCCTTCGTCATGCAGTACACCGACTCGGTCGGCAGGGCGACAAACCCGGCCTGAGAGCCGATGTTGATGATCCGCCCGCCGCCTTGCCGGATCATGACTCTGCCCACAGCCTGAGAGGTGAAGAAAGTGCCTTTGAGGTTGACCCTCAGGGCATCATCGAAGTCTGTTTCGTTCACCTCTTCAGCCGGGTTGGCTTCGCCGATGCCGGCATTGTTCACCAGGATATCGATGCGCCCGAAGGCCTGCACAGCCTCGTCCACCGCAGCGAAGATTTCTCCCATCTGGCTGACATCCATCTGCAGCGGCAGCACCTTCCGCCCCATGCTCTCGATTTGAGCCGCCAATTCCTGCCCGCTGGATTTTTCCCGTAAACCCAGCAGGATATCTGCGCCGGCGTGCGCCAGGGCCAACGCGCATGCCCTGCCGATGCCGCGGGCAGCTCCTGTGACGAGGGCCACCTTACCGTGGAGCTCGAACGAAGTTAGTGTATCAATCATCGCTTCCCACCCCAATCGAATTGGATATGCAGATCGATTTACTCGAGAGCTTGATTATAGCATCCTCAATCAGCATTTCCATTGGCGAAGATTCGAATCTAATCCGAGATTCCAGTGTTTATATACTATAATAGTCTCTAAGGTATACTATCGTGGGTTTAAGCACGATGACAGAGTTCCCATCTGAAGTAGCAATCTCATAAAACCAAATAGCCAGGTGGACGGTGGAAAGGAGCAGCCGTCCCCACCCGAACAGAACGAGCGTGGCACCATCTGACCAATCCTATCCATTACAGACATGATGGCGGTTATTGCCCATCGAGGAGGAGATATGTTCGGAAAAGCATGGCGGTTGATTATATTAACCCTGTTGATCGGGGTATGCCTGCAGCCTGCATATTCGGCTCAGGCAGCAGAACCAGTGAAACCCATGGGGGCCAACCAATCCAGCGCAGGTGGAACCGGCATCCTGGCAAGCGCAGCTACCTTCAACTGGTATAACGGTTTAACTCAATATTCAACCATTACAAACTGTGCCAGCATTATCCAGGGCGCTCCATATCAAGAGAATGGCGTGGGAACTTATGTTGGTTTTTATGCCGATCCCAACGGCGGATACCCGGGGCTGAATGACACGTACTACTTGCACGTAGTTGTCGGCGGCCTGGGTAACGCCTGCAGCGGCATGCGCGCCTATATCGACCTGGCCCTGCCGGACAACACCTCGCCCGCGATCGATTCCACGAACAAAGTCTTTTGCTTATATGATGGCGTTGCCATCACTCCGGCTTCAGACTGTCCCCAATCCCTTCCGGCGTCAACCTACAACTCTGGCATGCTCGAAATCCCTGCTCCTTCCACGAGTGACTATTCGTGGCCAATTCCTCAAGGTCACATCCTCGAGATCCAGATACCCGTGCGCTCTACCGCTGCCTTGAGCAACAGCCCCTTCCAGGCCAAGGTTTGGGTCCTGGACGGGAACAGCAGTCCGTGGCTGCAGCCCCAGCAGGGAGTATACGTCTTCAGCAGCACCCCGACAATCCTATACCCCAGCCCGGCAACCACCACCATCACCACAAGCACAGGTCATTCTGAGGCCTATCTATATACTTACGGAATCGGCGGCACCGGTTATTTCGATCTCGGTACCACCACTTCCTACAGCCTCGTCCACGAACCTGTCGCCATAGCAGCCGGTGGGAATGCCTACCTGGCCTGGGACGATTGGGGGCCTCCGCCTCTCGATCCGGATACACTCTACCACTGGCGGTTTACATTCTCTGCCTCCAACGGACAAACTTATTATGGAGCCGACCAGACTTTCCGTACCTTACCCACCGGTCGCGCTACGGTTGGCAGCGGTATCGCTTCGAGCTGCACCGAAGCAGCCTTATCGACTGCTTTGGGCACTGCCCAGGAGGTCACCTTCGACTGCGGGCTCATCCCGGTTACGATCCCGCTGACCGGCGCCACCTCCATCAGCTCGAATGTGTCCATCGACGGGGGCAATACCGTGACCCTGGATGCCAACAACGCGGCTGCTCACTTCGACGTATCGCCGGGCGCTCACCTGACCTTGACGAAGATCAATCTGATCAACGGGAAGAATGACGCAGGCTGCGGGGGGTCGATCCATGTATCCACCAACGCGCAATTGACGCTCAACGAAGCCCGTTTTTCAAACAATGCGACCAGCAATAGGGGTGGGGCAATCTGCATCGAAGCGGACGGTTCCGCCGACATCCACGATTCTCTCTTTGAAGATAATACCTCCTTGGCAGGAGGCGCAATTTATAACCAGGGTAATCTCGTCATCACCCACAGCGCCTTTACCACAAATACTGCTGGCGGGCATGGCGGCGCAATCCAGGCCTATGGTCCTATCAACCTGAGCGATTCGACCTTTACCACGAATAGCGCCGGGGGCAATGGCGGCGCCATCGATACGACGGTCGATGCGACAGTGACTGACAGCACGTTCAGCACCAATACGGCCGGTTATCGCGGCGGCGGGATCAACAGTTACCTGGGGGTCTTGACCGTCGTGGGAAGCACTTTTACAGAAAATGGCGCGGAAATGTACGGCGGGGGAATCTCCAACGACGGTGGACCGGCCTCGATCCAGACCAGTACCCTGGTCAACAACACGGCAAAAGGCAACGGCGGCGGGATAGAAAATTCGGGCACGCTGACGCTTACCAACAGCACGGTGGATACCAACGAGGCCACCGCTTCGAACGGCGGCGGAATTTATTGGTCTGGAGGCTCGATAACCATCCTGAACTCGACAATTGTAGGGAATACCGGGGCCGAGGGCGGCAACCTGTACGTTGGCGGTTCCTATAATGCCGCGATCGAGCTCAAGAATACGATCATCAGCGCCGGCAGCCCAAATAATTGCGACAGCACGGTCAAATCTAATGGATATAACCTTGAAGACGCCGATTCGTGCGGCCTTACGTCTACCAGCGATCGTGCCTCCACGAATCCTATGCTCGGTCCGCTGCAAGATAACCGGGGCACGACGTTGACCCGCCTGCTCTTGCCTGGCAGCCCGGCGATCGATGCAGGCACCAATACCGGGTGCCCGGCTATCGACCAACGCGGGGACCTGCGCCCGATCGACGGAAACCACGACGGCCTGCCCGTGTGCGACATCGGCGCAGTCGAGGTGACTTCATCCACAATTCGGATTTTCTTGCCGCTCACGAAACGCTAAGGCTGAATACAGGGATTGGAGGCTATTCGTTTTCCTTGCGTTTCTTTTCGAGCGAGACCAGGAAATAAAAGGTCAGAATGCCAATCACCACCATCGCTAATAAAAAGAGTGGGTAGGCGATCCTCCAATTCTGCGTCCCGGTCATCATGGAAAATTCCGACATGCCCCCAATCCCGGCCAGGAGCGTTAGCGGCATAAATATCGTGGTGATAAAAGTCAAACGACGCACAGTGACATTCGTGTCGTTGGCTGCGCGGGTCATCTGGTTGTTGATCATCGAGAGATACATTTCCATCAAACTGGTCACAATGTCACGCGAAGACTCGGTCAGCTCGAAGAATTTTGCCAGGTGATCGTAGATATCGCGGTAAAGGAGAATGGCTTTCTCGGATATAAAAAGACAGTCCTTCCGGCAGATCTTCACCAGGATTTCCCGCTCGTGGAACAGGCTCTTGCGCAGGTTCAACAGCTCCCGGCGCAGTCGCAACAGCTCGGCAGGGTTGAATGCGGCGTGGTTGGCAAGGATTAAGTCCTCGGCGGTGTCCAACTCCTCTTCCAGACCTTCGATGGCAGAGAACTTCTTGTCAACAATATAATCCAGGAATACATGAGCCAGGAATGCCGGTCCCTGCCTGGCGCTCTCGATATCGAACTCAACCATGCGTTCGATCTCCTTCAGCGTTGGCCGGCTATCCGGGTCCTCTCGGCTGACCGTGACCAGGAATTTGCTGCCGATAAAGAGATCTACCTCATAAATTGTCAGCGTCTGGTTGGTATAGTGAAAAGCATTAAAAAGGATAAAGGTATGTTTTGGATAGTCTTCAATCTTGGGGATCTGGTTGTCATCGAAACAGTCTTCAATCGATAGAGGATGCAGCCCCAGAGTTTCTGTCAGACCCGATAATTCTTCTTTCGACGGATGAATGTAATCCAGCCACAAAAACCCATTATCCTGCATCAACGCCAGGGCTTCTTCAACCGTGGCCAGCCTGACAATTTTGCCTGTCTTCGAAATATGGTAAAACCTGGATTCGGTCATGACAATCTCCCTGATCCCGATCAAATCTTAAGATGGTCCCTGTCGCGCTAACCTTCCCGGGTCATCCATTAATCAAGATAACCTGCCCGCCGTTGCTCAAACCTGAATTCTACCGTAAAACCGGAGGCCGATGTTTTTATTGGATCCAAGAATCAACCAACCGGATACGACTCCCATCCATGACAATGGATTTCATCGATCGTTATGCTGCGGGGGTAACCAAAATGAGCCTGTTCACTCCAGCGGTTTCTTCCCTACATAAATCCCATAACCCAGATAATGGAACAGGCTGGCGATAATTTTGGGAGAAGGCATGATTTCGCGAGCGTATCTTCGAAAAGCCGCGCTTTTCACGGACAATCCCAGAAAGCTTCCCCAGGCACGGAGCCGGTCGAGCTGATCTTGCATGTCCAGTCCTGCCATCTCATTGATGCGCTGCCGGATGGCGTTCATGCGAAAGGATTTCGCCGTAACTTCCTGCAAGCCGCAGCTTTCCAGCAGCTGGCACCAACCGTCGGGGGTCAAGAAAATTGCGCCGGCCATGGTGCGCTGGATGTATGCGAGCAGCCCTTCTGGCGGGGTGCCGTTGATCCACGTGCCCTCGTTCAGCCCGACTGAACCTCCTGGTTTGGCGACGCGAGAGAACTCGCCGATCACCCTGGCCTTATCTGGCGGAAAGGCGGCGACCGATTCGCAGATGACGGCGTCGAACCTTCCATCTTCAAACGGTAGATCCTGTGCATCTGCCACCTTTAATTCGATGCGTCCCGCCAGGCCCCTGCGAACGACCCTTTTTTGGGCCCAGGCGACCATCTGCTCCGAAAGGTCAACCCCCACGACCCGGCAGCCATAACGTTTGGCCAGGTGGCAAGTGGTAACGCCCACGCCGCAACCGACTTCCAGGATGGTTTTGTCTTTGCCGATTTGGCACTCTGTGGCTAAAAGGTCCGTCGCCGGCAGGCCGCCAAAATGCTTCGTTGCTCCCCAGGAGGATTGCATGCCAAAATAAGAAAATTCTGTGGTCGAGCTCTCATCAGAGGGTCCGTGATCGTGGCTGGGCATCTTGCCTCCTGATAAACATATCTTCGGGATGAGGCTAAAAAGGCGGTGGGCAGATCCTGGTGCGACAGGATCAGGGGGTCATACACTCCCTCGGTTGCAAGCTGAAACCCGGGAAACAATTGCGATACCAGTCTGGGTTGCCCGCCCAGCCGGACATCACCCAATAAGCCCCAGTGGCAGGCTCGCGTGTAAATACAATGGCGGTTTTCCGTGGGTGGCCGGTTTTCCTGCCCACCGTCGTCAAAATCAGCATCCACTTCGGGACAAGTCCACCTAACCCCAGCTGGTACAGCAGCACAGGGGCGTTAAACACCCATTTGAACAGCAGGCTGGGGTCTTCCACCGCGATGAGCAGCGGCATGGTTAGGTTGTTCCCCCAGCAGAACACCCTTTGCATGAGGGTGATGCGAGGTCGATCCATCCTCGAACCGATCAATGCATACTCTGCCGATGGCCATTGCGGACGGTAAATGCACGAACTTAGGGTCGAAGCGTGCTCGATCCCTGATCAACCGTGTAACTGCCGGAAGAATCTATTTTTCGGTAATGGTCACACTCTCAATGGCATCCCCGGTGAAGGTGGGGTTTTGGTTTGGGTCGCGGCGTTTAATCCCGTTGACCACATCCATCCCGCTGATCACCTGCCCGAAGATGGTATAGCCGCCGTTTAAGGTCGGTTGGGGGCCAAAGGTAATGAAGAACTGGCTGCCGTTCGTGTTGCGACCGGCATTCGCCATGGCCACGACGCCGGCTTTGTCGAATTTTAGATCGCTGTCTTCATTGACGAAGGAATATCCCGGCCCTCCGGAGCCTGTCCCCGTGGGGTCGCCGCCTTGCGCCATAAACCCTTCGAGGACGCGGTGGAAAGTTGTGCCGTTAAAATAACCCTGGCGCGCCAGGAAGACGAAGCTGTTTACGGTGATCGGCGCTTTATCGGGGTAGAGCTGAATTTCAAACTCGCCGCCTTTCGCCATTTTGACGGTGGCAAAGTACTGCTTGCTCTTGTCGATGAGCATGGGTGGCGCGGACGAATACTGTTTGGTTCCAACGAGTTTAGGCATATCTTGTGCTTTCTGAGGGGATTTTTGTGAGAAGAATATGGTCAATACAATCGCCGCCACTGCCAGGAGAAGGATGCCGAGAGCGGCGATTTGAATCGTTCTGTTTCTGTCGCGCTGAGCGGAACGCGGTTTGGATTTGTTTGTACGGATGTTGCGTTCCATGCGGTTCTTAGGGGGCATAGGCTGAACCTCGATATCGGGTTGGGATCCATATTACGACAGGCTTGATTCTAACATCGATTTATCCAATTTCTGTTTAATCCGTAAAGCCTCATTCAGATGGATAAAATTATGCCGGGTGGGCGGCATCAAGAGCAGCTCACCCAACTTGAGGTCGCCCCAATAATCCAGCAAACTGCGGGCTGCCTCGAGCAATGCTCCTTCGTCAATGAAGACAGCGATCTAAACCGGGTCGACTTTTTGCTTCAGCTCTTCCGGATGCAGGTGGTGGACAATCTCGCGCGTCCTGCGCCCGACTGCCCGCCGGTATGCTCTCAAGGCTTTAAGATCGACGCTGGCGCTGAGATCGGATATTCCTGCCGCATCCATGCTGTTACCGGTATGGCGAATCGCAACCTGCATACGCTCGAGCCAACCCGGTTGGTCTAAGACCTGAGGGCAGCCGCCCACCAGGAGGTTCATGGTGACGTCCTCGATGCGGGCGATATGCCAGAATACCCATGCGATGGAATGTTCGTCGCCCTGGGGTATCTGCCTTGCCACGGTCTCCGGCAGGCCCTGCCAGATTTCGTCCTCGAAGGACCACAGCGCGGCCGGGGAGATGCGGCCCGAATGCACCATGGCGTGCTGCGCCAGGAATAATTCAATCGCGTTGGAAAAATGATCTGTATGCAGCAGGACTTGCCGTAGAGCCTGCTGCTGCTCGTTCCAGAACTTACGTTGTGAGTTCATTAAGTGATCTTCCGTCTTGCTTAGAGCATATCAAGTACCTGCGGGTAATGCCTGTCTTTCCTCTGACTACGCAAGCAAGACAAAGGAGGACTTGATGATTCTATAATTCAATTCAATCGATGTACTTCAACAGTATTTGTACTGTATGATACTCTGATGCAAGGCAATTATGAAGAGGACAGTATATCAAATAATCGCACCTGTGATCAAAATAGATGCATGCGCAATTATATTCCTCAAAGCGCTCGACAATTTGTCCGTGAACAGCTTTAGATTCTTCATACCAGAATCATTCTATAAAGAAAATAAAAATCTGATGAGCGTGTTAACTTCTCTACACCAGGGATTTCAGGTCTGTCTGGCAGCAGCGATGGAAACTGCTTTATAATCACTGCGATAAAGGGTGGAAGGGATAGGGGAATTTACGGAATGAAAACCTATATATCATTGCTCCGGGGAATCAATGTAGCCAACCATAATCAAATCCGTATGGATCAGCTAAAGAGCACGTACGAAGCGCTCGGTTTCACCGACGTACGGACCTATGTGCAAAGCGGTAATGTCGTCTTCGATGGACCCGAAGATAGAGAGGCGAATATAAGCGCGTTTCTCGAGACCAGAATCCTGCAAACTTTCGGGACAGAGGTTACCGTCATCTTACGGAATGCTGCAGCCTTCAAACAGATTCGGGAAAACAATCCTTTTCTCACGCAGCAGGATAAAGATCCCGCCTTCTTGCACGTTACTTTTTTGCACGATGCCCCCTCTCCCGACCGAATACGCAATTTACCCCCCATAAGAGAGGGGGACGACGAATTCGTTATGGTGGGAGCAGAAGTCTACATCTTCTGCCCGCACGGCTACGGCCGGACGAAGCTGACGAATACTTATTTTGAAAGGAAATTAGGCCTTCCGGCGACTACCCGCAACTGGCGGACCGTCCAGGCGCTAGCACAAATGGTTGCCTAACGCTGCAGGAGCAAGAAGACCAGCATCCCGACGATCACCGTCAGCCACAGGCTGCGCGTCAACCGCCCAACCAGCAGGGCTGTCGCCGCCGCCACCCAGCGCGGCAGAGAAGCGGTAATCGAGCTGCCGCTACCGTTGGTCGAGCTCAGCTCTAACGCGATCAGCGCCGAGAGGACCGAGATGGGAATAAACCGCAGGCTCTTCTCGATCCAGGCGCTCTTGGGCAGGCGGTCTGCCAGCAATACAGAGCCGGCCCGGATGCCGTAGGTCGTGAGCCCCATCGCCGCCACTAATATCCACAGAGAACCGGCATTCATGGCTCCGTTTCCCCCTTTTCCCCCAGCCCGGCGGGACCTGCTTTCCGGTGTGACAGCAGGATTTCGGCCAGCGAACCAACCAGGATACCCGACAGCATGGCAGCCACCAACCCCAGCTTCAGAGGAATATTCGCCAGCAGGATGGCGACTGCGCCGGCAGTGATTGCCGCCAGGATTTCCACCCGGTTTTTAATCACGGGCACGAGCAAGGCGATGAAGGTCAGGGGGATGGCAAAATCGAGATGCCAGGAAGCCGGCGCCTGCGAGCCGAAGGCAATCCCGGCAGCCGTGCTGAGCTGCCAGCCCAGCCACAATGTGGCGCCTGCCCCCAGGTAAAACCAATGGCGGGGGCCTCCGGCAGCCTGTCCGCGCAGGTCCTCTTGCCGAAAGCGGACAATCGAAACAGCATAAGCTTCGTCGGTCAAGAAATAGGCCAGAAATCCTTTCGCTTTCGAAGGAAGATGCTTCAGAAAAGGCGAGATGGAGATGCCGTAGAGCGAATGTCGCAGGTTGACCACCAGCGCAGTTAAAAAGACCACCAGGGCCGGAGCGCCGCCGCCGATGAGCTGAATGGCAATGAACTGCGCCGATCCGGCGAACACCAGCGTGGACATAGCCATGGTGATGGATGCCGGAACGCCGGCGGCTGGAGCCAGCGCGCCGTAGAGCAGCCCAAAAGGGATGTCTCCCGCCAACAGCGGGAGCATCCTCCAGGCGCCGGCCAGGAATTCTTCTCTTGGAGATGGTCTCAAGGGTGTGAGTGCAATGCCAGCCATTTTCACCGTTGGTTCACGATGCCCGTGGAGTTACTGTTCCCACTAAACTGGAAGGGGAACCCATTTGTTTTCCGAAAGACCTCTGTAGCCAGCAACCAAATGCGACCATGGCGCTGCCAAGCCGGTACAGCCATAAGCCTACGACCTTCCGAAGAGATTTCCCAGGCTGCCCGGCTTCTCGAGCCAGGCGCTCGCGTGCGGCAACCTGCTGGAACTCCTGCATTTTCAAATAGCTCAGGTCTAACACGTGATTCGATAGAATGTCCATTTCTCCCTCTACTACCCTGCCCACTTCGTTATAACCATCAATTTATGCTTAGATGGTTATATTATATCCGATAGATTGTAACTTGTCAAGTACTATTTGGGGGTTATAGCGTGACTTACGGCCGGGGTAACACGCAATGCAGAATGAGAAGGCAGGTTTGTTTCTTTTCCCGGTTCTTTCTATGGTCGCCGTGAACTCTGTGGTGAGAAACCGTGATGGGATCAACGATGCAGGATTTCCTTCTCCGCCTGATCAAGCTCCAGAAATAGCTGCCTGACCTCATCTTTCATCTCCGCGCTGGCGCTGGGAGAATAGGGAATGAACTTAATCAGGTCGCGCCCTTGTTGTATAATATCTTTCACCTGGGCAACGTACGAAAAATCTCGCCAACCGGCTTCTTCCGGTACAGGCAAGTTGCGTGCTTTTTGGATCTGGTTCCTCGCCCGCAGTATGCGTTCAGAAGCTGGGATCAACCGAGACATACGTCCTCCATACCTACCCATTCTACTACACCATTCGCAGGACCTGGGCTTTCAGCCATTTGCATTCACCGGATAGAATGGGAGAAAAGTGTACAGGCAAATGAGCACAAAAGAAAAAATCTTACTCGCCAAAGAACAAGAAACCCTGCTGATACCCCTATACGCCAAAGCGCAGGATAATCCCCTTTTCGACGATCAAAAAGCCCGCCAGATTCTGGATGAGATCCAATATGATTTCCAACGGCTCAAAATCCCCGAGAAGACCAAAGTCACGCTGCGCATGCGGGCTAAAAAGCTGGACGGGTACACCGCCGAGTTTATCGCCAGCCATCCCGACACCCTCGTGCTGCACCTGGGGTGCGGGCTCGACAGCCGCTGCCTGCGCGTGCCTCGCCTGTCATCCCGATGGATTGACCTGGATCTGCCGGAAGTGATCGAGCTGCGCAGGAAATTTTACCCCGAAACGGATAGCTATCGCATGATCGCCGCTTCCGTCACTGACCTGGCGTGGGTGGATATGGTTTCACCGGATGGGAGGCCTGTTTTCGTGGTTGCAGAGGGTTTGTTAATGTACCTGCACGAGAGCGACGTGCGCGCATTGATCTTGCGCTTGCACCAGAAATTCTCCGGCTGCGGCTTTGTTTTTGACGCTTTCAGCAAAATGACCGCCGACCGTGTCCACGCTCACCCTTCGCTGCAGAAAACCGGCGCCAGCATCCATTGGGGCATCGACGACCCGCACCTCATCGAGCAGTGGTCAGAAGGCATCCATCTAAAAGAAGAGTGGTTCTTCAGCCAATCCGATGATCTCGATCGACTGAGCTGGTTCTACCGCCTGATGTTCCGCCTGACAGCTTCCATCCCCGCCGTCCAGAGAGCGCAGCGGCTTTTTTATTTTACTTTGTAGAATAAACCGGCCGTACGAGCAAAGGGAAGCGCGCCAAAGGGCGCACAAAGAACACAATATATTTTTATAAAATCTCTGTGTTCTCTACGATCTCTGTGGCGCAGCCTTCCGATGCCTCACGATCTAATCGTTGACCCTGGTTTTCATCCACTCGTTGGTGTTATGGAAATCGGCTACGGCGTTCCCCGGGTGGACGATCTCGTCAAAGAGAGGCCGGTCGCTGTCGGACAACGTCATTTCGAGCACCGGCAAAACCTCCTCCAGGTGCTGGCGAGTGCGCGGACCGACGATCGGGGCTGTCACCCCGGGCTGGTCCTTCACCCACAGCAGCGCAAGCTGGGCTGTGCTGAGGCCGCGTTCTTTCGCCAGAGCAGAAACCTTCTCTGCGGCTTCGATCCCTTTACGGGTCACCCTTTCCCTGAAACGATCCCCCCAACGGTCGGCGCGTGAGCCGGCGGGAATGGTGTCTGGGCGCGCATAACGGCCTGCCAAAATGCCCCCCGCCAGTGGCGACCAGGGCAGAATCGCCAGCCCATACTGACGGCTCAAGGGGACCAGCTCATTCTCGATGCGCCGGTCGAGCAGATTGTAGGGAGGCTGCTCGCTGGTGTAACGCGCCCAACCGTAGCGCTCGCTAATGGCCAGGGCCTCCATCACCTTCCAGGCCGGGTGGGTGGAGCAGCCAATATTGATCACCTTGCCCGCCCGCACCAGATCGTCGAAGGCGCGCAAGGTTTCCTCCTGGGGTATGGTCAAGCCCGGCCGGTGGAGCTGGTAGAGATCGATACGGTCGGTTTGCAGCCTGCGCAGGGAATCCTCGCAGGCTTTGACGATATGATAGCGCGAGGCGCCGCGCTCGTTCGGTCCCTCCCCGACCACGCTGAAGACCTTAGTGGCGAGGACGATCTGGTCGCGTCTTCCATTATGAGCGAGCGCCTTCCCGATGATGCGTTCGCTTTCTCCGCTGTTGTACGAGTTGGAGGTATCGATAAAATTGATCCCGGCTTCCAACGCACGATTGACGATGGCGATCGCTTCATCTTCGGGAGTGGGATTCCCAAAATTCATGCCACCCAAGCAAAGCGGCGTTACCATGACCCCGCTTCGACCTAATGAACGATATTCCATAAAAACTCCTTTCCAATCACCGCTTCTTTTTTCACAAATGACCTTATGTTGTCAGATAACATATCTATATCATTGCACCCCATTCAATCCAAATTGTCATCGTATTCTAAAAATGGAGGCTTCAGGAATACTGCTTTCAATTGATAGAACTTGCATGCCGCTATCCGACCCAACTTCCAGCCGATCGCCCTTATCCCAATACACATAATCGCCAGAGATAAGAGGAATAGGTTCAATCTGCTCACCTATTGCCCAACCCTCTCCCTCAATAATGATATAAACCTGGGGGCTTTCAGCTTTGTGGGCGCCGACCTTGCTGTGAGGATCAAACCAAAGCCATTTAAGCGAGGCTCCACCCAGAACGTCAAAGATCGAGGCGAGATAGGTTTCCTGACTGCCGTATTCTTTGATCGCTAAATTATTGGTTTCATCTATATGCAAAGTCCTCATTTTTGACCTTCCAGGCTTAATTTTATGACCAAACCTCAAAGTGGATTCTTTCTTCGATGGAAATGTTAACCTGCCGTCTCCTCTGCGCACCTTCAGCCGGATACCCGAGCGCCAGATAGCAGGGTATTTCGTAATCTTCGGGGATATTCAGGAATTCTTTGAAAGTATTTCGCTCGGCTTCAAAAGGGATGCGCGTAACGCCAAAAATACCCTCGGAGGCTGCGGCTACCAGGATATTTTCGATACAGCACCAGATCGAGGCGAACGGGTTCAGCGCTGAGAGGTCCTTTGGTTTGAGCAGAGGTGTGGGCTGCCGGAAACAGGGCAAGATCAGGCAACCGGCGTTGTACAGCATGCTGTACTGCTTGGGAATAGCATCTCTGTACATCTCACGCTGAGCATCGTCGGTAAGCCCCCAGCGGTTGATAATCGCCATCGCACCTTTGCGACCCACCGGTTTGATTGCTCGATCGAGCAGCTCCCCTCGCCGGACCTTATCCTGAAGGAGGACGAAATGCCACTCCCGCATGTGGTTGTTCGTGGGTGCATTGAAGCCCGCACAGATCAACCTCTTGACCAGCTCGAGATCGATTTCCTGCGGGGCAAAATCGCGTATGGTTTTTCGGCTGGCGATCGCCTCATAAACGTCCATTAGACCCTCCGACAATCGATTTCAGGAAAGCCAGATCATAACCAGGAATGATGCGCTGGATTATTCTCACAAAATGATCGATATTTGTTACAGCCGTAGATGGTCTGATTGTACCCGGAGATCATGCAGGTGAAAACCAAGTCCTGAATATGAGCCATAAACTGTAATCGCAGAAATAACCCTCACAGAGAGTATCTACAATTCTGCCTTATCAGCTAATATTACGAATATTGATGCACAATTTCTGTTCTTTTCTGATAAAATAAACCCGGGGGAATTAATAAATAGGATCTCAGCCCCAAGCAGGAGATGAATAATAAGGTTGTGGAATTTTTATCAATTTTGATTGTGAAATTTGTGACGAAACGTGTCATTTATCCATGACATTTGTCACTGTATCAGGTTGTTATAGGTTGTTATAATTATCACGATTAAAAGATATAGCAACGTATAACAGTATGGATGATTTGCTTACCACGCGACAGGTTCAGGAAATACTCAAGGTAGACCGCATCACGATCTACCGTATGCTGCAGGATGGTCGCCTCAAAGGCAGAAAGATCGGACAGCAGTGGCGCTTCACGCGCCAGGAGGTGGAGCATCTTCTAAACGGCGCTTTGCAAGCAGAGGATATTGGAATATCCAATGTAACCTCGGGTTTTCCGACCCATTGCGTCCAAACCATCCAAGATCTGTTTACTTCGGTCAGCCAGATCAATGGGTTGGTCGTAGATTTGGAAGGCGAGCCGCTCACGCATCCCAGCAACCCATGCGGCTTCTGCCAGCTCATGCACCAGTCTGCGTCCGGCCTGCAAGCCTGCCAAAGATCCTGGAAGGAGATGGCCTCACAGACAAGCCCTCGCGATCCCTTCTATACCTGCCACGCCGGGTTCAATTACGTCGCCGCCCCCATCATTGACGGCGGCAAACCGCTGGCTGTCTTCCTGGCAGGCCAATTCTATCTCCAAGCTCCCGAGGCCTCTTCAGCAGATGAGCGCTACCGGCGCCTGGCAAGCATGCACAAACTGCCAACAGATATTCTCTTACAGGAGGGGCGGGCAATGCCTGTGCTCGATCCCAGCCTATATACCCGGGTTGAAACCTGGCCTTTCATGGCTGCCCGGGCAGTCCAGAGCATATTGAACGAGCGGACCGGGTTCATGCAACGTTTGCAGCAGATTGCAAACCTGTCTCAAATTACTTAAGGAGTTGCTTGATGAAAAAACTAGTCATTCTCGGGGCTGGAACTGCGGGGACAATGGTCGCCAACCGGCTGGTCCGCATGTTGAATATGGACCAGTGGCATATCACCCTGGTAGATCAAGATCCAGTCCACTACTACCAACCGGGTTTTCTTTTTGCTCCTTTTGGGATCTACACCCAAAAAGACCTGTTCAAGCCCAAAGTGTGTTTTATCCCACCCCTCGTCAAGCTCATCCAGGCCACTATCGAGGCTGTCGACCCTGATCAAAACAAGGTCCACCTGGGTAACGGTATGACCCTCAGCTACGATTTCCTCATTATTGCCACCGGGACCGATATTCACCCGGAGGAGACTCCCGGGTTGGGAGAACACGAATGGGGCAAGTCCATCCATACCTTTTATTCGTTCCAGGGCGCCCTGGCGCTGACCCAACGGCTGCGCAACTGGGAGGGCGGCCGCCTGGTGGTCAATGTCGTGGACAATCCCATCAAGTGCCCGGTAGCGCCGCTGGAGTTCATCATGCTGGCCGATTGGTATTTCCACGAGCACGGCATGCGCGACAAGGTTGAGCTGATCTACGCTACGCCGCTGGATGGCGCCTTCACCAAGCCGGTGGCCTCCAGGCTGATCGGTGAAATGCTGTCGGATAAAGGCATTCAGGTGGAGTCCGAATTCATGATCGAACACGTTGAACCGGATGCCAAAAAGATCATTTCTTATGACGAGCGCGAGATTGATTATGATCTGTTGGTCAGTATCCCCCTGAATAAAGGGGCAGATGTGATTGGCAAAGCCGGCCTGGGAGACGAGCTGAACTACGTACCGGTCGACAAGCACACCCTCCTTTCTAACAAATATCCCAATATTTTCGCTCTGGGTGACGCAGCGGCGATCCCCACCTCTAAAGCCGGCTCGGTCGCGCATTATGCGATCGACCTGTTTGGCGATAATTTCGTTCGCTATACCGAGGGGTATGAGCTCTTGCCCACCTTTGATGGACATGCCAACTGCTTCATTGAGTCAGGGTTTGGCAAAGGTGTGCTGCTTGACTTTAACTACGAACAGGAACCTTTGCCCGGCCTCTTCCCCATGCCGGGTGTCGGACCATTCAGCCTTTTGAAAGAATCGGAAATGAATCACTGGGGTAAGCTGATGTTCCGCTGGATGTACTGGAATATCCTGCTCAAGGGGCAAGAGCTGCCGCTGACACCCACCATGAGCATGATGGGCAAATGGAAGGTTTAGGAGGGCTCATGGACCAGGAAGTTCTCGATTTAACCCAGAAGATAGATGCGCTCACCACGCAGGTCGCTTACCTCACCGAGCAAGCGCAAATTGCCGAACGCAGCCGCCAGGATCGGGCTGAATTGATGGATAGCATGATGCCGGTTGCGCGTGAAGCCATGCGGGTTGCCTCAGAGGAGCTGGAGGATGTGCAGCGTTACCTCGATCCAGAAGACCTGATCCGGATGCTCAAGAGGATCATTCGCCACAGGCCCCAGCTTGAGATGATGATTGATCTGCTGGACACAATCTCTGACCTCGTACCCGAAGTGACTCAGATCACCAAAGAGGGCGTTGACAAAGCCACCTTGCTCATGGATGTGCTGGATCAAAAAGGTTATTTTGCCTTCGGAAAATCCGGCCTGCGCATGGTAGACAATGTGGTCACCTCGTTCACCGAAGAGGATGTCAACCGCCTGGGCGATAACATCGTGCTCATCCTGAATACGGTCAAGGATATGACCCAACCGGAGATCATGACCTTCGTGCGCAACACCTTGATGGTCGCCAGCCGCGAAGTAGAAAAACCCGTGGATATATCTTATCGGGAATTGATCCGCCAGATGCGCAACCCGGCAGTGCGCCGTGGTCTGGCGCTGACCATGCGAGTACTGCAGGTCGTCGGAGAGCAAGCCGAGCCGAACGGCAAGCATCAATAAATTTACCGGGAGTATAGACTGCCGGACGTAAGAAATGAACTAATTTACACATTTGGAGGATGAAAATGGCAACACGAACGATTTGCGGTGTAACCGTACAGGTAAACGACGAAGGCTTTATGACTAACCCTGCGGAGTGGAACAAAGATATCGCTGTCGAGCTGGCCAAAGAAGAGGGGATCGCAGAGCTGACCCCCAATCATTGGAAGGTGATCGATTTCTGCCGCCAGAGCGCAGCCACGTCTGGCGCTGCGCCCACCATCCGCACCATTACCAGCGGATCGGGGATCTCGACCAAAGAGCTGTTCAGCCTGTTCCCCAAAGGCCCTGCAAAAAAGGTAGCCAAAATCTCCGGTCTGGGCAAGCCCGAAGGCTGCGTGTAAAAGCGAATCATATTGGACGCAGACAGGCGCAGATGAACGCCGAGTTATGAATAACAAGGAAATCAGTATGGTCAGCGGAAATCGCGTCCTATCCACAAAACAGACAATCAAAAGGTAGAAACTTATGGCAGACGATAATCGCAAAATCGCTTTTATTTGCTCGAAGGGTGATCTCGATATGGCATACCCCGCCCTGATCATGGGCTGGGCCGCCCTGGGGAACGGCATTGATGTGACCATCTTCTTCACATTTTGGGGGATGGATCTTATCACAAATAAGCGGGTCGATCACCTCGAGCTGGCTCCTGTGGCCAACACCAGCATGAAGATGAGCATGATGGGCGTTCCGGGGAATCTGGGCATCCCCAACGTAATGGGCATCCTGCCTGGGATGACAGCCTTCACTACTAATTTTATGAATAACAAGATGAAGTCCCTGGGCGTGCCGCCGGTGCGCGAATATCTCGCCATGATGGTAGATGCAGGCGCCCAGCTCTACGCCTGCAAGATGTCGGTGGATATGTTTGGCTTGAAGAAGGAAGATTTCATCGACGGGGTTTGCGACATCGTCACCGCCAGCGATTTTATCGATATGGTCGCCGATGCGCAGGTCATTTTCATATAGCAGGTAGAGTGGTACCACCCAGACCCTCGCCCAGTTCAACGACTCTGTCATCAGGCTGGGCATCCTACACGGCGAGTTTCACCTGCACAAACACGACAATGAGGACGATTTTTTTTACCTCGTGGACGGACCCTTGCTGATCGACCTGGAAGACCGGGTGGTGGAGATCTTGCCGCGCGAAGGCTTTATCGTGGCCCGCGGAGTACAACACCGCACGCGAGCGCCGGAGAAGACCATAGTCCTCATGAGTGAAAACGCGGGCGTCAAGCCTACTGGAAATTAAAGGTTAGGGACTATCCAAAAAGTAGGAGCACGGGGTTCTTTACCACCACCGGTGCCGTTACATCTAACCCCGTGCCCCTACCTGTGGATATCAGGCAGCGCGATTTGGTCTTTTTAGACAACCCCACCGGGCCAGAACTCTACTTTTTCCTTGCCTCTCGCTCAATCGCATCGAGCAAGAAATCCAGGTCAGCTTCCTCGGTGCGGAAATTGATGATGCTGGCGCGTAGAGCAAACACACCATTCAAGATCGTGCTGGTCAGGTAAACCTCCCCCACCTTCTGCACGGCATCCAGAAGCATACGGTTGAATGCATCCAGCTCCGGTGCCGGTATCCCCGGGGGGGCGTAGCGAAAACAGGTGACGCTCAGCGGCCCGGCTGAAATCAGCTCGAAATCGGGACGAGCCTTGATCTTTTCGCGCAGCCTCTCTGCCAGGTGGATATCGCGGCTGATGAGCTGCCGGTAGCCTTCCACCCCCACCTGCTTCATGGCCAGCCACAACTTCAAGGCGCGAAAGCCGCGCGTCTGCTGGGGTCCATATTCCGAGAACCAGGGGAGCTGGCGGTCATCCCGCAGGTAGGGCGGGACGGCGCTGAAAGCATCGCGCATGGACTGCCGGTTGCGCACGATCACGCACCCACACTCTATGGGGATGTACATCCACTTGTGCGGGTCGATCCCCAGACTGTCGGCGCGCTCGATGCCCCTGAACCACTCCCTGGCTTGCTCTGAAAGAACGGCGATCCCGCCATAAGCGCCGTCGACGTGAAACCAGAGCTGCTCCTGGACGCAGACATCCGCGATCTGTTCCAATGGATCCACTGCCCCGGTGTTCACCGTACCGGCGCTGGCCACCACGCATACCGGATGCAGCCCGCTCTGCCGGTCGATCTCGATCTGCTGCTGGAGCTTGCCAACATCCATGCGAAAGTCGCCATCGACCGGGATTTTGCGCAGGGAATCGTGGCCGATGCCCAGCAGCTCCACAGCCTTATCCACGCAGCTGTGCGCCTCAGCCGAGGTGTAAACCACCATTGGGGGGTCTTCTCCCTGCAACCCCCTGCCGCGCAGATCGCCGCTCTGGGCGTGCGCATAGCGCATCACGGCCAGACCGACAATCGTCGCCAGGCTGCCCCCGCTGACGAGCAGTGCGCCGCTTTCCTTGGGGAACCCCATGATCTCTTTGAGCCAATCGAGCACGGCATGCTCCAGGTACGTGCCGGCCTGGTCTCCGCCGGCCACGCTGGAGTTCATTCCGGCAGCGAGCAGCTCACCGATCACGCTGATGGGCGCGGCGGGCGAGTTCACCCAGGCAAAGAAACGCGGGTTGGTATGGCCGAGGGGATAGGGCAGGATATTCTCTGCGAAATAAGCGAGCAGCTCCTCAGGCTCGCTGCCGTTCTGGGGCAGAGGCTGCTCGAGCAGCTGCTGCCTCAACCCCTCAGGGACTGCCCGCCGCGCCGGTTCAAGGCGCTTCTGCAGGCGGTCCAGGTGATCGGCAAGCAGGTCCACAGCCTGGTAGCCCAGGCGCCGGAACTGCTCGGGCGTCATTTCTGGCGTAATCTCATCGTGATTACCGGTATCCATCGATACACCCCCGGGCACGACCAAAGTCAGATGATGATATAGGGGCGGAACGTAAGCCGCCCCTATATTATTAAGTTCGAGTTAGATTTCTGCGATCCAGCGGGCGCCCATAGCTAACACATAACATCAATGCGCTTTCTCTGCCTCTAACTCCAGGGCTTTGCGCAGTTTCTGCACAGCCCATTCCATCCCTTCACGAGCTGCCTGGCTGTTGGGATTGATCTCCAGCGCTTTCTTCAGATACTCAACCGCCTCCATTGGCTCGGATAAGGCTGCCAGGATCAGATAAGAATCTTCGAGATTGGGATTTTGCTCTACGGCTATTTGGGCAATCCGGCGCGCCTCGTCAGTTTTACCTTGCTTCAGTGCAAGATAGGCCTGCCGGACGTGCTCGCGCATCTTTTCCGGTTCTCCCGGCTTCGTTACTTCCACAGGGTGCGAGCCATCTTTCCCCAGGTGATAGCCGTTCCCATTGCCATTCTCGTCCAGTTTGGCGAATTGGCTGTTATACATCTCGGCGTAGAACCCACCCTTCTTAAGCAGCTCCAGATGCGTGCCCTGCTCCACAATATCGCCCTCATTCATCACCAGGATCAGATCGGCGTCGCGGATGGTGGACAGGCGGTGAGCGATGATGAAGCTAGTGCGTTTCTTGGAATTCATCAGGTTGTCCATCGCCCGCTGGATCAATATCTCAGTGCGGGTATCGACCGAACTGGTAGCCTCGTCCAGGATCAGGATCTTGGGATCGGCCAGGATCGCCCGGGCGATAGTCAAGAGCTGCATCTGCCCTTGCGACACGTTAGAAGCTTCTTCGTTGAGCATCAAATTGTAGCCTTCGGGCAGGGTGCGCACGAAATGGTCAACGTAGGCAGCTTTCGCGGCTGAGATCACCTCGTCGTCGGTTGCATCCTGGCGACCGTAGCGAATATTCTCCATGATGGTGCCGTTATACAGCCAGGTATCCTGGAGCACCATGGCGAACATCTTGCGCAGATCAGCCCGAGAGAACTCCTGGATATTGTGGCCATCTACCCGGATGGCGCCGCTGGTGACGTCGTAGAACCGCATCAGCAGCTTGACCATAGTGGTTTTTCCGGCGCCGGTTGGGCCAACGATGGCTATCTTTTGCCCGGGTTGGACGGTGGCCGAGAAATCCTTGATGATGATCTTATCTGGGCTGTAGCCGAAGCGAACGTGGTCGAATGCTACGCGGCCTTCCACGGCCGGCAGTTTGACGGGCTCGGTGGTTTCAACCACTTCCTCTGGCTCACCCAGGAACTCAAACACGCGCTCGGCCGCCGCAGCGGTTTGCTGGAAGACGTTAGAAACGTTGGCAATCTGGGTGATCGGCTGGGTGAACATGTTGACGTACTGGATAAACGCCTGGATGTCCCCGATGGTGATGGCATTGCGGATGGCCATATAACCGCCGAGGATCACTACCGCCACATACCCCAGGTTGCTGATGAAGCTCATTACAGGCCACATCAAGCTGGAAAGATACTGAGATTTCCAGGCGGCATCATATAGGGTATTATTCAAATTGTCAAACGTCTCGACGCTTTTTGCCTCCCCGTTGAAGGCTTTTACCACCACGTGCCCGCCGAACATTTCCTCAACGTGACCGTTGACGTGACCGAGGTAATCTTGCTGCTGAAGGAAATATTTTTGCGACAGGCGAATGATCACACTGATGATCAGCATCGAGATCGGTACGATGGCCAATGCCACCAGTGACATCAGCCAGCTGATGGTAAACATCATGACCAGCACGCCCACGATCGTCACAACTGAGGTGATAATCTGCGTCAAACTCTGGTTCAGGGTTTGGTTGATCGTGTCCACATCGTTGGTGACACGCGATAGCACTTCCCCGTAGGTTGTGCCGTCAAAATACTTGAGCGGCAGGTGGTTGATCTTTTCTGAGATGTCTTTCCGGAAGCGGTAGGTGATATTCATCGAAACGCCCGACATCACCCACCCCTGGATATAAGCCAGCGTAGCGGAGAAAAAGTACAGACCGACCAGCTCGAGGAGAATATTACTGATCGCAGTGAAGTCGACCGAACCGGTTCCGGCAATCTGCGCCAAGACGCCTTGGAAGAGCGTGGTAGTCGCCTGGCCAAGAATCTTAGGACCCACAATGCTGAAAACGGTGGAGGCAGCCGCGATGAACATCACAATCACGATCGTTAGTTTGTATCTGCCCAGGTACTGGATTAACTTTTTGATCGTACCCTTGAAATCGCGGGCTTTCTCGCCGGTGCCCACCATCCCGTGGCCGCCTCCACCCATCATGCCACGCCCACCTAACACGCCGCGGTTTCCCGCCGAACCTCTACTTTGCACGTTCATGCCAACTCCTCCTCGCTGAGCTGCGATAGCGCAATCTCCCGGTAGGTTTGGCAGTTTTGCATCAGCTCTCCATGCTGGCCTTTACCGACCACACGCCCTTCGTCGAGGACGATGATCTGGTCAGCGTTTTTTATAGTGGACACACGTTGTGTCACGATCAAGAAGGTGCTTAATCTGGTTTTTGCTCTTAGCGCCTTGCGTAAGGCTGAATCGGTCTTGAAGTCCAGCGCCGAGAAGCTGTCGTCGAAGATGTAAATCGGCGCTTTTTTAACCAGAGCGCGGGCGATCGAAAGTCTCTGCTTTTGGCCGCCGGATACATTCGCCCCAGCCTGCGAAATATCTCCGTCCAGCCCTTCGGGTTTGGAAAAGATAAATTCGCTCGCCTGGGCGATATCGGACGCTTCTTTTAAGTCTGCGTCGCTGGCGCTTTCGTTTGCGTAGAGCAGGTTGCTGGCGATCGTCCCTGAGAAGAGCATGCTTTTCTGCGGCACGTAGCCGATCAGAGCGCGCAGATCTTGCTGGCAAACCTCACGAATATCCGTCCCATCGACGTAGATGGCGCCTTCGGTCACCTCGTACAAACGCGGGATCAGATTAACGATGGTGGTTTTTCCGGCGCCGGTAGATCCGATGATGGCCGTGGTCTGGCCAGGCTGAGCGGTGAAGGTGATATTATGCAGCGCGTCTTCCAGTGCTCCAGGGTAACGGAAAGTCACGTTGCGAAACTCAACCATACCTTTGAAAGGCTGGGAGAACTGCTTGGGTGTGGAAGGATCTTTAATGGCTGGTTGGGTGTCCAATACGTCGGCAATACGGTCTCCTGACACTGAGGCTCTCGGGATCATGATGAACATCATCGAAAGCATCAGGAAGGAAAACACAATCTGCATGGTGTACTGCAAGAAAGCCATCATGTCGCCTACCTGCATGGACGATTGCGCAATCTGGTGCGCGCCAACCCAGATGATGAGCAGCGATAGGCCGTTCATGATGAGCATCATCACCGGCATCATGGTAACCATGACACGGTTGATAAACAGGCTGGTTTTGGTCAGATCCAGGTTGGCCTTGTCGAAGCGGTTCTGCTCAAACTCCTGCTTGTTGAAAGAGCGGATCACCATCATACCGGTCAAATTTTCGCGCGTCACCAGGTTAATCCGGTCGATCAACCCCTGCATGATTTTGAATTTCGGTAGTGAAATCGAGAAGACGAGCAAGATCAGGCAAAGCAGCGTCACTACTGCCAGAGCGATAATCCACCACATGGATGCGCTCCTGCCGATTGCCAGGATGATGCCTCCCACGCCCATGATAGGGGCCATAAAGACCATGCGGATCATCATGAAGGTGACCATCTGGACCTGGGTGATGTCGTTCGTCGAGCGGGTGATCAATGAAGCGGTAGAAAATTTATCAAACTCGGTGTTGGAGAAGTTTTCGACCTGAGCAAATACTTTGCGCCGCAAATCGCGGGCGAAACCGGCCGCCGTCTTAGCCGCCAGGAAACCCACAGTGATCGTGCAGGCGCCCGAGAGCAGCGATAACAGCAGCATGATCACCCCGGTATTGAGAATATAGTTGCTCTGAATTTTACCGGTATCCATCCCCAGGGCCGTATACTCCGCTTTGATGGGAGTCACGGCAGCCTGGTCGATCATGCTGGGATCCATCGCGGAAAATTTCTTATCGATGACAGCGAAGAACTGGTCAAGCTGGGCCGGGGGGAGCTTTCCCAGCATGGCGAACAGGTCCGTTCCGGGGGGCAGCTGCGCGAGAGTGGCGCCGAAGCTGCCGCCGAGGGCAGCGGCTTTGGCTGGATCGGCCTGGATTTGCTGAATACTGGCAACGATGAGCAGAGCTTTGCCCATGATCGGGTCTAACTGGTTGATTTGGGTTTGGTCTACCGATTTAAGCACGTAGACAGGTTCTTTAGCCAGATCAGGGTAAGTCTTGACATCCGTGGCATAGTCGGGCGAGTTTTTATCCACCAGGGTATAGTTGCCGAGCACGAGGGATTTATCCGAGGCGCTCATAAACAGGAAAAGCTTGTCCATCTGGCTTTGCCGGATGGCAACGGGAACGGCATTTTGCACACCCCCCTGCTGGATGCCGACATTAACAATGTTAGCCATATAATCGGGCAGCGCCAGGCTACTCATGGCCATGACGAACAGGAGGACAATGGCCAGCAATATATGGAAAATGTACGGTTTTAAATATCTTACCAAGCGCAGCATAGCACTATGAGTTCCTTATCTTTGTAGTTTTATTTGGCAATCGGCTGTCGTTCGTCGAGTTGGGTTGCCTTGTCAATCAACAGCTTTATCGCCCCCGTGATTTTCTCTTTTTCGGCTTCAGAGAGGGTTGTCTCCAATCCTTCCAACCAACCTTCCCGTGCAACCATGCTTTCGCGGATGATCTGGCGCCCTTTATCGGTGAGGATGATCTGCTTCACGCGCCGGTCTTGGGGGCTCTCAGAACGCAGGATGAACCCCTGCTGCACCAACCGCTCCAGCATCTGGCTGGCGGCAGCGCTGGTGACACCCAGATCGTCGCCGATGTCAGTAACCCCTCCGCTCCCCCGATAAATGTGAAAGAGCGCTCCGATTTGAGACATCGAGAAGCCTTTCTCTTTGGCATAAAGGAGGAAGTTGCGCATCGATCGGCGCATGAAGGTCTCCATAAATATCCGTAATGTCTCAGTAAATTCGTCCTCCACCTGCATAAGTTAACCCTTCTAATAGTTAATTTCGCTTAAATATAAAACGCACTTTATAGATTGTCAAGGGTGATATTTGTCCAATTCCTGTACCAGGGGATCGGGAATAAGAAGGGGGTGCGACACTCCCATCGCACCCCCCACTCACAGGCAGGGCGTAACTTATCGTTATATCCACCATGGAGACCGCTCCATTGGATAAATTGTGCCCTAATGTATCTTTAGTAGAATTGCGCAACACCCCAGACGCGAAAAGGTTGCGCCTCTGGAGAACCTTTCCAGGTCCCGGCTATTGATGGATGAACGGTACGTACACCTGGAATTTGCCGTAAAGCATCTGCCACACCTGGTCGGAAAATGTCCCGGCAAACAGATTGAACGGTTGTTTGCGCTGGGTGGGCGGAATGGCCAGTGCAAGCACTGATTTGTCGCCATTAAACCCGGCATTGAGTCCGGCCCAGGAAGCGCCACCGCTGGTCGATACGTTTACTCCACCGCCATCTCCCCCATAGAAGAGGGTTTGATCGACAGCATACGACGGCGAAATTGCCAGCGCCTGAACGTATGCGTTCTCCGTCCCCGGCAGCCAGCTCCAGCTCTCTCCCCCATTGGTAGATTTAAACACCCCCTGCCCGGAATACAAACCTGCGAAAAGGGTGTGATCTGTCAGGTAAACAGGGGAGATGGCCAGCGCCATTACGTTGCGATGCAGAGGATCATCGGGCAGCATCCCGTTGGTCGCCGGAGTCCAGGAAGCGCCACCATCGGTGGATTTATTCACCCCGCCTCGATCCCCGCCATCCACACCAACAAATAAGGTGTGGCTGGTAGCATAATCAGGCGTGAAAACGATGCTCCTGATGCGCGAGCTGGTCGCATTCAACTCGTTGCCAGCCACGCTCCAGGAAGTGGAAGCGCCATTAATATTGGTCGTTTTATACATGCCGTACCCAAAAGTGCCGGCAAAGAGCGTTTTATCCGCAGCATAGTCTGGCGAGAAGGCAATCACCAGCACATCGCTGTCGCCAATGTCGTTGGTGATATCCACCCAATCCGTCCCTGCGGCAGCCGTATCGGCGTTCGAGATCATCAGCACCCCGGTGGAGGTACCCACAAAGAGCGTTTTATCGCTGGCATAATTCGGAGACACCGCCAGTGAATTTATACTCCCTGCAGATTCTGCGGCCGTCGTTCCGATGGGCGTCCAATGAAACCCGGAATCTGTAGACCGGTACACCCCACCGTAGGTCCCGGCATAGACGGTGTGGTCGCCGGCATAGCTCGGTGAAAATGCAAAAGCGGTCACATCGACGGGTATCTCGATCCCCGTGGAGGTGGGATACCAGGTGTTATAAGTAGGCGGCACCGCGCCTGCAGGCGAGGCAATTCCGAACAAGAGGAGGATAAGGATGAATACAGCGATGCTTTTTCTCATGATTGGCTCTCCTTTTTGATTATGAAATCCAGGAATTCGACCAGTTCGACCCAGCTGCGGATATAGCGGGCCTCTCCGCTCAACACGTGGTGGACGTACCCCCTCCATTCCATCTGACCGGCGCCGATCTCTTCCTGCCAAGCTCGAAAAACTAATAACTGGGAATGGGCGCCATTCTGCGATAAGGATGCGAGTTTATGGGATGTCACCAGCATAGGATATCAAGGGGAACGTTCCAAAAGCGTTCCGCGCCAGTCCCGCAGAATTCCAATAAAGGGTGCGAGTTATAATAGACGTGGATTTTCCCTCACTATGACTGAGCGATTGGATATCCACCTTCTAGGCGGTTTTCAGCTTTTCGCCGATAGCCAGCCGGTTTCCGGTTTGACCTCCCTCCGGACGCAGTCTTTGCTGGCATTCCTTCTTCTACGCCGCGGCAACCCTCAACCCCGCCAGCGCCTGGCGTTCCTGCTGTGGCCCGAAACCAGTGAGGAACAGGCCCGCACCAACCTGCGAAAAACAATCCACTTCTTGCGCCGTCTGCTTCCCGGCGCAGAATTGCTGATCAGCCGCGACGGCGCCTTGCAGTGGAACCCGGATATTCCCCTGGCGCTGGATACCGCCGATTTCGAAGCTGCCGCCGAAGCAGGCGATTTCGGGCGCGCTGTGGCCCTTTACATCGACGATTTACTTCCCAACTGCTACGACGAGTGGATCCTCGCCGACCGCGAGCGGCTCAGACAAATTTATCTCAGCGCTCTCCACAACCTGGTGCAGCAGCACGAGAGTGCCGGCGATTATGCCGCCGCTCTCGGCTATGCCCTGCGCCTGTTGCAGAGCGACCCCTTGCGCGAAGACACACACCGGCTGGTGATGCGCCTGCACGCCCTGAACGGAGACCGCGCCGCCGTGCTGCATGCTTACCAGAACTGCGCCACCCTTCTGAAACGCGAGCTGGGTATCGATCCCAGCCCGGCGACCCGGCAGGTTTACGAACGCCTGTTGGACCACCCCGAGACGCAGTCCAAAGCTCTCACCCTGATCGGCGGCTTGCCGCTCATCGGGCGCCAACCTGCCTGGGACCGTCTTCTGGAAGCCTGGCGATCTTCCACCCAGGGCAAAGCGCAGATGGTCTTGATCAGCGGAGAGCCCGGCATCGGCAAGACCAGGCTGGCCGAAGAGCTGCTGGAGTGGGTTGCACGGCAGGGAATTTCCTGTGCAAGCACGCACTGTTATGCCGCAGAAGGGTCCCTGGCCTACGCCCCGCTGGTAGGCTGGCTGCGCGAGCGCCCCATCGCAAACCTGGCGCCGGTGTGGCAGGCAGAGATTGCCCGGCTGATCCCGGAGGTAAGCGGCGGGGGGGCGCAACCCGCAAAACCAGTCACGCTGGCTGAGCCCTGGCAGCGCCGGCGTTTTTACGAAGCGCTGGCGCACGCCGTTTTAGAGCCAGACCTGATCATGGCGCTGCCTTTGCTTTTTCTGATCGATGACCTGCAGTGGAGCGACCCTGACACGCTGGAATGGCTGCATTACCTCTTGCATTTCAACCCCAGAGCGCGCCTGCTGGTCGTAGGGACACTTCGCCAGGAAGCCGTCCAGAGTGGCGATCAGCTGCCCGTTTTGCTTACGGACCTGCGCAAGCACAGCCTTTTAACCGAGATTGAGCTGGCGCCACTCAGCCCTGAAGAGACGAGCCGTCTGGGCCAGCAGGCTGCCGGCTCTCCGCTGGATGCCGGGCAGTCCGCTAACCTGTATTCCGAAACTGAGGGCAATCCACTTTTTATTATCGAGTTTGCCCGCCTCGGGCTGGCTCAAGCCGGGGAAATGGACGCTTCAGCAGGCGCACAGCTTCTCCCACGGCGCGTCCTGTCCGCCGTAAACGAGCGCCTCACCCAGCTAACCCCCTCCACCCGCAGGGTAATGGAGCTGGCTGCCGCCATCGGGCGCGACTTCACCTACGAGGTGTTAAGGCGCGCCAATGGGGAGGGTGAGAATATCCTGATCGAGGCTTTGGATGAGCTCTGGCACCGAGGCCTGATCCGGGAACGCCAGCAGGGTGGGTACGATTTCAGCCATGAGATACTGCGCCAGGTGGTCTATATGAATTTGAGCGCCGTACGGCGGCAAATGCTGCACCGGCGCATTGCGCAGGCACTGGAGGAGATGCACACCGGCTACCCTGAGGCTGCCAGCGGGCACATCGCCAGGCATTACAAGTTGGCTGGAGATCACCCGAGAGCCGCTGCCTGGTTGCGCAAAGCTGCAGAAGCTTCAGCCGGGGTTGGCGCATTCTCAGACGCGATCCATCACCTGACGCAAGCACTGGAACTTACCCCTCCGGAAGACCTGGAAGACCGTTTTTCACTGATGCTGAGTCGAGAGAAGCTCAACCACCTGCGGGCCGCCCGCCTCGCGCAGGCAACCGACCTGCAAGAGCTCGAGCAGCTTTCGCTGGCGCTGGAGGATGGCCACCAGGAGGGGGTTTTGAGAAGGTTGCAGGTGGCCTTAGAGTCGGGCAGCTACCTCAGCGAAATTTCAGATTTCCCCGGAGCGATCGCCGCCGCCCAAACCGCATTAGCATTGGTCGACCTGGCCAGGGAGCGCGCCGCGAACCCCTCCTTATCCGAAAATCATCTGAACAGCCCCGGCCAACTCCCCCGGCTGGAGGTACAGGCCTGGGTTTTATGGGGAGCTTCCCTCGAATACCAGGGAAATTACGCAGAGGCGATGGCTCCCGAAGCAAAAGCCCTGGAGCTGGCGCGAGCCGCCGGCTTGCGCCATGAGGAAGCCGGCGCTCTGTGCGCCCTCGCCAGGAGCACCCCCAGCGTGCCCGCAGCCAGAGAATATCTGGAGGCAGCACTGCCGATCCATCGCCAGGAAGGAGATAAGCCGGGCGAGTGCGCCAGCCTGGACGCCCTGGGGTATGCGCTTTTATGGCTGGGCGAATACGAGAGCTCCCTGAAATGCTACACCCAATCCCTGCAGATATCCCGTCAGATTGGTTTCCGCCGGGGGGAGGTTAAGGCTCTTTTCCATATCGGGCACTTCTACGACCAGGTGGGAGATTATACGCCTGGGAGGCTGCATCTGGAGGAGGCATTAGCCATGGCGCGAGCCGACCGCGACCAGCGCCAGGTCGCTTATCTCTTATTCAATATCAGTGTAAACGAACGGTCAACCGGGCACCCCAAAACAGCCAGGAAATATGCGCAAGAAGCCTTAGCAATCTGCAAGAAGATCGGCGACCAGAATGGGGAAATCAACGCCTGGATTATCCTGGGTGACGCCTGCACGGATTTGGGGCAATGGGACGAAGCCGAGGCAGCGTTCAGGCGCGGGTTGGATCGGATTCAGGCTCCCACTGACCCGAGCGGGGCAATTTACGGCCAGATCAAGCTGACGCGTGCCTTGCTCGGGCAGGGCAAAATCGCCGAGGCGTTCAGCTATGTGGAGGAGATCCTGCATGTTCGCGAAGGGGGCGGCAGCCTGCAGGGAACCGATGAAGGTCCCATCCCGGTTTATATGGGGTGCTACCGGGTACTTCGACAGTGCGGCGACCCCAGGGCGGGGCAGGTGCTCGAGGAGGCGCACTCATTCCTGCAGGAACAGGCGGCGCGCATCCAGGATGAGGCCATGCGGCGCACCTTCATCGAGAACAAGCGGGAAAATCGCGAGCTGCTGGAAGCGTGGAGAACGATCAGCCGGCAGGCAGAATAATGACGGCGCTGCGCTTTCCCCCTCGTTATAGGGATTTCAAGATCTCTTCCCGCTTCTGGTGGTATTCATCTGCATTGATCAGGCCTTTATCGCGCAATTGCGTGAGCTCTTCCAGGCGCCCGGCTACCCCGCTGGGCTGCAACTGTTGGGTGTCGATACTCACGAGCTGCAGCTTCTTCGGGTTCTGCGGATCGTATCTCACCTCCGCCTCCAGCCCGGGCTGCACCAACCCCGAGTTGAGCCGCGAGACCAGCGTCTTGACTTCGGCCTGGAAGGATGCACCCCATTTTGGCGTCACCTCCAGCAGCAAACCCACCTGGGGGTTATCGTTCATCGACACCCCTGTATCCCACACCTTGAGCACTTTGGCTGGAGCGTTAACGCCGTTCTTGATCTCACCCGGGAAGGCCGCGCGTACGAATTTCCAGATGATCAACCCGGTGACAATTAAAGCCGCGGGGATGGCGATCACGGCGAGCAGCTCACCGCCCTGCAGAAGCTCACTTAGCGTCTTGCCGGAAAATACCAGCCGGTCGGGGCCGAAGAACATGAGGTAAAGCATGTACCCGACCCCTATTATGGCGCTGAGAAGGCCAATGATCAGTGAAACGCGCAAGGACTTCATCCCGTACCCCTTTCTAGGTTTCAATGTTGCAATGCCATTTACTGGATTACAAAAGGCAGGTACAAATAGACCGGTGGCGGTACGTATTCATAAGCGCCGATATCTGGTTTCACCACCCCATCCAGATCGCCATCCATACGAGATATGCCGCGCTGGTCGGCTAGAGGCCCGGAGTTGTCTGCACCATCGATAGCCGGGCTGCCCAGGAGAAGCGCCATTGTCTGCGTCGGTCCACCGTTGTCCACCAGCTCACCCAAATCCGGTGTCATGGTGAGGAGGTCTCCAGCGGCAGACAGGTTGCAGGTAGCACCATTGGCCATGTTATGACCAAGGGAAACAAGGATACCGGCGGTAGCTTGGGCGCACAGATTTCCTGTTCCCACGACAAGAGTATTCGTCAGGCTAATTTTCGCGCCTCCTTCGGCGTAGATCTGCGAAGGATAAATTGAACGGGTAGAAATATTATTTGCCACTGTGCAGTGATTACACGTTACCTCTCCATCGTGGCCATAAGCATGGATCCCTGCGGTATCAAAAAATGAATTATCGCTAACGGTAACATTTTCCATGGAAACGCTAGCAGGGTTGAAATCGCCATACACGATTAAACCAAATCCATCGGTATTTCCGCTGATGGTTACGTTTTTCAGGACCGCCTCACCGTGAAATTCTATCCCTCCTCCGCTATTCCCAGAAATGGCGCTGTCGGTAATGCTCGCATGGAGATCCTCGTAAATCGATATCCCGCCGGCATTATCAGCGGTATTCCCCTCTACCGTACTGTTCGTCACGGTCAGAGTTCCAGAGGGAGAGGAATAAACAATTCCGGCTCCATTACCCGCGCGGTTCCCACGCACGATAACGTGATCCAGGGTCAGATCGCGGCTAAGCGCGCGGATACCACCGCCATAGGTACCGCCAGCATCAGCTCCGGAGAGAAGCAGGTTATCTTCGATGATAACATTTGATAAGGTGACCAGACCGGTAGGCGGGCCACTGACAATATAAATTCCGGCGCCAGATTCGATACTGATTCCCGACGTCTGAAAAAGGTATCCATTCCGAATGACCACGTTGGAGATCGAAACGTTATCTGCCCATTGATCAATCTGAACCACGTGCCCTGGAGTAGCTTCACCGCCCCCATCAATGGTCATCTGGCAAGGATGGAGCAGGGAGCAGATTGACCCGTAGGATGGCACTTCATCGCCGATGAGGGTCAGGTTTTTATCAATGATGATGTGCTCGTTGAAAGTGTACCTGGGCACAAGGAAATTGGTGATGCCAGGTACGAGATGGATCGTATCTCCGGGGTTAGCTTTCCCGATAGCATATTGGATCGTTTGACAGGGATGGGAAGGGTCGGTGCAGTCTCCCGCATCGCCTGGCGATGTAGTCTTCACGTAACGGTCGGTTCCTGCAACACTCTCTGCCAGGGATATCTGCTGGGGAGACCAGGCTAATGCTTCGATGAGCGCAAGGAATAGTATAGATCGTACGATCAGTCCCCGCGCTTTTCGCAAGAAAGCAAACATAATTCCTCCCTGACCAAAGGTGACTATAATTTATTTAAGGGATGAGTGTGTTCAAAGTATAGCATGAATTGTGGAATGAGATTATTTGATCAAACCTCCCGGCTGGCAGTTGCGGCAGAAGTTGGTGATGCGCTGGTTGGCGCTGACCTGCGAGATCGGCGTGCCGCAGCGCGGGCAGGGCCGGCCGCCCTTCATGTGGACGGCCATAAATTCACGCGGCTCCTGGTCGATGTTTTCTCCCATCCCTTCGCGCACGCGCTCGATCCCATTCAGCAGGGTTGCCCGCATGGCGTCGTAAAGCCGGTCGATCTCTTCCCGGGTGAGCTCGGTGCGCTTGCGATATGGGTGCAGGCGCGCCTCCCACAGGATTTCATCGGCGTAGGCGTTGCCGATCCCGGCGACGAACTCGCCGCGCGTCAGCACCCCTTTGATCTCGCCGCGAAAAGGCCGGATGCGCTGCCGGAATTCATCCAGGGAGATCTCCAGGGCTTCAGGGCCCAGACTGGAATAATCAGGCACTGCTTGTAGATCGGCGGTCAGGTAGATCTGGCCCATCTTTTTCTGGTCCAGGTAGCGCAGCTTCTCGCCGCTGCCCAGGGTAAATTCGACGTGCGCCTTTCCTGGGCGCTTTTCCTTTTGATCTGAAAGCTGCAGCCGCCCGCTCAGCTTGGGGTTCAAAACGAGGTAAAGTGCCGTTTGGCCCGGTTCGAGCGAAAAGATGAGAAATTTCCCTCTCCGAGAAACGGAGGCGACGGTTTTACCGGATATGGATGCCTCGAAGCCAGAGCGGGTCAGGTCGCGCACCACCACCGGCCCACCGGGGGGAATCACTTTCACCGCGGCGATCGTCCGTCCGACAATCCGGCGCTGAAGCACATCCCGCACCACAGTCAATTCCGGCAGCTCTGGCATGGCAGCAACATATATCCGTTGGTTCTATGATCAAATTATATGCTATAGTAAATCTACACGGTCAAGGGGTTTGGGTGATATAGAGAAGGGGTCAGAAATGGTCAAAGACCTCAACCGGGGCATCCTGGTCGCAGTTTACGGCTTAGGTCTGCTCCTTGTCGCTGCCACAATTACCCGGATGGTCCCATATTATATCGGGACACCCTACCAATGGACGGTCATCGCACTGCTGACCGTCTTTTTGATCCTGTTTTTGACCGAGCGCCCGATCTCCCTGAGAATTAACGGCTATGTCCATGGCTATTTCCTCCTGCAGCTTGCCATCCGGCTGGCCTTGCTGTTTATTCCCACATACGACGCTCCCCAGGATTACTTTACGAACCTGGTCCTCCCGCTATGCGGTCAAGCCATGCTGAGCCTGCCCCCGCGAGTTGGCCGGTATTGGGTGGGTGTGTTCGCCTTGTTTGCCATGGCTACCATGATCGCTTATTACCACAGTTGGGATGGCGTCGGTTTTGGCCTCACGTACATCGCCGGGTGCATCCTCATTGCGGTGCTCAGCGCCGTGACGCTCAACGCAGATAAAGCCCGCAGAGAAACCCAGGCGTTGCTGGCAGACCTGCAGGTCGCCAATCAAAAGCTGGAGGCTTACGCCCGGCAAGCTGAAGATCTGGCTACCGTCCAGGAACGCAACCGGCTGGCGCGTGAGCTCCACGATGTGGTCTCGCAGATCATCTTCAGCATGACGCTGACCGCTCAGGCAGCCAAAATCTTGTTAGAGCGTGACCCGGCGCGTGTTCCTGCTCAGCTCGACCATCTCCAATCGCTCTCGCAGAGCGCCCTGGCAGAAATGCGGGCTTTGATCCAGCACCTGCGCCCGCGCACTGTGGCAGAAGAGGGGCTGCCTTCTGCCTTGAGGCAGCTGGCAGTCGAGCGCCTGGCGCGTGATGGCCTGATTGTCAACGTGCAAGTTTCTGGCGAGCGCCGTCTCCCGGAGTTCATCGAAGAGGGCCTGTACCGCATCACCCAGGAGGCGCTCAGTAACGTCGCCAAACATGCGGGAGTCAAACAGGCGTCCGTTGAGCTGCATCTGGAGGGCGACCCAATCTCTCTAAGTATCGAAGACCACGGGGCGGGTTTCGTCCCCTCCGCAGCAGAAAACAGGTCCGGGCACCTGGGCCTGGCGAATATTGCTGATAGGGTCCGGGCGCTGAACGGAGCGTTAACGATCGAATCGGCTCCCGGCGACGGGACGCGCATCCGGGTGGAAAATATCTCCGTCAAGGAGGGCGAATATGCCTGACCCGACGACAAAGAAAATTTCAGTATTGATTGTCGATGACCACGCTATTGTGCGCCAGGGCTTGCGCACTCTGCTGGAGCTGATGGAAGACATCGAGGTGGTCGGCGAGGCTGCAAACGGTCAGGCGGCTGTTGAAATGGCTTCACGATGGAAACCCAACGTGATCTTGATGGACCTGGTGATGCCGGAAATGGACGGCATCCTCGCCACCCAGAGAATATGCGACCTCGGAAGCGGCGCCAGGGTAATCGCCCTGACCAGCTTCTCGGATGACGAAAAGATCATCCAGGCCATCAAGGCCGGGGCGGTCGGTTTCCTCTTAAAAGACGTCTCCCCATCAGACCTGGTAGAAGCCATTCGAGCGACCTATCGAGGGGAAACCCGCCTCCATCCCAACGTGGCGCGCCGCTTGATGAACCACGTCGCCTCCCGCCCCGCCCCTCCGCCTCCCCCTTCCGGCGGCCTGACCGAACGCGAGTTAGATGTCATTCGCCTGGTATCGGAGGGGATGAGCAACCGAGAGATTGCCCTGAAACTCGTGATCAGCGAGAAGACGGTGAAAACGCACATCAGCAGCTTATTGAACAAACTGTGCCTTGAAGATCGCACCAAATTGGCCATTTACGCATTAAAAAATGGGTTAGTCAATCAACCCTAAGACTTAAGTCTCGCGAAGGACAGGATCCACCAAAAGGCTGGTTGAAAAACCAGCCTTTTTCTGATCCTAAATCCATTCGCAAGCCGGATGTTGGGTGAGCACAATCTGGTTATCCTGTATCCAGATCCATGATCTTGCTAGGACAGTAAGGAGCAAAACGATGAACAAAAATACTTTCCAAAAAGTCTGCTCGGTTTCTGGATCACTGCATGGCGCCGTGGTTCAATCCAACCTCGAGCGTGCAGGTATTCCCGTGACCCTCGATCACACGAAGAACGCCTCGTACCTGGATGTTCTGGTTCCGGAAGAGAGGGTGTATGACGCAAAGATTCTGCTCTTCATCGAGCCCAGGGTCAACACAAATTCCGCCGGCCCTAACCCACAATAATCGGATGCCATGGAAAAAGGATCGCAAAGGAGTATGGCTCCCGAGACCAAAATCTTAATCGTCGATGACTACGCCTCCGTGCGGGCAGATTTGCGAACCATTCTAGAGCTGCTGAACGACGTGATCGTGGTCGGCGAAGCCGCGACTGGCGAGGAGGCCCTGCGCCAGGCTAAGTCCTTGGAGCCAGACATCGTCTTGATGGATCTCGAAATGCCTGGGATGAATGGATGGTCGGCAATCAGGTCGATAAAAGCTTCACCCCAGGCTCCGAAAATCTACGTCCTTACGGTCCATGGCGATCCGGCTGCGGAACAAGCGGCCTTTCGAGCCGGCGCAGATGCCTTCTTTGTTAAGGGACAGGACTCTGACCATCTGCTGAAGAAGCTCCTTAGCTTCAGAAAATAATAACCAAACATTGAAAGGAAAGTAAGAATGGAAACCAATCTGTCAGTCACAAATGTCGCTCAAACCAGGGTGGCGGCTGCTGCCCGCGCAGTCAGCGCAACCCGGATAGCCTACGTGGATCTCGTCAGGGTGGCACTGACCATCCTGGTCATCGTGGTCCACGCTGCCTGTACCTACGGCGCGCTGGGCGGCGGCCTGTGGACCTATTCCGATCCCATGGCGATCGACGAGGTCACGGAGATCCTGATGTCCCTCTTCGTGATCCTGTGCCAATCCTTCTTTATGAGCCTGTTCTTCTTCTTTGCCGGGTATTTCACCCCCGGATCGTACGACAAGAAGAATCCCGCACAGTTCTGGAAAGACCGCCTGCTGCGCCTGGGCATCCCGCTGGTGGCCTACACCCTGTTCCTCAGCCGGATTCCCAACTACATCCAATATGCTGCCAACGAGGGTGGAACAGCATCGTTCTGGCAATACAGCATCAATACTTATTGGAGTGAGGCCGATGCGGGTCCGACCTGGTTCCTGTTCGCTTTGCTGTCCTTCGTCGCCGTGTACACGCTCTGGCGGCTGGGAGCCAACCTGATCAAAAAGGATCGCCTGGCCTGGGTGAGCAAACTGCCGGCACCCGGAATCCTGTCGATGCTGGGGTTTGCCCTGGTCATGGGGGCGGGGATGTTTGCCGTCGCACAGGTAAATCCAATTGTGCAGGGGTACGAGCTATTCGAGACGATCACTCTCTTCCCAGCCTTTTTCCCCTTCTACGTATTGATGTTCACCGCCGGGATCCTGGCTTACCGCAGCGGGTGGCTCGAGCGCATATCCGGCGCAAGCCTGCGCTTCTGGGCCTGGCTCTCTCTCGCTCTGGTGATTTTCCTGCCCGTGTTCATGTTCCTGGGCGCCCCGGATGGGAATGTTGAGATACTCTTTTCCGGGTTCACCTGGCGCTGCGCCGTCACGAGTCTGTGGATGGGTCTGGCCTGCATGTCCTTCAGCACGACATTGACCCTGTGGGTACGTGAAAGGAAGAGTTCGTCCAACCGCCTGGCTTCCTATGCCGGCCCGAACACCTTCGGTGTATACCTGATCCACCCGCTGGTGCTGATCCCCATCACACTGGGCTTGAGCTTCATTGCAATCCATCCATTGATCAAGTTCGCTCTGGCCTCCATCACCACGGTACCGATCTGTTACATCCTGGCGGATGGGCTGCGCCGGGTGCCGGGGGTCAAAACGGTCCTGTAATCACAGCATAGATTCAACTCAACTCCACAACTTGAAGACCAGGTTGCGACGGACCTCCGTCGCAACCGAGATTAATGCCTCCCCCGAAACGGCACAATTTACCCCTGAAGCGATGGACGCCGGGAATATTCAGAATTGCGCCTCTATGCCCCCCGCCTGAAATAGATCGCCAATAGCCCGGTAACGATGAATAAGATCAATCCCCACGCTACGAAGCCCACCACCGAAAGCGGGCTTGCCAGCATAAAAGCGACTGCGCTGATGAGACCCAGAACGCCATAAAGGATCATGAGTCCGCGTAACCAGCGTTCCAGTTTTCCCCGCGAAAAGACTGGCGCTGCCGAAAGCATAGCCAGGCCTAAAAACCAGCCCCAACCCATCATTTCGAGACCCAGCATGATCGAGCGGTCTCCATAGGGTAAAAACCAGTTGATTCCTTCCACTGTCCCGGCTGCCAGGCTTTGCCGGATGACGCCCAATTGGGTAAACCGGTTAATGCTGACAGAAAGAGCAAAGAGCAGGGTGAAAGCCAGGCTGCACTGGCTGAACACCTTCTTCTCTGCCGGTGTGATCGTATGGAGACTGGCGATGACGACAACCAGGGCCGGGCAGAACAACAGGCTGGCGATGCCCCCGAACAACTGGATCGATTCCGGAGGAGGGAAGGTAAATTGACCGCTCAGATTTGCCCAAACGATAACCAGAAAGTAAATTACACCGCCCACTGTGGTTAAAACCGCCGACCAGAAGCCAATCGAATATGCCCACCTGCGAAGAGCTATTGGCTGTACAGCCGTGTTGCGGGGTTCTTGTGCTTGCAAAGAGCTAGAAGCCATCGATTTTCTCCGGAGAGACGATCTCATACATACGCTCCATCAGCAGCTTATATTCCTTTGGATAAGCCTCGACTTCCCGCAGGCGCGCTGCCATCAGCAGAAGCTGCCAGGCAGTGATTTGCTCGGAAGAGGCCGGGTTTACCTGCAAATAACGGTTTCGATACACAGCATCTATCCATAACCGGAAGGTCTGGAATAAAACCCGTACAGGCCAGGGCATGCCCGGCGGTAGCCCGGTTGAGCCGATAGTCTTGTTCCACCGCCCGACCCGGGATGCGCGCCTGATACAGTTGCGGGGTGCGATCCCCTCCCCGAGCATAGACATCCGCCGTCCGACCCCATCCGATAAACACACCTTTTTGCATGATTCACCGGTATCGCTTCTAAGAGCTCTAAAAGCAGCCAAAGCTCTCCACCTCAAACTGCGCCAGGAATATATCCATCTCTTTGACCCGCTCGGCGGCCATGGCCTGGGCTGCCGGCAAGACCAGCAGACCGGGCAGCTTGTTGCGGCGCCCTTTCGTCGTGTCATAAGCTTTGCGCATGTCTTTGGGGTTCTTGGAGAAATCACGTAGAATCCCCACCACCCCCAGAAAGTCCAGCGTATCGGCGTCGCGCAACAGGATGGCTTCGAGGCTGCGGTCAGATCCCCCGGTGTGGTGCAGGGCGATGATCTCCGTCACCAGAGCAGTCGCCTCTTCGGGATATCCTCGCTCCCTCAAGAAAGGCCCAGCCACCTGGCTGGACCGGAGGGCATGGTCAACATCTTTCTGCGCCCACGGGCTGTAGGCTCCCCAATCGTGCAGGTGGGCAGCCAGCCAGAGCGGTTCAGGGTTATAGGTCATGCCCTGGCCGATCTCAGAGATGAGCTGCAGCAGCCGGCGGGTGTGATTGATGCCCCACACTCCGCAATATTCCTCCGTTAACCGTGCAATTTCATCTTTATTAATATCCATTCAGTCCTCCAAGAGAAAATCTCATCTGGGATAATTTCCGCGGTACCCCGCGGGCGGTCCCTGTTCAATTCTCCAATCCAATCACACTGCCGGTTTCAATATCCATCCTGGCAGATAAAACCCCAGCACACAGGTGATTATGGCTATGAAAAAGAAGGGATTCCCCGGCTCGAGGGGATGGTAAAAGATCAGGGCTAGCAGCAACGGAACATAGGCGCCGACAAGGGCACCCACCAACCGCCTCAGATAATCTGGAGCTCCGGGCAGCCAGTGCCGGCCCAACGCCAGCCAGCCGGCCAGGAATACACCGATGGAATAGGTTATCCCCAACAAAAAGACGAACAACACCGGGTAGGTTTGGGGAAAATTCTCCATGCCGGGGATGAGCAGAGAGAACACGAAAGTGACCACCTGGGTCATGATGATTTGTAGCAGGCCGATCCCAAGCCACAACAGGAAGCGCAGAACGTTCTTACCGACATCCATCATGCCCTCCTTGTGATTCCTGATCCTTTTAGTGTTTTTTTCGCTTGTATCGAATATGCTTACCTCGCGGCATCTTCCATTTTGCGATACCTGCCACCCAACTACCAGACGCCGGGTAAGAGACGATAACGCACCTGTCGGGCGTACCCCGCATAACCGGCCAGCTCGAGGCGCAGGGTGCGGTCCTCGAGCGCGGTGCGCACCAGGAGCAGACCTGCGCTCAACGTGCTGACGAGCAAAGCCCACCAGGACCCTAAAAGAATCGGGACACAGATTTCGTACAAAACAGCCCCCAGGTAAGCCGGATGCCGCAAAAAGCGATACGGCCCGCCGGTCACGACCGTCTGGGCGCGGTCGGTTTGGATACGGACGACTTGCGAGAAGAATGCGTTGGATGCCGTCGCCCAGGTAAAGAGAGCGTAACCCGCAGCGCAGACCAGCAGCGCCGCAATTTGAGCAGCGAGTGGAAAGCTGCCGGACCAACTGTAGCGCTGGTCCAAACCGGCAACGATATAACGCAGGAACGTGATAGGCCCAAGGGCGCCCACGATCCTGGCATCCCACTTCTTGGCGCCCCGCCGCGGTCCCAGGCGCTCAGCCAGCAAAGCTGGGTCGAAACGGAAGATAATCACCGCCGTCGCCAGGGTCCATGCCAGCATCACGGCGAGAGCTGCCCAGGCTTGCCACCAACCCAGGCGCCCGGCCGGCCAGAACAACGCCGCCCCCATGACGATAATTCCCAGAGCCTCGCGTGTGGCGTAAAGGATGGTAAGCTTTAGCTTCATGGTTTATCCGGCTGGCAAAGATAGCAGCTAACGGTTGGAAAAGACTGGGGTTGGTGAGATGCAATTTCAAATTATCATAGCATGAAACCGTGGAAATGGTATACGATCAAAACGCCGGCAGTATGCCGGCGAGGCCGTATCCAAAGAAGGCAAAGGCAAGCCGAATACACAGCTTCGCTCAAGCAAACCGCCCAATGGTTGGGCCAGGCAGTAGCAATATCGGATAGAGAATATTACTCAGGAGATTAAATCGGATTGATAGGCAATCTCAATCGTGTTCTCTGGTAAAAAATTGGATTTAAAATATTCGAAGGCTTGCTCCCGATCTTCTCCGCCCTGGGTCGTCGAAAATATCTGCTCACACTCGATTGCCAGATCTTCAACAATGCGCTCGTAGCGGTAATACGCCAAAGCTCTGTGATCGATCTGCGTCTGGCCGTAGCCCTGGTAAAACAGGGTTTCTTCTTCCTCGGGGGTATGACCGCGGAACCCTTGCGCTCCACCGGGGAACATCAAGTCCCGCTCTTTGGGCGCCAGGATAGGATCGTCCCAATCCACGATGTACAATGCGCCTGCGGAATCGATCAAGACATTCCCCGCGTGGACGTCTGAGTGACACAGGACAAATTCCCGACGTTCGGCCTGGAGCGCCCGGGCGAGCCTCTCAGCACGCCCGGTTAGATCGAGGATTACCTCCCGTTTGGCACGCAAAAACGCAGCCAGGTTTATGGCGAGAGGGTCATCACGAATGGGATCTTCAGCATGCGCTACAAACCCCTGCACGATTTCACGCCAGCGCGGAGAATAGGTCTCCCGCCGGAACCGCCCGATCAGCTCGTGAGGCAAGGCCGCCGTGTGGACCCTTTTGAGGGCAGCGCCAAGCTCGACCCAGTGGTGGTCGGTTAGATTCACCTGATACCCGTTACGGCCCTCAACGAACGGGTAAAGGATCACCTTGAAGGCCTCCAGCGTTGCCCACAACCCGCCGGTTCTCGTGTGCAAGGGGGCGATGATTTGTGTGATGCCCTGGTCGTAGAGGAATTTAGGCAGTGTTACCGAAGTCTCGTTGAAAGTGCCCTGTCTCAGCTTCAGAAAGTATTGCGGTCCATCGATGGTTGAAACCCGGTAAACGGCCGTATTGAGATCTGCTCCGAGGGGAAGAAAAGTGACCTCGATTACGGATAACCCATACTCAGCCTGCAGGCAGGTGATGAGCATTTCATCGTCAAGAGCGGGTTTCTCAAGCATGGGTCGGCAAGCAGGGATGAGGCAATGGGGTAATTATGCCACAGAATCGAAGCAGCCATCACGTCGTTGGCGACAGGCTCCTTACAACCAGCAGAAGATAGAGGGTAGCCGCAGTAGAAAGCGCGGTCAGATAGGGTGCAATTTGATGCAGCCGGTAAACCACACCCGGCATCACTTTATCGATGCTCGACAAACCTCCCGTAATGATGGTGCCGAGAAAGAACAATCCGGTGACCATGCAGGCAGTGAGTTCAAGCGTGCTGAGCTTCATGACTTGATTAACCTGGGAAACGGTTACGGCCAGATAGGCAATCGCTCCGAGAGAAATGAATTTATGGACTGTCAGGAGGATCCCATTGACCGGCCTGCCGGAATTTCTTAACCAGAAACCCGAGAGGAAAATAATGAGAAAAAACACCCCTGCGCTGAATACTCTTACCTGGGTAGTGCTCATTTAAACTCCTTTGTTCTATATATTGTTTTCTGCTGGATAAAATAATCTATGACCCTTCGGGCGCCACCAAAACGACATTGCCGGTAACCTGACCGCTTTCCAGCAGTGCATTTGCTTTAGCTGCTTCCTCAATGGGGAACTTCTGTGCAATGATCGGTTTTATTTTGCCTTGATCGAGCAGCTTGAAGAGCTCAGCCCAATCTTCCAGATAAGGTTTCTGATCAAACAAAAAATAGGTAGAGGTTCCATAAAACTTGAACGACTTACCATTCGGCAGCAGGTTGACCATAATCAAAGTTAACAGGACACGAAATAAAGTAACCAACCCGGCAGGCTCCCCGTAGCTCACCAACTTGCCTCCGCGCCGCAGCAGCGGCAGGGCCCTTTTGATAGAGTCCATGCTCATCATGCCGTCGAACACCGCATCGAGCCCATCCGGTTCCGCCTGGCGGATTACTTCGACAAAGTCTTGTGTGTGGTAATCAATCGGCGTTGCACCGTAGGAGGCCAAGACGTGGTGTTTGCTGGGAGAAGCTAACCCGTACATTTTGAGATTAGCCAGCCTGCCGAGCTGCAGAAAGGCAGTCCCAATTCCGCCGCTCGCACCGATAATCAGGACCTTATCTCCGTTTTTGACCTTCGCCGACCGGTGAAGCACCTGGTATGCCACGATGTAATTCAAGATCAGCGGGACAGCCTCTGCGGGATCCAGGGTGGTGGGGACAGGGATCAACAGGTCGCCCCGCCAATACAGGTATTCGCTATAACCCCCGATAACCGTTAACGCGCCAACCCGGTCTCCAACGGCAACCGCGGTAACGCCTTCGCCAACCGCATCCACGATGCCGATGATCGCATAGCCCGGGGTAAAGGGGACTTTATGCCCCAGCGGCGTCCCACTATAGAGTGATTTGCCATTACGAACGGTAATATCAGGCTGGCACACTGCTGAGGCGAGGATTTTAATGCGGGCCTCCCCAACCAACGGTGGGCGCAAATCTTTCTCCATAACCCGGAGAACCTCTGGGCCACCAATTTTGGTCACGACAACGCTTTTATATTTCATCTTTTCTCCTCGAACCGGGGCGTCATTCACAGTTTTATCCCATCCCAATAGATGGCGAACCCCTGTTGCATGATTTCTTCGCGTTTGGCGGGGTCTGGCTGGATTCGCATCAAATTCATAATGGCAACGAGATCCTGGTAGAGGATGCTGCCGATCAAATCGATTGAGTAAGGCTTGATGCGATTCTCGTCATGCCCTTTCTGGATGGCAGCATAATAATATCCAAAGAATTTTCCCGACTCTTGCACAGCAGCTGCCGATACCATCCCCGAATCTCGAACCTGTTGGACATACTGATAAGCATCCATATTTTCCATAAACCAGCGAAGAGTGCCATCCCAGATCGTGAAGAAGGTCTCCCGAACTGGAAGAGGTGAAACTAACAGGGTGTTTATATAATCGGATTGTTCTTTGCCGATTTTTAATATCAGCTCATCGATCAACGCCTGTTTGGTTGGGAAATACAAAAACAGTGTCCCGGCAGCGGTGCCGGCTTCTTTCGCGATCTCTGAGGTGGAGGTATGCTGTACTCCCCTGGCAACAAACAACTTCAGGGCAGATCGCAGAAATGTGGCTCTTTTTTCGTTACTGAGTTCGCGCACCATGGTTAGCCATCCTCGCGTAATCGTATAATGACTGACTACTCACTCATTATATAATAAAAATTATAGGTTGTCAAGGGGAATCTATCTCGGGAAAAGAGATTTCTGGGGTTGCGGCCTATTCTACCATTGTGAGAGACCCCACCACCGGAAAACGTTGCAAGAGCGATTCGTCGTGCGGGGCTTGATCGATCTCATCGCTGAGATCGGAGCCGGCATTGTGACGGACCCAATGCCGGCCTCCGCGAAAAAAGTAGCTGCCAGAAACATCGTAGACCAAGCCACGATAAGCGACGTAGGCAAGATTGCCGTCCCGGCCGTTGTAGCGGCTGAGGTCCTGAAGGGTGAAGACCCTCATGATCTGGTTTTACCAGGAATAGCTAGCGCAAGAACTTGCTGACGAACGGCGAGGTTTCTCCGCGACGCATGAAGTGGCCGGAGGGACCTTCTCCCAGGAACTCGGAGAACCAGGATTCGTGCTCCACCTCCTCGTTCAGGATCGCCAGGGCGAGGTCGTAGGTGCGATGGTCCTTGCCGGCAGTTAAATTGCAGATATGGGTATAGCCTCGTACCGCACAGCGCTCAGCCTCTACCAGGACTTTGAGAATGGCCTTGACATCCGTCGCATTCTCAGGAAGTGAAGCGGGTGGGCAGGCTGAAATATCATGGAACGCATTCATATTTCCCGGGATTTTGCCGCCGAGCTCATAGATACGGGGAACCAGGGCTTCAAAGTGGTTACGGTCTTCGATGCGAGCCGTTTCGGCAATCTCTTTAATGCCCTCCCCCTCCAGTCCAATCAGGTTTACACGCAAGATGGTGTAGTAGTAAAACGTGGTCAGTTCAGCAGAGGCATTGGAGATGAGCAGTTCCACCAGCTCATCGACATTGATGCCAGTTCTTTCAACCATTTCTCGTGCTACTTTCGCCATGGTGAGACTCCTTTTGCGATCGTTGACAATTATTCATTCACGCCGGGGAGCCAGCAAAGCAAATCTATAATGAGATCGAAACCAGTCCATCCCCGGTGGTCGATAAAAATTTGCCGTCCGGATCCAGCGCCTCCGGATTAAATCATCGATTACCAGACAGCCAACGATTAAGATGTACTTCTTCTTGCCAGTCCCTCCTTTCGGTTTTGCGGTGGTCTACTGATATGCGAGGATGCATTTGCGTGATGAATTGATAACCCCGCCAGGTCGATGGCTTGCTCGGGTTCCGAAGCATCTTTGAATTAATCCGCATGTTTGAATCATCAATTCAGAGACACTCCCAACCGGGAACCGGCACCCGTTAATATCATAACAATTATCTCATTATGATACAAGCAGAATTGGCCCAAAGCACGATAAGAGAACGGATTTATTTTTTCAACGGATGCTGTTGGAAGAACGCCCACATCACGCGTGTGGCATCGATATCGTGCGTCGTATGCCCCACGATAGCTGCAGGGATATAGCCGCCGCCAGGCCAGGAATGGCCGCCGTTATGAATGGTATAGAATATCACCTCGGCGTTTTTGTCACAGCTCGTATAGCGCTTCCCGTGGACTTCGCCCTGGGCAGGCAATTCGACCGGCTCTGCGGCGCAGCCATTGTGGGCGGCCAACGCTTCGACCCACGCGGGCACGTCAGGAAACGGGTAGTTTAATGCCCTCGAATGTCCTCCGCCGAATGGGACGACGGGGTCTTTGGTGCCATGAAAAATGATTGCCGGTACAGGCCTTTCGGGATTGCATTCCTCCCAGGGCAGCAGATAAGCACCCGAAACGCTGCCAATCGCGGCAATGCGTTCCGAAAGCGCGCACGCCAGTGCGAAGGACATGCCCCCACCGTTGGATAGCCCGTTGGCAAAGATGCGGGTTTGATCGATGTTGTAGTCTTTTTCCAATCGATCGATCAAATCAGAGATGAACTGGACATCCTGCGAGGTGCCTGGTTGCCCGCTTGCCCGCCAATGCAAGGGAAACCCGGTGCCGGAGGGATAAACCACGATGAAGTTCTTCTCTTCAGCCAAACGGTTCCACCGGCTGATCTCCATCTGGTGCGCAGGCCATTCGGCATAGCCGTGAATGCTGATCACCAACGGTGTGGGACGATCCGGGCGGTAGCTCTTCGGCACGTACAGCAGGTAAGTCCGCTTGCGTCCCGAGGAGAGGATTTCGCCGTTCGTGCGATGGAGTTGGAAGAAGAGATATAAAGCGGAAACAATGAAACCGATCAGCGGTAAGCTTAATAAAGCCAACAAAATGGTGAGAATGTTCTTGCGAATTTTATTCATTGAGAATATTCCAGAATCCTTCGATCAATAAGGATGTCATCCACCAACAATTATTACCACATTCCGAAATAGCCATGTGGCAATGTTTGCTGTTTCTGCCGAGAGAATCAACGATGAGTACGCGGATCAATCCTGCTTCAGAGCCGCATTTTTCGGTTGGAGGTACCAGAGGCGGTCTTTTATCATCAGGACGAGTGCAGCAAGGCTGGCGCCCAGCGTGACCAGGTCGGGCAATCCGACCTGATCGGCGATTGAAAGGAGCGCGATAACCGCCAGAACCATTACCCCAAAATAGTAGGCCGGCCGGTTACGCCTCGATAAAAGTAACCCAAGTCCAACCAGGACCCCGGAGGCGCCGAAAGCAAGGATGGCCATGATCCACCGGATAGCGCCCAGTGCGTTAAGGGATTGGATGGCTCCAACGGCAGTCAGCACTGCGAAGACGAACCAAAAGGCGGCGTTGCATAAGATCAGAATGAGCGTAGCCGAGACAGAGCCCGGCAGCCGATTCATTATATTTTTCATTTACTCCTCCCTGCCATCTCCCAACCTGCCCTCAGCCATTCCTTTACTTCGTTATCCAGGTCGTCAACGGAATGCAGCTCCAGGTGGTGAATATAACGCCCTCGGGCCGGCTCGACAATTTCTTTCCAGCGCGGCGACGGGTCCCGGCTGGCGAAAGATAGCGTCAGAACCAGAGGGGCAACCTTCCCACGCAGATATCTTCCCGGTATCCACGCCCAGGCAAACACCTTTGCCCGGCGGAAGGCAACCTGGCTTTTAGTCACCGTAAAGCTTGTCTCCCCGAGGCTCTCGATGAATTCGAACACAGCATCGAAAAGCTGTCTCGACGTGGGGCGGTCACGGAAGAATTCATCCAAGGAGACGCTCATTACGAAACGGAAGCGATGATTATCCTGTGGCAGTGCGGTAAATTGGTTTGCTCACCATCCACCCGGGATCAAGCGGTTACGCGCACGCCTCGCATAATCTCCGGATCCATCTAATTCACACAGAGGGGTTGGTCCTCGAGATAGGTGCGGATGACCGGTCTTATCTCGTTCTGCGAGCCTGCCCGGCATAGATGACAGCCCCAACCAGAATACCCAGGACAACGCCCAATATAGTTCCCGACCAACCCGTCGCGTGAAAGACCCCATAACCGATGATGCCACCCACCAGAGCCAGGATCGCAATCCAATACGCAGGTTTCATGTCATTTTCTCCTTTTTTTTGACATTGGCATTGGATTAGGGTTCAGACAAGATTGCAGTTACTTATATTATCGGGGAAATTTGCCGCAATTCAACTCCCTAAATCAATCCAAATTGGCGAAATCGCACCCGGCTGGGCCAGGCGGGACCATGGCCGGGGTAAATGGTGCGCACACCAAGCCTGCGCAGTATGTCCCAGCTCTGTCTAACAGTCTCTGCCTTATCCTCACCGACCAGCATCGGAGGATGCAGGTCGCCGGTGAATGCCACCCCCTCATCCAAAACCACGCTGATGCTGTCATCGCTGTGCCCGGGGGTGCATACCATCTCGCCATCGAAGCCGATGCGCTGCAGGCAGGCCCGGCTACCGGTAGTCGCCAGGTGGAGACTGTCCTCGACCCGGATGTCGACATAACCGCTGTTGGGTTTCATATAGGTTTTAAGCACAGGCACAGCCGGGAGCTGTTCATCCAGAAGTATGTGTTTCACTCCCTGATCCTTGAGCTCCTGAACCAACCCGGCATGGTCGGGATGAAAGTGCGTGACGCAGAGGTAGTCGATCTCCTCGAGCCTCAAACCCTTGCGTCGCAAGCCAGCCAGGAGCTTGGGGAGGGTGCCCGGCCAGCCTGCATCAATCAGCAGCCGGGTGCGATTTTGCTCAACCACATAATAGTTCGTCGAATCGTAACCAACGTTAATCAGGTTCATCGGTTGATTATATTCTCGGAATCGGTGGGGGGTAGAACAACCGAAGCATAAATGGTTCGAGGTGGTTTTCACCGGGCACGATAAATGGATACCTTGAGAACCCACCACGCAATGGTGGATTTTCAAAGTGATTTAATAGCTCTTCCGATCTATGAGAATATTCTATATCTCTTCAAACGCGAATGATTTGTAAAGGCGAAAAGCCGTACGGCGATAAAGGTCTGTCTCGACCAGGATATTATGTACCCCGCAAGATTAGAGACGGCGCAGTCCTTCAGAGAGGGCAACTTGACCCGGAGCATAGCGGCGGTAATCTTGATAGCATCCTAAAGGCTTCACCTGCCCGGTCAGTGTACTTTCATCGATCCGGCAGGTGCAAAATGCAGCCTCAGGTGATCGTCCCCTCCAGAAACGTGGTGACGATGCGTTGGAACTCCTCCGGCTGGTCCATGTTGGCCAGGTGGGCTGCATCCGCGATAACCGCTTTCTGGGCAGAGGGGATCTTTCCCAGCATATAGTCCGCAGCCGCCAGGATGTAAGGTGTGTCGTGCGTGCCAACAATGACGAGCGTGGGTATTTTTAGATCGCCCAAACGCCCGGCTGCCGAGAGATGGGTATCGGGCAGGCGTTTGCCAAGCTTCTTCGCTTCGAGGGTTATCGCGTTACGGTTCATTTCATAGGCCAGCTTGCGCATGGCTGGGTTCACCTGCGCGGGTGTCCGGCCCTCGCCATCGAACCAGATCTGCGTTTCCAGCTCGGCCAGCAAGTCGAAATCGCCAGCTTTATAGGCTTCTTCTGCCTGCTCGTACTTTGCAGGCAGGGGCACATCTAATTTCAGACCCGTGGGACCCGAGCCAACCATGATCAGCGCTTTCGCCATCGCCGGGTGTGCCAGGGCGAAATCCATGGCCAATCCGCCGCCCATCGAGCAGCCCATGAGGACCAGAGGCTGGTCGACGTGCAGGAGCTCCAACAGGGCGGTCAGATCCTGCAGATGGCTGAACTCCCCCGCGACCGGCTCGCTCTTGCCATAACCACGCAGATCGTAACGGATTACAAGAAAGCGTTTGGCGAAATATGCAAACTCGTTGTTCCATTGACGGCTGTCGGCCACCCCGGCGTGGATCATCACGAAGGGCTCTCCTGCACCGGCGACCTCGTAATAAATGCGGGCATGATTAATCGCAGCCAACCCATGGTCATATCGCATATCAGACATTATGGCCTCCCTGAACGATCTTATCGGTCAGCGCTCACCTGTGCTCAGGCAGCGGGGTGTCGAGGAAATTCGTGACCACAGACGCCAGCATGGGCGAGGTAAACATGTTGTAATGCGTCGTGGCAGGCAAGATGGCCAGCCGTGAAATCGACATTCCCGAACCATCCCACCCGGCATCCCCCTTCCCACCACCAAGCAGCCCAAACATCTCCACGGCGTGGGCAGGCACAACCGAGTCGGCATCTCCGATGACGATCATTGCCGGCGACTTGATCGAAGCCACTTCGCTGCACCAATTATAATCTTGCCTGAGCAACTGGCCCATCTTCTCCACCAGCACGGGCCAATCTTCCGGCCTAGGCGCTGATCGGACGTAATCCGCGTGCATGGGTGAACCCACCATGGTTTGCGCCGCCTCAGCATTCATCCCCGCCATCCCGGCCAGAACCTCCGGATACCATCCCTCGCGTTTGCAGGGGCTTGAAACTACCACCAGTTTAGCCACCGCCTGCGGGTGGCGGATGACGGTCTGCAGAGCCACACCACCCCCCAGGGAATATCCCATGAGATCGACCCCTGCAAAGCCCATATACCGGATCAGAGCAGCAATGTCGTCCGCCATGGCCTCGAACCGTAAAGGGCGGTCGATGTCAGCAGTATGCCCGTGAGCCTGCAGCTCTACCCCGATCACCTGCCGCGTTCGGCTAAGCTCGGGCATTAGTGGAGCGAACATACCGATCCCGCCCAGGCCGCCATGAAGCAAGACCAGCGGTCTACTCACACCACGGGTCTCGCCGTAGGTTTCATAATACAGGTTAATGCCATTCACAGAGACATAACAGCCTCCAGATGCGTTGTCCATTGCCTCCGAATTCATCCTACTTTCTGTCATATCCATCCATCCTTTCTTTCATATCGATAAATACACCCCCAATTACAAAGTGATCATCACGATCGCCAGGATTGCCGCAGCCACGCCGAGCACCTGGAAGCGCGTTAGACGCTCTTCAATTGCCCACCAGGCGATCACGGCGGTCACCGCAGGGTAGAGCGATCCCAGTACGGCAGTCACATCCAGGCGGCCATTCTGGATCGCCAGAAGAAAGAACAGGTTGCCACCCACATCGAGCAGGCCGGCCAGGGCGAACAACTTCAGGGGGCTTTGCCGGAGGGTTACCCGGCGGCGGGTGACCAGCACGAAAACGGCCATGACCACTACAGAAGCCGCGCGCCCGGCCGCCAGGGGCCAGAACACCACATTTCCCCCCACCTGACCCAGCCCGATGAAAAAACCGCCAAAACCGATTCCCGCCAGCAAAGCCATCCCCAACCCCTTGGGATAACCGCCCAGGCGCTCAGGCCGGGAGATGAGCCAAATCCCCACCAGCGCCACACCGAAACCGGCCAGTTGCAGCTCGCGGGGTAACCCTTTGGTTAGCGCTTCGAAGACCACCGGCAGGGCAGTTGCCAGCATGGCGGAGGTCGGTGAGACAATCCCCATGCGCCCTGTATTGAAACCACGGAAGAGGAACCCAACCCCGACCATCCCAGAGAGACCTGACAGCGCTCCCCACCCCAGGGCCGCGGGTGTGGTCACCTTCTCACCCCGTGCCAGCGCCACGATCACCATGGCCGCCAAACCCACACTGTAAGACATGAACACGGTGAGGAAGGGATCCGAACGCCGGGTAGCCAGCCCGCCGGTAAAATCACCTGCGCCCCAGCAGAAGGCGGCAATCAGAGCCAGCGCTGCAGCGAAAAAAGGAGTAGTCAAAGGGATCATCTCAGATGTTGAAAATTTGTAACTACGGTTCCCATGATTGTTTCCCCATAGATGGTGACCATATGATCAAACGTATGTTTTGGATGGGCATCGCCTCAGCCTTTGAAGAACTCTGCCAAGGCAGGAACGAGCACCTCGTTGGCGACGCCGTGCTCCTGGCCCGGAAAGCGGCGGTGCTGCGCGTGCGGAAGGATGTTGGCCAGCGCTTCGACCCCATGGTGCATGTAAGCCGGGCTGTTCCCCCCATCCATCACAAGGACCGGCATCGTGATGGAGGCCCACTTGCTCCTGTCCAACGGTTTGCCGAACATGGTATCGCCCATGATCGTCCCATCATAGACCAGTGTGTGGGCAATCGCCTCGGACTCCGGCCACATGGGACTGTGTTGCATCTGGGCAACGACTCCCTCAGGGATCCCGACCACAGCGGTCATGAAATACGCCACCGCTGCGCCCCGGCGGCCCTCCGAGACCAGCGCCTCCATGTGGTTCCGATAATCTGCCGGAACCGGCGGGCGGCTGTCGTCGATGATGAACGGCGGCTCATAAACAGCCAATTTCGTGATCTTTTTCGTGAGCCGGCGGGCAGCCTCCAGGGCCAGAACAGCTCCTGATGAATGGCCGAATACGAATGCCGAGCCGCCCGATTCAGTAATGAGAGCATCGAGATCTTCAACCTCGCGCTCGACGGCGTAAGGTAGCGTGTCACCGCTCTCGCCCCGACCGCGCCGGTCGTAAGCGAACACGGTGAAGTACTTCTCCAGGTTCGCCTCCCGCGAAGTCTGGTTAGATCGAGCGACAGCTTGCCGGGTGGCAAGGGCGCCAGTCACCATGATCAACGCCGGTCCTTCTCCCGCACGGTTGAAAGCAATCAGAGTGCCATCTTTCGAAAGAACTGTGCTCATTTCATCTCCTTTCCTACCGCGATGCAGGGCGGGGTTTCGCCAGCGCATCACCCAACTTTTCCAGGCTCTGGCTCCAGCCCATCTCCATCCCGGAGAGCGGCCCTGCGGCTGCCGGTGTGGCCTTCACCACCTCGATATGCAGGGTGAGCCGGGTCTGCGCTCCAAGGTCGGTAAGTGTGACCGTGTTGAGGGTTTCGAGCTGGGCAGCCCCATTTTCGTCGTCGATGGCCCGGGTGCTGAAGACGATCCGCTCGGGTGGGATAATTTCACGAAAGACACCATGCATCGGATAATCCAGATCGTCCGGCCCGTGCATCACGATGCGCATGGCGCCGCCCGGCCGCACGTCCAGCTCGCAGACCGGGATGGAGAACATGTGAGGGCCGAACCATTGGGCCATCAGCCTGGGATCGGTCCAGGCTTTGAAGACCAGCTCACGCGGGGCGTCGAACACGCGCATGAGGGTGACTTCTTTTATCGTTTGGGTTTCCATAAAAAGGTTCCTTTCTGATGGTTTATCCATCATCTTTATTGTTTCCACCTTTAGAATCTGATCCAAAGTATCGAAGCGCTGGCTCCAAAGGCGGGTTATCTGCCGCGCCCATTGATCGACTTCCAGAATGGCTTCTGGATTGAGGGAATAAATATGCAGCTGTGCCCTCTTTTCCATCTGCACAAGCCTGGTTTCCCGGAGAATCTTGAGGTGCTGGGAGATTGCCGGAGCACTGGCTGTAAACTGGTCGTAGATCTCCCTGGCAGATAACGGTCCGTGCTGTGCCAAGGTCTCGATGATCTTGCGCCTGGTGGGATCCGATAGGGCACTAAATTTATCCATATAGTCATAATATAGGATTTTCTTATTTAAGTCAATACTTAAATATTAGAGTTGGCTTAGAATTTTCTATTGATACTACGGGGGCAAAGTCAGGGAAATCAAGAAAAGTGAAAGCGCACTTCCCGCTCCACAACCGATGCTATCCACGGATCAGCTTCAATTCCCATTTCTCCCCCTGAACCATAACTCCCTCCAGCTGCGAATAACAACAATAATAATTCGAGATATTTCTGAGCATCACCCCCTATTACAACGATGGGGGCGCAGCCAGCAATGAAACAACCATGTCATCTACCGGTTCGTTCATTCCCTTCAACCAGGCTCGCTCAAAGCTTATAGAGTCGCATCTGGATCTCGCCAATTCCTCATCGCGCCTCCACTCGGCTAAATCGGCTGGTCCCAGAGGCAAGCCGGTTCGGGTTAGAATCTGATTTGCAGCGCCAAAATATTTTGCTGCTCCCTCAAAATCTCCGCTACACACCCTTTGGCTTGCTAACCCGGCCAGGCACTCTGCAAGTCCCTGCTGATTGCCAGATTCCCGCTGTAGCGCCAGGCTTTCACAAAATAAAGCCTGAGCGTGAGACATTTCCCCCTGATGAAGGGCAATGAAACCCAGCTTATGCAGCGAACAGGCAATTTCCAGGGAGATTTTCAACTCGCGGTTAATCAGCAGGCTCTTTTCATAGAGCTCTTCCGCTCGTCCATAATCTCCCTCCAGACGAGCAATATCGCCCAGACGCACATACGATTGAGCTTCGCCATCTCTGAAGCCATTTTGAACAAACAACGCCAGACCCTCCTCGTAATACTTTCGAGCCAGGGGAAGATCACCCTTATGGCAGGCCACCAGGCCCAGGTCGCTGATCAGCGCAATGCGGATGCTACGATCTCCAAGCTCCTCGTAGAGAGACAGGCACCGCTGGAAGATATTGCCTGCCTCAGTGTAATTTTGCTGGTCAAATACGGCATGACCGTACATGTGGGTCGCTTCTGCCAGGCCGGTTTGATCCTCGAGCAAGGTAAAAAGATCCATTGATTCGCGCAAGCGGCTGATGGCCAAAGGCAGCTTGCCTTCCTGCCAGGCCAGTGTGCCATCTGCCTGGAGCAAGCTGGCCCGAGTCTGGTTCCATTGCGGATTGCGATCAAGAGCAGCCGAAATCCAGCTTCGACCTTCTTTCAGCGACCCAAATAGATACCAGAAATACCATAACGACGAAGCCATCCGTCCGGCCATATCGTTATTCTCCTCTACGCGCGGTCCCTCGACAAGCGCCCAGCGCAAAGCATTACGGAGATTATCCACTTCTAATGATAGTCGCCGGAACCAATCACCTTGCTGTTCATCCCACATGTGCTGCTTGGCCTGCTCCGCCATGCGAAAGTAATACTCCAGGTGTTGGTCGCGCACGGCATTAATCTCTCCGGCCTCATTCAGCCTTTCGCAAGCATACTGGCGGATGGTCTCCAGCATTTGGAAACGGTTTTCAGACGAGTCACTAGATTCAACCAGGATCAGGGATTTATCTACCAACTGCCCCATCAACCCCAGCACCTGCGAGGACTTAATTCCTCCATCAGAAGCTACTGCCTCTGCAGCTGCCAGATCCCAGCCTCCGGAGAAAACGGAGAGGCGCATCAGCACAGTTTGCTCATTCGCCGTCAATAAGTTATAGGACCAGTCGATCAAGGCTTTCAATGTCTGGTGTCGAGGCAACCGGGCACGTCCGCCGGCGGTAAGCAAGTCAAAAACGTCTTCCAGGCGGCTGGCAATTTGTTCCACGCTCAACAGGCGGACCCGTGCAGCAGCCAGCTCGATGGCCAGGGGGATGCCTTCCAGCCTACGGCAAATATCTATGACGGTGGTTGCATTCTTTATATTCAAAGTGAACCCTGGTAATGCGGCAGCAGCGCGTTCAATAAATAAACGCACGCTCTCACTGGCGGAAGCCTGCTCAAACTTTTTGCCTTCAGAGGCTGGATGAGGCTGGTCTGGGTTGAAGAACAAAAGGGGTGGGCAACGAAACAAAGTCTCCCCATCCAGGCCTAGAATCTCCTGGCTGGTTGCCAGGACATGCAAGTAGGGGCAGGCAAGCAGAAGAGTGTTGACCAAATCAGCAGCCACCCCCACCACGTGCTCGCAATTATCGAGGATCACTAGCATGTGTTTTAATGCCAGATACTCTCGCAGCACAGCGGTAACCGACTGTCCGGGTGTCTCGCGGATCCTCAGGGCTGTTGCAACCGACAGTGGAACATCATCAGGATCAACTAAAGCAGCCAATTCCACGAGCCAAATCCCATCCGGAAAGGCATCGAGGAGTTCCTCGGCGAGTTGTAAGGCCAGGCGGGTCTTCCCCATCCCTCCTGTGCCAGTAATAGTCACCAGGCGCGTATTTGTTTCTTTGAATAATTTTTGTAGCTGGGCGATCTCTTTTTCCCGGCCGATAAAAGAGGTGAGCTGTAATGGCAGGTTATGGGGGTGGGCCAACCCTGTAGCCATTGGCGGAAAATCTTGCTGCAAATCCGCCGCCAGTACCTGGTAAAGGTGCTCTAGCCGCTGCATTCCTTTGAGGCGGTGCTCGCCCAAATCGCGCAGGCTGACTCCTGCGGGGAGCTCACGTTCGACCAAGTTGGCGCATTCACGCGAGATCAGGATTTGCCCACCAAATCCAGCGGACATCACCCGTGCTGCCCGGTTGAGGGTGTGGCAAACCTGGTATTCAGGTTTGCCACTCGGACCAGGAAGGGGATCTAACTCAGCCGGACCGGTATGCAGGCCCATACGAACACGGATTGGCCCGGTATCACCCCATTCAACCGACTGCAAAGCGCGCTGGGCCTCGAGGGCTGCGCATAATGCCTGTGATGCCAGCCGAAAAGCAGCCTGAAAAGCATCGCCGAGAATTTGGAATACGTGACCCCCGTTATTTTCGATCGCCTGTCGCAGGAGAGCATGGTGCTGCGCCACAGCAGCCTGCATTTCCGCCGGCATTTTCTCCCATAAAGGAGTGCTGCCTTCTATATCTGTAAAAAGGAAGGTGACGGTCCCGGTTGGAAGCATTTTCCCTCCTCACATTACCCATCATTAGCCTGGAGATACCTCTATTGTTGCGCACAGAGGCGATTAATTCAATGGGGATTCCGTGTAAGGCGGTTAATATTCTCCATAAGACCCCTGATGTGTTTGAATGAGGCAGCCTGGAGGTTATGTATCAACTGATTGAATAAAAAATAATCCCGGTTCGGGATAAAGAATAGTAGAAGAGTTTCGAGATCGTGCAAGTCCAGGCCGCGGGTAGAGGGCCTCGACCAGGGAATTGAACAACTGTGGGTAAATTCTCCGCCAGTTCCGCGGACGCCCTCTGCCAAACCGAACCATCATGCAATCCTTTTCTGGGGCGATGTAAATAAACTAGCCTAGGTTGCCTACCGCCATATACCTACCCTTGCCCGAGCGCAGGGTCCACCGTGAGTACATACAGTTAGTCCATTTCGCCTCCGGCGCGACGGTCGTGGACTCGACGACCCAGCCTCCAGGGATGATCTGCCAGCCGTTCCAATCGCCCCGAGGTCGATAGAGGCGGCCAAATTTCGCAAAATAAAAGGCAGCAGGATTTAGCCGATTAAGTCCTGGCATTTCTTCGGTCACTACCATCGTACTCCATCCATGTTTTATTTCGTTCCAACCCATCCATTTTTTCCCAGCTCAAATCACGAGGTGTTTGGGTATTGAGGTCAAGCATCACCTTCTGTCGTTGCAGATTTCACCGCAAACCGATCCAGTTTATAAAAAGCGCCCTCCCCGCTAAGCGAGGAGAGCGCTATTGGTACTTTGCTTATCTTGCTAGTCCAGGAGTTCCTTCGGGATATTGCCGCCGTTCTCGGCCAGCTTCTGCATTACGGTCTTGTGCAGCCAGGTGTTCATCTGAGCCGAATCGCCCATCTTGTCGGTGGGGCAGCCCAGCTCTACGGCCAGCTCTTTGCGGGCCTCATAGCTGCTGTCAATATCCAGCAGCTTGAGCATGTCCACAATCGACACTTTCCAGTTGAGCTTTTGGGGATTTTCGGCTGCCAGGCGATCGAGCTTGCTCACCACGTCGACCATGGGGATCTCCGCCGGGGTTGCCGGGGTTGCGGGCACCGGCCGAGGAATGCCGGAGCCGTGCTCGAATTCACGCGGGGGTGGGGCTGCCTGGGAGACCTGCGGAGCAGGGCGAGGCGCTGCTCCGGCCTGCGGCGAAGGCGGGGGGGTTTTGGGAATTTGCGGTGCAGGGCGCGCTCCGGGTCCCGGCTGTGGAGCGGGTGGGGTAGTTGAGGATACCTGCGTGGCAGGAGGCGGGACGGCGGCGATGGGTTTGGCTGGAGCAGGCGCTGCAGCAGGGTGTTTAAGGCCTAGCTTTTCAAGAATGTTACTGAACAGGCTCATGGCAAATCCCTTTCTCTATCGAAATGAAATGTCTGAGGGACGCATCCGTAACTTATTCTTATTATAGGGTAGAAAGGAATTAAAAGGCGACACTTATCGAAGGATCATCCACCTTGAGTTCGAATCCTTGAATTCCCAATATGATTCTATGGTTTTTGATCCATTGGGATTTGCCATTATGCCCCTCATTTCAGCCCGGAGAGTGAGATGCTTTTCGAAAGTCAAACTCGAAAAACGGGTGGCCTTGCCGATAGATCTTCGAGACAAGTTAATTGAATGAACGGTATGGCGAGTTTGGCACATCGTTTTTATGGCAGTCAACCAAAGTGATGATATTCTGCAAGCTTAGACTCGCCGGGAGGAGCTCCAGCCAGCCTTCGTCCAAATGATTTTCTTAATGAGGCGATTTTTGCTTCTATCTCAAATTTCCTACACAAAGCGTTCCGTAGATCGGATACAGCTACCAGTTGATACTTCCGGTTCTAGGTAAGAGGTAATGATGCCATGGAATAGAGAGCGCTCCCTACGCAGCGGGTTCAAATCGGGCAAGGGCGATTATGATTGAAAATCCATCTTAAGCACGGAGAACAGAGCAGTAATCAACCAGTGCTTCTCGGTCGTCCTGACCGGCATTCCCCCACACGCGGAGTGTGCATGCCAACCAACGGGTGCATTCTCGCTTGGGTGCTCATAAGCGCGGTGCACACCTATACGCAAGAGCCTAACCACACGGCTCAGGTGTGAATGATGATTTCCTTGAATGGGAAGCCACCAATGCAAACCAGGCCATGAAACCATGCCTTCTGGCTACATGACCTGGATGGTGAGAATATCCTACACGATTTGGGTTTATGGGATGTTCTTATTGACCTCCGCCAACATCATCTCGGCTTTTTCTTTAGTCAGACCCAGCTGGGCCGCCTGCGGCATCGCCAGGATCATATTCAGGGTCATTCCCCGGGCCATATTGACCAGCGGGTTGGTGGATAACCCAGGGAAGTGCTGGTCGATGACCTGTTTCGCCTGGGGTGTGTCGAGAAGAGTGCCGAAAGGTGTATCGAGGGTGAATGCCATTAGATTCTCCTTATCTAGTATAGTGGAAAGTGAGTGGATGCATTTTGAACTCTGATTTATTGCCGGTACTTCCTGGAGCAGTACTAGGCTGGAACATCTGGATTTTCATCAACCGGAACGCTTTCCATCCGGTCGGCGGTGCCCTGGAAAATCTCCCAGCCCTGGCTGAAGATGACCGCCTGGGTCGCCAGGAGCCAGAGGAAGAAAAGCCCCAGCGCGATCGTGCCCCAGGTGAAAATGGTATTGAGGTTGCTCTGAATATTTGAGAGCAACGCCTTAAGATTATCCATCGAAGACCGGGATTCGGCGATCATGGATTGATAATCGCGCAGGCTGCCCGTGATAAGCGCCGTGCTTTTCGACATGGCGGAGAGATTGTCGCGAATCACGGTCAGGTTATCATCAGCTTTGCCTATATTTGTGGCCATCTCGTCGAAAGTAGCCGGCATGTCTTTGAGGCTGAGCGAAAGCTCACCCAACGAGTCGGCCAGAGGTTTTTCGGGGTTGTAGTTCTGGGTAGAGGCGGGCATAAAGGCGCTCAGCATGGGGGTAGCGCTCATCACAGCCCGGAAGGCATCCATGGACTTTATGGCGCTCTCCAACGATTTGGCGGCATCCTGGGCGGAATTCAGAGAATCTGTAGCAGCTTGCAGGGTGGTCGGAAGCTGGTCGCCCATGACCTCATTCAGTTGGATGATTACCGGCTGGGTATCCTCCACGGAAACCGCAGTGGCTCCCAACACCTTCGAGAGGCCATCCACACTATCGACTGCAGCGCCTAAAGCCTGGCTGGTGACATCCATCGCCTTCTGGCTGTTATCAATGCTGGTTACAAGTGTGGCGATGGTGGAATTTACCGAATTGACCAACCCGGGTCTGAACACCCACAAACCGGCCAACCCGGCCAGGCTGAGCACCAGCCCAATTATCCCGGCGATCATCACGAACACACCTAGAAGGCGTCGTAGAATTTTCATGACCCCTCTCTCTCGAATTTACGAACCCGGTATCAGATAAGAATATTATACATTAACCTGAGTGCGGGATAATGGGAGGGGGGTCGATCAGTGGGAAACATGGTTGGCAATATAGGCAGCATCTTTGCCCACACCGCCGAGCAGTGATGAGCTCAATCCAGTCTGGAATAACAGCCCGATAAAGTAATAAAAAATTCAAGAGGCAATGTCAGAGAGAATTTCGCCAAAACGGAAATATGATTCATCCAGGCGCCAGGTGCAGGCGCGTGAAACCCGCCGGCTGATTGCCGAATCCGCTCGCCGCCTGTTCATCGAACATGGCAATAGCGGGAAGCCGATCGAAGCCATCGCCCAGGGGGCAGCGGTGGCGACAGAAAGCGAAATTCTGGGCCGCGCCGCCCCGATTTTTGTAATTTTAAAATCTGCTGCCGAGACCGATGTGGAGATTGCAGAGCTGGTGCAGCGCTTACCCAAGGAACGCCTGGAAAATACGACCCTCTTTGTGCAGCATATCGCCAGGAACAACGGTTTGCGGGAGGGGATGAGCATCTCCGCGGCCGCCGAACTGGTTTGGACCCTTGCCAGCCCCGAAGTATTCCTTCTGCTGACCCGCAATCGGGAGTATTCACCAGAAAAATACGCTGCCTGGCTGCAAACTACCTTGACCCGCTTGCTCCTGCCCTGATAGTTATCTTTCTGAATCAACAACCGCAACCCAAAAACGACTCCTGTTGAATGACGATATCAGGGTAGATTCGAGAGCGCTGCATGCATCATGGGTCCCTCCTGTATAATGAATGGAAGCAATCCCTGGCAGTTACAAATTCGAGGCTCTCGCAATGGAAAACGAATCGACCTTTACGACACCCTCTGTCCCCGAGCGGATCGCCCTGGGGAAAACCGGTCTCCAGATCAGCCCCCTGGGGCTCGGCACCATGCAATGGGGAGACCGCATGTTCTGGGATTACGGGAAGGGTGGGTATAGCGACAACGACCTGCGTCTCGTCTTCGAGCGCACCCTGCAAGCAGGGGTTAATTTCTTCGACTCGGCCGAAAGCTACGGAAACGGGCGCTCGGAGACCCTCCTGGGGCAGAGCGTGCGGGCTGCCGGGCAGCCCGTGGTGGTGGCGAGCAAATATATGCCCTACCCCTGGCGGCTGAGGAAGGCAGATCTCATCCAGGCGCTGCGGCGCAGCCTGAGCCGCCTGGGTCTGCCGAAACTGGACCTCTACCAGATCCACTGGCCTTTCCCGCCGCGCAGCGTTGAGACGTGGGCAGAGGCTCTGGCGGATGCCGCCCAGGCCGGGCTGGTGCAGGCCGTAGGGGTCTCGAATTACAGCCCTGACCAGATGCAGCGGAGCTACGATGTCCTGGCCCGGCGGGGCATCCCGCTGGCTTCCAACCAGGTGCGCTTCAACCTGCTCTCGCGCGGCCCGGAGAAAAATGGCCTGCTGCAGGCTTGCCGCGAGCTGGGCGTGACCCTGATCGCCTACAGCCCCCTGTCGCAGGGCCTGCTCACCGGCAAGTACACCCCCCAGAACCCCATGCGCGGGGTGCGGGGGATCTTAACGCATGGTAAACTCGGGCCGGCTCAGGCATTGATCGGGCTACTGCGCGAGATCGGCCAGGCACACGGCGGCAAAAGTCCCTCACAGGTCGCGCTCAACTGGGTGATGGCGAAGGGGGCGTTGCCCATTCCCGGGGCCAAGAACCTGCGCCAGGCGGAGGAGAACCTCGGAGCCTTAGGCTGGCGGTTAAGCGAAAACGAAATCGCGACGCTGGATGCGGCCAGCGACAAAATCGGGTAAGGTGCGGTTGGGTCTTCATCCAGGCGCAATTCGGTAATTCGGATTCAAGCGATCACGGCTGTGACCCAACCCACCAATTCCACAATCCGATTGAGTAAATGGTGCGTTGGAAGCAAATGCATAATCGAATAAGGTGTCTTCCCTCGCCAGGTTCTTCGATATAGCTTCCAACACACCCTACTCCAACCACCGTAAACTGTTAACCGTTTACCGTTCTCTGTTTACCGTTCACTGTCCGCTCAGGTAAACAGCGGCGCCATTCCCAGCCGCTCCACCTGGGCCTGCATTTCTCCGTCTGTGGGCGGGGCGGGGATGATGGCGAGGCGGAGTGGCAACGGGAAGGGAGTTCCCGCGGAGACCGTGTGAACCAGATAAACACTATGCTGCGTTTAGGAGCATACCGGCAACCCAACCTGGAAGCCTCAAAAGCGCCACCGGCCGCTTGACTTTAAGCACGGTTGCACCGCGATCCACCGTCTAGCGCCGGAGAAATGGTTACCGTAAACTATTCGCTGGCTACTGTATACTGATCATCACCGATGTCTGCCCGCCCGGGCTGTTGATGATGATGGAAAGCTCCTGACTTTCTTTTGTAAAGCTCAATGCGGTCATGGCGCCTGACGAGCCGCTCCGCCCGGTATCCTCAGTCCAACCCTGCTCAGGTAGCGCCTTCCTGTAAAACTCCGCCACCTGCTCGGGTGTGTCCACCGTCATGAAGGTCAGCACCCCGGGGGCGGGTTGCTGGGCGAAGAGGACGTTGGTATAGTCCGGGATGCCGGGCAGGCCGGCCGTTGCCGGGCTCGGGGTGCCTCCGGGGATGCCACCCGGGAGACCTGGTGTGTTGTTCATCCCGGGCAGCTGGGGAATGCCGCCGTCGTCTCCACTACTGCCGGAGCCAGATCCACCCGATGACGATCCCGATCCCGAGCTTGAGCCTGAACCGGTAGAAACCGAACCGCCCGAGCTGCCCCCACCGGCAGGCTCGGCAAGCGGCTCGAAGCGCCACTTGTAGACCATGTGGGCGTGGTCGATGTCGCCCAGCAGGTCGCTGCTTCCTTCCAGGAGACCCCCATTAGGAACGGTGTACACCTGGTCGTTTACCTGGCTGAGCACATCTGCATAAAAAAAGGGCAGCGCCGGTTGTAGTGCGCTGGTGTCACCATCCGGGCATTGGAAATCGACGCTCACAGCCTGGTTGGAATTCGCCTCGCCTGAATAACGCCGCACAGAGGGACCATCCAAAGCACCGTATATAACAAACAGATCGCTGCTGGTTTGGGTTCCCAAGGCCGTCCCGGCTTTCCCGTTCCCCACACAGCCGTTATCGGTACCTTGATAGTTGTAGGTGCGATCCCACTGCCCTTCGACCACCTTGAAGTGCAGGAAAGGGTAAGGGATATTCGGGTGGGCTTCGGTACGCTCAAAAGCCACGTTGGGGATGGTTTGCACGTCGGTATATTTACCACCTTCGCCCTGGCCATCCGATTGCATAGAGGCATTACCACCGTAGCGCCAGCAACCTACGTCGGAAACCTGCAGGCGCGATTCGTACGCGCCTGTCTGGTTGTAATTCTGGTCCTGGCTGCTGTTGGAGGTAATGATGATCAGGTCGGTGAGCTTCTCAGAGGCCGCATCGCGGCAGAAGGAGACGTAAGGCTTATCCGTCCAGTCTTCTAGCTGCCATTCTACATCTCCAGCGACCTTGAAATAGGCCTGGATCTTGACCCCCTTGATATCTTCCGGAGCAAGCGGGGTGAATTTAAATTGCTTTGTGCCGTCATTAATGGGCAGGACGCCCAAGTAGGTGTTGATGGGTTCGTCGTCCAGGGAGTAGGTGAGGCCGTTGAAAAAGGTCACCAGTCTGGCATCGTCGCTGAAGGTGAACCAATCGTATTTGATCGCCAGGATATTAATCTTATTGCCAGCGAGATAGGCTTTGTTGGTAGAAGCATCGGTCTTGGTGGCGCTGGTGCTGCCGGGCTTGACGTTGAGCTGGTCCCAGTTCTGGTAATCATCGTAAGGCGGCTCGACCACGTTCTCGACGGCAAAGTCGCCCCAGACCGCCTCCAGCCCGCCGGGAATGGCCTTGTCGACCGCCTCGACGCTCTTCATGGCGGTGGTGTTATCCCAGGCAGTCCGCACCAGCCCGGGGTTGTCGAAATGGTGGGTTAAGTAGAAGAAAAAGACGTTGGCCCCATATTCGTGGGCGTCGTTGCGCAGGTCCAGAGCCGGAGGCCAGCCGCTGTACCCGCCATCGTAAAACCAGGGCACGTAGCCATGCTCCTCGTTGCTGCTCGGATAGACGTAATCCTGCGACCACGAGGCGGTGGCTTCGGCCAGCCAGGCGTAGTTGCCCGGGTACATGCAATCCGCTGAGGTGTTGTACGACCACTGGATGGCGTGCATGAACTCGTGCGCCAGGATGGCAGCGGTGACCGCCGGGTTTAGCACGATGTAGCTGGGGGTGGCGCGGCAGCCGGGCGGGAAGTTGGCCGCCGCATAGCTGCGGGCAACCTGCGGCGTGATGTAGACGTCGAACTCCGGGCCGCCGCCGCCGCACTGCGCTCCGCCATCGGCGAGGGGGGTGCGGCCCATCAAGGTGGTCAGCTTTGGCCAGATCTCGTCGTCCATGGCCGCCAGGTAGCTGTTGGCCACCGAGGCGTCATCCGGGCGGCTCTTCAGCCACCAGAAACGCACCGGCGAATGCATGGCCGTGGTGCTATCCCAGCGGTCGAGCTGGACCTGGCTGCAGGGCGGGTCGATCTGGGTGACCCCGCCCGAGCCTCCCGAAGCCGGGGCCACTGCCGGGGAGGCCCAGCTGCCGGCGTAGACGGGCGGCGCCAGGAAGGGAGCCAGGTTGGCCTGCGCCTGTGGCGAGAGGGTGGGGAAGGCCGCCTCGATCTGGTCGAGGATGTGGCTGTCGGTGCTCAGGTTGACGGCGCCTTTGAAGGCTGCCGGCAGGCGCGCATCGCCAAACTGGGCGTAAACCTTGTAAACCAGGGCGGTCACCGGGTCGATCTCGCCGCGGGCCAGGGCGGCGTCGATGGCCTGGTCGCTGGCCGAGCCGGGCGGGGGTTCACCGGGCGCGGCCGGGGCGGCGGTTGGCGTGGGGGCAGCCCCTGCGCTCACCGGGGAGATATTTGCCGCCGGGGTGGAAGCGGGTGGTTGAGAAGCCGGGGTGGGGGTGGCTTGCCCCCCTTTGCCCGCGGAAGAACAGGCTGAGAGCAGCAGAATCAGAGTGATCAGTATCGATGCCAGCCGTCGGCTCACATCCCCTCCTTAAGCGCCATGCGCCAGGTGATATTGAGTTGGTTGAAAGGAGCACCACAAGGATTGAAGCGAGGTAATTATACGTCAAGTTAGGGCGTAAACATTTTCTCTGGATGCGGCAGTTTGGGAGAGGGAAATGCCTGCTTGATCTCGAACGCAGGTTGAATCTCGATTTCAATGGGCAAGCCTGGAAAATAAACATAAAGATCGGTAGCGTCCACTACGGCGCTTCCCTGAGAGAAAGGCGACTACGAGCCCTATGCCACCTGCTCGCCTTCCTAAGGCTTGTCGCGGTCCTACGAGTGGGGATTTAGCGCAAAGGCACTACCTCTTGATGCAAGGATTTTCAATGATATTATAGCACAAATATTCTATTAATGCAAGTTTTTTTAAGTTAAAACGTGCAGTCGGGAAAAGGAAAACGTGAAGTAAATTTGGGGTGTCCCCAAACTCCTTTTCGCTCAGATTCGGGGTGGGTAGGGTGTCATTGGGGTTGTATTTGGGCGCATTACGATGATAAGGGTTTCCATCAATTATGGATTTGACCCAGCGCACCAATGCCACACGCCAGAAAGTGTAATGGGCGTTGGAAGCCAGTCCATAATCGAATGTAGTGTCTTCATTCGCTTATGTCCTCGACTTGCTTTCAAAGGCTCCCCAGGCAGCTTGAAGCTGATTTTATCGAGTCTCAGTACGATTTCACAACGTTTCGAAAATGGCTTTCTTTATTGCTTCAAGGCTAGCTTTCCGAAATTGCCCATGCTGTGTGTGAAATCGCCATCCCGTGGGGAAAGTCAAGAAGATTGGCACATCTTTACTGAGACCGTTAAGCCTACTTTGTATGAGCTTGCCTTCGATAAGTGCATCGATGTATCGATCAATCCAGTCTTCTGAGACGCGATTGAAAATTCCCTTGTTGAATGCAACCACCGCATGCGGAGATGTCGCTTCAATTGTATCGAAAAATTCTTTCTTCGATTCCGGTTCAATCACCCGATAGAAATATTCCTTTCCAAATATTTTGCGAATTTCTTCCGGGTCGGCGGTAGGGAAAGGATAGTAGCAATAAAAGATCAGCTCGAAGGGTCCCTGATATTTAGCCTGGAGGCAAATCTCAGCACGACGTTTTGGATTTGGATCCGGTTCCGAGATAGTGATCCATCCTGCGTCTCTCGTTAAGGGCCAAAATGGGTGTTCGCGACCCCGTATATCTGGTGAGAGGAACATGCCTTGATAGACGGAATATGGATGAGGGTTTGAAAACAATAACATGACCCGAGATCGATGCGTTGCTGCATGGGGGATCAGTTTCTCCGTCGAAAAAGTGACGCTTTGCGTATCATCATTAAAGGTGATCAGACCTGGATAAGAAAAGAATTTATTCAGTATTTGATAGGCTCGGTCTCGAATGTCTGAATAATACTCACCTAATTGGTAGGTTCGACGGGAATTAATCCCATTCATTTTTCTCCTTTACGGATTGTGGATTAGTTACGACCTTGGCAATGAATAGTTTGATTTTACAATTGGTGCGTTGGAAGCAACTCCACAATCGGGTGGAGTGTCTTCATTAATTTAGATCCTCGATGCAGCTTCCAACGCTACCCTACGCCCGCTGATTCGCCAAATCGTTGATTCGCTGATTCGGATTTCACCGCACCGCAGCCGGCAGGAAAACCTGGTAACGGATAAAACCCATCACCCATACGGGAGATAAGCTGAAGGGGGGATTATTGATGCCCAAATGCCCATAATCGTTCGAACCCCAGGCTTTAACCGCACCCGTGTTCAGGAGGGCAAATGAAGTGCCGCCTCCCGTAAAGATGTCATTTACGCCGCTCTCCAACCCATTAACACGCACCGCCCTCGGTCGATTGATGGTCGTGCCATCGCCCAGGCTCCCCGAATAATTTGCCCCCCAGCAGAACGCCTCTCCGGAATTAACTGCGCAGGAGGTGTTACTCCCTCCAGCTAAACGGTTAGCATTATTACCGAGATTAACCACTTTTACCGGCGAGCTGCTGTTGACCGTCGTATCGTTTCCCAGCTGCCCATTGTTATTCATCCCCCAGCAATACGTTCCATCGGATGCCTGGGCGCAGGCGTGATTGCTCCCACTGGCAACCCTGGATGTGTTGGTAAAGGTTAATCCAACGGCTGAGATAGAGCCAGGCAGCTCTTTGGATGAAGTCGTCCCCCTACCCAACTGGCCGTTTCCATTGGAGCCCCAACAATAGACCCTATTCTGAGGAATGTTAAGCGTGAGAGAGAGGCAGGTGAAATTTTGACCGGCGCTGGCGAAATTCGCCGCGATCAGATTTGAGATCAACACCTGCACGGGAACGAGTGAAGATGGACCCGGATTCCCAAGCTGGTACGAGTTATTATCTCCCCAACACAAGATGGTCTGGTTGGTTTTGATGGCGCAGGCATGGCGCGTACCGGTAATCACCGTGCGGACACCGCTGGCCATATAGGTGACATCCACGGGTGTCAGGCTATCGGTTGTGGAATTATTTCCGAGCTGTCCATATGCATTGTTTCCCCAGCATTTGAGACCTCCGTTGACTACGGCGCAGGCGAAAGACTCGCCCACGCTCACCTGGGTGGCTCCGCTGGTCAACCCCGGCACATTCATGGGCGCATAATGGTCGACCTGAGTCCCATCTCCCAGTTGGCCCTTTGAGTTGCTCCCCCAACATTTGACGGCTCCATTCACAATTGCACATGCAGAATTACTCCCTGACGAAAGCAAGGTCACGCCGCTGGCTAACCCGGGGACTTCCACCGGGGTATCCCGCTGAGCGGGATCTCCGTTCCCCAGGGCCCCCGAAGTTTTACTGCCCCGGCACATCACACCCCCATGCAGCAAAACGTAGCAGGTATAGGAATCGCCGATGGCGATCTGGGCTGGCACGCCGGGTAAGTCGTCGACCAGGACCGGAGTGCTCTGGTCTTGGCGGGTACCATCCCCCAATTGACCATAAAGATTCCTCCCCCAACACAGCACAGAATTGTCTGTCTTTACTGCGCAAGTTTCGCTGGAACCTGCAGCCACATAGGAAACACCGCTTCCCATACTCGTTACAGGGACAGGTGAAAGGCGTTGGGTGGTTGAGCCATCGCCTAATTGTCCATTTCCGTTTGATCCCCAGCATAACAAACTGCCTGAGGGGGTGATAGCGCAGGTATGCGCTCCGCCGGAGCTGATCTGGAGAGCGCCATCAGGGAGATTGGACACTGACACCGGGGTAGGACTGCCGGTGTTGCTATTATTGCCAAGCTGAGAGCCTGAACCCCAACACCAGACGTAACCAGCCACGATTGCACAAGTATGGCCATTTCCCGCCGAAATATCTGATATTGCATTAAAACTAGCATCGGCAACCAGAACAGCTTTAAAACTATTTGAAGTATCTCCATTACCCAATTGGCCAGACCAGTTTCCACCCCAACAATAGGCGTTGGTTCCTACCAGAGCACAGGCATGCGCAACGCCTGCGGTAATCGCCGTGGCCGGCCCGGGTAATCCCGCGACATCCACAGGGATCAGGGATGGATCCCAGGATCCGTTGCCCAATTCTCCATACTGATTGTCTCCCCAGCATTTGACCCCCCCGTCGGCCATTAATGCACAGGTGAAGATCTGGCCTGTAGCCACATCGGCTACACCGCTCGAAAGCCCATAGACCGGCGCAGGGATTGCCCGGTAGAAATTATCCCCCGTGCCTAGCTGGCCATCATGGTTGTATCCCCAGCATTTTACGCCGCCTTCCAGGGTGACAATACAAGTGTGGTGGATATTCGCACTGATCTTCAGAGCCGTGCCACTGGCTTCGGGGGTTAGCGGCGCGTCCGACTCCGCCAGAGCGCCGGGCAAATTCGATGAGCCAATCGAAATCACCAAGAGAACCAGGGCGAGGAGCAAATGGCGAAGGGCTTTCATTGGTTTCCTCCTGGAGAAATTGATGAACTGGCTTAATAATTAGATTCTGACCCCAGGTTTGGGGCCGAGATCACCAAACTCTTTGTGGTACCCGGACGTGATTATTCTGTTGTCTGATTTATAAATCTGCTTGATTGATCTGATTATGGTTGAGAAGGTCTCTTCTTTTCCTTGTCCCTTGCTGACGTTGATAATTATCTCACAGAGAGGAGGCAAATTCAAGCCAACCCCTAGATAGGATGGTTCCACGCAGGCTCAGATCTCAAGAAATTCACCCTCTCACGTAAACAGCGGCGCCATCCCCAGCCGCTCCACCTGGGCCTGCATTTCTCCGTCTGTGGGCGGGGCGGCGAAGCGGTCGGCGGCCTGCAGCACGCGCGGGAGAAGGTGGATATCGCCCACCGAGTTCAGGAACACCCCCGAATGCCCCAGCACCCATTGCACGGCGCGATCGATATCCGCCTGTTCTTCCAGCGGGCGGTACCAGGTCGCTCGATCGTGCGCCTGGTCCCCCCATGGGCTGCGCACAATAGATTTAATGGTCTGCACAGCCACATTCCGCGCCCGGCACACCTCAAATAAGTCAAAGAAATCGCGGCGGTAGGCCTCATTCTGCGCCATTACGTAGCTGAAGGGCAGCAGGACGGAATCGAAATCGAAGCGCTCGAGCGACCGGCGGTGCATGGCGGGGGCGGTTACCCCATGACCGGTCACGCCGATCCAGCGCACCAGCCCTTCCTCGCGCGCCTGGAGGGCGGCTTCCAGAGCGCCCCCCCGACCCCAGGGCGGTCTCCCACTCCTGCGGGTCCACCAGGTTGTGAAGCTGGATCAAGTCCACCTGAGCAACCTGCAGGCGCTCCAGGGAACGCCGGATCTCGTCGTGTGCTTTCTGCGCGGTGCGCTCCCCGGTCTTCGTGGCCAGGAAGAAAGGCCTGCCGTGCCGGCCGATCCAGCTCCCCAGGCGCAGCTCCGCCTCACCATAGCTGGCGGCCACATCCACGTGATTAACACCGAAAGAGAAGGCCAGCTCCAGGGCCGCATCCGCCTCAGCCTGGGATACATCCCCTAAGGACGCCGCACCGAAAAGGATACGCGAGCTCAAATGCCCGCTGCGTCCAAAAGCCTGTGTGACGATCAAGAAACACCTCCTGTAGGAGCAATAACCGGTTGAAACCTCTCCTATCATTATATAATACGAATTTTTTTACGCATTTAAGAACATTTGTACCTTTTATTTAAAGTGCAATTTCTGTACAATTGAAATAGAGAGCATACGGAGCACAATCCGGCACAAGCGCTCTAAACGCGGGAAAAACCAATTTCATCCAATCGATAGTCTCAGATCTACTATCTATATATGGAGAGGGCATGGAGATAAAATCGCACCACCCCAGGGTTGGCTTGATTTTTCGTCTGTTTTCGCTTGGTGTTTTGCTCTCTGTTCTGCTGAGCTTGACGGCGCCGGGCATCGCGACCGCAGCACCCGAACCAGCAGCTTCCCCCTACATCATCGTGTTCAAGGATACAGTCAATCCGAGCGTCGAGGCGCCGGGCCTGGCAAAAGCCTACAACCTGCAGCCCGGCTTTATCTACCAGCACGCCCTCAAAGGCATGTCGGCGGTCATACCAGCCGGGCGCCTGGTAGCCCTGCAGCACGACCCGCGCGTGGCCTATGTGGAAGCAGACCTGGAGCAGCATATCAGCGTCCAGACGGTGCCTACCGGCATCCAACGCATCTTCGCCGATGAGAACGCGGCGATCGATATCGACAGCAGCGACGATTACCGGGTGGATGTGGACGTGGCCGTCATCGACACAGGCATCGACTTCCAGCACCCCGACCTGAACGTTGTCGGGGGTGTGAACTGCACCACCAGCGGCATCCTGGTGGCCAGCTGTGTAGCGGGGGGTGATGACGACCATTACCACGGCACGCACGTCGCCGGCACCATTGGCGCGTTGGATAACGAAACCGGTGTGGTGGGTGTGGCGCCCGGGGCGCGTCTATGGGCAGTCAAAGTGCTCAATAAACGAGGCAGCGGGTATACCTCCTGGATCGTGGCCGGCATCGATTGGGTCGCAGCCAACTCGGCCACCATCGAGGTAGCCAACATGAGCCTGGGCGGAAGCGGCTTCAGCCAGGCCGAATACGACGCCATCCAGGGCGCCGTCAACAAAGGCGTAGCCTTCGCCGTAGCCGCCGGCAACGAGGATGACGACGCCAACAATTACAGCCCGGGCGGTTTCGACAACGTGCTTTCGGTCAGCGCACTGGCCGACTATAACGGTTTGCCAGGCGGCGGGACGGCCGCCACCTGCTACGCCGACGTGGATGATACCCTGGCCGGATTCAGCAACTGGGGTCGCGAAGTGGATATCGCCGCTCCCGGTGTGTGCATTCTCTCCACCTACCCGTTGGAGAGGGGCGAGTACGGCACGATCAGCGGCACCTCCATGGCCAGCCCGCACGTGGCGGGCGCCCTGGCGCTGCTGGCCAGCCGCAATAACCCTGCCAACTCAGCAGATGTTTACAGCCTGTATAACCAGGTGAAGAATGCAGGAAACGATAATTGGACAGACGACTCCGGGGACGGAATCAAAGAGCCCCTATTGGATGTGAGCAATACCAGCCTGTTCAACCCCGTGCTGGTGCCGGGCAGCGGGGGCGGAGGTACAAACACGGCACCCTCCGTGACGATTACCAGCCCGGCGAATGGGGCCAGCTTCGCCGCAGGGACCTCCATCGCATTCGCCGGCTCAGCTTCGGATGCTGAAGACGGAGACCTGACCGGCAGCCTGGTGTGGACTTCCAGCTTAGACGGCCAGATCGGCATAGGCGGTTCCTTCAGCGCCGTGCTGAGCGCTGGCACACACACCGTTACCGCCTCCGTTGTCGATTCGGGCGGCCTCACCGGCAGCGCCAGCATTACGGTCACGGTGCAAAATCCCGCCGGTTCGACCGTAACGGTCTCCAGCCTGACCGGAACCGCCTCCACGGTCAACAAGAATTTCTGGAAGGCGACGGTTGTCGCTACGATCTCCCCTGCCCTGTCTGGCGCGGTGGTCAGCGGAACCTGGAATAACGGTAAAGCCTTCTCCTGCACCACCGGCAGCAACGGTAGCTGCTCTGGCTCGCTCAACGTCAGCGCCAAGCTGAGCTCGATCACCCTTACCATCAGCAATGTTGCCCTAGCCGGTTACACTTACGAAGCTTCCGTGACCAGTGTAACAATATCTAAACCATAAATATCCTGGCAGGATCCTCACAAGAATGAATGAACCGGTGGCGAACTTACTCGCCACCGGTTTTATCGATATAACCATTGTGCGCCCTGCAAAAAGGGGAAACCGCAAAGGACACAAAGCCCTTTCTTGATGAATTATTTCCTTCGTGATACTTTGTGTCCTTCGTGGGTAAATATTTTTACAAGTCTAAAACTGGATAGAATGCACTCGGAATTATTGAGATGCAAACTGCGGGAAGCGTTTTACCAGAAAGCAGTATTGGTGACCTGGAGTAAAATTCTTCAGCTCATAGGCGAGCTCATCGCCGAATTTTTGATAGAAATTGGGCGCCTGGAAGCTATAGCTGCTCAGATAAATGATCTGGCAGCGCTTCTCCCTGGCTTTGTCTTCGGCGGCTTTGAGCAGCCTGCTCCCATGCCCCTGTCCCCTGCAGGATGGATGTACCCAGAGCAGCCGGATTTCGCAAGCTGAAGCCCAGGTCCAACCCGTCAACCCGGCCACGATCTCGTTCTGGTCGTTCCAGATAAACCGCCAAATAATTCACCGTCATCTTTGCCAGTTTGGGCAGCGTTGTATTCATAGAGGCGATCGTCCAGGTAATGCAAGTCTTCAGGAGAGGGAATGCAGGCAATATGGCAGTTCTCTCACTTCAAAATCGGCACGAGCGCCCCGGTCACCTCGCCAAAGGTCCAGCCATCCTGGTCCATGGGCGTCTCTCCCAGGGCGGTGAGCATGCTGTTGATCTGCTCGCGGTGTTCGGTGGCATGGTTGATGACCTGGAGCATGACCACCCACGGATCTGCGTAGTACCCATCGGTCGTCTGCAGGCGATCTTTCGGGAATTTGCCATCCATATCTTTCGCCAGAGCCAGCAGTCCTTCCCCACTCGTCCGGGCGACGTCGAGAAGATCCTCGAATGCCGGAACGCTGTCCCGTCTTTCTTCGACAGGCACGGTCAAGAGAGCCAGGTAATGCTGCTGCTGTCCGACCAGGTGGGTTAAGGTTACGCGAATGCTTCCCTTCGTAGCAGATGTGGGTTCGGCGTCGAGCTGCTCAGCGCTCAGCCTGGCACAGGCCCGGATGATTTGTTCGTTAGCCCAATTATTGTGCTCAAAAAATTTCTCAAGGATATTGCCAGTCATCGAGTGACCCCCTTTCGATTTTAATAAAAATCAAGCGGCAATTATAATCCTGATGCGGGCTTCCCGACCGGTTATTGACTTTCCCGATCATTCATGGTACTATATAGATGCTAAATATATTTATTGGAAATATAACATGGGCAATTTAGAGCACAATCTGCACAAGCGCCTACCCCTCTCAACGGCAGCCTTCTTGATCCTGCTGGCGCTCAAGGATGGCGAGAAGCACGGCTATGCGATCTTACGCTACGTTTCAGATCAATCCGATGGGGCGGTTAAGCTGCTCCCTGGCACGCTCTACAACCTGCTGAAGCGCATGCTGGACGATGAGTGGATCGAAGAGCTCGCCGAGCGCCCCGACCCGGCTTTGGATGACGAGCGTCGCCGCTACTACCGGCTGACCGGCCTGGGCGAGAAGGTCGCCAGCCTGGAAGCTGAACGGTTGGCAGAGCTGGTGCGCACAGCCCGCAAGCGCGGCCTCCTGGTCTCTAAAGAGCAAATCTAATGACCTCTCGCCTGCTGGAGTTATCCGACCGGATGTGCCGTCTCCTGCTGAAAACCTACCCGGCAGAGTTCCGCGAACGGTATGCCGCAGAGATGGCCCAGGTGTTTCGCTCCCTGCACCGGGAGACCTACCGGCGGTCTCGAGTCGGTGGGCTGCTGGGCATGTGGCTTTCAGCCCTCTGTGATCTGGCCGTCGCCATAGTCCATCAATGGTGGGTCTCTCTGGCTCGAGAAAGGAAGGGGTTCATGCAATCACACGCAACCACCCATCGAGACCAGATCGAGTCGCTCTCTCCTCTGCAAGCTGTGATCGCCGCCCTACCTTTCATAGTCTTTGGGATAAGCAGCATGGCAACCAGGGTAAGCTTCTTATCCCCTGGTACATCTCCCTCCTCACTCTGGCAAGCCTTGTTCCTTGGGCCTTATCCAATATTCAGCTGGCTGATCCTCATCGGACTGGGGGCTGGCTTCCTTTTGGATTTTCCCAGATGGGCTTATATTTACCTGGGTTGGGGGTTGCTTTCCGCCGGGTGGTGGTCAAACTGGCAATTCTCAACATATTCCATCAAGGGGCTTTATTGGCTGCCCATCCTGGGTGTGATCCTCATCGCCCTGCTCATCCGGCGGTCGCTGCAGCCGCTGCGCAGGTTGTTCGCCGGCATCTGGCACGATTGGACCCTGCCGTCACTGGCGCTGTACATTTTTTATGGGCAGATTTTCTTGCTCTACGACGAAAATCACCATCCTTATCTACTGCCGTTTATTGCCCTCACCGCTCTCGCCACCGCCCTGGGCGCCTGGGGTTATTTCCGCGCCAGCACCCCACTGAGGCGCATCCTGGCCCTCCTGGCCGGTCTATTCCTGGCAACCCTGCTCAGCACAACCAGCTACGCCACCTGGGATTACCAGGCTTACTATGGCTTGCCTGAGGGCAGCCATAATGATATCCTGGTTGGCGTACTTTTCTTCGGAGCGATAGGTCTCGTGATGTTCGGAAACGGATGGCTCGCCCGGTGGCGGCTTTCACGCCGCTCAAGGACAAAAGAAACCTGAGAAGCGGATCTTCCGAATCTGTTACTCCGCCTTGATCGACACCAGCACGGCGCGCAGGGCACGCCGGGAATCATAGGTGTTGGTCTCGGGGTCGTATCCCTCGCAGGTCAGCAGGGTGAGCCAGGATTGTTCCTGATGTTGGAATACCCAGCCGGTGTTTTTGGGCAGGATGCTCTGATTGGCCCGCACTGCATAAGTATAGCGGTAACCGAAGGCATGCAGGATGATCTCCTGGCCGTAGGTCAGGTTCTTCAAGCTAACAAACAACCCCGGAGTGCCGTCTGCATTGTAAACGTGGGCGGTAAGGACCGAGTTTCCCTTCCAGGATGGGAAAGCGGTGCCTTCCAGCCAGCCCACCTGTTTGCTTAACCAGGTCAGATCCCAGGTCTCTTCCAGGGATGGGATGCCGGAGATGGGAGCCTTGATGTGTAAGGACGGGATTTCAAGCCAGACATCTCCGAGGTCCGCGTAGGCTCTAGCGGCGGGTTGGTCGGTGAGGGCGGTCACCACCCCAGGAGCAAAACCGGTTTGAGGGAGTTTCATTTTGGCCGGATCGAATATCGAGAAGCGAATTCTGGAATCAGTCCCGCCGTTGAGCGGGTTGCCGGCCTCATCCACTATGGAGGTCGAGCCGCAAATCAACAGCAGGTAATCGCCGGAGGGCAGGGGTACGCCCTGGTTCAGAGCCAGGCTGGCGGCGAAAGGACCAACTCCCTGGTGATTGGCATAGGTGACCGGTCCGGTGGGTATCTGGATATCATCCATCGCCAAACCGTTGCGGCAGGAGGTGGTATCGTATTGCCCGTTCGGGCCGGCCTGGATAAGCAGGTAGTTGGCCGGGTTGGTGACATCCTCCGGATCAGCCGCCCCGGCCGGATTATGGACATCAGTATCGAATGGGATATAGAGGCTGGTGAAATGGGTGTCGTAGGACCCATCATTGAAGATGTGAATCCCACCCGGATAGGCGAGCAGACCTTCGAATAAAACCACCGGAGGATCGAGATCAACGGCAAAATGACGGACAAAATCCGCCGCCATGGTAAAACCGGCGGTATCTTCCAGGTTAGACCTGGCCGTCAGCGTGTAGCTACCGCCAGCCAGAGGTTGCCCCCCATTCAGATTCAAAGTCGCCGTGCGGGTGGCCTGGTCGTAACTCACACTGCCGATTCCTATCGGGGCGTCAGGGGCCATCACCAAACGATAATTGCTCGCATCTGCGGCAAGCCCTGGGGCCATATCGTTATTAAATCCGATGAGGAGCTGTCGAACGGCAACACCCACGCGCTCATCTTCGACGATCTGTCCATCGCCGGTATCCGGCACACTGTTAACCCGCATCACCTGCGGGCGGTTCTCGATCGTCAGGGTGAAGTCTTGCCGGGCTGAGGAGCCAATCCCATTCTGTGCGGTGATGACCAGACGATAGATTCCGGTCGCCGTGCGAGCAGGGGTTCCACTCAAAGAGGCAGTACCATCCCGATTGTCTTGGAAAGTAACCCCATCAGGCAATGTGCCTGTTTGGGAAAGGGCAGCCACCGGAAAACCGTGTGAGATAACGGTAAAGGTATTCAGCATCTCGGCGGAAAAAGTAACCCGGTCGGCGCTGGTCAGGGTGGGTCTTTCATCGATTTCAAGCGTGAAGACCTGTTCGGCCGAGCCGGCCGCATTGGCAGCTGTAATCGTGAAAGTATGCATTCCCCCGGTCCCGATCGTGGGTGTGCCCGACAGTGTGGCCGTTCCATCCCCATTATCTACGAAGGTGAGGCCGGATGGCAGCGTTCCGCCCGTGATGGAAATCTGCGCGGCCGGGTCTCCCATCGTGGTAACGGTAAAAGCACCTGAAATTTCTGCAGTAAAGGTGGTTGCGCCAGCCGAAGTAAAGAGCGGGGCCTCATTTGCGTTGGTCACATCGATCGTGAACGGCTTATCCAGACTGAGATTGGGTATTCCGTTATCTGTGCTGCGGACACAAATGGTGAAATGTGGGGTGGCTTCGTAATCAAAACTTGCCGCCGTCCGCAGGGAATCTCCATCAATAGCAAACGAAGCATTATCGGTGCCTGGACAGCCGGTTGCATCCACCAATGAATAAGTGAACGCCTGGCCTGCATCAGGATCGCTGGTGGCCAGGTTTCCCACAAGTGTACCGGCCGGCCGGTTCTCCATCACGGTTGTGGAGGTAAGCATGATATCGGCAGGGACTTCGTTGAGATCGGTTATGGTGACAACGATCTGTTTTTCGAAACTCAGGTTGGGCGTGCCATTGTCGGTGGTTTGGACGCAGATCGTGCGGGTGCCGGCAGCTTCGAAGTCGATCGGAGCAGCCGTGATCAATTCATCTCCACTCACGGCGAACATGGCGTTATCTGGCCCGCTGCATCCGGCGTTATCCACAAGGGCATACGTAAAAGTCTGGCCGGCGTCCTGATCGGTCACGCTCAGGTTGCCGATAAGGGTCCCTACAGGCTGGTTCTCTGCCAGAGTTGTCCCCGAGAGCTGGATGTCTGTTGGGGCATCATTGGCATCGATCACGCCAATCGTGAAGGCTTTGTGGTAGGAGAGGTTGGGTACACCATCATCGGTGGTCTGGATACACAGGCTGTAGCTGCTCCTGGCTTCGTAGTCAAACGCTTCAGCCGTACGCAATGTATCCCCACTGATGCTAAACGAAGCATTATCGCTACCCGGGCAGCCGCTTACATCCACCAGCGAGTAGGTGAAGGTCTGGCCGATTTCCGGATCGGTGGTAGCCAGGCTGCCAACAAGCGTGCCGGAGGGTTGGTTCTCCGCCACCGTGTCTGCCGACAGGGTGATGTCGGTAGGAGGATCATTGGTGCCGGTGATCGTGATGGTCAACGGTTTGTCGAAGCTCAGGTTGGGAACACCATTATCCGTGCTGCGGATGCAGATGGTGTAGCTGCTCCTGACCTCGAAGTCAAACGGACCAGCCGTAAGCAGCGTATCCCCACCGAGCGCGAATGAAGCATTATCCGTGCCCGGGCAGCCGGCTGTATCCACCAACGAGTACGTGAAGGATTGTCCGGTATCGGGATCGCTGGTGGTCAGTCTGCCGACGGTCGTCCCGGCAGGTAAATTCTCGGCTACAGTATCAGGCGACAGCTGAATATCCGCCGGGGCCTCGTTGACGTCATCGATCGTAATCGTAAATGGTTCTGCGAAGGAGAGCGCCGGGAGAGCGGTATCGGCAGCCTGGACGCAAATGTTGTAGCTGGCCTTCGTCTCGAAATCAAATGAAGCCGCGGTAAGCAGCGTGCTGCCGCTGATGGCAAACGAAGGATTATCGGTTCCGGTGCACCCCCCCACACTGGCTAAAGAATAAGCGATAGTCTGGCCATTATCCTGGCCTGTTGCAGCCAGGTCTCCGACGAGCACTCCGGCCGGCTGGTTTTCTGACAAAGAAGAAGAAGACAGGGTGATATCAGTCGGAGCTGTGTTGACATCCGCCACCGTAATGGTGAACTCTTTGGCAAAGCCCAATGCGGGAACGCCATCGTCCATCACGGCGATACAAACCTGGTAACTGCTTTTAGATTCATAATCGAATGAGGCGGCTGCGTGCAGTATATTTCCGCTGATGGTGAATGAAGCATTGTCCGTTCCAGAGCAGCTGGCGCTCGAGGAGAAGGAATAGGTGTAGCTCTGGCCGGCATCCTGGTCGGTAACGAATAAGTCGCCGATGAGCGTCCCGATAGGCTGGTTCTCGGCCAGGCTTGTCTCCGAGAGTTGAATGTCCGTGGGCGCATCATTGGCGTCAGTCACGCTGATCGTGAACGGTTCGTAGTACGAAAGCATCGGCGCGCCATTATCCGTAGTCTGGATGCAGATGGCGTAGCTGCTCTGGGCTTCGTAATCAAACGAGGTGGTGGTGAACAGCGCATCCCCGCTGATTGAAAAGGAAGCATTATCGGTCCCGCTGCAGCCGGCCACATTCACCAGCGAGTAAGTGAAAGATTGGCCTGCGTCGGCATCCATAGCGGTCAGGCTGCCGATAAGTGTGCCGGAGGGTTCGTTCTCGGTCACTGTATTCGCCGAGAGTGTGATGTCGGTGGGAGCATCATTCCGGTCGGTGATGGTTATCGTAAACGGCTTGTCGAAGCTCTGATTGGGGATGCCGCTGTCGGTGCTGCGGATGCAGATGGCGTAGCTGCTTTGGGATTCGTAGTCTAACGAAGCGGCGGTGCGCAGGGTATCCCCAATAATGGCAAAAGCGGTATTGCCGGCGCCGCTACAGGTTGGGCCGGGGTTGACCAGGGTATACGTAAAAGTTTCGCCGGTTTCGGGATCGGAGGAACTCAGGCTGCCGACCAGGGTGCCGGCTGGCGAATTCTCCGCTACCGTGGCTGCCGAAAGGGTGATCTCGGTAGGAGGATCGTTGACGTCGTGGATCGTGATCGTGAAAGGCTCTTCGTAGAAACGCGTATGGGAATCGGTCACGCGGAGGCGAACAGAATAGGTGGATTTCGTCTCGTAATCCAGGACGGAGTGAGTAACGAGCGTATTGCCGGATATGGCAAAATCCGCGTTATCTGCGCTGCCGTCGCCACTGACCAGGCTGTAGGTAAAGGTATCTCCAACGTCAGGGTCCGTGGCAGAAAGCGTTCCTGCCAGTGTGCCGACCGGCCGGTTTTCGTCCAGGCTGGCGGGAGTAAAAGTAATATCGGTGGGTGGATAGTACCAGACTGCGCAGGAATGATCGCCGGTGTGATCGTAGATGCCGGGGCTTGTGTCGACGGCTTGCCCGGGATAAGCCGGCCCAGGCCCACCGCCAAAGCCATCTTTCCCGATTCCAGCCGCGCCTCCGCCAACGGTATTGGCACTATAGGTCACCGTACCCAGAACGCAGTAGCTGCCATCGTTGAACACAGCGCTGCCGAGGCCCGCACCACCGCCCCCACCCGCCCCGCCAAAGAAGGTGTCAGCAGAGCCCCCATTGCCTCCCTGGGCGCTGTTGCCGCTGAAAGTTACATCCCGCACACCCAATGCGCCGTTCACGGCAATATAGATAGCCCCGCCCAGGGCAGCTCCCCCACCGCCACCTGAATAACCTGCTTCCAACCACCCGTCGCCGCCGTTGCCGCCCAGCCCACCGCCTCCCAGACCGCCTGCCGGCCCGGTGGAGCCCCCCACCACCGCCGCCAAAACCGCCGTTTCCACCCGCGTACATGGCATAGCCGCCGCCTCCCCCACCGGCAAAGCCCCCGGGTTCGCTCCCAGCCCCCCCGATTCCGCCACCGCCCCCTCCGTAGAACCCCCCATTATTCACCGAATTTCCCCCGGTGCCGCCCGTAGCCGCATTAGCGGTGAAATTTACATTGCTGGCGGTCATTCCCGCCCCGGATCCAATATAGATCGCACCGCCAATTCCGGCGATCGTCCCAGGAATACTACCCGACGCATTCTGGCCGGCCATACGGCCATTCAAGATCGTCAGCTGACTGATACGTAAAGTGCCGGCGGCGACCCTCAAGATCTGGGTGGCATTCCCACCGCTGATGAAGAGAGACGCCGTCCCTGGGCCGGTTATGATCAGGTCCTTGCCGACTGTGATGGGAGTCGTCAAGGTGATCGTGGCCGGAGCGGCGAGGTTGAAAGTGATCGTATCGCCCGCGGCTGCGTCGGCAATCGCCTGGCGCAGACTACCGGCGCCGCTGTCCGCGGTAGAGGTAACGGTTAACGTGGCTGCGCTGGCCGGAGATTTGGCCGGGAATACAGCCAGGCCGGAGACAGCCAGCACCAGGGCCAGGAGGATGTTATAGATGAAAAATCCCCGCTGAGCGAACAGCCTGGGAAGATGAGAAAGGTGGCGAACCAAGTCCTTGCGCGCTTCGTTTGTGTGGGCGTTGAAGATCATGAGAAACTCTTTCTCTGGGCGATGATGTGACGGATGATGCCGCAAAAATCAAATGGCTGGCCCCCATTCAGGCTGAAGACCTGAAATGCAGGCGGGATCGACCATCCTTTTGCGCGATCAATGAACAAGTACCTGCAGTCGCGCAAAATAAAGACCGATTTGACGCGTGCGCAACAATCGATTTAGGTTACCGATAAATTAATTGAAATTTCGGGAAGCTCAACAATAAAGAACCGTTGCGAACCGGCTATGGAGGAAAAGCGCCGAACCTTAAAAGTGTTTGCGGGTACGTAGCATACCGCAAGCCCTTCGAGACGGAGTTTTTCGAGCTAAGCCTGAGCAACATCCATTATACATGAATTATATAAACAGACCGGGTGAAGAAAACAAAATTGGTGCGTTCAAAAGCGAACGCACCCCACGACTGCTTTGGCCCGCGCAGGGGGTCCATATTCTCGCGTGTATTCATCATGTAATTTTCTTTCGACAAACATCCTTCTCTTCAGATAATCATACCGATCATTTTGCGAGTATCTTCCCCAATACCACCCTTTTTCAGACGAGATTTTATTGCTAATCTCGTCAATCAAGCAAGAATCCGCCATAGTGATTGTCTTGAAAAGGTGCTCTTTGTCGGTGAAGAAATGGGTCAGGTATCGTAGTTCATTATCCATAATGTTCGTCATTCTGTCTCACACGGTCCAACGGAATGGCGCAGCGGCATTGGCAAGACTGGCGAGACTCCTGCTCAATTATGAGCCTTTATACTTTTCGACAATCAATTAGCTTATCCTCTCAAACAGAGTGCCCAAAGTCTCATCCACCGGGCATTTGTCCGGTGCACCTAGCATAAAAACAAGCCCACAATGTGGACAGATAAAATAATTAGGGTCTTCTTCGGCATGCGCGATCATACCAGTCAAAATAAGCTTGCTGCGTACTGTTGCCGAAGCGAGTATTGCCCGGAAGAACTTAGCAAGTTGGGAAAACCCTTCTTCTTCAGCTATTTTTACGAAGCGTGTGTTACGGCGGTTGATCTGATGCAGTTCATCTGAGAATTCTGCTGATAGATTCTCGACTGATACGGACACGATATTCTCCTAGCGCATAGGACAATTGGATTACTGTTTGAGGCACCCAACTATTCAAGGACTTACGCAAAATAAACCGCTATCTGGCGGTCGAATAAATCACACCCCACCTGGTAGGGAGAACGTGAAAGGACAGGTGGAGGATTCCCGTAAGATTTTCCTTTTCCTAAAACTTCCTCGACCATTCCTTCGGCCAGCGCTCGATGACCACCTTTTTCTGCGTGTAAAAATCGACCCCGTCTGCACTCTGGGCGTGCAGATCGCCGAAGAAGCTGTCCTTCCAACCACTGAAGGGAAAGAATGCAATGGGCGCAGCCACGCCGATATTGATCCCGATGTTGCCGGCCTCGGCCTCCGAGCGAAACTTACGCGCTGCAGCCCCACTGGAGGTGAACAAGCAGGCCATATTTCCATAGGTCCCGGCGTTCACGATGCGAATAGCCTCTTCCACACTATCGACGTGCATCAGCCCCAGCACCGGTCCGAAGATCTCGGTGCGAGCCACTTCGCTGCCCGGCAGAATTCCATCCAGGACGGTCGGGCGAACAAAGCTGCCGCCTTCACAACCCGAGATCACCGCCCCGCGACCATCGACCATCAGCTCAGCCCCTTCGGCAATCCCCTTTCCGATCAAGCCTTCGATGCGGCTCTTGCTAACCTGGGTGATGACCGGCCCCATCTGCACCCCGGGCTCCAATCCATTCCCGGTGACCCGCTGGCGGGCAGCTTCCGCAATCGCCTGGGGAAACTGCTTGCCTGCCTCCCCTACGGTAATGGCTAAGGAGGCTGCCAGGCAGCGCTGGCCGGCGCAGCCGAAGGCGCTGTCGGCCACGATCCGGGTGGTCATCTCCAGGTCGGCATCCGGCAAGACTATGATCGGGTTCTTGGCGCCCCCCTGGCACTGGGCGCGCTTGCCGTTCGCCGTCGCCCGGCTGTAGATGTAGCGGGCGACCTGTGTGGAGCCCACGAAGCTGACCGCCCTGACCAGCGGGTGATCGAGGAGAGCATCCACGGCTTCCTTGCCGCCATGGACCAGGTTGAGCACGCCTTTGGGCAAATCCAATTCAGCTATTAGCTCAAAAGTGCGCGTCATGGTCAGCGGCACCCGCTCGGAGGGTTTCACGATAAACGTGTTGCCGCAGGCAATGGTATAGGGCAGGAACCAGAAGGGGATCATGCCGGGGAAGTTGAAAGGCATGACCGCCGCGCACACCCCCACCGGCTGGCGCAGCATGATCTCATCGATCCCGGGGGCGATATCCTCGCTGATCTTGCCTTGCAGCAGTGTGGGAATGCCGCAGGCGACCTCCACGTTTTCGATCGCTCTCTGCATCTCGCCGCGTGATTCTTCGAGCGTCTTACCGCATTCCAGGGTGATGGTGCGGGCCAGCTCTTCGCGATGCTGCTCAAGGAGGGTTTTCAGCCGGAACAGGTACTGCACGCGCTCGCCGGCAGGCACTTTGCGCCATGCCAGGAAAGCCTCCTGCGCGCCGCGGACGGTTTCATCGATTTCTGCACCGCTCGAGAGCGGCACGCGGCTGAGGATTTCGCCGGTGGCGGGGTTGATCACCTCCTGCTCCTCGATCGAGCTCGAAGGATGCCAGGTACCATTGACGTAGTTGTGGATTTTTTCGGGGAACACTTTGTGCCTCGTTTACTTCACATCGGGGTTGGGGAGCATGAAATCGCGGATCGTAGCCACCAGGTCCTGGTAAGAGGCGATAAAACCGCGCAGTGTGCGAACGGTCGGGCCAAACGAATCGAACTCCTCCGGGGTCATGCCATCTTCATCGTAAGCCCGGCGGAAATCAGGGAATTTCTGATACAGCTCATCTACAATGCCGGGATCCACCGGGTTGAAGAAGCGTTCTTTGACCTCGATGTCTGAGGCATTGATTTTTTTCTGCCAGCCATAAGGAATGGTGAGCACGATATCCCCGCCGATCAGCTCAGACCAGTGCATGTGATGCCGGTAAGCGGCTGCCAGCAGGCGCGTGCGGTAGCCGCGCTTCTGGTAGATGGCGTAAGCTTTCTTGAGCGCGGCAATGCCTGCCCAGTGGGCGACTCCCGGGTTGGCGAGCACTCCGTCACGCTTAATCAACACCTGGATCCAATCATCCAGGCGGCCGACCATCATCGTGCAAACCGGCGACATGCCCGCCACACTCTTGCCCTCCGCCTGGCGGCGGTTCATGCCCCGCTCGATGGCTTCAGCCACGGCAATCGACTGCGGCACGCAGAAGCTGACTGTGGCATTAATATTGACCCCGTGATAGGTCGCTTCTTCGATAGCCTTCACCCCGGCTGCGGTGACCGGAATCTTAATCTGCATGTTAGGAGCCAGCGTATCGAAGTGGATGGCTTGCCGGGCGAGGGCCTCTGCATTGCGGTAGTTTTTCGGGTTGGTCTGGATCGAGATGCGGCCCTTCAGCCCTCCTTCACGCACGAAAACCGGGTAGAGGAGTCCCGCCCCTTTGATGGCCATCTCTTCATTGAGCTTCCAGGTCACATCATCCTCGGTCCAGGTGGGATTCTCGGCGATGATGCTCTGAATTCGATCACGCCACAGGTGCATCTCTTTCTTGAGCACCTCGCCCACGATCGTCGGGTTAGTCGTCGCACCGACCGCTCCATTGGAGATAGCGTAGGTCAGCTCTTCAACCGAGCAGGAGTCATTCCAAAAATCTGTGACCGTTGTGGACACGGTCTGGTGGAGCGGGCTTTTATACGTAATGGTTTCCATTTCATTCCTCATTTCTTACGTGGCAAACAAGTCCCCATGATTATTTCGGCTCAGCCCCCGTTAACATTCGTCACGAGCAACACGGTGGCCCCGTCAGGCAAGGGTGTCTCGAAAGGGACCGTTTCTCCGTTGATGGCAGCCACAGATACCTCTCCCTCAGGGGCACCCAACAGGGTGATCAAATCCTGCAGGGTGCTCCCGCCAGCAACGTTCCCCTGCCACATCCCAGGGGTACCGGGCTGCGAGAAACGGCGCAAAGTCCCATAGAGCTTAACGGTCACGAGCATCAGATGGTCGCTTTTTCTTTCATAAAGTCCCACACCCAGCCAACTCCCAATTCTTCCAGTTTGGCCTGGGTAGGCCGGCCCTGAGCATCCCAGCCCATCATGCCGTAGTAAAGATGCTTAGCCTGCTCAAAATCTTCGCGGTTGATGGCGTGCCCTTTCAAGCTCCCGGCACGCATCGGTTCAAAGAAACGCTCTGGCAGCGTGTCATCGCTCGCATCGAAGCCCATCATCACGTTAAAAGCACGCGCCATGGTGACACCACGCTCGCCGGCCTTCATCAGATCGAACAGGCTGGTGCGCCAACCTGTGACGCTCTGCAAGACCTCCACCAGCATATTGAGGCTGAGAGCGCGGAACTCGGGCACCGCCGTGAAGATGCACCAGTCGAGCACATCGTGAAAGCCCCAAATATATTGAAGGTACACAAACAGGCGCACTTTCGCCCCAGATAGATCTTCCGCGGGTACCGGATCGATCAGACCGGCGGGTGAGAGATCTTCGAGGTCCACCCAGTCATATTCCGTGTTGAAAGAGCCTGGCCTGGTAAACCAGGGATCGTGAGCAGCCTGGAGGTGATCCGCTCCGGTAGGAGAGACGGCATAACCGAGGCCCACTCCCCACTTCCCGCGCGGCTCGTGGTTGGGCAGCTCCTGGCCCTTGACCTGCATGGCATATTTCTCGGTGCCGCGGCCAATCGTACGCGCAGCCCGCAGGCTGCCCTCGGCCAGCAGATTGCCAAACCCTGTGCGGGCCGCGATTTGCTCGATCAGCTGCAGGTTCTTCTCAGGCGTATTCCAATGAAAGCAGATCCCACCGGTATCCGCCAGAGTCAGCAACCCGCGCTCGAAGCATTCGGTCGCCCAAGATAAAGAGGCGCCGGTGGAAATCGTATCGAGGCCAAGCTTATTGCACAGCTCATTGCAAGCGCCTACGGCGTAAATATCATCGACGCCCAGGTTAGAACCGAGCAGGCCGATGGATTCATACTCCGGGCCTCCATACTCACGGGTGACCTTGAAAGCGCCTTTTTCACCTTCAACCGAGCGCTTGCAAGATTCCGCACAGGCGAAGCAGGTTTCTGTCTTACCATCCAACACGCGTTTCATGGTCTCGCCGCCGATACCCTCGGCTCCTGCGAAAGAGCCGTCCTGGAAGTTGTAAGTCGGTAAGATACCCTGCACACTGACGGGGACGATGCCCTTTGCGGTGCCAAGCTCGTGATGCAAGGTCAACGAGGGGCCAATCTTGGTACCCTTCGAGAACCATTTGGCCAGTTTGTTAAGCCCCTCCGGGTCGGCGATCTTGAGCTTGCGGTACGAGCCTTTGACGGCAATCGCCCGCAAGTTCTTCGAGCCAAACACAGCCCCCAACCCACCGCGCCCGTGGAAGTTGCGCAGATCGGCGGTTACATTGGCATAGCGCACCAGGTTCTCACCGGCTGGACCGCACTGCAGGATGCGGATTTTCGGACCATGTTCAAGGCGCAGGATATCTTCCACCTCCCCGGTGACCTTACCCCATAGGTGCGCGGCCGGGCGCAGCTCGACTGTCTCATCTTGAATGTACAGGAAGACCGGCTGTGGAGAACGTCCTTCGATGATTATCCCATCGTACCCGGCAAACTTTAGCTCAGGTCCCCACCAGCCGCCACACTGCGAGTCGGCCAACCCGCCGGTGAGGGGTGAAAGGGCGGCGCAGGTATGGCGGGCCTGACCAGAGATCGGCGCGCCGGTGACCACCGAAGTCATCAAGACCAGCTTGTTTTCCGGCGCCAGCGGGTCAGTACCAGGAGCCAGCTCGCGGATCAGGTAATACAGGGCCAGATTTCGACCACCCAGGTAACGACGGTAGACTTTTTCCCCGGGCGCCTCAACGTTGACCTGCCCAGTGGACAGATTGACCCGTAAGATCCTGTTCCAGAAGCCATTAAAGGTTTGTTCCATCAATGCTCCCTCCCAAGATTATTATCTATCTGCGAACTCATTCCCTGTTCTCCTGGATCAACAAACCAGTCGCGGCTTACTACCACACCTGATAGCGGATCCCGGCCAGACGGCAGAAGGCGATCAATTCTTCTTCCAGATTGCCGGAGATCATGTGAATATGATTCGAGCCAAATACCGAGAGGAAATCTTCTCCGGCTGCAGAGCGAACAACTGCTTTCGGAAAAGCAGGGGTCACCAATCCCGCTTCAGAAGGTGCCGGCGTGATCACTTCGCCTCGCACGATCGCCATCCAATACTCGCCGTCTTTGCGGCACAAGCGCCCCAGGGTGACCGGTTGAGGGGTGACTGTGCCGGGAATTGCCCCACCGCCGCCGCGGCCAAAAGCATGGGCCTCCATGTGGAAAGCCGAGAGACCGCTCGGGTCCTTTTGGGTGGCAGCAAAGGCAGGGGGAATTGCACCACAATTGGCCAGGGTCCAAAGACCGGTCACCCGATTAAACCAGCGCAGGTCCATCAGCGCAACGGGTTGCCCGCCGGAAAGCAAATGCATCACCTGCATGGTCAGCGCGCCATCGGCATCGGACTCGCAGGCATGTATGGTAATCTCTTTCTTCCCATCCGCATCGAGGGTGCTGTTGCTCAGCAAGTGGGCCACACACTGGCAGACGTACCCATCGCTGAGCTCTGGCTGGCATTTAACCCCGGTGAAATCCAGCTGGTAGCGCTCCGCTAACTGCCGGGTAGCCAGGTAGCTGCGTACCTGCTTTTCCAACACAGGAGGCTGAAATAACCCACTGAAGCTGATCTTACCCAATCGCTGCCGGAACCAGTGCAGGTGGCGCTTGACCTCCTCCGTTGGGAGTGATTCCGCAGTCTGAATGATCTCAGCCTGGTCGATAAATTGTATATCGACCCCAAACAGGCGCTGCCATTGGGCCGGGTCGGCGACGGTCGTGAAGATTCCCAGGGCTCCGCCGCCAAACAAGCCGAGCGTCTGGCCGCGCAGCTCCGCCAGCGCCGCAGCCGCCCGTGCAAACGCGCGTACGCGCGCCCGGTTTTCTTCTTCGCAATGATCGAAGACGCGAAAATGAGCTTTCCCGATCTGGTCCAGCGCACCCCCCGCGCCGAGTATCCCCACCATCGAAGAAGTCTCAGGGCGGCCGTTGCCTAACAAGAGCAACGGCAGGGAAAGCTGGTTAGCGAGTCTTATCGCAAAGATGGGGTTGCCCCAGATCGGCAGGTGAATGACCAGCGAACTGGCTTTGTAGGCATTCACCTGTTGGGCAAATCCATTGGCATCCTGCGGAGAGCAGATGATCTCGGATTCTACCGGCCTGAACTCGCTGCGCAGCCAATCGATAGCCTGCAGCTCCTCCTCGACCAGCGGCATGCGCCGTTCCAAAAAGTCGATGCGGCTATCTGCGATATGTGCCACTGCCATACGGATATTCATGGGAGACCCCTAGTTCTGCTTACGGGCGCTGTTCAAATACACGGCCAGCAGGATGACCACACCTTTAATCGCCGGCTGGACGGTTGGAGGAACACCCAGTAAGTTCATGATATTGTTGAGTACGGCCAATATAACCACACCGATAAAAGTCCCCAGGATAGTTCCAACCCCGCCCGAGAGACTGGCTCCGCCAATGGAAACTGCCGCGATCGTGTCGAGTGGCAGCCAGTTGCCTGCCTGCGGATCGCCCATGCCAACTCGCGAGACGAATAAGATCCCGCCCGCGCAGCACAGGATGCCCGAGATGACGTACACGGCCATCTTGACGGTGCGAGTGGGGATGCCCGAGAGGAAGGCGGCGCGCTCATTCCCACCGATTGAGAAGCTGAAGTGCCCGTAGCTGGTGCGCAGGTATAAACCCATCGCCGCCAGGAAGATCAGGCAGACGATTAATGGGTAAGGGATCCCCATCACTCCGGTGGTATAAAAATCGGTCAGGTTGGTGGGGAGCTCTGTTCCGGCGAAGCCGGTATAGACTGCCCCTCCGCCACTGACCACTTTAGCGATCGAGTAACCAATCTGGCTGGTAGCGAGGGTGACTACGAACGCAGGCAGCCGGGCATAGGTAACCAGCACGCCATTGACCATCCCGAAGGCCACTGCGGCAATCAAAGAGATCAAAATGGCTGCTCCCATCCCATAATCCTGGAAGGAGATCAGCAGCACGCTGGTCACAGCCACCATTGCCCCCAGGCTGAGGTCGATACCACCGGTAACGATCACCAGCAATTGACCCAGGGCGATGACAATCAACATGGCATTCTGGTAGATCAGGTTCACCAGGTTCTTAGGCTGCAGAAAGACGCCATCTGAAACCAGCGCGGCCAGCACCATCATGCCAATCAAGATTGATAGGATCTTCAAAACTCCCTGGGTGTCGAAACTTTGCTCGCGGTATGTGCGGTTGATCGCTTGCATAAGAGGTCTCCTCAGTGGGTGGTGTGGACGCGGCGTATCTGGCTGAGGGCCACAGCAGCCAGGATGAGCACTCCTTTGATCGTGCCCTGCCAGTAGGGAGAGATGCCAACCAGGTTGAGGATGCTGTTGATGACCCCAAACAACAGCACGCCAACCACCGTTCCAGAAACGGAACCCACTCCGCCGAACAAGCTGCCGCCGCCCACCATCACCGCGGCAATGCTTTCCATCTCATAATTGGTGCCGCCGATAGGCGAACCGGAGCTCAGGCGGGCGGTCCAGATAATGCCGCCAATTGCCGTTAACAGCCCCGAAAGGCCGTAGACCAGAAGCTTTACGTTCTTTACGTCGACGCCAGAGAGGCGAGCACTTTCTTCTCCACCCCCCACAGCATAAATATGCCGGCCAATCCGGCGGTTCTTCAAGAAGAAAGCCAGGCCAACCCCCAGGAGGATCCATAGAATCGCAGAAACAGGGATACCCAACAGGTTTGCGCGTCCAAAATCGACAAAGGATTCGATCTCGATCGAGATCGGCTTCGCATCGGCAATGAGCAGAGCCAGACCTCGAGCAATGCCCAGGCTGCCAAGGGTAACCACGAAGGCTGGGATTCGGGTGCGAGAGACGATGAAACCTGTCGCAAAACCCAGCAGAGCGCTGGCGATCAGACCGCTGATAACGGCAACCGTGATACCGAAAGAGCGCATCATGTAGGCTGTGACAATGGAGGTGAGGGCCACGAGCGACCCCTGCGAAAGGTCGATGCCAGCCGTGAGGATCACCAATAATTGGCCGAGGGCCAGGAAGCCAATAATGGCGTACTGGTAGAGGATCGCTGACAGGTTGAGGCCGGTCAGGAAATTTTCAACAAAAAGTGAGCCGATCAGAAAGACAATCAACAGCGCCACCATGGCGGTATTGCGACCGGCCCAGGCGGTAAGGCGTGCAGGAGATGCGATTTTCATACTCATACCGCTTCTCCTTCTAATTGCAAGGCGACGGAGAGGATCTTTTCCTCAGTTGCCTGATCCGCAGTCAGGTCCCCGGCGATACACCCTTTCGCCATCACCAAGATGCGGTCTGCCTGGGTGAGGATTTCGGGCAGATCCGAAGAGATCATCAGGATGGCCTTACCCTGTTCTTTCAACTTCTGCATGATCTTATATATTTCCATGCGGGCGCCTACATCTACGCCACGGGTGGGCTCATCAAGTATCATGACATCGCACTTAGCCATGAGCAATTTTGAGAGAACGACTTTCTGTTGGTTGCCTCCGCTCATGTAAATCACCTGGATATTGGGCCGCGGAGGGCGGATGTCGACTGCAGAAACCATCTCTGCGACAGCCGATCTCACCCGCTTCCAATCCACCAACCCAAAGCGCGAGGTTTTTTCAACCTGGCTGTATGCCATATTCTCACCCATCGAGCGGACCGGCACCAGCCCCTCTTCTTTACGGCTCTCAGGCAGCATGCCGATACCCAGCTCGAGGGCTTTCCTGGGAGATTTCACCACGACCAAGTTGCCTTTCAGGTAGATTTTGCCTGAGTTCAAAGGGTCGGCTCCAATCAGCAAACGGGCCATTTCAGTCCGGCCTGCGCCCACCAGCCCAGCCACGCCAATGATCTCCCCCCGGCGCAGGGAGAAGCTGACATCGCGAACCACGCCGTCGCGCACCAAATGCTCGGCGCGGAAAACCTCTTCACCAAAGTGGTTGTTCCCGTTGCGCCTGGAAAGATCGATGTCCCGCCCGACCATAGCTTTGACGATCGTGTTTTTGTCAAACTTGCTAACCACTCCGGTTCGTATCAAGCAGCCATCGCGCAGCACAGTGACACGGTCTCCGATTTCAAATATCTCTTCCATGTGGTGGGAAATATACAGAAGGGCGATACCCTGGAATTTTAAGTCACGGATAATACCAAACAACCTCTCAACCTCAGAGCTGGTAAAAACGGCAGTGGGTTCATCGAGGATCAGGATTTTACTATTGAGCGCCAGGGCTTTAGCAATAGCCACCATCTGCTGATAAGCAACCTTCAACGTGCCCACCGGAACGTCCACATCGATCTGGACGCCCCAATTGTTCAAGATCTGTGATGCTCGCCGGCGGGCGGCAACCCAATCGATGTTGCCCGAGCGCTTGAGAGGTTCGATACCCAACGAGATATTCTCGACCGCGCTGAGGGATGGGATGAGGTCGATCTCCTGGTAGATGGTGTTAATCCCGTTCTCACGCGCCCAGCGAGGGGTGATGTTGTGCAGGCCCTGGCCCTGGTAGTGGATCGTGCCGTTGTCGGGCGTATACGCTCCCGACATGATCTTGATGAGGGTTGACTTGCCGGCGCCATTTTCTCCTACCAGGCAGTGCACTTCGCCCGGGTACAGGTCGATGTCGACTGCCTTGAGCACCTGAATGCCCGAGAAGGATTTGCATATATTGCGCATGCTGAGAACAGGAGACGGATTATCCACCGGAAATGCTCCTCTTTGATATGTGAAGGGAAGGCATGCTATAATCGCCTTGGCCTTTCCACAGGTCTTGCTGGTTTGAGCGCCTGCCGACCCTTGGGAGGGCCATTTTGTCTAAAGACCCATGGAGGAAAGCCATCTCATGCCTCCCCTTCATTAGTACCAGTCGAATTAGAATTCCAGCCCTGCGGCTTTGATGCTGTCGAGGTAGGTCTGAGCCTCAGCTTTCTTGGAGGCGTCGAAGACTTTGATATCCACCTGCTGGCGGGCATCGACAGCCTTACCTGAGAGGATAGCCAGGCAAGAGGCGACTGCCTTCTCACCGAAATACGGCGGAGTCTGGGTCTCACGGGCAATCTCACCAGCGACAACCGCTTCGATAGCCTTCACATGCCCGCCTTCGCCCACTACATAACCCAACAGCTCAGAACGCCCGGCGTTCTTAATGGCTTCGAGCGCGCCCATGGTCATGTCGCTGTAGTCCGAGCGCACAACGTCGATCTCGCCCTTGGGGAAGCGCTGCAAAAAGTCTTCCATTACTTTCATGCCGCCGTCCTTGGTGAAGCCAGCATCGGAGGTGGCAACCACCTTGATATCAGGATACTGCGCCATGACTTCATCCCAACCCTTGTTAGCATCGATCACGGGAGAAGCACCAGCCAGACCCTGGACGTGCACCACATTGCCCTTGGCCGAGCCGTACTTGGCTTTGAGCAACTCAACGGTCTTCTCAGCCAACAGCTTGCCGGAGAGCACATGGCTCTGGGTGATCTCGGTCTTGTACATCCCCTGCCCAGGGGTAGCTTCAATCGTGCGATCGATGATTACCAGGGGTACTTTAGCGTCATCCGCAAGCTTGACCACTGGGGCGGAGGCTTTAGATTCAAGCGGGGAAACGATCAAGCAGTCGGGTTTCTGAGCCAGCATGTTCTCGACATCGGCCAACTGCTTGGAAGGGTCCTGGTTGGCGTCGGCAGTGATGGTCTTACCGCCGGCCTTAGCAACCTGAGCTTCCATGTCTTTCTGGTTCGTAACGCGCCAGGCGTTGACCAGCTCAGCCTGCGAATAGGCAAAGACGAGCTGCTTGGCAGGAGCCGCAGCTTGAGGTTGGGTAGCAGCGGGCGCCTGGATAGCGGCAGGAGCGCAAGCCGCCAAAAGTGTGGCAATCAAGACAACGAGCGAGACGATCTTCAGGTGTTTCATGACTTTCCTCCAAGGGGTCGAACAGGGTTGATGGGTTTTGGTTTTCGATCCAACAGATTATCGGATGGTACCGTCAAGCTCTACCGAATTCACCGTTTCACAACCGGTAATGGCCGTGGCTGTGAGTGCAACGCTAAGAGAACCACCTCCTTTCAAGCGGATTTGATTGCCCGCCCGGATGGCTTCATCCAGGTTATTGGGAATGCTCGACCAGGGTTCCAGGGCGATCACATAGGCACGATCGTACCAGGGGTAACCGCCTGATTTGCCGTATACCTGCCAGAACCACAGGTAGGGAAGTACTTTTTCATCCCAGGCAAGGCCAAACCCGAGCTGCTTCTCAGGGTCAAGAACGGCATACCAGCCTGCGGAAAGCCCGGTCAGATACAGCAGCTCAGAAAAGCCGCCATCGGAACCAGGTACGCGAGAAAGGTCAATCTTGCGTCCGTCAGCTTCGGCGATGGGCCAGGGGAACTCCACACCCTCGGTGAGGATGCTGCTGGAAGCAAAACGCGGGCTGTGGGTTCGGGCCGCCTGGGCCGGGACGAACACATGCACTCCCTCGTGCAAGAAGGGAGCGCCGAGAGCAGGATGGTGGCCCCACATGAACTCCTGATCTTCCGGCGAAAGGTTGGTCACCTTTTCCTCGATGAAGAGGGAGGGCCGGCGGCTCACCAGGCGCATCACGCGCTCCAGGCGAAAGGGGGTGCGGATGCAGTCCACCGTCAACCGGACAGCCACGCATTCAGGGGTGTCGGTGAGAATTTCGCAGTCCCACCCGAGGGAGGTCACTTCACCGTGCAACCCCAGCTCGGCCCCCCGGTAGGTCACCGGCCCGCCTCCCGGCAAGACTTCCTGCCACCCACCGTGGTAGGAATCCAGAAATGCTCCGAAAGCATCGGCTTTAGTCGGGGTAAAACGGTCGGGGCGCACCAAACCGGCAGGCGAGCGCCAGAGGAAATCGGTATCGGAGGGTTTGTACAAGAACTGATAGATGTCTGCGCCTTTATCGAGAAGCACACCTACCCGAATGAGCTCGTTTTCCAAGATCAGGGCCCTTATTCCCTTATAAACCAGATCGTCCTCGATCCGGCATGCATAATGTCTGTATTCAGCTTTCATTTGATTTCCTCGACGCAGAAGGTCGAACGGACTCACAAAAGGGAAAAGGTTAGGGTTAGGTTAAGTGGTTTTCACAGGACCGGTAGAGCCGCGCACAATCAGCTCTACGTCCATGATCTGGCAGTGCGGGATAGGTTTCTTCTGCAGGATTTCAATCAGCATCCTGGCTGCGCATCTACCCTTCTCGTAAGCCGGCTGCCGGACCGTTGTCAGGGTCGGGTTTACATACATGGCCAGGGGGATATCATCGAAACCGACCACAGAGACATCCTCCGGAACGCGGAAGCCGCTTTCTTGGATCGCCTTGATCGCACCGACAGCCATGACGTCATTCGCCAGAAAGATAGCCGTAGGCGGATTGTCATCTTGCATCAGGAACCTGGCGGCATCATGCCCGCTCTCGGTCGAGGAGGTCTCCGGAACCAGTACCAGGCTGGGGTCATAGGGTAGGCCGTGTTTCTCGAGGGCAACACGGTGGCTGTTCATGCGTTCGATGGAGCTGGTAAGAGAGGGCTTTCCAATGTACGCGATGCGCCGGTGGCCGAGAGCGATCAGGTGTTCCATCACCAGCATGCCCCCCTGGTGGTTATCGATATCCACGTAAGTCATCGTCTCTTGTTCGGAGATCTTGGAGGTGGAAACAAAAGGCACTTCCTCGGCGTTCAAGGTCTCGATAATGTTTTTGTTGTAGGAACCAGGGCTGAGGAGGACAAAGCCCTCCACCCGTTTCTGGTGATAGATATCCATATAGTTGACATCGTGAGCATAGCAGAGCATGAGGTAGTAACCTTGCTCGTCTAATTCTGTGGATACACCCCGCATCACCTCGGTGTAAAACGCATTGGAGAAAACGTACTCGGCCTTGTGTGGAATTAGCAGGCCAATATGCTGGCTGCTGCTTTGCCGAGAAATGGCTTTGGCAAAGGCATTCGGTTGGAAGTTGTATTCATTGATCAAGGCCATGATTTTCTCGCGCGTTGCCGGATCGACGTCAGGCTTGTTGTTCAGTACGCGAGAAACCGTGGTCTTGGATACGCCTGCTTGTCTTGCGATTTCTCCAATGGTGATGTTCATAATCGTTCTCAAGAGGAGGGAATTTCGTAACCGGTTTCGTAACCGTTACCGTAACCGTTACCGTAACCGGTTACGGCTATATAGTACAATACGGCAAGCCAAAAGTCAATAGGCAATCGTGAATTCCAGAGCAAAAGTGACAAATGTCATATCGGAAATTGAGAGTCCAGCACGAAGAAACTGAACCCGGTCCTCAATATGAAATAAACGGCATCATATTAATCGATTGTTTAGATAAACACTTCCTTGGGCCAGGGCTCTCGGCGCGCCTGGGTCCACAGGGTGTTAACATAGTTTAGCGCGAAGTAGTTCTGCGCCAGATGTAACCAAAACGCACCTGGCTCGGTTAGCTCAAGGTACTCATCGTTGCGAACCGCAAGCCCGATCTTTTCCACAACCCTCAGCCACCTACGGACTTTGGGGGTGTCATGACCAAGAATGCCATCGATGGCACCCAATGGAATGCGCGTATCATAGAAGCGCCAGTACAACCACCACCAGCCGGGCATTTTATCTGCAAACGGAATGCGTAGGGCAATCGCCATGCGCCCGTTATCCATTGCGTCGATCCAACTATTGAGATCAAATGTATTCAGCACAAACCCGTCGGGCAAATGGGATCCAGAGCCAGGACCGATCCCTATGTAACCGTCCCGGGTGACCGAGGAATAGCGCGGGATACCGCCGCGCTTGAACCCCCACACAGAAACGCGCTCAAATCCATGTTCTGTGCACCATTGATTGATCATCCGGTAGTGTGCCTTACGCATGTGCAGGTTAGGCATGCGTACCGCCTTCAGGCGCAGGTATTCGCCAACCGAGGTGTATGGAAATGTGAAGAGCGGATAAGTTGTAATTTGATCCGCGCCAAGCTGCACGGCACGACAAAGATCGGCAGACACATCTTCGGCGGTCTGGTGCGGGAGTGCAAACATGAGGTCAACATTGACCGAGCTGAAACCGCTCTCCGCGAGCAGCGCCAACGCCCGCTCAGCAATGTCTGGCTGATAGGTACGTCCGATCACAGCCAGGTTCCTGGCTTGGAAGGATTGCACCCCAAGGGATACCAGGGCAACATCCAGATCGTGCAACCGTTTCACAGTCTCGTCATTCACATCCGCCGGGTTCGTCTCGATACAGATATCACCCGTCAGGTGGAACCGCTTGCGGACGTGCATGAGCACACGAGCAACACTATCCAACGCCAGAGTAGGCGTGCCGCCGCCAATATAGATGCTGGTGATCTCTGCCGGTCCGATCCTATCCGCCCACCAATCCACCTCGGCGATGGCTGCCCTGGTGTAGGGTTCCAGCAGCGCTTCACGGTATGGGACTTTGGTGTAAGGACAATAAGGACAGAAGTGGCGGCAGAAGGGGACGTGCAGGTACAGCGAAGTCCGGTTGACAGGAGGCGGTGTCCAACCCTGCGGTGGCTGCTCGAACACCCAGCGTTGTTCAGGCCCAACCAGGGATCGGCGCACGGTGCGGGTGATATGGCGCACCAGCCATTGCTCCGGGCTTTTCACCAATACCTCATCATCCCGAGGAGCGCACTCGGGCGCAGGCGCCGCACCTCGGTAATCTCAGTGCAGGCCGCATAACCACAGTCCGCGCATACCGCATCGGCTGCGCGGCAGCAGACTGACTCGCCGTCCACGTCGACCACGGAAGCCACCGGAAAGCGCCGCGGCCAGTCGCCGGATTTTAGCGCCAACAGTCCAGCCCGCGAATTGATCACTGGCAGCCTGGCGCGGATGCAGTCGAGCAGATGGTCAATGATTGGCGCGCGTTCCTCCGCGGTCAGGAACAATTCGTCGCGCCCGTAGTAGGGGGTGTGAAAATAAAACATGACGCCAATCACCGGGAATTTTGATTCACGCACCCAGGACAGGAATGGTTCAATCCCCGGCGCAGTATTGCGATCAATCACGTAGATGACTGCAACCTTGGGGTGCGCAACAGTGCGGATGGTTCTTTCAACTTGATGAAAATGATTCCCGCGCCGCAAATCAAAGATGCCGGGCAAGCCATCCATACTAACCCAAATAAGGTCAGCCGGAGTATCGAGTCCGAGCAGGCCATTGGTGTAGATATGCACATGAAAGAAGCCAATCCGTTTAGCTTGATTAATTGCATCTGCCAGTGTGTGAGCTGGGTCGCGCCATATCATCGGTTCGCCACCGCTGAAATACAATTCACGGTATCCGCGAGCCCAGGCGTTTTGCATTGCGGCGATCAATTCATCCCAGGTCATATCGCGGCGACCGGTGTTGGAAACCCGGCAGCCGCGGCAGGCAAGGTTGCAGCGATCCGTCAATGCGATGCCGTAGATGAGAGGCTGCGTATGTCTTAGGGCTATGAGACGCCACATATACGTGGAATAAAAATAGAGCTGCCTCCATCGGATTCGATGTAAACCATGCATGGATACTCTCACTACTTCGGCGCGGCGGTTGGTTAGTATTAGATGCTACGAATGGTTGCAAACGACAGGCGCACAATATTCCTGGGCTGAATAAATATAGTATACAGTGCATATCTACCATCGCAACCATGTATATCACAATATGCAAATATATTCTCCGAAGCAGAAATATCAATAACCAATGATTAAAAAGCGCCCTTCATTTCTGGAGAGCGCATTGGGCTTTGACATTCCTTTTATGTTTTATGTATGCATCACCGGTCGGTACTTATCTCAGTAGATCCCACTCGGTCCGCGGTGAGGAGATATAGGTCATGGTCTAACGGATACATTCAGCGGCAGGTGCCGAACACCACGCTCGATCCCCCATACGGCCTCTCAGGATGAACGCGGGGTACCCCGTCTTGAACCACTGTGGCGAGATAAGCCACGTCAATCTCAAATCGTTTGAGGCCAATAGTCGCCAGTTCGAGGGCTGAGTCTTCCAGGTTTTTCCAGCTCATACAGACACCTCTCCAATTTTCACGAAACAGAACTACGGCGCCTGTGATTTCGCGAGGAGATCTCACCCACGCTGCGATCAGTCTTCAGCTCACCGCTTTCTTCACGAGCGCGGCAATCCTTGCCTCTTCGACGGCGGTCATCTCCTTCAGCGCGAAGGAGGTTGGCCACATGGCGCCCTCGTCGAGGTTCGCCCTGTCATTGAAGCCAAGAGTTGCGTACCTTGCGTTGAATTTTTGCGCGCTTTGGAAGAAGCAGACGACATTCCCATCCTTGTCGGCATATGCGGGCATGCCATACCAGGTTTTTGCGGAGAGGGTTGGCGCGTTTGATTTAATGATCTCATGAAGCCGCGCCGCCATGTGACGATCCGGTTCCTGCATAGCGGCGATCGCCGCGAGTACAGCATTCTCCCCTTCCGCCTTGTTCTTGCTCGCGCGCGCCTCCGCCTTCAGCTCTTTGGCGCGCTCCCTCATCGCGGCTTTTTCCTCGTCCGTGAAGCCTTGTGACCTCTTGTCGATCGCTGCGGTGCTCCTAGCCGATTTTTGCGTTTCCTTATTTGGGCTCATAAAAACCTCCTAACAATAAACTGAGATGGATATCTTCCTTTGCTCGAGCGTAACCCTGGAAGAGGTAGATCATGGTTTTTGACGCCTTGCTTCCAAGGAAGCAGCTCTTGCATCTGCAAGAATTTAGTTATAAAATAAAGATAATTCATAATCAAGATAATGTCAAGGGTTTCTTATGACGAATTCTATGAATACAAATTTGAAGATACGGGCTTTGAACGCGGTGAGGGATTATGGAGTGCAATTGACGCTGTTCCGTAACGCGATGAACCATTGGGTGGGCCTCAACGCAACCGATATGGAATGTCTCAGGCTCTTATTCCTTAAGGGCGTTTCCACACCATCCGAACTTGCCTGGCATACCGGTCTCACTTCAGGCGCGACGACTGCCATGCTTGATCGGCTCGAAAAGGCCGGCTTAATTGAGCGACGACCCAATCCTGATGATCGCCGCGGGACTCTAATCTTTCCCGCGAAATCGAGTGCTGAAAAAGCCGCGTCATGGTTTGAATCGGCAAGAAAGGCACAAGACGAGTTGATTTCAAGCTACTCGGAAAAAGAACTGGAAATCATTGCTGATGTCTTTGAACGATTTACACAACTATGGGAACAAGAACGCGAGAAAATCCAAATAGATCTATAAGGGTGGATCTAGCCGCATCGGCGACTTTGGCAAGCCTTATGCAAATCAACGACGGCAATCTTTTCATCAATCGCTTTGGTATGAACACATAAAACGCCCTGCTGGACAGGGCGAGAAAGCGCTGAACATCCTGTCAGAGATTAATGGCTCAATGCCGGCCTGAGCTTATACCGATTAGTTTGATTTAACCAATTTCCTGCTCATCAGTGTTGTATCAGCTTTCTTACGATCGGCGAGACTCTTGGCATCTATTTCCGGAACTGATTCTGGATCGATTCGAGGTTCTTTAACGGCAGAGCAGTAATATACTCTGTCACCGGATAGGTTTCATTGCCAGGGTAAATGATCCAGAGATGATCCAGAGACAATTCAGCAGATGAAATACGCATTGATGGCGTTAAAGTTGGCGCTTCATTAAACTCGATTTCCATGCCATAACGCCCTCCTTGCAGTTGGAAAACCAGATCAAGTTCTGCGCCAGCGTGCGTTCTCCAGAAGTAAGCCGCGTTGGGATGAATGATTTGAAGCACCTGTTCTAGTGCAAAGCCTTCCCAAGAAGCTCCAACCTTTGGATGACCGACCAGACTGTGCGTATTAGGAATGTCCAGAAGGCTGTGCAGTAGTCCCGTATCTCGAAAATAAATTTTCGGAGACTTCACCTGACGCTTTCCCAGGTTTTCAAACCAGGGCTGAAGCTGGCGGACCATGAATGTACCCGTCAGAATATCGAGGTAGGATCGCACTGTTTTGTCCGAAAGCCCCATTGAGCGGCTGATTTCCGCGGCGTTCCAGGTCTGCCCGTGATAATGCGCTAGCATGGTCCAGAAGCGTCGCATGGTGACCGCCGGGATATTGATCCCCAGTTGAGGAATATCACGTTCCAAAAAAGTGCGGATAAAACCTTCACGCCACGCCAAGCTATCCTCATCGGTATTGGCAAGATAAGAGCGCGGGAAACCGCCCCGTAACCATAGTGCTTTCCACATATCAGTACCGATTTCTGAAAGGTCAAAGCCCTGCAGCTCAATGAACTCTACCCTGCCGGCTAATGTATCGGACGCCGATTTGATAATCTCCGGGGAAGCGCTGCCCAGCACCAGGAAACGCGCCTGGTTTTCAGGCCGGTCCACTAGAACCCTCAACACCTGGAAGAGTACTGGCATAGCCTGAATCTCATCCAGAACAACCAGACCAGTGAGGCTGCCCAACATTAATTCGGGATTTTGCAGCCGGCGCTGGTCAGGAAGGGATTCGATATCAAAGAATGTGGATTTCTGTTGTTCAGCGAATTGTCGCGCCAGAGTGGTTTTCCCACTCTGCCTGGGGCCTAGCAGAGCTGTCACGGGCGAACGCCCGATAGATGTTTTCAATCGACTAAGGTAATCATCTCTCTGGATCATGCTCTTATTATACCTTGAAAAATCGGGGTTAAACTCCGAATTTTCAAGGTAGATCAAAATATCCATGTGGTTTGGAAAACATCAGAGCAGGCAAAAAAAGCACTCCCCAAAATTCTTCATAGGGAGTGCGGCATTATGGTGTATGGCAACGGAAGCGTAGTCTTCTCCTCGTCGTCCGAACGGATGCGGCGGGTAACCATCTCCACCGGCATGCCGGTCTCGACGGGTTTGCCGTCCAGGTCGGTGAGCTGGGTGGCGACCAGCAGGTCTTCTTCCCCGTATCTCGGATCAATTTTTTGCGTCGTAGATATTGAGCGACCCATCTGCTCCAATTCCCCATGTTTCACTAAGAGGAGGTCGGGATGACACGAAAGAACCTTGTAAAACTGTTTCAAATCCTGTTGATCAGTTCGATCCTGGTGGTCGTTGCATCTGCCAGCTTTCAAATTTCCGCAGTTCGAGCCGAATCCGCATTTGACCTGCAGATTGGGTTGAAAGCTCCTCAACATGTTGCCCCAGGGACCAGCCTGGTTGTCAATCTCAGCTACGGCAACATTGGCACGGAAACTTCGCCAGCCGATACTCAAATCCAGGTTTCCCTGCCCGCTGGCTTGACCTTTGTCTCGGCAGTCGATCAAGATGGGAATCCGATGCCCCCCACAAGCATTGACGGAGATCTTCTTACCTGGGATGTCGGCGCTCTACCCGCTGGATCCTGCTGCCGCCATATCTGGGTCAGCGCGCTCGTTTCCCCTGATTTAATCAAAGGGACTACCCTCACAACCACTGCACAGATCAGCTCTGCGACTGTGGAAAGCAATCTCACCAACAACACTGCAAGCGTCACGAGCACGGTTTGCAATATGGTGGGCTCTGCCAAAAAGGCTACGGCAAAATAAATCTCAAGCCGGTTGAGTTACCCATCTCATGAACCGGCGATAGCCAAATGTTCGACCTGGGCGGCGGGCAGTTGCAGCACACCTCTATCGTGATGTGGACAGGGTCGCCCACCAGCGTAACGAAGAACCGCGTGCAATCCAACGACAGCGGCGGACTAAACCTTCACTTACCACGCTTTCGTGCTGCCCGCCTCCCCATTAATTATTGTAAGCGGCTTGATGCTCATTTCCAGGCGCATATCGTGTACGACCCGGTTGGCGTATTCCAGCGAAGCGCTGCAGATGCACCAGAAACCGGCATAATTTGTTATGATTTTGACCCCGGCAGCTCCAGGATCTCCTTCATCCTGATGATCACAGGATGCGTTTCTTCTTATTCACCATCACCAATGAATTAAGATTGGGATCGATCCAGCCATTTATTCAAGCCGTCACCCAACAGGTTCCAACCTACACCAAATAGCAGTATAGCCAGGGTGGTTGGCAAGAAGGTCCACCACCAGGTGAAGGGATCGCCCAAAGGCCCAATGACGTAGTTCCTGCCCAGGGAGAGCAATACACCCCACTCTGAGCTATGGGTTAACCCAATGAAAGTGAAACCGGCCTGCAGCAACACCATGTAGCCCACATCGCGCGCCGCCAGGACGATGACCGGTGAGATAGAGTTGGGTATGAGGTGGCGAAAGATCAGGCGCAGAGGTCCGGCCCCCAGGGAACGCGACGCCAGGATATATTCTTCCTGGCGAGTGGCCAGTACTACAGAGTTCACCAGGCGGGCGTAAGGCATCCAGGAGAAAACAATAAAGGCGATCAGCAGGGGGTCCACGCCGGCTAGAAAGAGCTGCCATCTGGTGGGCGAGTCTGGTAACGCCCATTGGCTATTCAAGTAAACACTGACACCAGTGCTGCGTATTAACATCAGGATGAATTGCTGGAAGAAGATGACGCCGGCAATGACAGGGAAGGCCAGGAAGGCGTCAGTGAAGCTCACGATCAAAGTGTTGGAGAGGCCCCCCAAATAAGCGCTGACCCCACCCAGGACGATGCCAATTATGCCGGTGAACAGTACCACCAGAAGGCCAAAACGCAGAGCTGAGCGCGTGCCCCACACCAACGAATACCAGATATCCAATTGATGCAGGTTAGCCGGGTCGGTCACGCTGCCAAGGATTAGCCCAGGTTGGGGCTGGAGGGGACCACTTTGGATCACGTGGCCGAAATCTCTGTAGGTGGAAAATTCGACGTTTGGATCGGGGGGCGCCAGGAGAGGCGCAGCCAATGCGGTGAGTACAAATAATGCGACAATCAATGCCCCTAACCAGGTGGACGCGTTTCTTACCAGGGCTGGCTGGCGTTTGATCCTGGCCTGATCATGCCATTGGTTATTATCGTGTATGGTCATATATAATGCCCTCGCGTGAACGAGGATCCAGGATAGCACGTAAAACATCAAGCACAAACATGATTACCAGGATAATGCAAATGGCATAGACGCTGAAACCCATGGCGATGGGTACATCCAAACCAACCGAAGACGCATGCACGACCAGGTCAGCCACACCCTTCAGATCGAATATGATCTCAATCATAAAGATGCCGGTGAAGAGGGATGCGGCTGCCAGAGCACTGCTGGATAAGGCTGGAGATAGTACATTGCGCAAAGCATGCCGCCACAGCAGGCGTTTTTCGGGGATGCCGCGCGCTCTGGCAGCCGTTAAATATTCTTTGCGGCGCTCATTGATAATCGTGCTGCGTACAATGCGGCTCAAGGTGGCCCAATACAACAGGCTCACGGTCACCACGGGTAAAACCAGATGGCGAACCGAGTCGATGAAGATATCCAGCCTCCCATTCAGCAGGCTGTCAATCGTCATCAGACCTGTAAAGAGGTGAAATTTGGGAGAGAGAACCTCCTGACTGAAAGCTGTTCCCAAACGCCCGGGAGGAAACCAACCCAGAAATACGTAGAAGATGCCGAGCAGGACCAATGCGGTGATAAAAGGCGGAAGGCTGGTGGCGATATAAGCTCCTATGCGGAAGCATTTGTCCAGGAATCCACCTGGCTTCCAGCCGGCGCGTAAACCGGATACAATCCCCAGAGGGATGAACGTCAGCAAGGAATAAAGCGTGAGCTCGGCAGTGACGGGTGTCCTCCTCAGAAGAGCGTCGAACACATCGCCTTTGGCGGTAGGGCTGTACCCGCCGCCGTGGGTGAAGACGCTGACAACCCAATCCGCGTACTGCACGGGGAAGGGATCTTCGAGGTGATGCAGCTGGATGTAACGATCGGTCACCTGGCGCAGCTCATCCATATTCAACTCGAATACATTATCCAGAGCTCGTTTGGGCAAATACAGCAGCGCTCGCACTTGCGGCGGCACAGCAGTCAGTAAGCCCATCAGCGTGGCCGTGACGACCAGCAGGGTGAGGGGGATAAGGAGTAGACGGAGCAGCAGGAAGCGTGCTAGCGGAGACATGGGTATAACTCCTTAATACTCTATTTACCTGGTGAACTTGCAGATGGTTTAACGGAACGTTATCATTTCCGGGCGTAACCTGCGTGCCCGTCTATGTGAATGTATCGAGTTCAGTGCCTTTCTTTATTCGTGGAGGACCCCTTGATCAAGAACATGAACAACTATATCTTAAGCTAAAAACATACACTTGTATAGTAGGATAATCAAGAGAGGCTCAGCTTGCCGGAGGAGTAAGGCTTTGGCGGTGGGTCGGGGTTAGCTTCAACCGCGAGGCAGAGATTGAGAGCAAAGTGCATATTCAACGAGCCAGAAGTGTGAAAGACACGCATCCACCCCTGGCCAAAATGCAAAAGCCTTTGATTTCCAACAGGTATACTCAAATACCCGGTGGAGATAACAGGCATCGTAATGACCAAACCCGGACCGGCACCCCCATCTCCATCAGCCATAACCTGTAAACTCTGGAAGGTAAAATAATAGCGACCTGTTGATGTATTCCGCAGGTCGCTATCCTAGCCCCACTTATTCTGGCTCTTAAGCTCGCATCGCCGGTCGGAACTTATACACGTACATACGACTCGGTCCGCACGGGAGAATTTTCTAACGATTTGCTCATTTTTCTTTATTCCATTTCCTTCAAAGCGCGCCCCAGTAAGTCACTGACTTTGAGTTCATTCGCCCATTTCCGCAAATAGCCCAGGTCGAGCCCACCAGCCTGAGTTTTCAGCACACCAAGAATATCACGCCATTGACGCTCCGACACCTCACCGCCAATACGATACCACTCGAGTTTAGCCAGGATAGTATCTTCGGGACTGCTGAATTTTGCGCTAATTTCTTTTTCAAAAAGAAAGGTTTGCTTTTGAGCACGATCTAGTTGAGATTGTAAAAAGGGACGGGGATGAGGGATGAAAATATCCACCTTGAACATGCTCTCGCGATGGATGATGTTAAAACTTGAGTGACGCTGGATGGATTCGGCGATCATCTCATCGTCCATATAGAATTCATCTTGTAAGGCTAACACAAACGGCTGAAGATGCTCCATCTGCATTTCCGCCACGATGTCTGAATCCTGGGTAGTACGGACCATGCCATATAGAGTGCTGGCAAGTGAGCCGCCAATGAGATAAGGGATGTTCAGCTTTTCGAGAACCTGCGTGACCCGGATGGTGACCTCAATCGGTTCATTTTGCATCGGGAAGTCCCCCATAGACCTTACACGCGATTTCTTCACCAAGCAACAGACCTGCCAATCTGCGTTGTAGTTCAGCTTCATCAGCCTGGGGATATTGTGATCGCAAACCAGCTAACGTTAATAAACGGGCCGATTGATTGAGCTGCGCCAACATTTGCATTTTTCGAGTGGGACTCGCTGCCCGCCATAGTTCAATTTGCAGGGCTTCCATTTTGGGATGGGTATCCGAGAATAAAGCGGTCATCTGCGTTTTATTCCTTCCATGACGGCAATTTCGTCTTCCGCCAAACAACAGAGGCCATAGGTCAACGCGTCATTTTTTCGGCTGTGATTGTATGATTTTATTTTACTCGAAATAGAAATGAGAAGCGCCCTCCATTTTCCAGGAAGGCGCTTTATGTCATAAGAATTCCAGAATTTACCGTGGACCGGCAAGCACCGGTCGAAACTTATACCCGTACACCAGAATGCCTTTCTCCCCGTCGTCAGAACGGATACGGCGGGTAACCATCTCCACCGGCATGCCGATCTCGACGGGTTTGCCGTCCAGGTCGGTGAGCTGCGCGGTGACCAGCGGGCCTTCTTCGAGCTTGACCAGCGCTACGGTGTAGGGAGCATTCTGTTCAAAACCGGCCGGGGCATCGCTCATGTGTGTATAAGAATAAACCTCCCCCCGCCCGCTGAAGGTGAACCGGGTCCGCGCCTCTTGCCCGCAGTGCGGGCAAACGTCACGCGGCGGGAAGAGTTTGGCATCGCAGTGGGGGCATACCTCACCCACTAAAGCATAACGTTGTTGCCTTAATCGCCAATGACGGGGTACTTCCATGATGACATAGTCTCCTAATAGAATCTTTTCAAGCGACCCAAGTGTATGGGAAGAAGACTCTCAGGAACTATCAAATTAGATTAATTTCTCCAGCACATGCGTAACGGCTGTGGAGGCCGGACCCCCCAACGACTGCACCAGCGCCCGACGAGCGCCTGGGATCTGGTTTTTACCGGCTTCGCCGCGCAGCTGCAGCGCAGCCTCGACCAGCTGGTAGACCCCCGTCGCGCCGACCGGATTGCCCCGCCCTTTCGACCCGCCCATCGTCGAAATTGGAACGCTCCCTCCCAGGGCAATCTGCCCCTGCTCGGCCAGCCGCCAGGCTTCTCCACCTCGAGCGAAACCGGCTGCTTCCAACGAGAGCGCCGCATAGATCGAGAAGGCATCGTCCAGCTCGAACAAGTCGGCATCCTGGGGAAGGATCCCCGCCTGGCTGCAGGCGCGTTCGATCGAAAACCCCGCAGCCTGGAAAGCCAGAGGATCGGTGCGATCGTGGAGCGCCAATGTGTCGGTAACAATAGATGAACCTGTGATACGCACCAAACCATGACCCACATCCTTGGGGACGATATCCGAGCGGGTTAAGATCAGCGCGGCAGCCCCATCGGCGTAAGGGGCAGCGTCGAAAATATTGAATGGTTCATTGACCGTCTCAGCCTGCTCGTAGACCTGGCGGCTGATCGGCTTGCGGAAAAAAGCGTTGGGGTTGTGCGCAGCGTTGGCATGAGCGTTCAGCGGGAAACCGGCAAAACAATCGTGCTGGACGTTATAATCGTGCAGATAACGCTGCATCAGCAGCGCCGCTTGCGAGGTCGGCGTAGCGCCCTGCATCGATTCGTAATCGGCATCCATCGTCTGAGCCAGAGCCGTCTCAGCTTCGGCGTAAGCCTGGTCGGTGAACTTCTCCACCCCCAGTACCATTGCCACATCCACGATCCCCGAGGAGACGGCCAGGAAAGCCATCCGTGCGGCTGCGCCTCCGGATGCGCCGGCAGCTTCCACAGTAACGCCCTCCACCCCCGCCAGGCCAGCATTGCTGGCAACCAGCGAGCCCAGGTTAGCCTGGTGCGAAACAGTGGAAGCCAGCACGTTGGCGATGTAGACCACCTGAGGCATTAACCCACCGGCATCTCGCCGCCCTGCCTGAACGGCTTGGGCAGCCAGGTTGCGCAGCGACCAATCCCAATGCTCGCCTACCGGGGTTTGGCTAACTCCTGCGATGACGACATCTGACATGGATCCTCCAGGATTATGTTCGCTCACTATACGGCCAACTTGCCGCGATAGCGGACGTAGGTAGCATAGTCAATTTGCGTGCGCCGGGCGATGTAATCGGCGGTTTTCAAAGCCAGGTTTCGCCGGGACTCAATTGCCGCAGTCACCCGCAGGGCAAAAGCGTCTGAGCCAGCACCCGAGCCGTACGAGACCATCAGGATGCGGTCGCCTTCGACCGCCTGGTCTAAGACGGCGCTCAAACCGATCAGAGCTGCGCCGGCGTAGGTATTGCCGATCACCGGCACCAGCAGCCCGGCCTGGATCTGCTCGGGTTTGAAACCGAGCTGGGCAGCAACCCGTTGGGGAAACTTGGTATTGGGCTGGTGGAATACGGCGTAGCGGTAATCCTCAGGACCGGTATGGGAGGCCTCCATCAGCGCCTGGGCAGCCGCGGTGATGTGCTTGAAATAAGCCGGCTCCCCGGTGAAGCGCTGACCGTGCTCGGGGTACTTCTGCTCAGGCCGCCGCCAAAAATCGGGCGTGTCGGTCACGTAGGAATAGGCGTACTCGATCTCGGCCAGGGACTCTTCGGCAGGTCCCAGGATGTATGCGGCTCCACCTGCCCCGGCGGTATACTCCAGCGCATCGCCTGGGCGCCCCTGGGCGGTATCCATGCCGATCGCCAGCGCATAGCGTGCCATTTTCGATCCCACCATGCCCATGGCAGCCACCAATGCCTCGGTGCCGGCTTTACAGGCAAACTCCCAATCTGCAGCCTGGACGTGCGGCACCGCCCCAATCGCCTCGGCAACGATTGTGGAGGTAGGTTTCACCGCGTAGGGATGCGATTCAGAGCCTACCCACACGGCTCGCAGCTGTCCCGGATCGATGCCGGCCCGGGCGAGAGCGTTGCGCGCCGCTTCAATCGACATGGTGGCCACATCTTCATCGATCCCAGGAACGGATTTTTCTTTCACCGGCAGCCCACCCTTGCCGCCCGTCCAGATACGCGCCACCTCGCTGGCAGGCAGGCGGTAGCGCGGCACGTAGGCGCCGTAGCCGATGATCCCCACCGGCAGTTCAGGTTTCAGCAGGATGGATTCCTGGTCTGAATTCGTCTCTTCAACATCCATTATGGCTTGCTCCATTCTTGTAGGATTTCTTTTGCCCGGTCAATGCGGATCGTTTTATCGGCAACCAGGCGGTCCGCCAGGCGCTCGAGCATTTCGCCCTGCGCGCCCGCCGCAGCCGCCACCTGGCGGGCATGCAGCGTCATGTGCCCGCGCTGGATACCTTCCGTAGCCAGTGCTCGCAGGGCAGCCAGGTTCTGCGCCAGTCCGACCGCCACGACGATCTCGGCCAGTTGGGCAGCATGGGTGATCTCCATCAGCTTGAGAGCTGCGCGCGCCGCAGGGTGGACCTGGGTTGCACCGCCCACAATGCCAACCGCCATGGGCATTTCCAGCGTCCCGACCAGATTGCCGGAGGCGTCTTTCTCCCAGGCACTCAGGCTGGTATAGTGCCCGCTACGGGCAGCATAAGCATGGGCGCCTGCTTCCACGGCGCGCCAGTCGTTCCCAGTAGCCATCACCACCGCATCCACACCGTTCATGATCCCTTTATTATGTGTCGCTGCCCGGTATGGGTCGGCGGCGGCGAAAGCCCAGGCGTTAATGATCCCATCGCGCACTTCTTCGGCGCTGAAATCATCGAATGCCAGCTCATCGAGCAAGATCGTACACCCGGCTTTGGCCAGCCTCCGGTCGGCCAGGTTAGATAAGATGCGCAGCAGCACCCTGCCGCCGGTAAGCGCTTCGACCCTGGGCGACAACCGCTCGACGGCGGTGTTGACCGCATTTGCCCCCATGGCGTCGCGCACATCGTAGATCAGGTGGACAACCAGGAAAGGGCCGGTGGGTGAGGTTTCGATGAAACGCACTTCCAGGTCTCTGGGTCCGCCCCCCAGGCGACGCAGCACCGGGTCGAAGGAGGCAGCCTCCTCGAGGAGCTCCAGCTTGTGCTCCAGGAGCGCAGCCCGCGCCGCGGGCGGGTCGGGAACCCCTAAAACCTGCATCTGCCCGATCATTTCAGGAGCCGAAGCCTGGGCAGTGAAGCCTCCCCCGGAGCGAGCCAGGCGCGCCATGAAAGACGCCCCGGCGACGACCGAGGGCTCTTCAATGACCATCGGGACCTGCACCTCTCGCCCGTTGATGAGGAAATTCTGAGCGATCCCCAGAGGAAGCCCGAATACGCCGATTACATTCTCGATCATGTGGTCCGCCAGGGCCGGGGTGAGCCCCTCAACGCCGCCCAGAGCAGCCAGGTCCGCCTCGTCAAGCGGGGCCGTGGTTCCAATTAGCTTCAGGCGTTCTTCTATCGTCAGATGATAGAATTTAGGGCGTGTATGATCCAAGATATAAATCCTTGCTGATAGATATTATAGTACAGGGCCTACTATATCTTCATAGGGCTGGCAAAATCTATCAAAAACCCAAATAAATTAATACTACATAAACGGGCAAATTAGAGTAAAATTAATCATAACGAGATCCATACATGATGATCCTCACCCGCGAACAATTGGAAGACCGGCTAGCGGCGCTGCACCAGGCCAGCCTTGAGTTAGTTAAAGATATTTCGCCAGAGCCTCTGCTCGAACGAATCGCCGCTCTTGCCTGCGAGCAAGTTCAAGCTCGCTATGCAGCCGTGGGTGTCATTGGCAAACATGGAGAGCTGGCACAGTTCATCACGGTAGGGATGACCCCCGAGGAGATGGCGAAGTTAGAACATCCCCCCGTGGGCCTTGGCTTGATTGGGGCGCTGATGCGCTCCCATGAAACCATCCGCTTACCCGAAATCGAGGCGGATGCGCGCAGCGTTGGCTTCCCGCCCAACCATCCTTACATGCACTCCTTCCTGGGTGTTCCAATTCACCTGGGAGAAACCCAATTAGGCCAAATCTACCTGACTGACAAGATCGGGGCTTCAGAGTTCAACCCAGATGATGAGCTTGTGATCGAAACGCTGGCAGCATATGCTGCCATCGCCATCTCGAATGCGCGGCTCTACGAAGAGCTGCGCCAGCGCGATATCATCCTTACCCGGCGAAACGAAGACCTGGCTTTGCTCAACGACCTGGCCTCCACCCTGGCATCCTCGCCAGAAGTGGACGAGATCCTGGATAAGGCACTCAGCCGGGTGGTCAGTTCGCAGGATGTCGGCGCAGGCGAGGTCTTCCTGCGGGAGGAAAATGGGCGCTCGCTCCGCCTGGTGCTGCACCGCGGCAGCACCGACGAGCCTTTGTGGACGCAGGATCGGTTCCCGACCGGAGAAGGCATGGTGGGGCTGGCGGCAACCAGCGGCAAGCCTCTCTTCCTCATCATCCCCACCAAAAACGAGCGCTTCCTGCGCAAATCCGTGGTGAAAGACGCCCTGCACCAGATTGCCTGCTTCCCGCTCACCGCGCGCAGCGGGGTTTTGGGCGTGTTGTGCGTGGCAACCAGCCACGGCAAGGTGCTGGACGATCGCGAGATTCAACTATTTTCCGCGATTGGTTCGTGGGTTGGCACAGCGATCGAAAACGTGCGCCTGAACCTGCAAGACCGCCGGCTGGCCATCCTGGAGGAGCGCGAGCGCATCGGCATGGACCTGCACGACGGCATTATCCAATCCATCTACGCGGTCGGGTTGACACTGGAGCATGCTCGCCTGCTGATGGATGGGGATAAACAGCAGGCCTCCAGGCGGATCGACCAGGCAGTCTCCGACCTGAACAGCACGATCCGTGACATCCGTACGTATATATTGGATTTGCGCCCGCGGCAGCTCCACGAGGAAAACCTGATCAGCGGAATCGAACGGCTGGTCAACGAGTTCCACGCCAACACCCAGGCAGATGTCGCTTTGCGCGGGCCCAGCGATGGGTTGAGCAAGCTGCCCGATAACAACGCCATCGCTCTCTTCCACATCTGCCAGGAAGCTCTGGCGAACGTGGCTAAGCATGCCCACGCGCACAAGGTAAGCATCGTCCTGTGGGCCAGCGAGGACCGGGCGTTGATGGAGATCAGCGACGATGGCCGCGGGTTCGACGCGCAGAAGATGAACCTGACCATTGGTCACGGCCTGGCGAATATCCAGACGCGTGCTCACGCAGTGGGGGGAGACGTGGAAATCACTTCTGAGCCTAACGAAGGGACGACGATCCTGGCCTGGGTGCCCCTTACCGATGAAACCGAATCCACTTCCGGCTGAGCAGACTCACGAGAGCCGGGAAGACGCGGTCCGGGAGATGTTTACCCGGGTGGCGCCGCATTACGAGCTGATGAACTGGCTGATGACGGCCGGGCAGGATGGGCGCTGGCGCCAGGAGGTGATCCAGCGCGCTGAGCTGCGCCCAGGCAGCCGGTTGCTGGATCTGGGCGCCGGCACCGGGGACCTATCGCGCCAGGCGCTGCGCCAGACCCCTGGCTGCCTGACTCTGGCCGGAGATTTCACGATACCCATGTTGAGCAAGGGGCAGCGCAAGTTAGCCGGCAGCCCGATCACCTGGGCAGCTATGAATGCCCTGCGCTTGCCTTTCCCTGACGCGTCTTTTGAGGCGGTTGTTTCGGGGTTTCTGCTACGCAACGTGGTCGACGTGCAGCAGGCGCTGCGCGAGCAGTACCGCGTGCTGAAGCCCGGCGGCCGCATGGTGGCTCTGGATACGAAGATCGGAAAAGCGAATCTTTATTCTCCGTTTGTTCGAATCTATCTGAGAGGTGTGATCCCCATCATGGGCAGGTTGGTCTCCGGACAGGGAGATGCCTACCGCTACCTGCCGGCTTCCACGCAGGGTTTCTTGCGCGCCGAAGAGCTGGTCGCCCGCATGGCCGCGGCGGGCTTCAGGCAGATCGATTATCGCGTGAGAATGTTTGGGGTGATTGCGATTCATTGGGGGAGGAAGTAATGAATCTGCGAATCGGCACTGGGAATCAACGAAACGTCGAATCAACGAATCGGCGAGTCAACGAAAGAGCGTAACAGCGGGCAGGTCTGCGAATAGAGTTACGTGTGAATGAAACCTCGAAGAAACTATCAGATCAACTAGACAGAATTCGAATTCTCGATAAAATATTCATAGTGTAAGGCACCCATCAATCCAATCGCATCTCGATAATATGGAGGGGAAAATGGATTCCTATGAAGAGTGGGAAACCAAAATTCACATATTGATTAAGGATGAGCCTATTTGGAAATTCATCGGTTATAGGAAAGCTTTATATTTATTCGAGCTCGTTTGGCAGGATACTAACGCCTGGATCAGAGACCCGAGAGGTAGAGAATTATCCAGGCAAATTAGCGCAAGCACAGGTTCAATTTCCGCAAATTTGGAAGAAGGGCTGGGACGTGGCTACGGGAAAGAACTGATTTATCACTATCGCGTTGCATTAGCTTCTGCCCGCGAAACCAAGGGCTGGTTCTATCGGGCCCGCCAGTTGATGGATGGAACTGTATTGAACCAACGCCTTATCTTAATCGATGAAATCATCAGCTTGCTCGTAACGGAACTAACATACCAACGCAACCATCGCTGATTCGATTTTCCCCATTTTTCGAAGATTTACTTTTCGCTGATTCGGAATTTTCCACCCCGCCGATTCGTTACTTCGCTGATTCGCTGATTCTTATGGTACGATTGTAGCGCCATGTACTCTCCACCTATTGATAAAGCCGCCACGCGCGGCGTGCCCTCCCTGGTCTGGAGATCGGGCCAGGAGCGGCGACTGACGATGATCCTGGAGGCAGCCGGTGAGCGGCTCGCCGGCGACATATTGGTCGACGGTTCGGGCATCGGCACCTATGTGGCGCACCTGGCGCCCCACGCCGGACGTGTGTTTGGTCTGGATATCGAAGTCGAGCGAGTCCGCGAGTCGCAAGACCGGCTAGCCCAGGAGGGCCTTATTGCCCATTTTCTGGCCGGCGCCGGGGAGCGCCTGCCCTTCCCCGAGGCGAGTTTCGACCTGGTCCTCAGCCACGAGGTGCTAGAGCACGTCCAGGATGACCGCCAGGCCGTGCGCGAAATCATCCGCACCCTGCGCCCTGGGGGCCGGCTGGTGCTCTTCTGCCCCAACCGGGGCTACCCGTTCGAAACCCACGGCATCTACTGGAGGGGAAAGTACCGCTTCGGCAACATCCCCCTGGTCAACTACCTGCCTCGTCGCTGGCGCGACCGCCTGGCGCCTCACGTGCGTGCCTACTCGCGCCGCGATCTTGAGCAGCTTTTCGCCGGGCTGCCGGTCCAGTTTGCCCGCCGGACGGTCATCTTCGGCGCCTATGACAACATCATCGCCCGCCATGCAGGGTTAGGAAAACTACTGCGCGGCAGCCTGCAGGCGCTCGAACGTTCCCCGCTCAGAGAGCTGGGGTTATCTCACTTCTGGGTTGTAGAGAAAACCCGCCCGCTCACTTCCCCCTGAAATCGTAGATGCCATCTTCGACCGGCCACCTGCGCCCGCAGCCCGAGCAGACCAGCGCCTCGGGCTCTTCGTTTAAGGATGCGTTCCCGCAGGCCGGGCAGGCGAAGAGACTCGCGACGGGCGCCGCATCTGGCACGGGCCGATCCAGGCGCGCCCGCACGAACACGCTGGGGGTAAGCTGCCACCAGTTGCCGGTATACTGTGCCAGGGCATCGAGACCGGTCAGTAATTTGAGCGGGAAAACCCGTTTGAATAGCGGAGCACGGAAGTGCGACACAGTGATCTGGCGCTCTACGGCAAACCCACAGCCTTTTAGCCAGGACCGCACCGCCTTGGGATGGAAATCAAAATTGAGGGCGACGAACTCCTCTGGCTCGAGGGTGAAGGGGCTCCACTTCTGCCTACCCAGTATATAGCGCAGGATAGACTTCAGGTGGCGTTTATTGGCATATTCCAGGATAAAGACGCCGCCCGTCTGCAGTGCCCGCCCGGTTTGCTCTATGGCGCGGGGTGCATCGGCCATGTGGTGCAGCGTGCGGATCATCGTGGCGGCATCAAACTGGGCAGGATTGAACGGCAGGCGATAGATATCCGCTGCCACATAGAGGTAGCGCTCGGTTTTCCCCAGGCGAGCCTGAGCCTGCTGAAGCTGGCTGCGCGAGAAATCTACCAGCACCACCTGGTCGAAGCCGGCATAGCGCGGGGTATTGCGCCCGGCGCCTGCGCCCAGCTCGAGCAGCCTTCGCCCACCTGCCGGCAGCAGCCTGCGCAGAGCGATGGCTTCAACGGCATCCTCATATTCCCGATTGCCTTCATCCCAGAAGCGGGTCTGGTAATCGGAACCTTCGTAATCGCATACAGGAGGGGAATCTTGTGTCATAGCAAGGAACGCCCAGGCAGGTTTTCCGGCGGCACCCAGAAGGGCCTCCTTACCGCTGCTTCCTCTCGGACCTGACGGGGTTCGGGGGTTTCTGCCGCGCCGGTCCCACCCGGGCGCCTTCTAAGGATACCTCAGGAGAGGGGGGCTGTCAATGTGAACTTTAGCACGTAGCGTTACTTCCCGATTTTTTCCACTTTGGCGAGCTCAGTCGCCTGCAGGTAAGCCATCACCACAAATGCGCCAAAGAAAAGCGCCGACAAAGCCAGAGCAACGAAATTATAGAACGTTACCACCCCGAAAATCGGGAGCTGCATGATCGGGTTGCCGATAAAGAACACCACGGTATTGGCAATTACGGCAATCAGGCGCATCTCGGTCGGCCCCAGGTTGAGGTACGAAATGCGGAAGACGCCGTTTACATAAGTACTGATGAAGACCAGGATGGAAAGCAGCATATAGGCGATCAACGCCACACAGGCAATTTTGAAATCGACATAAGGCGAAAGCCCAATCCCCAAGAAAATCAATACCTCGCTGAACGCGTCGATGGTGTGGTCGACAAAGAAACCGTAGCGGGGCCTTTCAATTTTGCGCAAACGTGCCAGGGTGCCGTCGAGGCTGTCGCCAAACCAGTTCAGAATGAATCCAAAGCTGGCTAACCAGAGGAAATTCTTGTCGATGTTGGTCAGATAATAGCCAAAGAATATGGTGATCGAGGCGACAAATCCCACCCCGGTAAGCCCATCAGGAGTCACCCAGGCAGGCATGTGCGCCGCAAGCCACAGCAAAGCCGGTCGTTCCAAAGGCCCCAGGAGAATATTGTTGACCCTCTGGTGAGGCTGCGTTACGTCAAGCAACCTGGTTTTCTGCTTCGCAGGAGATAACAATTTCACCCGGCGGGGACGAGCCAGCTTTGATTCAAATGATTTCATTAATAACCTCCGGCCAAACTGGATAAAACATTAACCATTGATGCGGAGCTTGTCTTATCCATTCTTCCACAACCCTTAAGACTACTTCTGCGTTACGGGTGATTTCTTCAACCGGGTCAGGATACGGCTGCATCGGAATTGGATCGGTTGCCAGTAAGTAGTAGGTTCCATCCGGCCGCATCTGGGCAGCCACAGCTGTTATGGGCACTTTCGTTTTTAAAGCCAGCCGGATATGCCCGACCGGTAACGGCGCCAGACGGCCGAAGAACTCAAGCCGGTATTTCGGGTCCTTCTCGGGGCGGTCCAGCCCGGTCAGGATGGTGCCTCCCTGATGTAAAGCATCTGTTGCCCGGCGCAAAGCAGAGAGCGAAATCGGGGTAAACTCAAAACCGCCAACGGTGCGCAGCCGGTTCTGCTCCTTATACCCACTACGTGGGTCCGCATAGGAGAGCACCTGGATATTGAAACCTTTCAGCGCCAGCGCCCTCCCCATTAAGTCGAAATTGCTCAAATGAGGGGTGACGAAAAGTGTCCCCGTTTTCCCCTCCTTGATGGACTGCGCGCGGCGTTCGAACTCGGGGGAAAACGCCACCATATCCAGCAAAGCGGAGGGGTTATAGATGTGATGGTAATGATCGTAGATGCAGCGACCTGCGTGCCGGAATGTATCTCGTACTGCTCGGTCAAGTTGTTGTGGGGTGAGCTTGCCTCCTGCAATTACCCACTGGTTCGCCCGCACTGCCCTTACAATTCGCGAACTGCGCCGGGCCGAAATCAGGTCGGCCACACTCGCAGCTAGCCGGTAGCCAATAATTTCGGGGGTAATTCGCCCTAAAGCCAGAGCTAAACCCACCCCAAACCGGCTGTTCATCGAATTTTGCAGATCCATACCCATCGGCGCCCATAGCTTCTATATTCAGCCTGATCTTGTGACCCAGGGAAAAGATTTATCCTCTAAATTGGTTGATAATTACGGCATTTCTGGCCCAAGACCAGCTTCACATATATTATATCCGATGTCGTTTGCAGATAACAGGATTGATTTAGGTCCAAAAACAAGTTGACTGTTCTTGGATCCACATAAATCTGTTGCTGCGAGGAGGGTAATCCTTCTGACGGCACCTGCGCTTGTACCTGTGGTCGAACCCCGGGTGTCAATGCACAGAACGCTCCTCGCAGCAGGATGATCATGACGGAGGGTGATGGGCCGGCGGCGAAATCCGAAAATCGCTGGCGTCAGTCCATCACCCATATTGCCGCCAAGATACTCGTTCTACTGCGAGGCGATTGCCTGGTTCGCCTTACTGGCTGCGTCGTTCAGCGCCTGCGATGGGGTCTCCTTCCCGTTGGCGACGGCGGTCATCGCATCTGCGATGTAGCCGCGGATGGGGTTCCAGGCGGCGATCGTCGGCTCCGTCTTTCCGTACTGCACCCACCCGAGCGCCTGCCCATACAGCGGGTTCGCCTGAATGAAGCTGGTCAGGGACGAGCGGGTCGACTGCCGCGCCGGGAAGTACGAGGTGGCTTCCACCCAGGCAGAATCCGCCTGCGTTCCCATCAGATACTTCAAAAAGACAAAAGCGTCGCGCTCGCGCTGGGTGGTGGTCTTAAAGATGGTCACGCTCGGCCCATAGAGATCGACAACCGGGTTGGGCGTAGAATGCGGGTCGGGTGCTATGCCCCAATCTTTAACCACGCCCGCCTGCTGAATGGACTGCTGGTAGAATGGCAGGCCGGCGGTGGAGCCAAAGGTGAAGGCGATCTTGCCAAGCGAGAAGTCGGTCTGGTCCTGGAAAGCTTTGCCAATCACGATGGCCTCTTTCTTCGTAAAAAGGTCATTGATAAAATTCATCGTCGCCAGTCCCTCCAGAGAGTTGAAAGCCACGGTTTTGCCATCCGGACTGAGCAGGCTGCCACCCCGGCTCCACAACCAGTTGGAAAAGCGCGAGGCATCGGTATTCATCTCATAGCAGTAGGTAGTTGGAGGCTTGCTCACGGCGGCGCACATGTTCATGAATTCGGTCCAGGTGGTGGGCGGCTGGTTAAAGCCGGCGGCTTTCAAAAGGTCCATGTTGTAGTACATGACCTCCATGCTGCGCATGAAAGCGATGCTGTACACCTGGTTGCCAAACTGGGGATAATGATCGATGAAGGCGGGGTAGATATCCTGCAGGTCGGCAGAGCTGAAGCCAATCTGCGGGTCGCTCATCAGGCTATTTAGCGGGATGACAGCCCCGTCTTTGATGTAGTTCGCCACATCGTTCTGGTAGGCGATCGCCAGATCGGGCGGACTGCCGGCAGCCACGGCCGCGGTCACCTTATTATAAAGATCGCTGTAGGTGCCCTGATAGGTTGCCACCACCTTGATCCCCGGGTGGGTAGCATTGAACTGGGCTACCAGCGCATTGAGGGCGGTTTGCTGCGACTGGCTTTGCCCGTGCCAGAAATTAATCACCACCGGCGCCCCTCCAGCAGAAACTGTGGTTGGCGCAGCGGAAGGCGCCTGGGTGGCGCCGGTAGCCGGAATACTCGTGCCTACGCCGGTTGGGGTGGGCGTGGCAGTGGCTGCCGGTGCGCAGGCTGCCACCGAGACCACCAGCAGAAGGGTGATTGTAACGGTAAACCACTTTCTTGCAGACATAGTCCTCCTCCATATCAATAAAGAACCGTTTTTACCCGCGTATGCCGATCGTGGCGATCCCTTCGATAAACCAGCGCTGCAGGAAAAGATAGAGCAAAATGACAGGGACCACACTGATCGTGACCGCGGCCAATAATAATTGGACCTGGGTGCCGGCGTCGGTGATGAACGTGGCCACCCCCACCTGGAGCGGGCGAAGCTGCGGGCTGTTCGTCACCAGGAGGGGCCACATGAGAGAGTTCCAGCTACCCAGGAAGGTGAGTAAAGCGCTGGTAATGAGCGCTGGTTTTGAAAGGGGAATCACAATAGATACCAGAAAGCGTAAATGGGTGCTGCCATCGATCACGGCCGCATCGTACAGCTCCCCGGGGATGGAGCGGAAAAACTGCCGCATTAAGAAGATACTGAAGGCGCTGGCTGTCCAGGGGATAATCAGAGCAGAATAGGTGTCGATCCACCCTAAGCGGCGCATCAAGATGAAATTCGGGACCAGGGTCACCTCAAAAGGGACCATCATCGTGGCCAGCAAGATTACAAAGAGCAGGTTACGCCCCGGGAAGCTCATGCGAGCGAAGGCGTAACCTGCTAAGGTTGAGGTGACCAGCACACCCAATACGGTAGCTGCTGAAATGAAGATGGTGTTGGCAAAATAGCGCGGGAACATGCCCACCTCGTTCCAGGCCGCAGCGTAGTTAGAGAACAGCCAGTGCTGGGGTAAGATGGCTTGCGAGGCAGCCGCTTCGACGTAACCCTTGAGCGAAGTGAGCACCATCCAGATGAAGGGAAATACCGACCAAACAGCCCCGGCGATCAGCGCCAGGTGGAGCAGATAACCTGAAATTCGCCTTGGAGGCCTTCTGGCCACCACCTCCGTCTTCTTCCCAAGCTGTTCCGGAGAGAGGGTTTCGGTGGGTACAATTTCCCCATTCATCATGTTTCGGGTCCTCCAAAGGGCATGCGGAGCAAAATCAAGCCTCAGCTCTTCTGCCCAACAAACGGAAATTCAACAAGGTCAGCGCCAGAATAATCAGTGAAAGCAGCACGGCAAGCGCTGAGGCATACCCATAGTTCGAGTAGGTGTAAAGCTGGTTGAACATGTACACGGTCAGGGTGTTTGTGGTTTCCAGCGGGCCGCCCAGGGTTTGGGCAGCGGCGGTGTTCATGGCGAAGATCTGGTTGAAGGACTGCAGCGAGGCGATCACCGAGACCACCACCACGAAGAACGTGGTAGGCGCCAGCAGCGGCAGGGTGATAAAGCGGAAGAGCTGCACCGCATTAGCGCCGTCGATGCGAGCGGCTTCGTAGAGCTCTCCCGGCAAGCTGGTCAACCCGGCCAGGAATAAGACCACGTCGTAGCCCATCGACTGCCAGACGGTAAAGATGGATACCGCCACCAGCGCCAGGCTGGGTCCCTGCGCCCAGGAGGGAATGGTCCAGTTAAATTGAGCGGCCAGCACCCCAAATACCCCGCTGGGCTCGATGAGCCAGCGCAGCGGTTGAATGCCGGCCAGGGAAAGCAAGTGGTTCGCCAACCCATTCTCGGGGTTGAACACCCAGGCCCAGATGATGGACGAGCCGACGGTAGAGATCACGTAAGGCAGGAAGAAGAGCGTGCGGTAGATACCGCGCCCGCGCACACGCTGGTAGAGCAGGTAAGCAAAGAATAGGCCCAGGAAGATGGTCACCGGCAGAGTCATGAAGGCGTAGATGAAAGTCGTCGCCAGCGAGCTCCAGAAATCGCTCCCCGTTAGAGCCTGGAGGTAGTTTTGCAGGCCGACAAAGTGAAACTGGTTGATCGCCCCCTGGTTCAAACTAATATAGATGGCATAAAACACGGGAAATATGTGGAAAGCGCCGACAATGATGAAGGCGGGTAAGATAAATAGGTACGCAGTCCACTCGATGATTCGCCTGGTTCTTACCGGTAAGATGGGCACATCTCCCCAACTTTCCAAATCTGATCACCGACCCTTATTTAGATATATTATATCCGTTTAGTTAATGTATGCCAACGAAAAATAAGGTGATCACAGAATTCAAGCCGAGTGTGGTGGTTATCAACCCGTTGACGAATTTGACCGCAATCGCCTCGAGGAAAGATATCCGCTCGATGCTAACGCGGCTCATCATTACCTGAAGACGAATAGCAACACAACCTTGTTTTCCAACCTGATTGGCGTGGAAATGGGATTCGATCCGATAAGGAAATTTGGATTAATATGAGTAGAGCAAGCAAAAGCCCCCGCCAGGATTCAGGCAGGGGCTTGGATGAGGCTATGATAAGACCGGAGAGTGTTTACTCTTCTTCGGCAGCTACTTCGTTGAGCTTCTTGGAGCGATAGACGATCCGGCCGCGCGACAGATCGTAGGGAGACATCTCCACACGCACCCGGTCGCCCAGCAAGATGCGGATGTAATATTTGCGCATCCGGCCAGAGAGATAGGCCAGGACTTCGTGACCGTTATCCAGGCGCACGCGGAACTGTGTGCCGGGAAGAGCTTCCACGATCGTCCCTTCGACTTGAATTTTATCTTCCTCTTTGGCCATGCCGCCTCCAAAGAAACCGCCGGAGCTGCTGAATTGGGACACCCCGGATTGGTGCAGATACTATCATGTTAACTCTGCTCATACGAGCGGCCGATCTGGCGGCGTTTCAGCCTCCGGATGGCCTTTTTCTTCTCAATACGGCGAAGCTCGCTTTTCGAGATAAACCATCGTTTCCGGCGCACCGTGCTCAACACGCCGCTTTTCACGACCTTTTTTCGAAACCGCTTTAGCAGTTGATCCTGCGACTCATTGGGTCGCAACACGACTGAAGTCAATGATCTCACCTCCCTTCTGAACAGGGATGGACGCCTCCATGGTCAGAAGGCAATACGCCAAAATAAAGAACTCGGCTGACGTTTGCGAATGCAGCCGAGTCCCGTTTCAGGATTTGCGTTGATCATGTTACTCGGAAGCATTCAAAAACATCCTCCTCAATCACCAGCACAAGACTCGGCGAAAAGATACCTGTAAACTAACGGCAACCATCCAAAAACAAGTCTGCGCTTACCTGGTTAATTATACTTCAAATGCCATTCCTGCGCAACCATTGTTAAAAAGAAAAAGCCTCTTGGCAATGACCTACTCTCCCAGGGGGTCGCCCCCCAAGTACCATCGGCGCTGGCGAGCTTAACGACCGGGTTCGGGATGTGGCCGGGTGTATCCTCGTCGCTCCAATCACCAAGAGACTTTATTCACAAGTTAAGGAACCAAAGAATAGCATGTTGTAGGAAAAAGTACCGAATTCTCCGCATCACGGGTAAAAGCCCTCGGTCATTAGTACGGCTTAGCTTAACACATTGCTGTGCTTACACCGGCCGCCTATCAAACAGGTAGTCTACCTGTGACCTTACTCCCTTGCGGGAAAACAGGGATCTAATCTCGAGGCGAGTTTCCCACTTAGATGCTTTCAGCGGTTATCTCTGCCAGACGTAGCTACCCAGCTATGCCGTTGGCACGACAACTGGCACACCAGAGGTCTGTCCACCCCGGTCCTCTCGTACTAGGGGCAGCTCCTCTCAAATCCCTTACGCCCACAGCGGATAGAGACCGACCTGTCTCACGACGGTCTGAACCCAGCTCGCGTACCGCTTTAACGGGCGAACAGCCCGACCCTTGGGACCTTATACAGCCCCAGGATGCGATGAGCCGACATCGAGGTGCCGAGCGAGGTCGTCGATGTGAACTCTTGGACCTCACCAGCCTGTTATCCCCGGGGTAGCTTTTGTCCGGTAAGCCACGGCCCTTCCACTCAGTACCGTGGGATCACTAAGCCCGACTTTCGTCTCTGCTCGACGCGTTGGTCTTGCAGTCAAGCTCCCTTGTGCCTTTACACTCTCTGGCTGGTTTCCATTCAGCCTGAGGGAACCTTTGGGCGCCTCCGTTACTTTTTAGGAGGCGACCGCCCCAGTCAAACTGCCCACCTGGCACGGTCCCCCACCCGGATTACGGCGTGGGGTTAGGGTCTAAACATAGTCAGGGTGGTATTTCACCGGCGGCTCCACCGAAGCTAGCGCTCCAGCTTCAAAGCCTCCCACCTATCCTACACAGACCATGCCCAAACTCAATGCCAAGATGCAGTAAAGCTCCACGGGGTCTTTTTGTCCTGCTGCGGGTAGGCCGCATCTTCACAGCCATTTCAATTTCACCGGGTCCCTCGTCGAGACAGTGCTCTGATCGTTACGCGGTTCGTGCGGGTCGGAACTTACCCGACAAGGAATTTCGCTACCTTAGGACCGTTATAGTTACGGCCGCCGTTCACCGGGGCTTCAGTTCAAAGCTTCGCTTGCGCTAACCTCTC
>JAMCRR010000148.1:0-46131 GCA_023381565.1 Chloroflexota bacterium
ATCTTATACAGGTATTTCCGCCTTTCATTGATCGTCATGGGGTCCGTTTCGGACATGGTTAGCTCCGGTAACATTTTCTTTTGAGCTAACCATCTTACTCCAGTAACATTTTAAGTGAACTAACGCGGAATACTTTCGTTAAGGAATAAATTATGGTAAAATCTCGAGCGCTGAGAATACGCTCTGGAGCTTTGCGCATAGGCGTGTTTAAGGTGAACTTACGGTCCACTAGCTCAATTGGCAGAGCAACTGACTCTTAATCAGTGGGTTCAGGGTTCAAGTCCCTGGTGGATCACCTAGATGTGGTGGTTTTCAATTTAATTACCCCCACCCCTGGCGGACGGTCCCGATCAAACTATGGGTTCGTCCGTTTTGTGTGCAACCGTGTGCAACGGGTGATTAGCGAATTTCTTCTTCCTGGGCGGCTTTCTGGGCATGTTTAAAGCCGGCTGGAATTTCCACCGCGACTGGGGTAACGACTTCGTCCATGATCCGCGCCGCTTCCTCTTGCATTTCGTTGATCAGGTGACCGTAGATATCCAGGGTAATGCTGGGTTTGGCGTGACCCAGACGCTTGGAGGCGACGATTACCGGCACGCCGTGGTTCAGCATTAAGGATGCTGCCGTGTGCCTTAGATCATGAAAGCGTATCCGTGGCAGTCCTGCCTGGTCAAGGGTTTCCTGGTAATCCCGAAACATATTGCGGGGATACACCGGTGTCCCGACAGCGGAGGTGAAAATCAGGCCGTTTTCTTTCCAGCGTTTCCCTACCACTAACCGCTCCAATTTCTGATGCTCCTGGTGTGCTCGTAATACTGTCAGGGTAGCTTCACCTAAACGGATCGAGCGACGCCCTGACCGGGTTTTGGGTTCAACAAATTCCCGGCCTTGCCCGGTCACTTCCTGGAGCTGGCGCCGAACATAGAGTGTGCCGCTGGTCCAATACAGGTCTGTCCACTTCAAGCCCAGGAGCTCCCCTTGCCGCATCCCGGTGACGATCGCCAGGTGATACAACGCCTCATAGCGGGATGCTTTTGCTGCCACGAGGAATTGGGATACCTGGCTCTCGTCCAGGATTTGCATTTCCTTTTGGGGAACGCGTGGTAGGGTAGCTCCATGAGCAGGGTTGCGAAAGAGAATTCCCAGTTTCACCGCTCGCTCAAATGCCCGATGAAGAACTGCGTGAACTCGCCGGATGGTGGTGGGATGTTCTTCCTTCAGGCTGGCGTAGAAGTGCTCAATCCGATCCAGGTGCAAATCCTTGAGTTGGATTTTCCCCAGAGCCGGCAGGATCAGCGTGTTCATCAACCGTTTGTACTCATGGACGGTGTTCGGTCGCAATGCTACCGAAGCAGTCTCGATCCAACTATTTAGATAGTCAGCCACCATCCCCTGGCTCCGAGAGAAATCTAAACCCTGGTCGGCTTTGGTAAGTTGGTTACGCAACCAGATCTGGCAATCAGCCTGCGTCTTGGCGGTGAAGCCGAAACGAACGCCATTAACTGCGACCTGAGCGCGCCAGGTACCCGTCTTGAGGCGGTAGATCGTCCCCTCGCCATTGCTGCGTTTGCGTTTCTTCGCCATTTCCATCACTCCTTTCGAGATTGATGGAAAGACGATTCGGCAAACCTCTGCCATATTGAGATGTAAAGGTGCTGGCTTGCTAAAACCATTTTACATCTGAAAGATCCGAAGCAGAGGCTGGTTTTGGTCATGGCGGATAACCAGTTACTGGAGAGTATTCCAACCTGACCGGTGCCGTTCTATGTATGCTTGTAAATCGCTAGGCTGGACTCGGACAGCGGTGCCAATGTGGATGGTTGGTAAATCGCCGGCTTGCATGATCCGGTATACCATGGCCAGGCTGATTCCCAGACGTGCCGCGACTTCAGGCGCTTTCAACAAGGTAATATTGGTTTCGGTGTTCATTGTGTCCATCATTTTCATCCTACCTTTGAAGTATGAGATACGATCCCTATATAGTATCGAATTGGGTGGTTAGTTTAGGGCGACGTGACATGCCTTTCTCGCCAAATACCCGGCTAAAAGTAATGCGCGTAGACATCAGAGCGCCTTCTCGATCGGTTGAGCGACGGAAAATTGGGCGGGTATCCCGATTCAGACGAGTTTTGCTCAGCCACCATTCCTGGTTATCGTCCAGCTTCTCAGTCTTCTTTGGCTTGCGTTGACTGGCCAGCCATTCATAGAAGGCGGTCCCCTCGATCCAGATGTGGGACTTCGAGTCACGGGTGTGGGGCGCACCAACCGCGAGCCAGTCCCGCAGAGTACGGTCTGGGACACACAGGTCGGCCGCCAGCTCTGCAACTGTATAGAGCATGGGGAGAAGGCCGGGAGCCTTGGCGATGGTCTTCTGCGGAATTACACACTTTCTTTGGTCAGTAAATGGGCTCATTAGTTAGTATCCTTGCATTTCGCTGGTGTTATGGCTGGAGGCTGAGGTCTGTAATCTGATACCATGCCAATATTCACGACCATTACTAGATCGTTTTTCAAATCCAAATCGCTCCCAATCGGCAGCTATTTTTTTCACACTTTTCGCCTGATACTTATTTTCAAAGCACCAGGATGAATAGGCATCATGAAGAACAGAGCTTTGGGTCTGCGATTGAGGATCTGTTATGCATTTTTCCGCAATAAAAATAGCCACAGGATCATTCTCGTTGATATATTGTTTGGTGGCCTCCACGACTACGTTGGGAATGGAGAATTTTCCTTGCTTACGCAGTCGAATTAACCCCTCTATTCCCCAATTTAAGATTCCAGGCCCCTCGGTCATGATAGCAGCCTTGAGGTCCGGATCCCTTTTTTCTTTTGGTACTTGTAGGAATGGAATGATGAACAGCCGCCGAAAAATTCCATTTTCACTTTTGTCGATCTTGGGCAATTCATTCATGGCCCAAATGAATTTGGCATAAGGGGAATATTCAAAAGGCTGTTGGAACTTTCTTTCAATTAGGATTGGTTCACCTGAGATGATCGCGTTTAAAATATAAAGGACATCCGCCCATTTTGTTGGCTGTTCAGAAGACATGAGTAGGGTTTTCCCAACTAAATTGGATAGAGCGAAACGACTTTTCTTAATATCCCCGAGGCCAAGCACACTTGCTCGTTGTTTTCCAAGCATGGTCTGGATCCCAAGAATGGCAGTACTCTTTCCGCTTGCTGGAGGACCATACAAGAACAACGCGGTCTCATAACGTGTGTCGGTTGTTAATGAAAGCCCCGCATATTCCTGTAATAAATTGATTGCGTCCGGAATAGTAGTTTGGAGGGCATGTAGATAATTTGGGCAACTTGCCAAAGGATCGTAGTCGTAATCCAACTTTGAGGTGAGGTAATTTTCAGGTGTGTGGGGTAATAATTTCAAAGTGGTCAGATCATACACCCCATTCTTACAAGGGATGAGATCCACATTTGAATCCCATTTTTCCGCAGGGACTGAAATCAGAGTCCGTGCCATCTCTCGCACACTATCACATAATGATTGCGTGGGGCGGATGCCATTTGGTTTGGCAGCGGTTACAACATTGAGGATTTCTTTCTTAATATCATCAAGGGGAACCGGTTTCCAAATACCATCATCGTACCGTCGAAATTCACCTAATCCGTAAGCGGTATGTGGATTTTGGGAAATCCATTGTTTGGCTAGATCATCATCTGTAGGGCAGATTTTTTGTAATGGAATTTCCCCGGGTGTATCGGCTTGATAGTGGTGTACCGTGCTAACGAAGACTTTCTTGTTGCAGACATTGGCTGCTTTAAGTTGGTCTGCGAAATAATTGATAATGATCTGGTCACTATCTTTGAGTGCTCGAGCTAGATCTTGCAGACATCCGAGCCGCTGATTGGGGGAGGCATTCTTGACCGCATCCAATAGTCCTTCCGGCGTTGTTGGTTGTGATGATTGTTGGCTATCGGTCATGGTTGTACCCTATATTGATTTTTGGTCTCTCAAATGTTCTTCTGCCAATTCTTTATAGTCAATTACGATCGTTGAGGCCACAGCAGCAACTGTGGCCTCAACATTTTCTGGTAAGCTAGATATCCTCGACAGAAAAATTGGTTAGGGGCAGGACGTGATCACCATCCTCAAGCGCAAGGCTAAAGCTTAAAACCTCTTCGGTTTTCGCTTTGTACACTTTGCGGCTGATTCCATCATAGATCGCAATAGAGCGAATAATCGGGTAATTTTTGTCTGGTTGACATAAATAATCCATTACCCGAAAATCGATGGTCCAACCTGTTGGATGGTAATTCATCAGCTTACAGTGAGGGTCATTGATAGCGAGCGTATTGCCACAAATCACCATCGCTTCGACCATAGGGTTGAATAAGAAGGGGTTTTTGTTTGGATCTTGCCGGAATGGATTCATGATGTGATCCTTTCTCTATTTATGTGCCGTTTGATATTGAAAATAAATCTTTAGGAACAGTTGTGCTTTATGAGGTCCGGGTGCTAGAAATGTCCCATATGTTTTCTGCTCCTAAAATAATCCCGATATGACCAGCTACCCGATATTAGAGTTCCCTGGTCGTTCCGCATTTTGCTTACTCACACGGATGAACTTCCCTAGATCCTCCTCACTGACCCGGATGCTCTTGCCAAACCGAACCCCCTCAATCGCACCCGTGCGCAGCAGGATATAGACCTGGCTGCGGCTGACACCCAGAATCTGGGCCACTTCTACGGCGTTCAATAGCTTGTTCTGCATAGTTGCCTCCATGTGTGTGATCGCTATTGATTGGGCAGTCAAGGAATTTCCTTGTATGCCTTTTACTACCATTGTTATAACGTATGTTCTACTTAATCCAACCACTCAATCTGCAATAATGGAATCAAAAGTGCAAATTGGTCTTAACCGGGATGAGAAGATGAAATAGGCGTAATTCCGATTCAATAATTCGATATTGAGTAGTGGGAAATGGCTCCAGGTGCCATATAATGACGATATGGACACGATCGCTAAAATTTCCCGAACCAATCGAGCGCTGAAGGTCATTGAGAACGCGGGCAAAGGAATGACTATCGTTGAGGCGTGCAAAGATGTGGGTCTCCCCCGGACGACCTTTTATGATATCTGCAAGCGAAACCCCCAACTCGTCCTTGATTTTCGGGCTCAGGTAGAAAAAAATTATCAGATCCAGGCCCTGATGATTTTGATGAGCCAAAGGCAGATATTGGATCGGATTATCGAAGATGGGTTAGATGATGCAACCCGACCGGCAGCAAGAGTGGCCGTCTTCAAGGCGTTGAACAATTACCTGGAAATATTGATGGATCGTGTCGGGATAAATGATCCGGGCGTGGGGGATGTTGACGTAAAAGATCTGCTATCGGGCCCTGTCCTTCACCAGGGCACTTCTCGATTTTCCGCACCCGATCCTAACCATGGCCAAAAGCAATAACGGCTGCAAGGCCGAATTGATCAGGCTGCTGAAAGCCTAGAAGAGACCTGAACAAATTCGGGCACATTCATCATCGGGATAGCCGTCTCAAGCACAAATGCGCTTGTAAATGTTTATACGGGGTAATATCTCGAACCAAAGCCGCACTCCCAATTTGAATATGTAGAAAACGAACCGGGTTGCATATCCGATCGACATGCAGCCCAGTTCGTTTACTTAGGAAACCATTACGACCTTCTTGAAATACGGGGATGCTATTCACCCCCTAAGGTAGCTTGTCCACTCCTCAGTCTGTTTAGCTAATGATCCCGTGCCTGATCATCGTGCTCAAATTATCCTGGGTCAGCTCGATGCCCTTCTCATACATGCGCTCGACCACATAGCCGTTGGGGACGAGTTCCAGTTCGAGCGTCAGACGAAATGCTCCGTTCTTATCCAGTGCTGGCGTCTTATTCTGGACCCGCACCAGAACCACGTCCGTTAGCCCACCATCCACCATCAGACGAATAAACTCGCCCAGGGTCATCCCCGTCCATTCGCCATTTTCGAACCAAACTTGCGGTGTTTGTTCATATCCTGACATAAGTTCCTCCCAGTCTGCTTAACGTTGCTTTATATTGAAGTAATCGAGAGCCAGTGCCAGCAAATAGCTTCACTTTTTGCATTCTCGCGGCGAGAATGGCGAAACGGAGAAAAATACTCGCATCTATCGCATGAAGCAAGCGCCTGTGCCGGTTTTGATGGGATTCTTTAGCTCAACAAGATTTCCTGACCGTTTGGCCTGCCCCATCTTTATGGGTAACTCCTCCTCTTGGGATGAGTGAATTGGCAAATAACTCGCGCTGTTTCAATACCAGCACGTATAACCCTGTGTAGGTTTCGATCTCCTCCCGATAACGCAAGAGAAAGTATTGCTTCTCGAGCGCCGACCCGCCCCTGGCTGAATGTTCCACGGCATTCAACCAGTAGATCATCGGTTCAAAACCCTCAAAGAAGGCGATCTGGCTCAGACAGGCGAGCTTACCCTCCAGTTCGTGCTGTGCTTTCAGGTGACACGGTCCCGGATGCACGATCACACAATTGATCGGGGCATGGATCGACAAGCGGACTTCCTCGGGACAACCCCGCACGTCGCCGCGGGTCAGGATCACTTCATGCAGCTCGCCCTGGTTGCCCAACGGCTGCATGCACACCGGGCAATAGGGTTGGCCCAAGAACGTCCGGTCTCTCAAAATCGTCCGCTTCGTGGCTTCCCGCTGACGCTTCAACCTCTCGCTCTGCTCCTGCAATAAGTGTGTATCCATCTTCAGACGGGCTCCATGGTGTCTCTTCCCCCGCCTTCATCATATCGATCAAGGTGTGGGCTTCCCACTTGCTAAGGTGTTTGGTCGATGCGACCTGGCGCCCGGTCAGCAAACTGATCACCGCCAGGCGGTTTTTCCTCGAAGGATCCTCCAATCCCTTGTTCATCAGAGCGGTCAGACCGCCCACCTGCTCTGGGGTGGCCAGATGTTGCCAGTGAGGACATGCGCCGCAGGCGGTGTTCTTTCGCCCTGCGGCGCATTTTGGGTTTAAAAACAGTAATAAATGATGCTATAATCAGTTTTGTCGCTTAGTTGTTTTAGTGGAATATGGGGTGGGGTTGATCGGTTGCGGAGTAACCAATCCTAGCCGGAATGGATGCATTCGTGTATTGCCGATTACACGTATCCAAAAACATACTCGCACAGAACCAGGTGCTGCGGTTATAGAGGTGGGAAATCGCCAAATTAGAAATTAGTTTACCCTTCGCCAAAGGATAAAACCGTCACAACTTAATGGTGTCATTATCAACCAGCAGCTAAAATTAATAAGCTGCTTGTCTACTGCTCAGGCTCAAAGCCACACCAGGAGAAGATCCCATGCCATCCACCCTCCATGAGTTATGTCATCCTCGTGATAGTGTCTTCGATTTCCAACGCCGAGATACAGTCCTAGATATCTCCGATCTTGTTTTTGATCGGATTAAACCAGCGGAGTTCTTTGAAGAAAACTACATAACCGAAGGGATGAAAACCCTTCTGGAGCAGGGTTTTCGCCGTTTGGAGGGGAAATCCAACCAGGGGGTTTTTCTGCTTAAGCAGGCGATGGGTGGTGGCAAAACGCATAACTTGCTTACTCTGGGATTGCTTGCCAAGCACCCTGAATACCGCCTGAGCGTTATGGGGCATATTTACAAAACCGACCCCAACCTTGGTGAAGTCAAAGTAGTTGCCTTCTCTGGGCGCGAATCTGATGCGCCTTTCGGGATTTGGGGATCAATCGCTGAGCAGTTGGGCAAAAAGGAACAATTCAAGGACCTCTATTCACCCCTCCAGGCTCCTGGCCAGACTGCCTGGGAACAGCTTTTGGCCGATCAAACGGTCTTGATCCTTCTCGATGAGCTGCCTCCTTATTTTGAAAACGCGCGCTCGAAAGCGATTGGCAACTCAGATCTCGCCCGTGTGACGGCAACTGCTTTATCAAATCTACTCGTTGCAGTGGGGCGACCCGCATGCTCAAGAGTATGCCTGGTGATCACAGACCTCACCTCAGTTTATTTGAGCGGTAGCCACCAGATCTCTGAGATCCTATCGGACTTTGAAAACGAAACCCACCGTACGGCCATGCGCTTAGAGCCCGTGCGCATGAACTCAGATGAGCTCTACCATATTTTACGCAAGCGTATATTTGATAAGCTGCCAAGCGAAGCTGAGACTATTGGTGTGGCCCAGGCATATGCAAAAGCAATCCGCGCCGCCCAACAGATGGATATCACGAATGAGTCACCGGAGCAGTATGCCACTCGCATCCAGGCTTCTTACCCCTTCCACCCTGCGATACGTGACCTCTATGCCCGCTTTCGTGAAAACCCCGGCTTTCAGCAAACCCGCGGACTGATCCGCATCATGCGTATTGCCACCTCGCGCTTATGGAATTCAGGTGAGGCTGACAAACGCTACTTGATCTCTGCGCAGGATTTGGATTTTAACGATCGAGAGACTCGTTCCGAAATCAGCCAGATCAACAGCGCACTGGATAATGCCCTCGCCCACGATATCGCCTCTGATGGAACCGCTGTGGCAGAGGTCATGGACCAAAGCCTGGGTGGGCGGGATGCTCGGGATGCCTGCCGGTTGTTGTTCATGTCGTCGCTGGCCAACGTCCCGAATGCCGTCGTCGGTTTAGCCATTCCACAGCTTATCGCTTATTTGGCCGAGCCGGATCGGGAAATTGGGAAGCTTAAGACTGAAGTGCTGGAAAAACTAGCTACTGCCGCCTGGTATTTACATAGCAATCGCGACGGCAAACTTTATTTCAGAAATGTGCAAAACCTGAATGCCAAGCTTGAAGGGCTGGTGCGCGCATATCAGACCGAGCAAGCTTTAAAAGAGTTGCGTGCTCGCCTGGCAGAGTTGTTCAAACCAAACAACGGCTGGTGCTATCAGCGTGTGCTGGCTCTTCCGGCGATTGATGAGATTGAGCTGGAGCAAGAAAAAGTCACCCTGGTGATTACCGAGCCGTATTCCGGTGGGGGGTTACGCCCGGAGATTACCAATTATTACGATCAGGTGACCTGGCAAAATCGGGTTTGTTTCCTGACCGGTCCGAAGGACACCTACAATTCACTCATCGAAACCGGAAAACGTCTGAAAGCCATTCAATATATTATCGAGGAGCTGATCAAAGACAAAACACCCGAGAACGATCCTCAAATGGTCCAGGCCATCGACCTGGCCGATCGCATCCGGGGGAATTTCCACTCGGCGGTGCGCGAAACTTTCACTAACCTGTTCTTCCCATTAGATCAAGATGGTAAAGCCACCCTCGTAAGCGCCGATTTTAGTATGAAGTTCGAGGGCAATAAATATAGTGGGGAGCAGCAAATCCTCGATCTGCTCAAAGAGAAGATGAAGTTTACCGAGGATGTAGCCAGCGACATCTTCCGCAAGAAGTGCGAGCAGCGCCTGTTCACCATCCAATCCATGCCGTGGAGCGAGATCAAGAAACGCGCCGCCATGCTTCCCAAGTGGCAGTGGCATCTGCCCGCGGCGTTGGATGACCTCAAGGCTGCCTGCCTCCTGAAAGATATCTGGCGTGAGAACGGCGGGTATGTGGATAAAGGACCCTTCCCGCAGCCGAAGACCAACGTCAAAGTCCAGGAGGTGCTCCGGGATGAAGAAACCGGTAAAGCTACGTTGAAGATTACCGCCATCAACGGGGATACCATCTTCATTGATTTTGGCGCCCCAGCTTCGACCGCTTCTAAAAAACTGGAAGGCTCAGAAATTGAAACTACCGAGCTCAGCGCCTCGTTCCTGGCGGTGGATTCGACCGGTGTGCATGTTACAGGCGACCCAGTGACCTGGAAGAACCGCATCACCTTCAAGCACCGCTTCTTCCAGAAGGGTATGGATCGCATGCTGGAGCTGCGCGCCGCTCCAAATGCCTCGATCTGCTACACCACGGATGGCTCGGACCCCAAGCTCGCCGGCGCGACCTACGAAGGCCCTTTCCTTGTGCCCGAGGGCGCCCTTCTGGTGCTGGTTTATGCCGAGCGGGATGGAGTTGCCTCGCAGGTGGAGCGAATCAATGTTCCCGTTGGTGGGGGTGGCGGAGGCGGCTTGCCGATGATTGTGGACCCGAAACGACCGGCCCTTTGGACTCGATCGATTGACCTGCAAAGCACAAAGGAATCGTATGAATATATTGAACTCGCCAAGAAGCATCAGGCCATCTTCCTGGGGATGAAAGTGACAATCATGGGTGAGGGCGGCGACAAAGAATGGATCGAGCTGCAAACCTACCAGGAGAAACAGGCTTCCCCAGAGATGGTAGAGGAGGTGCTTGCCAGCTTGCGTAAGCTGCAGGCCAGCGGGCAGGTGCAATTGGGGGCTGCGGCGTTATCTTTTTGCCTGGGACAGGATTTGCTGGATTGGGTGGAAGAGGTGAAAACCACTCTGAAACAAGGTGAGGTGAAGCAAAGTTAGTTATCGGTTAATCAAAATCTTTATCTTATTAAGGATCTACGATGAAGCTATCGAAAGCAAATTGTCCGTCTTGTGGTGCGCCGATATCGATACCTGAAAATCTGGATTTTATTAATTGCGCCTCATGTGGCTCATTCTTCGCGATCGAGCACGGCGAAGGATACGTCGCCTTGAAAACTGCCGAGAAGATCGCTCGCGCAATCGAGGATTCGGGTAAGGGAACGCAAGATGTAATTCGCGAAAGCACCCAGGTAACCCGCATTGAATTACAGCACATGCAAATCACGCAGGAAATTTCGGCTGCCCAAATGCGTTTGACCAGCATCCAAGCTGAAATCCGTACCCTGGAGCGCGAAACAGCTAATAAGAAGGCAAAATCTCAATTACCAGCCTTACGTACCAGTGAATATCACACTATGGACCGCATCCGGGTCCTAAATGGTCAGCTCCCAACACCGCCGGAAAATGACTTGAAAGCCTGGATCGAATTAATGACAGTAGAACTTGGATGGATCAATGCTGAACTTGGGGTTGTAACCCAGGGGGCCATTCCTCAAAGCCGCCAGATCATCCAATTTTTAACCTCGCGCAAGGCTGAGTTGACCAACAAGATCCATGCACACAAAATCCAGCAGATCAAGGCACAATTGCCATCGTTCAAGGTGAAGGATCTTCCCTTGGATGATCAGGCAGAGGCAGCGAAATTGCTGGCTCTGTTAGCTGCGGATGAGCAAATTATGCGCAACAGCCGGGGAACACCCGAGGGCTCGTCTGTTTATTACGAATTGACGCAACGCAAGAAAGTTCTTCGGGATGCCTGGACCCAAATGGAACGAGCGCGATGGGATAGCATACTCCAGACACCAGATGAAGGCGTGGACCGTGCAAATATTGCCGCTCTCCAAGAACACCTGGGTTTTATCGATCGGGATTTATCCAATTTGAATCAGGCAGGCAATAACCCGGTGGTGCAAGAGCTGCAGGAGAAGCTGCTCGATGATAAGAAACGCACCCAGAAGCAGATCCAATCATTGGAGAAGGAGATCGCGAAAGTTAGCCGTCCAAAATCCCCCCATGGGTCGGGTTTCTTCGCCGTGTTTCTGGCGGGGGTTGCAGCCTTCTTCGCAGGTATCGGCATTCTATTTCACAGCCTGTTGTCAGGCCGGGCAGCTTCAGGTCAAGCCGGTCAGACGCCACCCACACAGGACAATGTGGGCATGTTGGGAACCACCTCTCCAAAGGTGGTCACAAATTCCGTTGGAAAACCCAAAGGAAATTCGGTAGGGCTCGGCTGTTTATCGGGATTCATAATTATGTTTATTGTTGCGATCATTGGTTTTGTTGGGATGATGATTGCTTTTCCAAATACTTCTAATGCGAGTGGTTCTTCGGATGTAGGTGGCCCACTAGTTGGAAGCATCTTCCTTACCGTAACCATTGGTCTTGTTTTAGGCACATGGGTTTTTCTGCGAATAGCCGCACCGAATACCACCATTCGGAGGTTTGGCAGCAACCGGAAGATCAATATTACGCCAAGTAAATCGGGGCAGGCATTGAATAACCCAAAAGCTGTGAAGATGCTGGTTGGGATCACCTCTTGTCTGATACTTTGGTCTCTTTTTATGACTTTAGCTGGTTTTACAACAATCCCCGGTTCGTCTCTTCCAGCCATCATCGTCCTCATCGGTTTCTTTTTAGGTCCGATCATGGCCATCACGATCGCTTCCCGCACAGAATTTTCTAAGGATCAGGCCGTATGAATGACACCATGGCCAACCTGATCAAAGCCTCGTTTGGCTTTGATCCCGCTGAGAGCCGCCACCATTTTGTCGTCGATATCCCCCACGGCGGGGATGCGCCAATCAAGATCAGCGAACACCTGACCTGGGATGATGAAAGCGGCTCCAGTCCGGTAACGACCAGTGCAGCGCAGGATGGCCAAATTCGCGTGCTTTTAGCGCGCTTGAAGTGGGATGCCATCGCCGACGAGGTGCGGGCGCAGTTCAACCAGCGCTTGAAGAAGGTGGGCAAAAAGAGCGGCAGCTGGCATTCCGGGCCGAACCTGGTGCGGCGCGAATTGGGCAAAGAGCTGGTGCTGCTCGCCTGGGCCATCGAAGACGCCGATCCGGCGCTGATCCCCACGGCCCTGTCCAACTGGAACGGCCTGGTACCGGAGGAACGCTGGTGGCTCTACACCCAGACGGCTGCCGCGACGGGACATGGGATCAATGACCGGGGCAGAGGCTGGCGCAAGGCCGTGCGCTATGCATTGACCGAAAACCCGGTGGCAGGCAGCGCGGAGGCAGTGGTGCCGGAGTTCTTCCGCCGGGCAAGCGCTGGACCGGTTTGGGATTTCAATATTGATGATAAGGAGAGCCAAGATTCATGACTGAGCAAATTGTGACAAAAGAGATCGATCTGCATGTGGAGGCTGAAATTGCGTCCATCCTTGTTGATAAGGCACACAAGTTATTGCATCAGCCAATCCCGGAAGCATACAAAAAATCCGGTGAATACGGTATCGACTCGGAACACCCTCATCCATCCGAAAGGCTGGATATTAATAACCTTCTTGTGCTGTTCGAGTATCTTCATCTTGAACCAGGCTATCGACTGGATTACATCTATCACAACCGAGGAAGTGGTGGATCTCCAAGTATATATGTAAGGTTTAGTAATACCCAGTACCCCTCTTCTGATCCAGAAGATTTTGACCCACAGCACGATCAAGAAAGACCATATCTAGAGCACTTATATTTTGGCTTATACCCGATGGGTTATTTACAGTTAGCTATCTTCAGCATCATTTCTGGTCAATTCTATCTATTCTGGCACTCAGGATATAACGACCATCGATTTGTTCTCAATCAAAGTGAGGCGCTTCTACTTGTCTCGACTTTCAATAATACTCACCAGAACGTAGATTACCCAGGGGCGATTCGGATGGTGAATTTTACTCCCCATTTAACAATCTTCGAGAATTATGAGGCTATCTTAAGTGCATATACATTTAGCCAATGGAATGGATTTTCTCAACGCGAGTGGAAAATTCGACCTCTGGCGTACATCAAAGAAATCAGCAACAAAGTCATTATTCCTTACAATTGCGGGATTCTTTTTTGATGGAAAATCCGGATAACAATCAAGATGGATTACGATCCTCGTTGTCAAATGCCCCCAGCTTTATCGAAACGCAGTTCCCCGTCGCCAAGGCTTCGATGGAAAGCTATAAGGAGCGTACCGCCAAGCAAAGCCAAACGCTGACAGGTTTGGGTAAATGGTGGGGGCGTAAGCCCTTGATATTAGTGCGTGCAGCTTTACTGGGGTTGTTGATGCCGGCCTCGAATAAACCCGAGAAAGATCGCGAAATCTTTTTAAAAATCCTTACGATGGACGAGGAGGGTTTGCTCCGACGGAAAAACAAACCGATCCCAACGGCCAGGCTCGTGGAAGAGCTGCTCAAACTACCTCCGAGCGTGCAAAAACGCTATTTTGACGCCCGCGCTGATGGCCAACAAAGAGCATTCCGTAAGTTGAGCAAGGAAGAAAAAGATGAGCTGCAAATGCTGGTATTCGAGCGCATGAGCTACGCCGAAAAGATCACCTATTGCAGCCGCCCCGAGCAAATCGACGGGCTTTCTCCTGAAGCCTGGGCTGAAATCAATGATCATTTGGGGACGCAGGCTTCGAATTTGAGCGAATTGGTGCAAGAGCTGGGGGAAAAACGTTTTGGGCATCGCCCGCGCGTGGGGGATGCATTTTGTGGTGGTGGGTCTATTCCCTTCGAAGCTGCCCGGTTGGGCTGCGATGTTTATGGTTCAGATCTGAATCCTGTGGCTGCTCTTTTAACTTGGGCGGACTTGAATATCGTTGGTGGAGGAAAGGAAGTCATCGAGCGGGTGGAGAGCGCCCGGAAAGAAATTTACAATGCAGTAGAAAAACAAGTCCTTGAATGGGGCATTGAACAGAATTCGCTGGGCTGGCGGGCAGATGCATATCTTTATTGTGTCGAAGTGACCGATCCAGAGAGCGGCTGGAAAGTACCCTTGATGCCGTCTTTGGTCATCGGGAAAAAGACGAACACAATTGCACGCTTGGTTCCTGACCCGCACAACTGCCGATATGACATACAGATATTACAAGGTGTAAGTGATGCGGAAATGGAGGCGGCGGATCTCAACGTCACTGATAAGGACTCGCGGGTCTATCCTCCCGGGTTTGCTCATTCCACTCCCATAGATATCATCCGTAAGGGATTGCGCTTGTGGGAAAACGACGATGTAATTCCACGGGAAGGAGACGTGTTTCAGGAGCGTCTCTATTGCATTCGCTGGATCGAAACGGTAACCGATGATGATGGCAAAACCCACGAAATCAAGCATTACCGGGCGCCCACCCAGGAGGACCAGAAACGCGAAGAAAAAGTATTGTCACTTCTGATGGAACGTTTCGATGAATGGCAACAGAAGGGTTTTATCCCATCACGAAAAATTGAACCAGGATATAACACCGATCAACCAATACGCGAGCGTGGTTGGACGTATTGGCATCACTTATTTACACCACGACAATTACTCATGCTTGGATTATTGAGTGAACATTTAGAAATGATAAGGTCTGACCCGATTGCCCAAATCGGCTGTTTGCTCAGTCTTGGGAAATGTGCAGACTATTGCTCAAAATTGTGTAGGTGGCATCCAAGGACAATCGGAGATAAATCCGAACAAACTTTTAGTAATCAAGCATTAAATACTCTACATACATATGCAAGCCGTACATTGCTCAGTTTAGAAGCACCTTGGTTTTCAAATATTAGTTCGGTTTCTAATGTAATTCATGGGCGAGCATATGTTTGCGACGCACGTGCAATTGCCAAACATAATGATTTATGGATAACAGACCCACCGTATGCCGATGCAATTAATTACGAGGAAGTCTCAGAATATTTCCTCGCATGGTACGAAAGGGTTATAAAGCAAGTATTTTCAAATTGGTATACAGATTCAAAACGTTCCCTTGCTGTCAAGGGCAACACAACGGATTTCCGCCAATCGATGGTGGATTGTTATCGCAGACTTACTGAGAAGATGCCTGAAAATGGAATGCAATTAGTCATGTTTACTCACCAGGATGCCGCCGTATGGGCAGATCTATCCATGATTTTATGGGCAGCTGGCTTGCGTGTTTCAGCAGCGTGGACAATTGCTACCGAAATTTCTACTGCGTTGAAAGAAGGTAACTATGTTCAGGGCACTGTTCTGCTTGTGCTTCGCAAGCGCACAAACAATGATCCAGTCTTCATAGATGAAATCAATCATGAAGTAGAAACCGAGGTTCGTCGACAGTTGGATAGTATGGTTCACCTTGATGATAATTCTGACCCGAATTTCGGCGATGCTGATTACCAATTAGCTGCTTATGCAGCGGCGTTACGTGTGCTCACTCGCCAGCCAATTGTAGAAATAAATCCAGAGAAAGAGATTCTTCGTGAGCGTCTGCCAGGCGAAATCAGCGAGGTAGAAGGACTCATCCGGCGGGCAGTCAAGATCGCCTGCGATCACCTTATCCCCAAAGGCTTGGATAGTGATTTGTGGAAATCCCTGGGGCCGATGGAGCGCTTTTACATCAAGGGGCTGGAGGTGGAAAGCCATGGCGAATATCGCAGCGGGGTCTACCAGGAGCTGGCGCGCGGCTTTGGCGCTACTGAATACGATGCTTTGTTAGAAAGCGGCAAGGCCAATGAAACTCGCCTGAAAAGCGCCTCTGAGTTCGGCAAGAAAATGCTGGGTGGATATGCAGCAAGCGAGAGTTTTTCCGACAGCCTGGTGCGCCAGTGCTTGTTTGCCATTTGGCTGACCGAGAAAAACGAGGAGACCCGCACCGGCCTGGATTATCTGCACACCGAGTTGCGGGATGCCTATTGGTCCAACCGCGAGAAGATCATCGGGATCTTGGAGTTCCTGGCTTCCCTGCGCAATGTGGCCACGATGGAGCACTGGCGCAAGGATTCCGAGGCGGCGGCCCTGGTGGCGGGGGCGGTGAGGAATGATCATGTGTAAAAAACTATATAGAGCATCTACTCAATCAGGATAACTCGATAAATGCATTTTTTTTGAGAATTCGAAATGGATGAAGAATACATCAACGAATTGTTTGCTATATCAGAAGAATATGATCAACACAGAGACTTCTTTGGAAGAGACGAAGGAATAGTAAAAGTAAGAGGTTTCTATAATTTCTTAATTCGCAAACAGAATCAATATATTCAGCGATATGGTCGTGGGCCGATCCATCAAATTATCCCAATAGCTGAGGGAATATTTATTGCGATTTCGGGAGGTAGTACATCCTTACACATGATTGGGTATAAAAGTCCTCTATGGGAAATTGATATTCCGGCCGCTTGTGGCGCTGTATCAAGCAAACATAACCAACTTGCTTTAGCGTGGTCCAAGAGAATATATGTGTTTACATTGGAGAACGAGGTATCTCAAATGGAGCTATTGGGACCAAAGCGTAGGATATTAAGTCTCGATTTCAGTTGGGATGGAAAATATCTTGCTGCTGGGGGATTTGATAATGTAATCTATTTGTGGGATAGGGATAAAGGAAAAACCCCTACAACCCTGAATGGTCAAACAAACATGACGAATTGTGTCTCCTTCAGTCCAAAGGGAAAATTACTGGCTACCATTGGAGATGACTCGACCATTCAAATTTGGGACTATGAAAAGGAAATACTATTACAACTTATAGAACATCCTGACTCTTTTCATTTTAACTCATTACAATTTTGGTATGACGGAGGTGCTATAGTCGTATCAAGTTTAGAAGGAGAGTTGTTCATTATCGATCCAAATACGGGTGAAATATCTTTTATGTACAAAGATACAGATCCGTTATTTCCAATTATTCCTCTGACAGCGTTTAGGTTATGCAAAACAACTCAATATCTGGCTTTATCAGGTGGTAACTCTCGAAAAATTAAACTCCTGGACCTATTTACCCAGAGCGAATATGAATTATTCGGTCACAATAATATTCTTACAGATCTGCAATTTGATCCAGCGGGATCGCTCATGTATTCTTCTTCACTTGATGGTTCTATTAAAGTATGGGATTTACTTGATAAATCAGAGACTTTGAATTGGGATGCGTGGAATGGTGGTGTAAATTCATTGAGCATAAGCGCTGATTCCACAAAACTTGCAGCCTCAAGTTCGGATCATAAAATTCGTATATGGGATGCTAAATCGGGGAATCTGCTAAAGTTGTTGGATTTAGAAGGGAAAGTAGATTTGAATGTGAGTCATGTTAGATTTCTTTCAAACACAAGGTTGTTGATTATCGGCATGAATATTGCCCTTCAATGGAACTTTGAAAAAGAGGATTCTAATAGTTTAGATGCATGCACGGGATATAGAATTAGCCCCGGGTTGGTCAGTAGTGTTGAAATAAACAATAATAAAGATCGATTGTTTATTTGTGGATGGAATCTTGAGTACCCCAACAACCATGTAGTATCCGCTCATAATATTGAGGATGGAAGTTTAATTTGGAAAAATGAATATCATGTAATGATCAAGGATGTCAAACTATTTGACAACAATCAATTCCTCATTTATGGAGGAAACGGAGAAGAGATCTATGTAGTTGATTCACTTTCTGGGAGAGTGGTAAATTCAATCGCGACCCCTGATAGCTATACTAGCAGTATTTCGATAAACCCCAAAAATCACATCTTAGCATCTGCCGGGGCAGACGGAGCAATACGGTTTTGGAACCTTGATGATTTGAAATTAGTTGATCAGATAGGACCTTTTAATAGTTCATTCCGTAGTGTCTCATTTAGTCCTGACGGGGAATATTGCGCATTCGGTAATAATGATGGGCAAATTGGAATTCGTAATCTTCACATCGATAAAAGGCTGAATGTTATTCAAGTTTGCTCATCCCCGATAACCTCCATATCTTTTTCACCAGACGGGCAATACTTGTTTACCGGAAGTCGTGACGGAACTGTCCATTCATGGGACTATAAATTGCACTTTGTAGGTAAAAATCAATAAAATCATTTAACTTCATTCATTATCGCCTAGGGATTAAGTGATAATATTCAAATGAGCAATGAACACTGAGACAATTCATCGTCATTCTTCTCGACGAAACCCTCTCGATAAATCGTTCTTTACTGCGAAGTTACAAAATGCTTTGTGCTATGATCGAATCGCGGGTTATTTTTCTTCCTCTTTACTAGAAATTATTGGCGAAGAAATCGATAAGATCGCAGGAAAAATTCGTGTCGTCTGCAATTCAGATCTGCATCCTTTGGATGTACAAACCGCCAAAGCCGCCAAAATGGGGTTGTGGAAATCGTGGGCCGGCTCCCAACCTGAAGCGCTTCTTGACGATATTGGCGCACCTCTGGCGCAAGCCCGTTTCCAAAAGCTGTATGAGCTCCTCTGCTCTGGCAAGCTGGAAGTGCGCGTTTTGCCCGATGAAGTCTTTGGCCTCATCCACGGCAAGGCTGGCGTAATTACCCTGGCCGATGGCTCAAAGACCAGCTTTATTGGCAGCACCAATGAGTCGAAATCGGCCTGGAAGCTGAATTATGAGCTGGTCTGGGAAGATTCTTCCCCCGAAGCGGTCGCCTGGGTGCAGGAGGAGTTCGACGTTTTGTGGTGTCACCCTCAAGCGATCCCACTTTCCGATGCGGTCATCCAGGATTTTGGCCGCCTGGCCCATCGCCAGGTCCTCCGCAACCTCGACGATTGGACCGTAGAGCCCAATCCTGCCTCTGCCATTATCGAAACCCCGGTCTATCGAAAAGAGCTTGGTCTTTGGGAGCATCAGAAATATTTCGTCAAAACCGCTTTCGATGCCCATCGCAGTCCAATCGGCAAAGCTCGTTTTGTTCTGGCCGACCAGGTGGGCCTGGGCAAAACCATTCAGCTCGCCATGGCTGCCCAGCTCATGGCACTAACCGGGAATAAACCCATCCTAATTATTTGTCCTAAAACCCTTGTTTCGCAGTGGCAGACCGAGATGCTCGATTTGTTGGATTTGCCCTCGGCAGTATGGGATGGGCGCCACTGGGTGGATGAACACCGGATCGAGTACCCCAATTTTGGCATCGATACGATCCGCAGATGCCCTCGCAGGATTGGGATTGTCTCGACGGGTTTGATCATCCGCGGCTCAGAAACGATCTGGCCGTTGCTGCACATGGACTACGATTGCGTCATCCTGGATGAGGCTCACCACGCCCGCCGGAAGAATCTGGGTCCCACCCACGACCAGGAGAATCCTGATCCGAATAACCTCATGGAGTTTATGTACCAGGTCTCCCCGCGCACGCGCAGCCTGCTGCTGGCTACGGCAACGCCGGTGCAGCTGCGGCCGATTGAAGCCTGGGATCTCCTTGATCTCCTGAACCGAGGGGATGAATCCGTCCTCGGAAACCAGCATAGTTACTGGCAAGATGCGCCCCGAGCCTTAGCCCTGGTGATAGGGCAAGAAAAACTCCCCGATGAGGAGTATGAGAAGTGGGAATGGACGCGAAATCCCCTACCGCCTGTCTCAGAGGGACATGATTTCGAAATCATTCGTCGTAAATTGAGTGTACCAGATGGGGAAGCAGTCGTATTTGGAGACCATTATTTACATTTCGGTCCACCCGATTTAGCCCGTTTGAATAAACTCTTCCCACATTTGATCCATGAGCACAATCCATTCATCCGCCGAATCATTCGCCGCACGCGTGATCAGCTTGAAAAAGAAATCGATCCAGAAACCCATGAACCACTCATCAAGCCGATCAAGGTCGAGCTGTTTGGCGAGGAAGAAGAAGACGCAATTCTGCTGCCACCTTACCTGCGCGAGGCCTATGGCAATGCTGAAGAGTTTTGCGAGATCCTGGGGCAGCGCATAAAAGGCTCTGGATTTCTCAAGACACTTCTGTTGCGCCGTGTGGGAAGCTCCATCTATGCAGGTATGGAAACCGCCAGACGCATGCTCGAAAATTGGGAAGATGCTGGAGAGAGCGAAGAGGAAGACGAGCTGGAAAATGGGGACAACGAGGCGAAAAATACTGGTGAGAGCGCTTCAGTAGACGAAGGCAAAAAATCCAAAACACTTACGGAAAACGAACGAAATTTGTTAGAACATTTCATCGCGGCACTCGAAGCAAATCAGGAGCGCGATCCCAAGTATGCGGTTGTGGTGAGCTGCCTGAAAAACCGGCATTGGCTCGAAGCTGGATGTATCATCTTTAGCCAATATCGAGATTCAATCTGGCGATTGGCAGAATACCTGACTGAGGAATTCCCGAACGAGCAGATCGCTCTATATTCTGGTCCTACTACTTCCGGGATTATGTTGAATCACTCCTGGACACCAGTATCCCGTGAGGTGATCAAAGCACGCGTAATGAGTGGGGAATTACATCTCCTACTTGGTACTGATGCTGCATCTGAAGGACTCAACCTGCAACGCCTGGCCACCCTGATCAACCTGGACCTCCCCTGGAATCCGACCCGTTTGGAGCAACGCAAGGGGCGTATCCAGCGTATCGGCCAGGTCAACGACACCGTAAAGATCTACAATCTGCGCTACAAAGACTCGGTCGAGGACCGGGTGCACGAGCTGCTATCATCGCGCCTGCAAGATATCTACAGCATGTTTGGCCAAATCCCCGATGTGCTCGAAGACGCCTGGGTAGCCCTGGCATTAGGTGAGAAGGCCGAGGCAGAGAAAATTATTGATGCTCTACCCGAAGAACATCCGTTTGAGATCCGTTATACCAAGGTCGAGAAAGTCGATTGGGAATCTTGCGCCAAAGTGCTTTCGGCGGAGGAAAAGAAGAGAGTACTAAGTGAAGGGTGGGTTTCTGCCAACCATAAGATCACACAACCATAAAGCGAGGCTGAAATGAAAATTAGCGAGCTGCTTGATGGGATTCGTACCCAAGATATCGTTCTTCCAGAATTCCAAAGGGAATACGTGTGGAATAAAGACCAGGCAAAGAAACTGATGATCTCCCTAGTGAGAGAATATCCTGTCGGTTCATTATTATTTTGGAAGACCAATACCCCTCCCGAACTCAAAAATGTCAAAGAACTGCCTGACAAGCTGGGCTTGACAAGTGTCATCCTGGACGGTCAGCAGAGGCTGACCACACTCTATTTATTAATCAATGGGGATATTCCGCCTTATTATGTTGTTCAGGATATAAAAACCGACCCTCGCGATCTATATTTCTGTTTGGATAACGGCGATTTTCAATATTACCAATCAACGGTGATGAAGAATAACCCGATATGGGTCAAAGTGGTGGATGTATTTAATCACAAAGTAATCAATGTATTTCAGATTGCATCTGAGCAAACAAAAGATGCAGCGAAAATGCTTGAGCTGGCCGAGCGATATTCAACACATTTAAATGCACTCAAGAATGTTCACCATGTCGATTTACCTATCTTAACCGTGCCTTTGAAGGCTTCACTCAACGAATCGATCAATATTTTTGATTGGATCAATAGCCAGGGAACAAAGTTAACCGATGCTGAGCTCGCTTTAACGCACGTCACCGGTCGCTGGTCGCAAGCCCGACGGGTAATGAAAGACAAGCTCCAAGAACTCGGCCAGTACCACTACTATTTTGATTTGACGTTTATGATCCGGTCGCTTACAGGAGTAGTTGCTCAGCGAGCGCTCTATGAAACGATTCACGAGCAACCTAAAGAAAAATTGATTGCGGGATGGGAAACTCTATCGAAAATATTGACCTATTTGTCGAATCTATTTCCTGAAAGAGCATATGTTCATTCCACATGGGATTTGAGTACGACGAATGTATTGGTGCCGATTGTTGTGTATCTATCGCTGAACAAATGTAAGTTTCCGAATGATAAAGAACTTCGCCGGGCAATCCGCTGGATGTATCTTGCCAATGCCTGGTCACGTTACAGCGGCCAAACTGACCAAAGACTCGAATCAGACGTGGCTCAAGTGGTCCAACAGGAGAGCCCATGGGATGCGTTAGTCAACGCGATTGTCGACCAGCGCGGCCGCATCGAGATAAAACCTGCCGACATGGAAGGCAGGGCGGCCCAACATCCTTTATATTTGATCTCCTATATCCTGGCAAAGGCGAATGGGGCTAACGATTGGTTTAATGGTTTGCCTTTGAGGAATCATCTAGGACCGGGTTATGCCATCCATAGCCACCATATCTTCCCTACTTCATTCCTTTATAAACACGGTTATGATGAAGAGGATCACGTACATCGGATGATCGTCAACGAGATTGCTAATCGCGCCTTCCTAACAGCGGAAACCAATGTCGAGATTTCTAACAAACCACCTGCTGATTACTTGCCCGAAGTTGAGAAACGATATCCGGGTGCGCTTGCCAAGCAATTCGTCCCGATGGATCCTAATCTTTGGAAACCAGAACATTATGAAGATTTCCTTGAGGCAAGAAGGATCATGCTCGCCATCAAAATGAATGAATTCTTCAATGGATTGATCACCGAGCCGGTGATCCGCCATTCAAGACCTGTGTTGGAGCTTGTGAAATTGGGCGAAAGCATCACACTTGAATTCAAGAGCACCCTTCAATGGGATGTAGTTCAAAATCAGATGTCAAAACCCTTACGGAAATCGGTTTTAAAAACGGTTACTGCATTCCTTAATAGTGAAGGTGGGACTTTAGTAATTGGCGTCGAGGATAACGGTAATATCTACGGTTTGGAAAATGATTTGGCGACCGTGAGTCATTCTAAAGATAAATTCTTGAACCTTCTCCAGACCCTGATTGTTGACAATATAGGAGCCGAATTCTCCCCATATGTTAAGACCCGAATTGAAGGTGTTGATGGGAAAGAAGTCTGTGTTGTAGATGTTCAACGCAGTGGCATCCCCGCATTTATGTCTGGCGAGAATGGCAAGGAATTTTTTGTGCGCTCGGGAAATACCACCAGGCAGCTCGATCCGGAAGAGACGGTTAAGTATATTGGGTTGAGCTGGGTGTAAGGTAGAGCTATCCAGAACAATCCAGAGGCAAATGATCTGAGGGATTAATATATGGCTGTGCTTCTAAAGGCCTATCTCAAGAGGGAATAAAGGGTTCCAACCGCCAAAAGATAGCTTCTCGTTTGTTGGCATTGAGCCGGCAAGCCGATTCAGCCGAACTGATTCCGACCCAGGTTCCTGCTGCAGCCAAATTCGCCCTTGAAAACCCTTACGCCCTCTGCCTGGCAGTATGCCTGGATCGAGGACGAAAACCGAAATCATCTGGACGATCCCCTATTGGTTGAAGCAATCCCTTGGCCATTTGGATCCAGTTAAGATATATCAATTACCATTGGAAAAACTTGCCCTGCAGGTAGAAAAGCTACCCAAAAAGCCCCGGTATACAAATGCCGCTCCATATATGATACAAGATATCACTTGCCTCTTCGTAGAGAAATACTGCGGAACCGCTGAATTGATCTGGAAGAACCGTCGATCGAGTGAAGTCCGCAAAGATTTTTTAAGTATATATGGGGGTGGACCCGGGATCGCAGATATGGCCGTTCTGCTGATCGAAAAAGGGTTTGGGGTGCGTTTTTCGGACCTGGATCATTCCCGCAGGAATTTCAAGCCAGATGCGCATACCATGCGGATTTTGTTCCGTCTGGGTGTTGCTGCGGCGGAGGGGGAACAGGAAGCAGTTCTGGCTGGTAGATCGCTTAATCCATCCTATCCAGGAGAAATAGATGCTGCCTTATGGCTGATCGGGCGATCCTACTGCATGGCGGGTGATCCGCATTGTAACTCCTGCCCTTTAGATGAGGTGTATGCGTATTTCGGTGAAAGCGCACAGATTAAACGGTGGATGCCGCACAGTTAAAGGGGAAAGAAGGCTGACTAAAGAATTGTACATCAAGTGTTCGGCATGGGGCGCTGAGATCTAAGTTTTCGTTGAGATTCACCCTCCAATTGAATCCGCTGAGCATTGTGGACAATGCGGTCAAGGATGGCATCTGCTAACGTGGGGTCTGGTATGCGCAAGTGCCAATCCGCCACTGGAACCTGGCTGGCGATCAGGGTAGCAGAGTGACCAAAGCGGTCATCTAATACTTCGAGGATATCCTGAGCATTTTGGATGGTAATAGCATCTCGCATCCAATCGTCCAGGACCAGCAGGTTGGTTTTGGCCAAAGAGCGCAGCAAATGGGTAAGTGAGCCATCCTGGCGGGCCATGGTGAGCGCATGGAGCAGGCGGGAGGTGCGGTGGTAGCGCACCGAGAACCCCAGGCGGGCCGCCGCAACCCCGAAGGCGGATGCCAGGAATGATTTTCCGCCCCCGGTCGGACCAAAAATCAGGATATTTTGGCGGCTAGAAATCCAGCTACACTGCCCGAGTTCAAGGATGAAACGGCGTTCCAGCCCACGAGTAGGTGAGAAATCGAGGTCTTCGAGGGCAGCCTGCATCGGAAAACCGGCGGAGCGGATGTTGCGCTTGACCCGGTTCTCCCGCCGCTGGTTGCATTCAGCGTCCACCAGCAGGGAAAGGCGGTCTTCGAAGGACAGATCGGCATACTGGGGATTGGCCTGCTGCTCCCGCAGGGCGGTGCGGAAGGCAGACAGGCGCAGTTCATGTAGTTGGTCATCCAGGGTCTGTAAGCTCAAGGGAAACTCCTTTACTGGTAGTAGGAACGGCCGCGCACATTTTCGTGGGCGGGCAAGGCGGTTTCAGAGGTGGTGGCAGCCAGGCGTTCAAGTTCGTTTTTGACATCCCGGTAGGAAAGCAGATGGTCCGCCAGCAGGATCTGGCAGGCGGTTTCCATTTGGGGGCGAGCGTAGCGGCGGGCCAGGTCGAGGATGCCCAGGCAGGAACGGTAGGCGTGCTGAGGGAACTGGCGAGATTTCAACAAGGCAGAGAGGTAGGCGCAGGTTTGTGGACCAATTTTGCCTGCCTCCTGTAAGAACCAGTCCTCGTTCATCCCGGTCATGAATTTGTGGTTGGAGGGCATATGCTCAAACCTGGTTGTAAAGCGCCCCTGAGCATGGCTGTGTGGATGGATGGCTACCTGCTGCCCATCGTGGAAGATAGCCACCAGGAATTCGGTCGCCCGAATACGCACTTCCTGCCGCACCAGGGTGTAGGGAACACTGTAGAAATGTCCTTCAAAGGCGATGTGGTAGTCGATATTTACCTTGGCCGTTTTCCAAATAGCATATTCATATGGGCGTTCCGGCAGCGGGCGCAGGGCGGGCTGGTCCAGCTCTGCGAATAATTCCTTTCTGGATTTCCCCAGATGCTGCATTTCCTTCTGGTTGAGCGCCTGGACCAGGGGCGCAATGGCGCGATTGGCTTCCCCCACGCTGAAGAAGGTCCGGTTGCGCAACGGCGCAAGAACCCAGCGCTCGACGTTCTGGACGCCGTTTTCGACGTGGGCTTTGTCACGCGGCTTGCGCACCCGCGCTGGCAGAACTGCTACATGGTAATACTCAGCCAGCTCCTGGTAGCTAGGATTGAGTTCCGGTTCATATCGGTTGGGCGATTTCACTCCCGTCTTCAGGTTATCCGGGCAGATGGTTTTAGGGAGGCCGCCAAAGAAGCTGAAGGCTCTGACATGCCCGCCTAGCCAGTGCTGCAATTCCTGGGAAGGCTGGATTTCCACGTAAGTGTAACTACTGGCAGGCAAGGTCGCCACAAACACTGCAGCTCGGCTGATTTCACCGGTCTCGGGATTGGTGATCGCCAACGTCATCCCAGCATAGTCCACCTGCATCTCCTCGCCCGCCTTGTGTGGAAGGCGCATCGTGTTGGTATGGGCTTTATTCCAGCGCTGGTAATACACCCGGAATTGGGTGAAGCCATACCCATTGGGGTGCTTTTCCCGGTATTCTTGCCAGAGCAGTGTCAGGGTTACCCCGCGCTTGGATAATTCTCGATGGACATCCTCCCAATCCGGTACAGGTCGATCGGTAACTGGCTTGTCACCGCTTTCTTCAGGATACAACTGGCGGTAGAGTCCTTCATCGCTCAGTTCTTCCGGCAGCGGCCAGCCCAATCCAGCTTTCTTCGCTCGCTCCAGGTATTCTCCTACCGTGCTGTTGGAAACCTGGCAAGCCCGTGCTGCCGCCCGGTTGGACAAGCCTGCTTCATAATGTAATCGAATGACTTCGCGAATCTTTCTCACAGACAATCTCTCTTGGGGCATACCCACCTCCTCGATGTTGAAGAGGCAGAATACCTCATTTTGGGATTGTCAGCGCTTCTTTCCCCGCTTTAGTGTGCGACATACACCGTTTAAGGTGTGCGGCTTGCTCCGTTTAACCTGTGCGACATACTCCGTTTAAGGTGTTCGCCATCTGCCGTTTTTTGCACTTGCGTATTTCGGTGAAGTCGCACAGTGAAAACGGAGTATGGCGCACAGTTGGGGAGAGGAAAGCGCCGGTGAAATAATTGTACATCAAGTGTTCGGCATGGTCCGAATTGCGCGCAGTTTTCGTTGGGACTCGCCCTGCAAAGTCAAGCGATAGGCGTTGTGGATCAGGCGGTCGAGGATGGCGTCCGCCAAAGTAGGGTCAGGAAGTCGGGCGTGCCACTCAGCCACAGGGACCTGGCTAGAAATAAGGGTGGAGGAGCGGCCGAAGCGATCGTCAAAGATTTCCAACAAATCCTGGGCATTGGCAATCGAAATCGAATCCCGCATCCAATCATCGAAAATCAGGAGGTCCACTTTCGCCAGAGAGCGCAACAGGTTGGCATAAGAGCCATCCTGGCGAGAGAGGTCGAGGGCATGCAGCAGGCGAGAGGTTCGCAGGAAACGGACCGAGAAACCGCTGCGGGCAGCAGCATTGCCCAAAGCACAACTGAGGAACGTTTTACCACCGCCGGTCGGGCCAAGGATCAGCAGATTGAGGCTGTTGCGAATCCATTGGCCCTGGGCCAGTTCGAAGACCAGGCGGCGGTCAAGGCTACGTTCCGGGGTAAAGTCCACCTCCTCAATAGTTGCCTGGATGGGAAAGTCGGCCAATATCAAGCGGCGGTGCAGGCGGTGGTCGGAACGGCGAGTGCATTCCTGATCCACCAGGAGGGTCAGGCGCTCCTCAAAGGCCAGATCGGCATATTGAGGATTAGCCTGTTGTTCCCGCAGACCTTCTCGGAAAGCGGGGAGACGCAGTAGGAGCAGTTTGTCGAAGAGAGATTGGTTGAGCATGCTACGAAATCCTTAGTGGTAATAAGTATCCCCACGAATATTTTCGTGGGAGGGCAGCGAAACTGGCTGGGAGTTAGCGGAGAGTGAGCGGTTCAGGTGCTCCAATTCAGCCTTCACGTCCTGGTAAGATAAGACCTTGGCCTCCAGAGCGTTCTGGCAGGCAGTTTCAAGTAGTTGGTGATTGTGCTTTTTGGATAGGCTGAGGACCCCCAGGCAAGATCGGTAAGCCTGTTCGGGGTAGGTTCGGGACTTGAGCAGGGCGGAGACCAATTGGGCCGTGTGGGGACCCACTTCGGCGGCCCAGTGCAGCAGCCAGTCCGCATTCACTTCAGCCACGAACCGATGATTGGGAGGCATGTGATCCGGACAAGTGGTGTAGCGACCGGGATGTGAACTGCGTGGATGAACCGCCACCGGTTTACCTTGGTGGAAGATCTCCAGCATACGCTCAGTGGCGCGTAGATCCACTTCTGCATGGATCAAGGGATGGGGAACGCTGTAGTAGTGTTTCTCGAAAACGATGTGGTAGTCGAGACTGACCCTGGCTTTTTTCCAAAGGGCAAATTCATAGGGCTTTTCTGGCAATGGGCGCAGGGCAGGCTGGTCCAGTTCCTCGAACAACTGGCGGCGAGATTTTCCTAAATGTTGCATCTCTCGCTCATTGAGTTCCTTGAGTTGCTCCCAGATCGCCCGGTTGGCTTCCGGAATACTGAAAAAAGTCCGGTTCCGCAGGGGCGCTAAGACCCAGCGTTCCACATTTTGCACCCCGTTTTCGGCATTGCCCTTGTCCTTGGGTTTACGTACTCGGGCCGGTAAGACCGCCACCTGGTAATGCTCTGCCATTTCCTGGTAGGTGGGATTGAGATCCGGCTCGTAATAGTTGGGGCTTTTCACCCCGGTTTTTGGATTATCCGGACGCAAAATCTTGGTCACACCCCCGAAAAAATTCACGGCGCGCACGTGGCCATTGATCCAATGACACAGTTCCTGGCTCGGCTGTGCTTCGGCGTACAGGTAGTTGCTGGCAGGCAGGGTAGCCACAAACACGGACGCCTGGCTAATCTCGCCAGTTTCAGGATTGGTAATCGGGATGGTAGCTCCCGCATAATCCACTTTCATCTCCTCACCGCCTTTGTGGATCCGATGCATCCCGGGGTTTTGCTTTTGCCGCCAGCGTCGATAATATTCACAATATTGGGTGTATTTGTAGCCATCCGGATGTTGCTCAATGTATTCAATCCACAATAACCTCAGCGTGACCCCATCTTTGGACAGCTCCCGCTTTATCTCGTCCCAATCGGGCAGAGGTTTGCCGGATCTTACAGATGGCTGTTCCTCCCCAAACATCTTCCGGTACAGCTCTTCCTCACTCAGCTCGGCCGGCAACGGCCAACTGATTCCAACTGCCCGGGCGCGCTGAAGATATTCCCCCACAGTGCTGTTGGATACCTTGCAGGCTCGGGCTATTGCCCGATTGGATAATTTCAAATCTTCTTTGAGTCTGAGAATTTCTCTGATCTTGCGCACGGTTAGTCGCTCCTGGGCCATGTTTCCTCCTCGTTGTTCTGAAGAGAAAGCATGCCACATTTTTGGATTAACCGGCAGCTTTCATCGCCCCGCTTTTATAAAGTGTGCGCCTTACCCCGTATCCGGTGTGCGACATGCTCCGTTTAATCTGTGCGCCTTGCCCCGAATTATGCATAGGCGAGAATTAATGGTCTTACAATCTTTCGAGATTATTCCCTCTTGGGTGTATTAAGCAATACATCAAAAATGAATTAATCGACAATTGATTACTAGAATGTAAATTCTTATCGATATTTCAATAATGTGCAGAGAATAACCAGAACTTATGTGCTATTATAAATGAAACGTAATATTCGGTACTATGGCAAAAACCTGAGTCGATTTCTTTATGGATATAACACTATGGATACTTCACCGATCAATCCACATCCAGCAAAAGTGACATCAAGGACAGAAACTCCCCCTGCTTTAGTTCGAGGGCTTCAATTCTTCGAAAATCGGCAAGCACGCTGCTCTACAAACACAAATCGTCGAGAACAGAATATTCTGCATCATTTCGCAGATTATTTACAATTCATAGGTTTACCGCCCAAAGACTTGTATCATAATCCTGCTGCCTGGTCTATCGTAACCTTCGAGTTAGCCAACGGGTTCGTACTCTGGCAAATCAACCGGGGATATGCCATGGGCACAGTCAATAATCAGATCCTAACGATCTGGAAATACGTAGAAATGGCCTGTTCTGCCGGCATTGTGACAGATGAGGAGTATGCGAAGATCCGTTTAGGTGTCTTCAAGGTCCACAATGAAAGAGATTTTCAGACACGATTGCTCCAATGCAGGCTGGCCAAGAAAACCTATCCTGCAAATTTGGAATTAAAGATCCTTCTCTTGCATAATGACCAGGTAGCAACTCTCAAATCACAACCGGATACTCCCCAAGGGTGCCGGGATGGCTTGATCATGAACCTGCTCCTGGATTGTGGTTTACGGATGAAAGAGCTGATGCAGCTCAAGCGGGAGGATTTTGACCTGGAAACAGGTAAGTTACGCATCCCGATCCCTGGAACGAGGAAGGTCAAGGTGTATCGGCTGACCGAGGATATTCTCCGCCTCACCCTGAAATATTTTTCCGAATCCGCTCCTTCTTCAGGCGTTATCTGGCGAGGTTCCCGAAAGGGAAAACATGGACTGACTGATGATCCAATGAGCGAACGTGCACTGATTGAGCGGATCCGGACCTTAGGTGAGCGGATTGGCCTGAAAGGGTTGTGCGCTAAAGACTGCAAAAGCTATTGGCAGGCTCACACAGCTCGCAGCCAAACCTAGCCAACCCTTCAATATCTCCCTACCAATCATCCCCTATGTTCACTTTTGACTATTCCGGAAATGAGCCTAATCGATCAGCCTTTTTAGAGACGAAGAAATTTCTCACGTTCTCGCAGCGAGAATGCATTTAGTGAATCTATTTGCTCTCGCGCGAGAGCATAATTAGTGAAGCTATTTGATCGTGATTTATTGTGTATATCGAGAACCAGCAAGGATATTGTGGTTGAAAAACTCCTTCTTAAAACAATAACCTCGCAAAAGGCATTCATGCTAATATCATTTCATAACCGTACACCTCCGGGCTCATTCGAACGAAGATCGTAAGCCCCCTTGATTTTCAGGCCCGTAGGGCCGCTGGTTAGCCATCGCAAATTGTTTCTTATGACCAGATGGTCAACATAAGGTTTGTTTGTGTTCTTCCCGTTCCTATGCCATCATTTAATACCCAACATGCAAATTGTAAATTGGGGTGATACAAGAAAAGCGCATGTTGTTATAATTGATTAAGAAATCCCCTCATTCTCACCACAACTTATCGTTTTATCGTCCTTATTCATCCACCTAGAACCAGAGACCTGGCTGTGTTGTGAGTTTACTCCTCCCACATAGAAAGGATGGATGAGATGAATGCAATCAAACGGAACGCTCTGCATTGGAGCATGATTTTAGTCGTCCTGCTTTTGTCCCAAGCTCCAGTCGTTAAAGCAGCACCTGGTGGGATTGTTCGCCACGTCAAACCTGGAGCTACCGGGTCGGGGCCGTGCGACACCTGGGAGAATGCCTGTGACCTGCAAACCGCCCTGGGGTTAGCCCAAGTGGGAGATGAAATCTGGGTGGCGGAAGGTGTCTACACGCCCAACCAGGTGGCTGCTCCTTACTCGAGCTGCCAGGATATCCGCGAGCATAACAGCTCGGCGAGTGATGGCGACTACCTGATACAGCCTGGAGATAAACCTTTCCTGGTTTACTGCGCCGATATGGCTGCCACCCCAAAGGAGTATCTGAACCTGGTTAGCACGCCTGGCAGGAACTATTCTCAATATACTGCAAGCGATAATACTCCTGGTTCAGACGTCCTCACTTATTATTCTCGGGTGCGTTTAGCTCCGGATACTCTGGTCGTGGATACCAGCGACCAGACATTCACCAGCTCGACGGGGAGTTTGACGCACCTTGACGGACCAGAGGTCACATCAATGCCATACGGTGTGGCTATGGACTGTGCTGGGTATAATTCTACAACCGGAAAAGGTAATATCGACCTGCTAATCACACCATTTGCCATCCACTCCCAAGAAACATTCATCGACGGGGGTAATACATCTGGGGGAAGCGCGACGTACTATGCTAACCGTCAATTCGTTAATCTTCAAGGGGGAGGGGTGTGTGGCTGGATCAATCCAGCGCCGGGTGTTTTTAATCCATTCAATGATCGAGGCGGACCAATCTTAGAGCTGGAAATGATCCAGCCTGAACGAAGGCTTACCTTCCAACTCAAAAATGGCGTGGCGCTCTACGGCGGATTTGCGGGTACGGAAAAGGAACGCGGTGAGCGAAATTGGGTAGAGCACTTCACGGTGCTGAGTGGGGATATCGAAGGCGATGACCTCACCGATGCTCATGGGATTGTCACCCACCCCTCAAATCTTACCGGTTATAACAGCTACCACGTCGTAACCGGAAGTGGGGTGTATGCAACTGCGATTCTGGATGGTTTCACCGTTACTGCCGGCAATGCCTATACTTATCCCATGAGCAGCGGCGGTGGAATGTACAATGATAACGGCAGCCCCACCCTGAGAAATATCACCTTTTCTGGCAACTCAGCCGGCAACAGCGGTGGTGGGATGTTTAATACCAACTCTTCCTCGCCAACGTTGGCGAATGTTACCTTCTCTAACAACTCGGCTGGCCTGAGCGACGGTGGTGGTGGCGGTATGTGCAATTACAACTCCTCCAACCCGATCCTGACGGACGTCACCTTCTCGACCAACTATTCTTTTGACATCGGGGGTGGGTTGGTGAACTACAACAGCAGTCCTAGCCTCACGAATGTCACTTTCTCCGGCAATACCGCGGTTTATAGAGGTGGTGGAATGTACAATTTCAGCGCGAGCGATGCCGTGCTGACGAATGTGAGCTTTGTAAACAATTCTGCAATAGACCCATCCTCCTATACAAATGGTGGTGGGATGTATATCGATGAGAGCAGCCCCAATTTAACCAATGTCTTGGTTTACGCTAACTCGGCTATTTTGGGTGCTGGTATATACGTCACTCGCAGTAGTCCCAGGCTGACCAACGTAACGATTAGTGGCAATATAACTGATGGAGGGGGAGATTGCGGGATATCGGTTAGTGGAGGCAGTCATCTCATTTTGACCAATGCCATCATCTGGGATAATCAGTGTTCGACGGAATTGTACGTCGATGCGGATAGTACCGCCGATGTCACTTTTAGCGATATTATGGTCTATCGTGATCTTTACCCGGGAAACGGGAACATCAATGGAGATCCATTGTTTGTAGATCCAAATTCCGGAAACCTTCGCCTGCAACGTGGCTCGCCTGCGATGGACGCCGGGAGCAACGCGGCCGTGCCGGCTGATGAGGTCGATCTGGACAAGGATGGGGATAAATCTGAACCGATTCCCTACGATCTGGACGGAAACCCGCGCTTTGTGGATTTCTCCAAGGCCGGAACATCACGGGTGGATATGGGCGCCTATGAGGTTCAGTTTATCAAGCTCTACCTGCCAAGTGTGACCAGGTAAGCCGTCATCGTCCGGCGTTGAGCGAAATGCTGCCAGCCAGCCTGGGGTTTTTGAATCAAACGCACCACCAGCTTCTCGTATCGATTTATATAGGTGACGCAGAAGAAACTTGAAGGCTGGGTTTTACCGTTTGCTCCACGTATAATTTCAACCGAGACAAGCTGATAGGATTCGGATGGTCATAGCAGTGCTCCACGAAATGGGGGGATCCTTTCTTGGGGGATGGCTCGATCGATATTTCTTTCAGGGAAGTATCTTGATCAATACGTGCCGGAGGCTGGGGCGATCGGTCGGGGATCCCGCAAAGGGAAACATGGCTTGACAGACGATCCAATGAACCAGCCAACGCTAATCGAGCGGATCTGGACCTTGGAAGAAAGGATTGGTCTGAAAGGGTTGCATGCCAATAACTGCCAATGCTATTGACAGGCCCACAAAGCTCGCAGCCAAACCTAGCCAACCTTCTGAATATCTCCCTGCCACGCCCCCATGTTCACTTTTGAGTTATGGAGTAATTGGCCAAATAATCATTCTGTTTAGAGGCAAAGGAGATTTTTTTCGTTCTCGCCGCGAGAACCATTTATTGAATCTATCCATTCTCGTACGAGAACACATTTAGTGAGGTTATTTTCTCACATGAGAACATAATTGGTGAAGCTGTTTGTGATGCAGTAAAACCTATTTAGGGATCTGTTCCAACGGCATTTTGGTTTGCGAATCGCCTTTCCGATTTGATGTGCAACGCCTGTGTAGCTGAGTGGTTCATCCCATAGAAAAGATACAATGCTATGGGGTTTGTAGAATAGCCAGACACCACATATGGTACTGTGTAGAATCAATACCACCACATATAGGGGGTAGAAGGCGCAGGGGGCCGCTCTTAATCAGTGGGTTCAGGGTTCAAGTCCCTGGTGGATCACCTAAATGTGGTGGTTTTCAATTCAATGACCCCCACCCCTGGCGGACGGGCCCGATTAATTTATGGGTTCGTCCGTTTTGTCTGCAACCGCGTGCAACGGGTGATATCAGCGAATTTCTTCTTCCCGGATGGCTTTTAGGGCTGGTTTAAAGCTGCATAGAATTTCCACTGCGCCAGCACTCTTCGTCCATGATCCGCGCCGCTTCCTCTTGCATTTCGTTGATCAGGTGACCGTAGATATCCAGGGTAATGCTGAGTTTGGCGTGACCCAGACACTTAGAGGCGACGATTACCGGCCCGCCGTGGTTCAGCATTAAGGATGCTGCCGTGTGCCTTAGATCACGAACTGGTGAGAATGATACCCGGAAGGATAACAGAATTGACGCATCCGAGGCTGGCGCAGTATAGGCCGAATAGTGACAAGAACCGAGTATTCCTTCGAATCAGCAGGTTCCAGGTTCAATTCCCACCGGGGGCGCCAGATGAAATTAGCGGTTTTGAATCAGGGGATCCAAAATAGCAAGGCTGCCACCATCGAGGTCAATATTCTTCGGGTCAGCAACCGGGGACCATGGGTTGGTTTGCGATCTGGAAATCTGGGGGTTTCTGTAGAAAGGCGGTATGCCATCGCCTGTTTGACGATCTCTGCTTTCTTTGCCTCCCGTAAATCTGCCTCATGACGCTGAAGACTTAACCTTTCAAGAATTAGCCAATTGTTCACGACGAGCCTCCTGGCAATCTATATAATCCACCCTGTTGTTCTGCACTAAGGGCTGGAAGTTTTGAATAGGTCGAAACAAATTGTCCGGGGTAAGCTTCTATATTTTAGCCAATGCTGACAGCGATATTCCCCTTGAGTTATCTGAATTCGCCGTTTCCCTTAACACGTCTAAGTTAATTCCCCGTTGCTTCTATGCTATAGACTAACACGCGTTAGTCAAGCGTTAATTAATCGCGAATATTAGAGAATACTAATCTAATTTATATGGATTTGATAATCTTGCGAGCGGCTATGAAATCGGGCAAGTCAAGACCTTCTTGAAATCCGTCATAAATCGGCTCCAGGAATTGGAACGCTTGCTGACTTTTATCCTGCATGCACCATAAATGGGAAAGGCGTACAGCTGCGCGCAGCTCGAACATCCTGGCCCCCTGGCTTTGTGCAACCTGCAATGCTCGCTGGAACTCCTTTTCTGCCCCAGCTTCATCGTCACGCCGGAGATACAACTCGCCCAATCGTCGGTGCAGCTCAGCTTCGCACCAACACTCGCCGGTTCGATCCAGTTTCGCTAACGTACCACCTAACAAAGATATGGATTGATCAACTTCCCCGGCTTTACCCGCCTGTTCGGCCAGCAAGGATATGAAAAATGCCTGCAAAAGCTCGAATCCAAAGGATTGAAGTTCTTTCAACCCTTCCCGGATCATTCCAATCCCAAGATTGAGCTCATCTAACTCGGCGGTAGCCCATCCTTGCATGATGATCCCAAACGGGTGCCATTGCGCCAATTGGAACTTATGAGAAAGGTCTACCAGAGCTTTAGCCTTATTTTCAGCATCAGCGAATCTCCCGAGGTCGTTATAGAGTAGCGCATCCCAGAACATAGCGTAACCCAGGCTATGAGGGTGACCCAATTTTTCTCCATAATCCATCGCCTCCTGGCTGATCTGTATAGCTTGGGCCGGATATCCCAGGCAATCCAAATCGAAACCTAATCGAGACATACAAGTCAGCCTGGCGTCTTGTGTGTATAGCTGAATATGAGTCTGTGATTGCTCGGGCTGGTAGAGGCGGATTGCTTCTGCCAGATGCACGCGGGATTGCTCGAATGCTCCAAACCAGAATAAAGCTACGCCAATGATAAAATGAGCTTCTACCTCGAGCAGCGTGTTTGATTGTTGTTTTGATTGGTTGAGCAGTTGGGCGCCAAACCCCAGGGATTGGACGAACTTCGTTCGAGCATTATATGCAAGAGCTAACGCATGCAATACCATGGAACTGTTGGCAGGTCCCAGCCTCTGGGAGAGAGCTTGCGCCAGATAATAAGCATGAATGGTTTCTCGAGCATTGTAACTCTTGATACTATCTAAATTAACATCCAAAGCTTTTTGCAGGTCGATTTCCAGGCGAGTATGTTTCGGTACCTCGATTTGCGCATCCAAGATTTTCAGAGCTTTCTCCATCAGCCGGAAAGCCTCTCTGTTCGCGCCTAATCGTTGCACGACCGTCGCCGCCCGGTGATAGTAAGTGATCGCTTTCTCTGCCACGCCGGCGCGCTCGTAATGAACGGCTAACTGCCCGCTTACCGTATCTAAATCTGTGGCATGTAATTTTTCCAATGCTTGGGCAATCCGGCTGTGTATCAGTGGCCGTCTGGGAGGGCTGATTTCTGCATAGGCCACATCGCGGATTTTGTCGTGGCTGAAGTCGAAGGTATTATCCCCTTGCTCACAAATAATCCGGCGCTGCCACAATTCCTCCACGGAATGCCCCAGATTGTCATCATTGATGCCACTGGCTTCTGCTAAAAGCGGGAAGGTAAACGCCCGTCCGGCAGCAGCTGCAAACGTGACGAGCTCACGGGCAGGCGGGGATAGGGATGCGATGCGTGAGGCGATGATCGCGCGCATTTTCGGCAGCAGCCTTTCTGGATCATCCCTTGGGATGCCATTAGAATTTTCATCCCCCAATAAGGTGCCACTTCCCAACTCCTCCAAACGAAATCCTGAACGGACCGCTTCCAGGATAAAAAGAGGATTTCCCTCCGTCTCCTGATACAGGGCCAAGGACACGTCAGGATTCACGCCCAATCCCAAGGTTTGACCGGCCAACTGGGAGGTTTCAGATGCATCTAATGGCGGGATGGAAATTTCGGTCGCAAGACCATTTCGCCGTAAATCAGCAAGCAAACCCGATAAAGGCTTGTTTGATACTATGTCTTCAACCCGGGCGGTTCCTACGAGGAGAATTTGCGCTTTTAGGATCGCGCGGAGGAAATAATGCAGCCATTCCAGTGTATCCGGATCGCACCATTGCAGATCGTCGATCACCAGTAGAAGCGGTTGTCGAGCACCCAGGATCCCCTGCGCCAGAGCCTGGAAAAATTTCTGGCGTTGCCAAAACTCGACCAGAGGTTCTGGAGGCAAAAGATCCGGCGTTTCAGTCAATAGTTCTGGCAAGAGCCGGCTGAGTTCGGTGCGCCATACTTTTTCCAGGCGGGAGATTGCTTTTTTACAGGCATCGCTCCTCAACCAATCGACAATTGGGTCAAACGCCAGCCAGCCTTCTGCAGCATAGGCGCGTGTTTTTGCTGTGCTGATTCCCTGCTTGGCTGCCCAGTCGAGCAGCTCTTCACACAGACGAGTCTTCCCGATGCCTGCCTCTCCGATAAGGAGAAGGAAATGAGGGTCGCCAGCCGCAGCGCGAGACCATACAGCCAGAATCTGAGCCCAGATGTCTCTCCTCCCTACCAGTGGAAGGACCAGCATCGGGTCTTGCGGATGCTCGAACCCCTGTGGGTTTTCCCCCAACAATAGATCGTAGACCTGTCGGGTGGCCGGTTCGGGTCCGACCCCTAACTCACGTTTGAGGACTTCTACGCAAGTTTGGTAGGTTCGTAGCGCATTGGCTCGATCTTTGTTGAGCGCGAATAGCCGTATAAGCAACCGATACCCACTCTCATAGAGTGGGTCAAAGCGGATCAATTGCTGGGCAAACCGGATGGCTGCTGGATAGTCCCGCTGCCCCTCCAAAAGGAGGATGATTCGCTCGTGGGCAGCCACACTCATCAGGTGTAACCGTTCCCTCTCCGGCAAGATCCAATTATCATAGCAGGAGGGGAGCAGCTCTTTTCGGTAAAGGGTCAAGGCATGTTCAAACTCCGAGAGCAGAGCTCTCTGATTTCCTGATTTCTCAGCGACATCCGCGGCTTTCAGGGCTTGCTCAAATTCAGCAACATCCAGAGTGAAGGGTGAATCCAGACGCCAGAATACCTCCATAGCATCAGTTTCGAGGAAACTATTTTTGTTGGGGAGTGCCTGACGAATTTGAAACAACGCCTGGCGCAGGTTGTTTCTGGCATGATTCTCTGGCAAATCTGGCCAGAATGTGAAAGCCAGATATTGCCGAGGTTGTGGAATGCCACGATGCAATAAAAGATAGGCTAGCAAGGCTTGCAAACGTGGAGACGCAATGCCAGTATATGCCTCTCCGCCATAAGTGAGGTGAAAATCGCCCAACAGCTGGATGCGGAGAATAGGTTGGGTTTCAGCAATTGTTCCCGAGTTCATTCACCGTTGATTCCTTTAATAAGTGGAATCTACAAGTTTATTGCCGCTATTTGTAATAAAAATTTCATTTCCTGGATTTATTTTACCTTATTTGATTTGTTTTACAAGTGGAGAAGCCACAAAGCGCTCCCTCCTTTGACAATCCCCTGTCTGGCTTTTTAAGAATCTTCCAAAATCGGTCCTTTTATCACGGTGAATCCCATCTTGCCCATTGTCTTTCCCTTCCTTATATAGGATAATAATCCTATAATTGATCATCTATTTCACCTTGAGCATTCGGGGTTTTAGCTTATAGGTAGGCAATTCAACGATGAATGGCATAATACGAGAAACACAGGAGGAAAAAGAGACCGCCATCCTTGCCGAGGGGCTCACCAAACAATTCCAGGAGAGCTACGCAGTCCAAAATATTTCTTTCGAAATTCCTAGGGGGCAATCTTCGGATTCATTGGCCCGAGTGGGAGTGGGAAAACCACGACGATCCGGCTATTGACCGGGTTGTATGAACCCACATCTGGGCGAGCTATGGTTTTAGGCCAGAACCCCAGGCGGTTCACCCCTTCTAATCGCGAAAAATTGGGATATATGCCCCAGTTGTTTGCCCTCTTCCCCGACTTGAGCGTTTGGGAAAATATGAATTTTGCCGCCTCGTTATATGGGAAGAGTCCCTTTGGGAGGAAGAAGCGCATCCTCCAAACTCTCGAGTTCGTCGAATTGAGGCAGCATGCCGGGAAGCTTGCCCGAAACCTCTCGGGAGGGATGCAGCATCGTTTGAGCCTGGCGGCGACCCTCGTCCATGACCCAGAACTGGTGTTTTTGGACGAGCCAATGGCGGGGATCGATCCTGTGTTACGCCAGAAATTATGGCTCAAATTTAAAGATCTTCAAAAACAAGGCCGGACGCTTTTCGTGACCACCCAATACGTTGGCGAGGCGGTGAACTGCGATTTTATCGGCGTTCTGGTGGAAGGCAATCTGATCGCCGTGGATACACCTCAAGGGCTGCGTTACCACACCCTTGGAGGGGAGATCGTGGAGCTCAGGACTGAACAGCCGGTGAACTACGAACAAATGCTGCGGATACAAAATTTAGATTTCATCCGAGGGAAAGTGAATTACTTGGGTGAAAATACCCTGCGCATGACGGTCGACAATGCCAGCTCGTCATTTCCAAAACTAATCGAATTATGTGTTGAGAACGGTATTAAGGTGGTGTCCATCCAGGAATACGTGCCACCTTTTGACGAAGTCTACGTCTATTTGGTACAGCAATCGAACGAACAGGAAAACGACCGCCATGCGTAGCCTTTTCCACTCTATCATCCGTACGTCCGCTTTCTTCCGTAAAGAGATTGTCGAGGTGCTTCGCCAACCCCGCTTGATCATAACCCTTGTCCTGGGCCCTTTCATCATCTTGCTCCTCTATGCCGTTGGATACAATAACCAGCCCCCCGTGGTGCGCGCCCTTTTTGTGGCCGACCCAACGAATCCGTTGGCGCCTCATATCCAAAGTTATGCCAGTGCTTTAGGATCGCAATTGATCTATGCAGGGATGACTCCCGATCAAGGCCAGGCGATGGCTGAGCTCCAACAAGGAAATGTGGATGTCGTCGTCGTGGTCCCGTCGCATGCCTACCAGACGATTAACGACAACCACCAGGCGGTTTTCATTATCTATGATCGCTAGACCGATCCGAACCAGGCCAGCTATATCAATTATTTGATGACCACTTACATAAATGAAATCAACCAACGCGTCTTAACCCTTCTCGTACAGCAGGGACAAAGCCAATCCAATCCCCTTCAGCAAAATATCCAACAAGCGCATACCAATATCCGCTTGATGTGAAGCGCTCTCCAGGCTGGGAACGTTCCAGCCGCCAATCAAGCCCACCAAAAGTTGGCGGCAAATATCGACGTAATTGCCCTGGCGATAGGAAGCAGCGCTATTCCCATCACAGGTTTTCAGCCCTATGGCACATCCAGCGTAAACAGTAGCTCCGATCAGAGCGTACCGAGCTTGTTGTCTGACCTGCAGAGTAATTCCCAGAACACCAGCTCGATCCCGAGCAACCAGCCCGATTACAATTCACAAATCGCACGTCTCAATAAAATGGATGCTGATCTGATCCAGCTCAACAACCATTTGAACGTTTTCCAGAGGATCTCTCCATCCGTTCTGGTCGATCCTTTCACTGCTGTAACTTACGACACCCTCCCCCAGAAGATCACCCCGCTGGATTTCTTCACCCCAGACGTGATTGCGCTGCTTTTACAGCACGTAGCCATCACGATCGCTGCGCTTTCTATTATCCGCGAGAGCCGGTTCGGTGCCATGGAGCTTTTCCGTATTTCCCCAATCTCATCAATGGAGACGATCCTGGGCAAATATATCAGCTATATCGTCTTTGGCGTTATTATCGGAACGATAATAACCCTTTTGGTTTACTTTGGATTGCATACTCCCATGTTAGGAAGCTGGATCGATTATGCGCTGGTGAGTCTGGCAGTCATTTTCACCTCTCTTGGGATCGGTTTTGTTATATCGTTGATCTCCCAAACCGAAAGTCAGGCGGTCCAATTTGCTATGATTACGCTGTTGTTGAGTGTATTTTTCAGCGGCTTTTTTATCAACCTGATTTATTTTTACCCACCGATCAAGATCGTCTCTTATCTTCTCCCTGTAACCTATGCAATCAGCCTCCTCCAGGGGGTGATGTTGCGCGGCGAAACCATGAACCCATTTTTAATTGCCGGGCTGACCGCTTACGGGATCATCTTGTTCGTTGCTTCCTGGTGGTTGATGCGGCGAAAGATGATCCGAAGTATGTCATAAACCGGCTGCCAGGCTGGCGGCGTAGGCTGCTCCGAAAAAGGGAGCATATTCCAATTAGCGCAGATCAATAGCCGATTAAGCACATCCTGGTCCTCAGGATGGAAAATCGTTCCTACGACCACAGGTTCGGTTATCTCCCAAACGGCCACGGACTGAAGGGGGAAGAATATAACCTGGTCGACCCGATGGACCCCAATTCCTAGAAGGTCGATGCGAGCAATACATCCGGCTACGTCACCGCGACGAACCCATCTCACGACGTTCTCGACGTCGAGAAACAATTATTTGGAGAGGTATGACGGATCGTTCATGCGGCGCCGATGAACGGTTTTGTCAAAATCCAGGTTGAAATGGCCAAGGGCAATTGAGTATGGGTTTACTCACTCACGATCCACAACCAGGCATCGTTGAAGTTACACGTTGTTTTCCCGGACTCACTGGCAGCAATCATGGCCAGAAAACCATCCCGAAAGACCGCCCTGGTTTTCTGGTAATTTGACAACGCTTGCTGGTAGCTGCTCTGCAGCTGTTTGACAACCTGATCGTATTGGGCCAGTTGGTCCTTGTAATTATTCATCGCAGCCACATTCGATGTATCCAATGGTTTTTGCGGTGCTGCAGGCAACCTCAGATCGGGAGGGGGCTGAGTTGTATCGATCTCCCCGATCATTACCCCATTGGTATAAATTCTGATGATATCTCCCCGCGCGACGACAGCCAGCCGGTTGGTTGTATCGTTTTGCCATTGGAAGGTCTTATCGTTATCTTTCGGGTAAAACACCTGGACGTTTGCCGGGTCACCCTCATAAACTGCGGTAAAAGCTGCATACCCGGTAGCAAAACGCGTCAAAAGTACGAGGTACTGGTTGGGTTTATTCTTGTCCGCATTAGAGCGAAACATAAAGCCGCAGCCAGACGTCCCATATTGGGTATTCCAATTGATGTCCGCTGCCAGGACAAAATCGCCGGCAGTGACTTGCATGTAATCATTGGCATATGCATACTGCTGGTACCCGGTGACTTCTACTGTAACCGGTTTGTGCAACCAGGCAGCATACCCCTTCGCCGGATCAACACCATAGAGCGGAAGCTCGGCCACCACGGGCGCAACTACCGTTTGTGTAGCTGAAAAAGAGGCGCTGTGTGAAGCAGCATAGGCAGTTTGGGTCACCGAGTAAGATTGGCGCAGTTGGGTTGCCTCGGCTACGGCGGTCTCCAGGTTGCCACCCGATGAGCTTTTATTACTGGCGCGGGCGGTTGCCGTTCCGGCCACAGACGCGCTCAGCCCGGTCAGCTCGATATTCGGCTGAGCTTTCCCCGGGAGCAGGCTGCTGCAACCCACCAGGCTCAAGATCATCATCAAGCAAAACCCAGGGGCCCATTTGTGATGATTCATCCTACTTCACGTCCTTTCGCTTGATCAGCACCAGGATGATGAGGAAATACACTCCGATAATTGCCCCTTGCGATAGCCATTCTTTAAATAACCAGGGGTAGAAGATGTTCGGATCATTCTTGTTTACCCAGGCCCATCCAAACTGCTCTCGGATACTTTCGATCAACCCCTCTGCACCTTTTACCGCGGAGTTCCTCCCGATATTATAGAGAGCTAAAGCTTCCTGGTAGTCGATCATCTGGTTCTTATACACTTCTGCTTGTGCCTGGTAGACCTGCATTGCAGATTTGTAATCCTCCTGTATCACATCAACCTGTGCCTGGTAATCACTCAGCGCGTTGAGGTACTGTGCCATCTTGACCTGGTCATATTTATCCTCCGGAGGTTCAGGCGCAGGAGGGATAACCGGCTCGGAGGGCTGTGCGCCCAATTCCGCAGGTTCGATTGGCGCCACCTGATCAATCTCCTCCTGGTAATACTTCCCGAGCCCTGGGAACCTGCAGGAATTTGGGTCAAAGACAGCCACCCCCATGCATTTACATCCCTGGGCAGCTTTATCTTCCAGGGTCATAGCATTCCTTAGCTCTTTCGATAGCTGCCAGCACGGATCAGCTGATACATCGGCACCCATCCCTGTGATCCCGATCAGGGTTTCAAATCCCCAGCGGGTTGAGGCGACAAAACCGACGTTGCTCGGGACAGGAGCCAACGCACCACTCAACACGATTTGAGGCACGATCAAGAGGATCATAATCAAAGGCGCCGAGCTGGCAGCGGGCGCCAGAGCGGAGGCCAAAAGCCCACCGACCATTCCGGCGATGACGGCCAGCAGTAAGGTCACGTAAACCATCCCGAACTCAGCCGTCCCACCGGGCATCCGGAAGGCGATATAGTGAATAATGGTATACGCGGCGGCCTGGTAGAAAGCCAACAATATCGCCACCCATACCTTAGAAACGATATAAGGCAATATGTGCAGGTTGACCAGTCTTTCGCGCTTATAGATATCTGTCTCTTTAACAATCTCACGCATTTGCGATAAACCACCCACCAGTAAACAATAGATGATCAGCAAAAACAGCGTGATCGATCCATTCTTGGCATTCCCGACTTGTATGTCATACGGAGAGCTGTTCATCATTGGTGCAATGACCAGGTCGAGGAGACCTACCATTGGGGCAGCCAGCAGCATCAGGATGAGACTCGACCGGTCACGGGTGATGATCTTTAAGTTGCGCGCCGAGAGGACGATCAACTGGTTGAGCGAGGACACACGCCCGCCACGCCTGGCCCGTTTGGCTACTGATCTCTCGCCTGTTTTGGCTTTATCCGCTGGTGAGAGCTGCCCGGCCTTGTTTTGCAGCGGCTCAACAATATATTTTTGATAGGCTGGATTAGCCTGATAGCGCTTTGCCCATTCCTCGGCATTCCCTCGGCTGCTGTCGTCCAGGATCGCATAAATTTGATCGAATTCCATCGGGCGCGTCCGCCGTTCACGTTCCGTGCGAAACTGGTCGAAATATGCCAGGGCTTCATCTGGAGGCCCAAACCAGACCACAAAGCCACCCCGCGCCAGGAAGACGACCTTATCGGCAAGCATGACGTTTTTAGTCGCATGGGTGACCATGATAATGGTCCGGCCCTGGTCGGCGAGACGGCGCATGAGGTGCATGAAGCTGGTTTCTGTCCCGGGGTCCAAACCGGAAGTCGGCTCATCCAGGAAGAACAGGCCTGGGCGGGTAAGCAGCTCTACCCCGATCGAAACCCGCTTTTGTTGACCCCCACTCAACCCGCTGATTTGAACGTCCTTGCGGTGGGTAAGGTCCAGGTCTTCGAGCACCTCCATTATGCGCTTGTGGCGTTCTTCTTTGCTGGTGTCGCGCGGCATGCGCAGCCGGGCGGCGTACTCCAGCGCCTGATATACGGTCAGTTCCATATGGATAATGTCGCGCTGCGGCACATAACCAATCTCATTCCGTACAGCATCGAAATTACGATAAACATCGATCCCGTTCACGAAGACTTTACCGTTCGTGGCCGGCCGGTACCCGGCGATGGCATCTACCAGGGTAGACTTTCCACCCCCGCTCTGCCCGACAACCACAACAAACTCGCGAGGTTGAAAGACCAGGGATATATCCTGCAGCAGGTTGAGCTTTTTACGCACCCACTTATTCAACCCGACCGATTCCACACGCAGGCCGTTGGTTTCGTCATACCGTACAAACTGGTCTTGCCCAAGAACGAACCGGTACGGCCCAATGCGGATCGTATCGTTGGCTTGTAGCCAGGTATCTGCCTCGATCCGAAGATCGTTGACGAACGTCCCATTTGCGCTGTGCAAGTCGGTGACATAGTAACGCCGGCCGACCCGGGTGACCTGTGCGTGATAGCGTGAGATGGTGGGTTGATCGAGCACCACATCGTTGCCCGGGTCGCGTCCAATGGTCAACCTTTCCTTCTCTCCCAGGTCAATCGTCCTGAGCTGCTGCCCCAGTGCAGCCTGAGCAGGCCATTCGAAGGTTATTGTGACCATCATGCCCGGCATATCGCTGCCCACGCGCAGAATATCTCCGTGGTTCAACCGCCGTTTATCCTTGATCGGGCGTCCCTGGTACACGATTGGGTTGGTAGCCCCGGTAGCTACGCTGATTTCATATCCCCCATCCACCCGCTCAATGGTTGCCTGCTGTCTGGAAATGATCATGGACGAGATAACAACATCATTCTCTTTCGATCGTCCGATGCTCGTGTTATCGCCGACTAATGAATAAGTGGCTGGCATTTCCCCGGCGATGGAAACCACCAGATCGGGTGGTTTTGAGGGGATCTCCAGGCGAGTGCCTGTGTCAAAAACAGTCTCTGGAGACGGCTTAACCTGGGGGAGCTCGATCGCCACCGGCTCGGGTTGCTCAAAAAGCAATTCGATCTCATTTCCTAAACGGATGACATCCCCGCTGCTCAGGATTGCCGGCCCTGTCACAAGCTGGCCGTTAACGAAAGTGCCATTGCTGCTGCCCAGGTCACGCAACTCGTATTGGTCACCTACCTGTGTGATAGAGGCATGCTTGCGTGACACATTCGAGTGTTCGATGCATACATCCGCGGAAGCTAGCCTGCCTAAAATCACCTGCGGCTGGCTGAGCTCGACCGCCCTACCTATAGATGTTCCGGTTCTAAGCGTTAACTTTCCAACCCTAGAAGAGTTCATAGGTATATTCAGTTATATAGAGGTTGAGAATTCACCGTATCGATACTGCAGCGAGCAAAACCATGTTGGTCAACGGCATAAATAAATTATACGGCTGAAACTATCTTCCTGCGTAGAATATATTCAACTCTTATGGGACAATAACTCGTGGCAATTTCACTTGATATGGGATCCGCCCTCAAAATAGGTATGCAGAC
>JAMCRR010000148.1:46141-124749 GCA_023381565.1 Chloroflexota bacterium
ATGGTAACTCGTGGCAATTTCACTTGATATGGGATCCGCACGCTGCTATAATAAATTGTACAGCTTCAAAACCATGATCTCAATACCTTGAAGCATCTCGCCCATCTGTTTATGGCGCCTGTCCAAGACCAGTAAGATCCTCATCACTATATTTCCAAATCTGCCTGGTATCTACGGCTTTTCCCCCCCTTTATAAATCGCAAGAAATCTTATACCTGCATTTATTGGATTCTGCATCGGTGAGGTGTAACCAACGAGGCGCGATGGTTTCTATACTATCGCCTGCCTTGCGGATCTTTCAATCCTAAGGAGGAAATGATGGGCAAGCGAATAAGGAACCTGATTCATTGCAGTGTGATTCTAGCCGTGTCGTTAATTGCCTGGATGCCGGCAGTTCAAGCTGCACCTCCCAGAGAGGAAGGCCCGCGTTGTTATGTAAACGATGATGCCGATGGAGGAAATAGTGGCGGCGATTGGGCGAACGCCTTCACGAACCTGCAATCGGCCTTGACCGACCCCGGTTGTACCGAAATCTGGGTGGCAGGTGGCATATATAAACCCACTAACGTCACCAATCCAAGCGTTACAGACCGGAGGGTTAGCTTCGCATTGATGAATGGGGTAGAGCTGTATGGTGGTTTTGCAGGGACAGAAATCACCCGGGAGCCGCGCAATTGGAGACAGAACGCCGCGATCCTGAGCGGCGATATTGGAGCAGAGGGGGATGCACAAGACAACTCGTTTCATGTAGTTACCGGGAGCAGCCTGGATGCAAGCACAGTCCTGGATGGCTTCATCATCATGGATGGTCATGCGGAGCAACCCATCTCTCCATATGAGTGGCAGTGGGGCGGTGGTATGTATATTTCTCACAGCGACATTACCGTGCAAGATGTTGTCTTTCGACACAATTATGCTTATGCCGGCGGTGGGATGTTCATTAACGAAGGGAACCCATACCTTGTCAACGTTACATTTACTCAGAATGAGGCTTACTTGAATGGAGGAGGTCTGCATACCTATTTTGAGGGCGGAACCATGTTGCCAGAAGCAACCTCCGAGAGCAAGTCGCCCGATGCTCGCGGGGACGGGATCATCATCATGGCCTCTGAAGGTGTCAGATTGACCGGCGTTACCTTCTCCATGAATTTGGCCGGTCGCAAAGGCGGCGGGATGTACAATATCGATTTCGGCCCGGGGGGGAATAAGATTGCGCTGACCAATGTCACCTTCTATGGCAACATTGTTGAGAACGAAGAACTGGTGATTACCGATGGCGGCGGGATGTACAACGAGAACATCAGTCCAACACTGACGAATGTCTTATTTAATGGTAACTCGGCGATTGAAGGTGGTGGGCTTTTAAATGATTTTAGCAGCCCAATCCTGACGAACGTCACTTTTTACGGAAACCTGTGTCCAGGGGGGGGAGGTGGCGCAATCCTCGATCGAAATTCCAGCAATCCAAAGCTGATTAATAGCATTGTATGGAATAATGAAGGTTCTCCGCCAATTGCTGAAAACGAGATTACCAGCAGTTTGGTGGCCTCATACAGCGACATTCAGACGAATACGGAGCCATTTCCTGGGGAGAAAAACATCAATCAAGATCCCCAATTTGTGGATGCCGGCAAAGGGGATCTCCGCCTGCTGTCCTCCTCTCCAGTTATCAACAAAGGCAATCAAGCCGCCGAAGGTTTATCAGGGATCACCGCCGACCTGGATGGCAGCCTGCGCCTGGTGGGCAGCGCGGTGGATATGGGCGCCTACGAGGCTCAAGCTGCCTCAGGAGTCACCTATGTGGACACCGATGCGTCTGGCCCCAATCATGATGGCAAGTCGTGGAACACCGCCTTTATCAATCTGCAAGCGGCTTTATCGGCTGCACAGGGTAATAATCAGATTTGGGTAGCAGAGGGAATTTACTATCCCGGTTGGATTGGCAATCCCTGGTCTACCTTTCAGCTAAAGAGCGGCGTGGCACTTTACGGAGGTTTTACGGGTACAGAAACAAACCTCGCTCAGCGTAGATGGGTTGAGCACCGTACGGTATTGAGCGGCGATCTCGACTGGAATGATCTCGGCGATCCTTCTGTAACAATCAGTGACACCAAGCAAATCGCCGGGATCAACAGCTTTCATGTGGTCACCGCCAGCGGGACAGACGCATCAGCAATCCTGGATGGTTTTACCATCACGGCCGGCTCGGCCAGTGGTGTTGGTGACGCACAAAATGGCGGCGGCATGTACAGTATGGATGGCAGCCCCACACTCTCCAACCTCACCTTCGCCGGCAACCTGGCGCTCAATCTAGGGGGAGGGTTATTCAGTGTTAACGGCAGCCGTAATCTATACAATGTCAAATTCATGTATAACTCGGCGCGTTGGGGTGGTGGAATGTGCATTTATGGAGGCAGTGCAATCTTGGCCATGGTTGCATTTGATGACAATGAGGCTGTGGAAAACGGCGGTGGGTTGTTCGAACAACAGGTGACCGGCCTATCTCTGACGCATGTAAGATTTCTCCGTAACTCGGCAGGCATCAGTGGGGGTGGCATGCTCAATATGGATGCCGGCGGCGTGACCCTGACAAATGTCGAGTTCTTGAGCAACATTGCTACGAACGATTCGGGCCCTACCTGGGGAGGTGGGATGTATAACCAAGACAGCAGCCCCTCCCTCACTAATGTCGTGTTTTTCGACAACTCGGCGATCGTCGGTGGCGGATTGTATAACGATTCTAGCAGTCCTGTATTGACCAACGTCACCATTTCGGGTAACCTTTGTCCAGGAGGAGCAGGGGGAGGGGTAACCGATACAAATTCCAGCCACCCCAGACTGGTCAATTCCATTATGTGGGGAAACCAAGCAGGATTTTATGATAACGATACCAGCAGACTCGATGCGACCTACAGCGATATTGAGTTCGAGATGGAGGGATATATCTATCCTGGGGTAGGGAACATTAACAAAGATCCCCTTTTTGTAGATGCCCCCGGAGGAAATCTGCGCTTACAGTCCACCTCCCCTGCCATTGATGCCGGCAGTGATGCTGCCGAAGGTTTATCTGGGATCTCCACCGACCTGGATGGCTACCCGCGCTTTTGGGATTTTCCAGGGAGAGGCTCGGCCCTGGTGGATATGGGCGCCTACGAGTTCCAGCCCCGGTTATATCTGCCGATGATCCATCGGTAGCTATTCGATTGTTCCTGAGCGCTGCGACCCCCTTCGCTGGGTCGCCAGGCGGGATAAGGCAGGGCAGATTGCTCACGCCCGCCCTTGCGGTGCAAGGATGACCCGCTAATTTTTTCAGCCAATAACTTAGCCTCGTGCCAGGCTAGCTTGCGGTGGTACTCTTGATATGTTGTAGTCAGATTGGCCCGCGGGTGGTCGCTTTCCTGGAACGGTGCCAGCTGGACCGCCCTGGCGCTCATCCTCACCACCAACCTTAAGTTTGCCGATTAGGTTCAGGTCTTGGGTGACGAGCGCCTCACTGCTGCCTTACTTGACAGCATTCACCACCCCGCCCACCTCTTGGAACTGATGGGCGAGTCATTTCGCTTCCTGGGGCGTTTTCGAGATGGCTAAAAAGAAGGTTATATTGCTCTTTGAGCTATTGCCAGGATAAAAAAAGAGCAGAGGGTGCCGATTAGCCGGTCACAATCTCTGCCCAGGCAACGGTGCTCGCTTGGCGCTCGAGTCGCACCTCAGCGTTGTCCTATCCTCCTTCGAGCGCCGCAATTCTACCATTCAAACACGCTTTTTCCACTGGAGGGCTTTTCGTTGTGAACTTCAAATATTCACACTTCCCAGGTGGATGGTTTTTCGTAATTAAAGTGGTCGGTTTTTCGATTGACAAAAACAGTCGTTGCTTCGATCGCCCTGGTGGCTTCCTGAATAATTAGATGCCATCAGGTAACATATTTCTCTGCGCTAATATACCGGTAACCGCTATCCACCATAATGGTGACGATCGTCTTTCCCTGTATTTCAGGAAGTTGAGCTTTTTGCCAGGCAACAAACGCGTTTGCCCCGGATGAAATTCCTACGTTCAGCCCTTCTTCGCGTGAGAGCCGGTAAGCCATCGCCACCGCATCCTCATTGGGTACAGCAATGATCTCATCGGCGATACCGGTATCCCGTATAGTCTTGAGGATTCCGTTAGTGATCTCCGGTATATAAATCGCATCTGCTGAAAGCGGGTGCTGGTCGGCTTTCCAACCAACGGGTTGGACAGCAATGCATTTCACCTTAGGCAAGGTTGCTTTCAGAACTCGGGAAACGCCCAGAAAAGTTCCTCCTGTTCCGACTGAGGTAATAAACAGATCGATCTGGTTATTGGTTTGCTTTAATAGTTCATGGCCTATTTCTGCCTGGCCCTCGGTGTTGGCGGGATTACTGAACTGCCTAAGCCAATATATGTTCGGGGTCTCCCTTTCTTCCTTCAAGCACTTCACCCTGCCGGGTATTTCAATGGTTGCCCCATGCAATCCTGCCTGGCGCGCAACCCGGTTTGCCTCCGCTTCTTCTTCACCTGCTTTCATCAGCTCGATCTCTGCGCCAAACCGCTGGAGTGCTTTGAGCTTCTCAGGAGAAGCTGTTGATTCAGGCAATCGAATCTTCGCTTGATATCCTTTCACCGCTGACACGAAGGCCACCGCCTGGGCAGTGTTGCCAGAACTGGCTTCCACCAGTGTGGTTTCTCCTGGGCGGATGCGCCCCTGGGCTTCCGCATCTGCAATCATTTGCAGCGCCATACGGTCTTTAATACTGCCTGAAGGATTCAAGAATTCCAGCTTGGCAAGGATCCTCGCGTCTGTGCCCGCGGAAATACGGGAAAGGCGCAGTAAAGGCGTATTCCCGATCAGGTCCAGAATGCTCTCGGTAATACCGTGTTCAGTAGATTCAGTCATGGGCGGGCTCAACAGGTTTTTCGTGGGCAAGGCGGTAAGGCTGCATCACCTCTTCAGCAAAGAAATGCACCTGTTCTTTGAACTCATCCACCGATCGGGCGCAGAAACTGATCGCCGACAGGTGGTTGACACCATAACTCTCCAACCGCTCAATCTTTTCGAGCAGGTCTTGCGGGCAGCCGATCAGGTTGTTCTCCATAGCCAGGGCCGGATCACGCCCGGTATAGGCCAGTGACACCCGATGACTGACCATGCCGGTTTGCTCGTAATTATTAATAGCTTCTTCCTGAGTGCGGCCAACCAGGCAAGAGAATTGCGGGGCGACGGTCAGAGAAGCAGGATCTCTGCCGGCTGCTGCAGCTTTCTCATGCAATAAAGCGATCCACTCGCGCAGTTCATCAAAAGGGCGCCAGCCCGGAATCCAGCCCTGCCCAAAGCGAATCGCCCGGTCGATGCCGAATTTTTGATGCCCCCCCACCAGGATCGGGAATGGCGCTTGCAGCGGCCTGGGATGGAGTGCTAACCCCTCAACCTGATAAAATTTGCCATTGAACGTGGTCTCTTCACCGGTAAACAAGCGGTTGAGCAGCTCTAATCCCTCCTCGAGGATCTCACCCCGGTTTTTATTGGCCCAACCAGGCCTGGCAGCTTCGTATTCTTCTTTATAGGCTCCAATACCCACTCCCAACAGTAGCCTCCCATGGCTGAGTTGATCTAACGTTGCTACTTGCCTTGCGAGCAGAACAACATCTCGCATTGGCAGAACGAGCACCGAGGTGCCTAGTTGTATCTTATGGGTGACTGCGGCAGCAGCTGTCAGCGTGATCAGGACTTCAAAGAAATTCGGTGCCGTGCCCCATTTTTCCCGGACGTAGTTTTGGGCAGCATAGTGGTCGTTCCCCCACAGCGAGTCATAGCCTAACCGCTCGCCAACCCTGGCCATTTCTTGAAAATCTTCCGGACAAAAGAATGGGGTCGGGACAATCAGCCCCTCCATTCCGGTGGGTAATTGATATCCGAATTTCATGAGAAATCCTCCTTCGCTACCTGGCGCATCCGGATGTACGAACAATTATGGAGATCACGGTAGGATGCGTAAACTTCGCTCCGAGTGGGTGAGCAAACGATAGCCATCCTCGGTGACGACCAGCATGTCTTCTGGGTGCAGTCCGCCGAAACCCAGCTCCACGTATGGGGTCTCGACACACAGCACCATGCCCGGCTCGAGAACGGTCTGGTCGGCCGGGCCAAGCAGTGGAGGCTCGTAACCCGCCCCAGCAATGCCCAGGCCGTGACCCACGTGGTGCCGCTGATAGTGCGGGATGCCCTCCCGGCGGGCGGTCTCCATCGTGGCTGCGAAAATGTCACAGGCAACTGCGCCCGGACGAACCAGCTCGAGCTCCCTTTCCAATCCAGCCACCAGTGCGGCATGGTAGCGGCGTTCTTTCTCTCCCATCTTGCGGAAGACAAAGGTGCGCGCCATGTCTGAGGCGTAACCTTCGTAGAAAACGCCTACGTCGTAGCGCAAGATGCTGCCCTCCTCGACTACGTCGAGGGGCGAGTTGAGGTTTCCAAGCGCCGAACCCCGCCCGATGGAGGCGTTATCCGAGCGGATGGAGCAATTTGCAGCGATGGCAGTCACGCTATAGGAGCGGGCAAGCTGGCGTTGCGTGGTGCCCTGGATGGCGCTGTATGCGCTGGTCAGGATGGCGTGCTCCGTTACCCGGGCAGCCTCAGCCATCCGACTGATTTCCTGGGGTGTTTTCACCATCCGCAGGCGTTTGAACAGGTCTGGCAGGCTTTGCATTTCCAAACCCGGCAGGAGCCTCGCCAGCGGCGCCAGGGTTTCGAGAGAAGCATCAGTCCCGATCTTGCTTGCCATCAAACGATTAGAATGCAGCAGCTCCGCCGTCAGATCCCATCGGCTGGCTTCGGCCTTGGTTTGGAGATGGACCTCGCGCACAAACCCCTCCCGCTCGGTTAGCGCCACGCCCGGGGTAAAATCCCGATAAAAAACGCCAAAAGCCTGGACCTTGACCCCATCGCAGAGGTCCTCCAGGCAATAATCGATGTTGGAGGCGCCCACAATCAATTCGGGATGGCTCAGGTCGCTGCGCCGCAGGAGGGCTATTGCATCCCCTCCACGGCGGTATGCGGTGAGATATTGGATATTGGGCGCGGTAGTAGCGATCAGCGCTTCCACGCCAGCCTGGTCCATGGCCGCGGCCATGCGGCCGGGATCGAAGAAAAGTGTGCTCATAGGATGAATTTCCTCATTCGGAAATAATTGTCGATTTAGCCAAGCTCGCTGCGGATGAGCGGGAGCACTTCCTCAGCCAGCAGCTGTACGGCCTCTTCGCGTGTCTGCCCGGGCGCCATCAGCAGCCAGAACCCAAACTCGCGTATCCCGGTGAGACGGGCTACGGCGACCACGCGTTCAGCGACCATCTCGGGCGTCCCTGCCCAACAGAAGGCCGACACAAACTCATCTGGAATGAGTGCCGCAATCTGAGGGACCAGGCTGTGGTCCCGGCAAGCAATCAACGCCTCCACATCGGGGGGTACATCCAGGCCTACCCGATGGACAAAGTTCCGATCCGGGTAGCTTCCCCATAAAAAACGGGCGATCATCAGGCGGGTACCATCATAGGCTGTTTTGACATCCTGATGCACACAGGTATCTACGCGCGAGAGCATCCTGATCTGATCAATCGAGCGTCCGGCGCGTTGAGCGCCGGTTTCCACCAGCTTTTTGGCCTCGGCAATGCCTCCGGGCGAAGCGTAGGTGGCAATCATCACTGCCTCGGCATATTCACCACTGGTTTCCAGGGTCAAGTCGCCCCGTGTGGCAATCCATAAGGGGATCGGATGCGCAGGCACAAACTGCAGGCGGGCCTGGTTCGCCTGGATAAGCTTACCTGCCAGGGTGACCTCTTCACCCGCCAGGAGGCCTCTCATCACGGTGTAGGCCTCCCGCACAGCCTGTGCGGAATGCTTCCGGTTGATGCCCATCATCTGGAATCCCGAGCCGCCCGCGCCAATGGCAACGGTTGCCCTGCCACCAGAGAGCTCATCCAGCGTGCCCAAAGATTGGGCGGTCAAAGCCGGGTGTACGGCAAAGGGTTCGACGATGGCGCCCCCCAGCGTGATCCGGGAGGTGACCATCGCCGAGGAAGCCATGCGGATGAACATCTCTCGGTAAAACCGCTCGTTGGAGTGCCACAAAGTATCGAATCCCAGGTCCTCGATCTTGCGGGCCAGAGCCACGTGATCGGGCATACTCAGGTCTGCAATGCTCGGCGAGGGAAAACCCAGATGGAAGGTTGGCATGCCTATTATCCGAAGAGAATCCTTCATGCTACTGGTGCCATGCCTTTGCCAGCGTCCTCTATCGGGCGCCACGCTAAGAGCTTCTTCTCCAGCGTTGCAAACACGTACCTTTCCACGAACACCATAATCACGGTGAAGGTGAGAGTCCACCCTATCACGCGTGCAGGCTGGTTGAAAACGAAGAAGTATTGTAGACGCTCACCAATCCCGACATTAGAGGAGAGCAATTCGACAAGCACGACGAGTTTCCAGCCCATGGCAAAAGCAAATCTTGCTCCCGACATCAAGGAGGGCGCGAGCTCAGGCAAGGTGATGTCCCGGAGTTGCTGCCATCTAGAGAAGCGAAAGACAGCAGCCATCTCAACCAAGCGTTTGTCTCGGGCTTTGGCCCCTCCATAGATGATGACGGCAACGTAGGGAGTGACTATCACAAAGAGTGCAATGATCGAGGTCAACTCGCCGAGACCAAAGATCAAGATGGCGAAGTAAATGCCAAGCGGCGCCGGTATCGCAAGACCGATGAACACGAGTGGATTGATGGCCGTCTCGATTGGCCAGCTACTGGCCATGGCGATTCCCAAGATGGTAGCCAGCAACCAGGCTCCTACTGCGATAATAAGCACTCTTCGCAGTGTTATCGCCATATCGATGTAGAACTCGGATGAGGTGATCGCCCCCACAAACGCACCAGCGACCTGGTAGGGGGTCGGTAAGAACTCGATCACATTTCCGGCAAGTAGCCACCAGATGCCCACCCCGACAACGGCTGACACAACAAACGGATTGCTCACAACCTTCGCCAGCGGTCGAGGCAGCCGCTCGACCCAAGAAAAGAGGGATTGCTTTTTACTTATTAGCATGACGCACTACCCTTGGACTGCAGTCGGCTCGTAGTAGCCCCAGTAGTTAAGTACCGAAGAGATAATGCTCCCTTCGATTTCCGTGAGTCTTGGATCCTCATATTGTCGAGGTCGAGCCACGTCAATGGTGAGGCGCTCCATGACTTTGCCGGGCCCCTTGGTCATGATGTAGATTGTGTCTGCCAGGTAGACCGCTTCCCGCACCGAATGGGTTACGAAGAGAATGGTCTGCTTGGTCTTCTGCCAGAGTTCCAGGAGCTCCCTCCGCAAGAACCTGGCATTCACCTCATCCAGGGTGCTGAAGGGCTCATCCATCAGTAAAGAGGTTGGATCGATCGCCATCGCACGGGCAATCGCAGCTCGCTTGCGTTGCCCACCGGAGAGATTGCCCGGCCATGTATCGGCATACTGCCCGATGCCGCACAACCCCAGAAAATGTTCCACGAGTCCATCCCATTCAGACTTAGGGATCGCCGCAGATTTGAGCGCTAGCTCGATGTTCTGCCGCACCGACCTCCAAGGAAGAAGGCGGTCATCCTGGAATACATATCCAATTCGGGGGAGCTTACCGGATGCCATCTGGCCATCATTGAAAACCACGTCTCCGTCAATGGTTACCCGTCCCTTCGAGGGGACGAACAGACCGCTGAGAATGTTGAGAAGGGTCGACTTTCCGCAACCGCTTGGACCGAGGATGCAGGCAAATTCTGACCGCTTAACGGAGAGTGACGCTCCATCAAGGGCCAGGAGGTTGCTTTGTGGGTATGAGAAGAAGACATCCTCGATATTGATAAAATGATCACTGGGCACTACAGTCATATTTCCTCCGATAACAAGTTTGGCATCTTCGGGTGCTACACTTGAAGATCTTTACGTTATCGCGTTCTTCAAGAGAATCGCTTTTCTGAAACAACTTTCTGATCTACAGGTTATTTCCGCCATCGGAATACGACCCGCTCGAGCGGACGCAGAATCCCATACTCCACGATCATAACCATGAGCATGAAAAAGATCGACCACACAATCAATCGCTTGGTTGAGAAGAAGGCGTACGCCCGTTTATATTGATATCCAATACCGTTCTGAGCTGAGAATAGTTCCGCCAGGACTACGACCTTCCAGGCCAACGCATGGACATTGCGAAATGCCGAAAAGAGATGCGGCGCCATATCAGGAATAGCCTGATGCCAGAGACGGTCAAACCAACTGAACCTGAACACTTCGGTCATTTCTGTGAGGTGGGCATCAATACTGTTCAGGCCGGCCAGGAGGCTGATGGACACAAATGGGAAAACTGTACCCGCAATTGCCATGTAGACCCCTAAATCTGACAGGCTGAAGACCATCAGGCTGATGAGGCAAAATGCCAGCGCTGGCGTGGATAGAGCGATGAACACATAGGGCCTGGTGAATCGATCCCACCACTTCGATTTATGCATTAGGAAGGCCGCAGTGAGCCCGGCGATATAACCGATAAAAAGCCCGATGAACAGCCTGCTCGCTGTGGCTGCCAGATTGGAATATGTCGCTGGATTGCAGACGGTTTCGACGAAAAAAACCCAGGTTTCGGCAGGAGAAGACAGCCAATCCGTCTTGTCCCATAGTAGTTGCCAAGCAAGAAGCGTTACAGCGACCAAGCCGGCTATTAGCAGTGCGCGCTTCACCTGCATGCCACTGATTTTGAATGACCGGTCACGCGGACCCGTCAATACAGCATTTTGTGCAGACATTGCTAATTACACCTCGCAGTCATTAGTGTCATTCAGGTCTCACACGGCAGCTTACAGCTCAAGCGCCACCTTAGTGGTTGCAGTCGTGATTGGTTCCCAAAGGCCTTGGGTCCACGTATTGAGCTAACGATACCATCCCTGACTCAACCCGAGCTTTGGGCGACCTTTCCTTCTAGCAAATGCAACAATGTCGAGCTCGATGGATCGATCAAAATCTGACCGCGGGTCGAGCTCGTGCCCGTGTCGATTTTGAACGTTGAAGAGGTGGTTTATCCATTACTTTCCAAGGAGTGTATCAAGTCTCACGACGGAGTTCTCTGGAACAGATGTGATGACATTGCCAATCTGTGCAGCATAATTGTCGAAGTCAATCCCTGCTTGCACGTCTTCTTCCGTCCAGCTGTTGGTGAAGTATTCGGTCTTAGCAACGAGATCCACAAACCCCTGCATGACTTTTGGTTCCTCGATGCCGAATACATCGGGGAAAGGAGGTTGGGCCAATCGGCTGGGATCTGCTTTGATCCAGGCAAGCGCATCGTCCCAGGCCCCCATCACTCCGCGCGCCAGGTCGGGATGACTAACCAGCCAATCTTCGTAGGCGCACATCGAGATGTTCAAGATATGGCCGCCGTGCTTAGCCGTCCACTCCTCACCAGCAGGTCCCCAGGCGCTCTTCGTTCCATAGGTGAACTGAGAAATCAGAATTTCCGGCTGCCCGAGGAAGATCGCATCCAAATCGCCTCGATTGAGAAGCCGCATTAGCGCCGATTCATCGACCAATTGAAGGTTATAGTCCTTTTCAATGTCGATATTGTGGAAAGCTTTGAGTTGGATCTCGGCGGCTGTCATCGTACCCGACTCCAACCCATCTTGCCCAACGAGTTTACCTCTCAAATCTTCGGCTGTCTGATAAGGACTATCTCCTCGGACCACGAGTGTGGCATCCTGTGTTGCAATCGGATAAAAGGTGCTGATCTTGTACCCCTGGCTTCTCAGCAACGCCGGTGTGATAAGATCGCAGTCGAACGAAACATCAGCGTTCCTCTGCAGCATAGACTGAATTGAAGCATCTCCACCAACCTGAAGGTACTCCCCTTGGAATCCATTGGATTTGTCGAAACCTTGATCCTTGATGATCTGGGCCACCGCAGTTGTTATGCCGCCATCAAGCGCCTGGATCTTGACAATCGGAAGCTTAGCCTCCGTGGGCTTTGCCGTGGGTCCAGCCACCGATTGGGGTGCTTGAGCGCACGCGGCTAATAGTACTATCAGAAGCAGTGAGTTGACGAAAAGGTGCAGCTTAGTTTGCGATTTCATATTGGACCTCCATCCTTAAGTTAGTGGTTAGTTAAATATTGTGACATCCAATACTGATGCTGCTTCAATCATGTTTTACCGAACATGGAACCCTCTACACAATGTAAACATCGTTCGGATACTCTCCCAGATAGCGATCCCTCCGATCCACGATTGCGGTCACCACATTTTGACCCTCCTTCATTCGTTCAGCGATTTTCATTGCCACGAAGACATTTGCACCTGATGACATACCGCAGTAAATTCCTTCTTCCGCACAAAGGCGATTTGCCATGGCTCTTGCATCTTCAGCATTAATCCCAAAGAATTCGTCAGGATAACCCGCATCAAACATTTCCTCATTGATAGATTTCTCAGTCTGCCATTTCTTAAGGCCCATCCAATCGATCATTTGGCGGCGCAATGTAGATAGCTCGTACTCGCCTTTTTGGGATTCGGGTTTCTGTAGCTGGTAATAAGACTCGCTTCCATAAGGAATAACCCCAAAAGTAAAAGGATTTACCCCTTTTTCTTTGAGGGCCATGGCCACACCATACAAAGTTGCGCCAGAACCCACCGAGCATCCCCAGGCGTCAATTTTCCCGTCTAATTGATCGTAAAGCTCATAGCCAATGCCCATTTGACCGATGTAGTTATATTTGTTGTAAATCTGATCGACCCATACGGCATCAGGATTTTCCTCTTCTAAACGACTCATATGGGCTTTACCTGCAATGACCCAAGATAGTTCTTGAGACTCCTCCGGTATCTGCTTGATTATTTCTTCACTTAGAAAATCAGAGGGTGATGAGCATTCGCACACTTCTGCACCGTATGCTCCGATGATCTTTAACCTTGTGCTGGATCCGCGTAGTAAGGGCTTATAAACACAAAAAATTGCTTTATATCCCTTTACCGCACTTACAAAAGCCAGTGCCGGAGCGGTATTGCCAGCCGAAGCATCGCAGACTATCCCACCGGGCTTTAGCTTTTTATGATTCCAGGTAAGTCCTTTCTCAGCCGCCTCAACCATTGACAATGCCATTCGATCTTTGTAACTTCCACTGGGATGTAAATATTCAAGTTTGACAAAAACATTCGCTGGCACATCTTTAGCCACTTTATTTAATTTCAAGAGTGGTGTATTCCCGATCAATTCCAGCATGTTATTGATATATTTCATCAGTCTGCCGCCAGTTTTATGATCCTAAGGAAATTTGATTGAATAGGAATAAGAGATGGTTTACTCGATAGCCATTCGTTCGCGGTATTGCCAAAGAAACAGAGTGACTGCCAGGGTTTCATGAATGGTTTCTTCCAGCCGGACGAATGACCCTAACTGTAATCAGAGCAACTTATGGACAAGATACAATGGAGTATCGGATATTTATACGATTAAGTAGTTGTATCAAGGATATATTTATATTATAATAAAAATATCCAAAAGTCAAGTTACAATTTATCAAGATTTTTCTCTTGAACCGTATGGGTAATCCACAAGTTAGGAGACAGGATGATTGAAATAGGCTGGGACCTCGAGAAACTCGATACGCCATCATTGTGGGTTGATTTAAATTTGATGGAGCAAAATATCCATCGCCTGTCCGAATATATGCGCTCTGCCGGTGTTGCCTGGAGGCCACATACAAAAGGGATTAAAATTCCTGCAATTGCCCACAAATTATTAGATGCAGGGGCAATTGGGATTACCTGTTCCAAGCTCAGTGAAGCCGAGGTGATGGCAAAGGGTGGGATTCGAGATATTCTGGTTGCGAATCAGGTCGTTGGATCATTGAAGATCGCCCGCCTGGTAAACCTTCGTCGCCATGCGGATGTTATGGTGGCAATTGATGACTTTCAAAATGCTAAGGAAATATCCCACGCAGCTGAGTTTCTCGGAGTTAAAATACGGGTATTAATCGAGTTGGACATCGGGATGTACCGCTCCGGAATACAACCGGGAGAAGAAACAGTCAATTTCGCCAGAAAAATTTCTACCCTTCCCGGGATTACCCTTTCTGGTCTTATGGGGTGGGAAGGGCATGTCACGAAAATCGAAGATCCCTCCGAAAAGCAACGCCAAACCGAGAAAGCAGTTTATTCATTGGTAGAGGCGGCTGAATCTTGCCGTGCAGTTGGGCTAGAGATACCCATTGTGAGCTGCGGCGGCACAGGGAGTTATCGGATCTCAGCCAACATACCCGGGGTTACTGAAATTCAAGCGGGCGGGGGCATTTTCGGTGATTTAACCTATGAGAAATGGGGGGCAGACATTGATTGTTCGCTCTTTATCTTATCAACAATCTGCAGTCACACAAGGGTAGATCATGCTGTGCTTGACGCCGGCCGTAAGGCGATGAACGTAGAACACACTATGCCAGGGGTAAAAGATCTTCCTGGGGCGCGAATCGCACAAATTAATGCCGAACATTGCGTCCTGGATCTACCAAAGGAAATCGGCAGTCAGCTAAGGATGGGTGATAAAGTCAATTTCATTGCTGGGTATGAAGATATGACGCTGATCCTCCATGATAAGATTTATGGGATCCGGGACGATAAGGTGGAAGTGATTTGGGATATTCAAGGCAGGGGCAAGCTAACTTAATTCGCAACACATTGACCCGCAAGTACAGCCCGCCAAGCCTGATGCACTCCTGGGAGGGAAGGGAAAAAACATGAAATTATCACCAATTGACGGAGAGAAGGAAAAATACCAGAGTCTACGCCAGCGTTTGCAGGAGGCGATTAAACACGCCATCATCACTTGTGAGCTTGCTCCCGGTGCACCCATCCGTGAGGGGGATCTTGCTGAACGTTATGGTGTCAGTAAGACGCCGGTAAGAGAAGCGCTTACCTCGCTGTTGCAAAATAAATTTGTCGATTACACCCCCAACCGCGGTTTCACAGTCTCGTCAATTTCAATCAGTGACGTGCAGGAGATCTATGAAGCCCGCACTTTCTATGAGACGGGATTATTCCGGCTTGCCCTCCGATGCCTCTCCGACGCAGATATCCGCCAACTCATGGAATTGAATGAGGTATCTTTCAACCAGGAGGATCCCGAATCGATCGCCGTGTACCTGCAAGCTAACACTGATTTTCACATGTGTATCGCCAAAGCATCAAGAAACAGCCGCCTTGTTCATCATTATCAGGCAATTTTGGATGAAGCCCAACGGTTGATGTACATGGACCTTATCCATAACAACGTGCTTCTTACATGGCACGGCAATCACGAACGCATCATCAACGCAATACGCAATCAAGATGAGGTGGCCGGAGTTAACGCCATTCGAGAAATCATCACCAATCAGAAATTACGGAACTTCGGTCCAGGTTAGGATTCGTCATCGAGCGTTTTTTCGGAGAGGCTTTATCGAGGGAACCCGGCACTGGCGGCTCACTCGATGAAGTCGAGGCGGTCACCCCAAAAAGCACTGGAACATATTTGCTCGGTTGGCGTAGCGCTATCACCCTGTACAGTCCCTGCCGCAGGGCCTCCCACCTTGGAGAATTCGAAGCGGGTATGGAGATGGACGTTGCTTCTCTAGTGATGCTGCCTTGAGCGCGGGAGTATCAGGATCGAAACAGGAATTAGCGGCGAGCACAGTCCCACTTTCTACGGCCCGATATACACGCCGCGCGTCGAGGTGAAGCTGTCATAAAATTCCGTCCCCGAGATGCCTGAAGCAATCCTTTGCGGTCCAAACTGGATTTGCTCCACGCGCAGGCTGCCGTTCGCGACCCCCGATCGCGTTCCCAGCAGACTGCCGTCGACCCACAGGCTCAGGCTCCCGTCTTTGCCAGAGGATGTGCTGGCAGCCTGCCACCCGATTTCGATGGCGTGGCTGGTGTTGCTGATGGTGTACCAGCCGGTAGCCTGCTCCCGGTTGTTATTCGTATTCACAAGCCCGCGCACCTGGTAGTTCCCCGATGCTAATTGGATCTGCACGCGCATCACCACCATCCCGCCGGCAGAAACCCCAGCGAACAGGTCGTGCGTTTTCTTGCTGCCGATCTTCACCCCATTCGGGGCGAAGAGGAACCTGGCGTTGTAGTTGTTTTCAGCCTGCGGAGAACGATCGATCAAGAAGGCAGGCGTGGTGCCGGAGATGTTCGCCCGCATCCCGAAGCTTTCGCTCAACGCGGCCGTTCCGGTCACGCTCAACTGTCCTGCCCCGTCGGTCAGCGATGACCAGGCGGTGAAATCGCCGCTTTCAAATCCATCAGAGAAGATCATTCCCTGGTCCTGGGTTGGCGAAGGTGTGGGCGTCGGGCTGGGAGCAGCGGTCGGGGTGAAGGTGGGGGAGGGAGAAGGATCTGCCGTCGCGGTAGGGGTAAGCGTTGATGTTGGGTCTGCTGTAGGGGTTGAGGTTGACGTCGGTGAGGCGTTGCCGGCATTTTGCAACCACTGGTAAGCAGCCATAATATCCAACCGCCCATAGCCAACATCGTTATCCGGGCCGGCCGGGCCCAGGTCAACGGCGCTGCCTGCCAGGGCGGCTGACTGCAAGTCGGCGCTCGCGTTGGGAAACGCGCTGAGCAGCAAGGCAAGCCCCCCCGAAACCTGAGGGGCGGCAATTGAGGTTCCGGTGGTGTTCGTATAGAACCCATACAGGTCCGTGGTGCGGATGTCGACCCCTGGCGCTACGATTTCAGGGTAAATGGACAGCGATTCGCCGCAAGAAGAAGGACCGCGGCTGCTGTATAGATACAGATTATCCACGTTGTCCGTAGCCCCGACTGCCAGAGCCTCAGGGTAATTTGCCGGGCTGACGCTCGTCGACCCCGATGGCCCGAAGTTGCCTGCGGCAAACACAGGTAGGATGCCTGCGACACGCAGAGCCTGCAAGTCGAGCTGGAATTGCAGGTCGCAGCCCGGCCCGCTCAGTGTCCACGAATTGTTGACTACATTGGGTGCGTCTACCGAATCGGGGTTCCCGTCCGGGTCTATCAGCCATTGAAAGCCCTGGTGGATGGCGGTTGCGGTAGCACCGCCCTGATCGTTGAAGATCTTCACGGCGATCCATTTCGCCTGGGGAGCAACCCCAATGGCGGAACCTCCAGAGCTGTCTCCGACCATGACGCCCATGGTCCAGGTGCCGTGACCGCTTAAATCGACCGGAGAAGAGGGATGCTGGCCGTAGGGATCGTACCAGCTATTCATCCCGCCGCGCCACTGCGCCGAGAGGTCCGGATGTGAGAGATCCACGCCGGTATCCATTGAAGCAACTACCATCCCCTGCCCGTGCCAACCCAGGTCCCATAACGCTGGAGCGTTGATGACTGCCAGGTTTTGCTCGGCGAGAGCGGTGTCTGGCAGAGCGCTCGTTTCAGCGCTGATCTCATCCGCGACAATAGACCTTACGTCTGGTAGGGAAGCCAGATCCACGATCGTGGCTGCGGTTGCAGTCACTGATAGACCGTTGAACACCCAGAGGGGCAGGTAGCTGACAACCAAACCCTGGCTTTGACGGGCCCGGAGCCAGGAGATGATTGTTTTTTGGGCTGCCTGAGCCGTGGCTTGCAGAGTTTTCACCACAGCTCTCAGATTGGCATTGCGATCTGGACCGCCAATTTTTGAAAGGGCGGCCTGGATACGCAGGGTGACGACTACTGTGTGCATGTCGTCTGGCATCCCGGCTGCCAGGGCAGCCTGCAACTCAGGGGAGATCTTATCGATGCCATCCTTCGGCCCGCTTGCCAGCGCGCCCCCGCCGGTTGCGGATAGTAACAGCCCCAGGATAACAAGCAGTGGAATGATTCTGCGCATGATTGCCTCGATTTCTACTGTATGAGAATAGGTTCGAGCACCAGATCGCCGAACCCGATCGAAACGGGCATACCCGCCTGGACGTTCCTTTGTGGATTGGGAAAGAGCAGGAAATAAATGTCGCCATCTCTGACTGTCTGCCCGTGATGTCCCATGCGCGTGGGATACACAACCTCGGAATGTTCTGTGCCGATCAGGAGATACGGCATGTAGTTGTGGTCCATGATTAAGGTCGCGGCTTTATTCGAATCCAGGATTCTGAAGCGGAGATCGATCACCCCATCCATGGCCGTCATTCCGAGCAGCGTAACCCGCAAACCGAATTCCTCGGCGAGCGTTTCCCGGTTGATCAGGATGGTTTTCCCGGTGGGTGTTTCTTCTTGATGGTCGTGAACAGGGGTCGTTTGAATGGCAATTGATTCATCTTCCTGCGAGTTAGCCGACACAACCTGCGCAGTCAGCAGCTCATCGTGATGCGGGTGACCGGGGAGGGTGAAGATGCCTGCCACAATCAAGGCCATGGCTGCTAAAGCCGGCAAAATGGTTCCAAATCGGACAATCCCCCCTTTATTCTCAATGCTTTCATCTGTCTGGATGTCTTGTTTTGCGAAGGCAGCCGGTAGGGTGAACCCTTTACCCGTCGCCCGCGCTCTCCGGAGGACGATTCCTGCGAGAAGGATAAAAGCCCCTTCTACCACAAGAGAAAGCATACCCTGCCCGTTCATCCATCCCTCAACCTCCAAACCGGGGAGTCCCACGGTGCGGCTGATAACGTATCCGCCGATCGACCCGGCGGCGATAAACAAGCCCAGAAACCAGCCCCAGCTTTTACCATAGGCAATCCCCAGGACAGCGACCAGCGCAGCCACGAAATTAACGATGAAGCAGACGCCCATAATTACAGCGTCCTCCATTTCGGAGGGAAATACAAACAAATGGATAAGACCAATCCCAATCAATAAGGATATATTCGTCCAAAAAAGAGCTCTGGTGGTCATACAGATCCTCGCTGTTCAGGGAATTCGAAAGATCGTTACATTCTTATAACTCGCTTGAAATGCATTTATTGTTCGCCCGCCGCCTCGTCATTTAGCCACGAAAGGTCCAAAGCGCAGGCTGCCGAATCCGATTCCGACTGCGTCTCCCGGTTTCAAGGCATTCTGCCTGTTTGGATACAGCAAGTGATACTGGTTGCCCTTTTCCACGGATGGATATTGAGCCTGTGGATCGTCAGGAGAGACCAGGGCGATCTGAGTCCCGGGGAGAAACAGCGTGGGATTGTCTGATGGGTCATCGAAGAGTGACCGCGCCTTCTGAGCATCCAATACCTGATAGCGCAGGTCGATCAGCCCACCTGCCGCCGTGACCGCCACCAGGTTGACCTTCAGGCCGTACTGTCCGGCAAGCTGCTCCGCCGTCAGAAGGTCTGCCCTGGATTGAGCCGGGGGGTGAGTCAGGCTCCGCGAGCTAAGCAGCAGTGCGCCTCCTGCAAGGAGGACAAGAATTACAAATACCGCCGCGATGCGAACCATAAGATTGGCGGATTTGAGCGATTTAGGGTTGCGTGTTACATCTTCAAGCATATTTACTCCTCTCAAGTCCCGATTGGGGAGCTTCGGCCAGCTCCTGGCAGAAGCTCCCCGATATCGAGCCGGAGAAATCACGGACCGACCACGGTCCTGCGGGTGGATACGAACGAGTCAAAGAGGACGGCTCCCGTGCCGGGTAGGGTGCCTTGCGGGCCGAGGCGCACCGTATCCAACGTATAAGCCGTTGTGTTCAGGTTCGTGAGGGTCTGCCGCAGGGTCCCCCCTGTGTACAGGCTGGCCTGAGCAGCTCCGCCCGACTGCCAGGCGATCTCGATGGCATTCCATGCATTGTTCGTGATCGTGTACCAGTTGGTGTTGGTCGTGCCGCCTGCCCGAGTGACGCTCAGGCGCACCTGGTATCCGGTGTTGTTGCTACGGCGATATTGGATCTGGAATATCGCCGTGCCCGTCGAGTTCAACCCGTTGAAGATCGTCACGACCCCCGGGTTGTTGCCGTTGCCGGTCGAGTATCCGTTCGGATTGAAGTAGAAGCGGGCGTGATAGCTGCCATCGACGAAGGGTGTATTGTCCTGCACGTACCCGGAGGCTCCGCCGCTAACCTGCGCTCGCATCAGATAGGATCCAGCCTGCGCGCCTCCGCTGATGACGCTGAGGTTGGCAGTTGTTCCGCCGGTCGTGGACCAGGCTGAGAAGTTGCCGGATTCAAAACCATCTGCGAAGATGTTGTTGGGGTAAACAACATTGACCACGATTGAAACGGTATTGCTCCAGTTGCCAGCCGCGTCTTTTGCGCGCACAGACACGGTGTGGTTGCCCGGGGTCCAGCCAAGCGCTACGAAATTAATCGTCATACTCAGGCTGGTGGTGGGCGCAGGCGTGAAGGCCAACGGGTTGCCCAGGCCAAGACCCGGGTCAACTCCTCCATACCACTCCGCGGCGACCACGTTCGTCCCCGTTCCATCCGCCGAGGCGCTGAGGATAAAGCTGATGTTATTGTCGGCGGTTCCGTTGGTGGGATTCGGGCTGGCGATCACGTTGCTCACTACGGGCTTGCTCTTATCGACGACTAGAACCGTACTGCTGGTTGCACCCCAGTTGCCGGCAGCATCCCGACCGTGCACGTAGACTGTGTGATTGCCGTTGCTAAGCGCTGAGATCGTGGTCAGGGGGAGGTCGGCGTATGCGTTCTCGGTGGGGGTGTTGAACACGCCGTCGCTGGCAGTCAGTGGGAAGCCGCTTCCGTTCGCTCCGACCGTATCGATAAAGCCTTCCACGGCTTTCAACGCAGTTTGGCTATCGGCCAGGCTGGCGGTCACTCGCACTGCCGGGGTGCTCGTGTTATATCCGATGACGCCGTTCGTTGGGTTGGGCACCGCGGCGACTGCGCTCGTCGTCGGACCGGTTTGATCGACCGTCAGGGTTACTGTTGCCGGGGCGCCCCAGTTGAGCAGCGCGTCCTGGCTGCGGACAGAGATGGTGTGCGACCCTTCCGCCAGCGCGGCAACTGTGGCCGCGGGGATAGTGGCGGTGATTTCTGCCACAGGCGATACAGTGGTGCTGAGCGCCATGGCTATCGCGGGCCCACTATCGATCGAGTACTCGGCCGCGGCGATATTACTGCCGCCGCTCGCCTGGTCATCTGCTGTCCCGCTAAGCACGACGTCGAAGCTGCCGTTGCTCGAGGCAGCTATCAGGTTGAGCGCCGAGGTGGTAGGCCCGTTCTTATCCAGGTTGAGAGCTGCCGAGTTGAACGGTCCCCAGTTGCCGGCAGAATCCTGGCCACGCACGTAGATGGTGTGACTGCCGCCTGAGAGCGTGGATAAGATGGCTGTGGTAAGGGTCGCCTGCACCGCTTCGGTGGGCGAATCGAATCCGCCATCTGAAGCAGTCATAGAAACGGGTGCGCCTGATGTGTTATCGATGTAGTATTCAGCCGCCTGGATGTTCGACCCGCCGCTGGCAGCATCGCTGATCGTAGCGGTAAGGGATACGTCGATGGAGCCGTTTGTCTTGCTCGGCGTCAGGGTCACCACGGCGGCAGTCGGGCCGGTAGTGTCTGCGCCGGGAGGCGGTGGGGCGCCGATGGAGAGGAAGGTGAGCATGCCGCCAAAACCCGGTCCGTTGCTGTTATGCATCAGCAAGTTGCCGTCGTACAGGGCAAAGCGGCTCCCGTCGGTTGTGGTGGCGGGGATCGTGACAAGGACGTCCGCCGTTTGGCCGGGGCCGATCGTCTCGGCAACGATGCTGTGCGAGTATTGCAGCGGGTGGCCATCATTTGCCAGCACCACCTGACGCAGGCCGAGCGAGGCCATCGAGTGGTACTGGAGTCCGGCATTGACGTAGCGCAACAGCACCCGGTTTCCGGCAAGGCTGTCGATGTTCGCCGTGTTTGGGTAGGCCTGCCCGTTGATCAGGAAATACTTTGGGGCATAGCTACGCAAATCAAACGCAGCCGGGTTGCTGTTCAGCGCCGGGTCGATCTCGCTCAGCACTACCAGGGCTTCATCTTCGAAAGCGCTGGCCGGAGCATCATACGCCTGGCCGGGGGCTGCCGGTCGAACGACCAGGGCGCCGTACAACCCCATGGCGACCTGATGCTGGGCATTCACCAACAGCCCGGCTTCGTAGAGGAAAGTGCCTGGATTGCTGGCGGTAAATGTATAGGTTGCGGTGGCACCTGTGGCTGCGCCGGTTTGGTCAGGCACCAGCTCTTGCCCCTGGAAGAGCAGCCCCGTGTCTTCGGGAAGCTCGTTTGTCAGGGTAACCGTGACCGCGTCGCCCTGGTTGACAATCAGCACCGGGCCGCCGGGCTGGGTGAGGGTGGCGCCTGCTGTTTCAGCATAACCCCAGATTGGGACGCTGGCGCCGTCGGGCAGAGACAGACTGCCGCTGGTAGCCCACAGGTTACAGGTCGCCACGCCCCCGGAAGAGATGCAGGGGCTCGCCGGAAGGCTCGCCGCTTGGGCAGTTCCAAAGGACAGTCCTGAGCCAATCAGGGCCATGACCACCAGAAGCAAGGTTGAAATCTTGAAATGATTACGGAAGAGAGTATGCATGGGAATCTCCTTCATTACCTGGGTTTGCCTGCCGTCCCCTTATGGGCACATATTGGGCAGCGGTGGGTCGATCCGCAGGTAAGTGATCGGGCCGCTCATCGTCACACCCCAGGAAGTGATCTGGTACAGAGCATGGTTATGAGAGATGATGTAGAACTCGCCGCACTGGTTGAGCGTGGACATGCCAACCGGCATGGGGCCCATCACACCCAGGTACGGGCTGCCGCTGTAGAACATGCCGTAGGTCATGTTTGCCGGATCCGGGATGGTGATGGGGACCGGATTGTTGGCTTCGTTGTAGCCTTCGGCGTCGTACCACTTGAAGATCACATCCCAGGTTTGTCCGGGACCGATATTGATATCGAACTTTTCGAAAGACAGGTCCTCACCGGCCGGACCTTCCAAAGGTTGGCCATCTCGACCGATGACCAACCCATTATTGCCGTGCGGGTGGAAGGGAAAATCCTCCGTGCCTACATTCAAATAATGGATGGCCCCCGGATAAGGCTTATAGGCAGGATTGGGCGTCACGCCGTCCGAGAGGAACGGATTAGGATCCCAGGGATGGATGCGAGCCAGGGCGCCGTAGGGTTGGTTTGGCAGCCAGGAGGTGAAGTTATCGGCGATGCTGTCGGGAAAACCACGCCCGTTGATCAGCCAGTAGCGTGGGTGATAATAATTCATGTTGAAGATTTTTCCCTGCTCAACCGCCTGGTTCAGATAAGGATCGATCTCTGAGAGCAGAACCAGGAACTCTTCATTCGAGTCGAACTGGCTGTCTGCCCGGTTATAGACAAAGTCGGGTCCCATCGCAGGACGTACGATCAGGGCGCCAAAAAGACCCATCCGCACCTGCTTTTCGGGGTGGGTGCCACTTTCATAGATGAAACTACCCGGGTGGCTGGCAACAAAGCTGTAGGTCATGCTGCCGCCGGGAGGGGCTACGTTGGTCAGCGATGTCAGGTTACCGCTCCCATCGAACTGGGGTTGGGCGGGTGCGCTGTTAGCCAGCACGCCCTCCTGCCCAGGAAACACGATCGAGACGTCTTCAGCCAGGTTATTTTGCAGGATGACCGTTACTGTATCCCCCTCGTTGACGCACAACACCGGCCCGGGGTGTTGGAAGGGCTGTCCCCCCAGGGAGTAGCCCCACATGAACATGGTATTGCCGTCGGGGAGGATAATATATCCGGATTGTGTGGCCAGGGTGAAAGTTGGGTTCGAACCGGCAGTCGTGCAGACCATTCCCACACTGGGCTGGTTTTGCGCGGCTGCAGTTTGAACCTGCTGCTCTGGAGCCAAGGAAAACATGCCTGCCAGTAGCAGCATGATCACTCCCAACCGCATCCACTTAAACATTTTTGTACTCATGGTTTTGCTCCTTCTTGCGGGTGCAGAGGTTGGTTATATACCCCAATCGTTGGGGTACTGCTGGGCAGCCAGGCTGCCGGCAGGGTAGACATGCACTTCGGTACGCTGTCCGCCGAAACCGCCGGCCAGGTTATCTGAACGTGCATAGCTCCGGTTGTAAAGCACATATTTATCCGGACCACTGCCTCCAGAATGCGGTGGGGCGGTAAAGATCACATCGAAGCTCTCACCAGCGCTAATGGAGAGGGTGTTCGTCTCGTAGCTGGTGTTGGTACCGTCGCGGCCGCGCATCAGGGTTGCATCTCGACCGACCACGCGCATTTTGATACCGGCCAGTGTCATGGCAGCCTCTTTAAATCCCAGGTTGGCGAAGCGCAGCAAGACCCGCTCGCCTTGCTGGCAGGTGATCAGGGCGGACAGCGGCTGGTGCTGCAGGTGCTCGTAGCCCGAGATGGGGATCAAATCGCCGCTGGCATCCCGGACGGGATTGAAGGGATCGATCGAGCCGTTGGGCGCCAGGGTGTCTGGATGAACCCGTCCGTTGAGCAGAGCAAAATCGGCGTGATAGTCACTCCATTCGGGAAGCTGGATGTGCGCGTCGGCCCAATGAGCCTCTGCCCACACCTCGCTCAGGAACATGGCGAACTCGCGATCGAAACCGGTCGAACCATCCCCATCGTTGTAGGCGAATTTTCCGCTCGGGTAGAGGGTGGTGTTGCCATCCTGCAGAGGGCGCACGAAGACCAGCCCGGTCATGCCCATGTGCACATGCTCGACGTCTTCGACGTGGCAGTGGTACATATAGGTGCCGGGCTCGCGCGGACGGTAGATGTAGGTGAAATTCTGCCCCACCGGCACGGAGATCGAGGAGGTCGGTTCCCCATCGAAGAAGGGGATCACATTTCGAAAGCCGTGCCAGTGGATGGTATGCGAGTCGGTCAGGTCCGGGCGTACCGCCAATCCCAGGTTGGTAAGCTGCATGCGGAAGTCTTTCGGGTTGGCAGGGTCGTACTGGTTGACCCAGAAGAGTGGCGCATTGTGCTGCGCCTTCTCCTTCTGCGCGCTGATCTGGGTGCTGTTCAGCCCGGTGATGTTGCGAAAACCAAAGATATAGGTTGTGAAAGGTGCTGGAGCAAGATTATCAGGGTGAAAGAACGAGATCGGCGGGTCAGGCGGCAGGTAGATCCAGCCGTCGGTGCCGGCAAAGTACAGGTCTGGCGCCGGGCCTTGAGCCTTCACCACCTCGGCCGGGAGCAGGATCTTGCTGAGCTTCTGCATCCCGATGGTGGCGATCGCCGCGCTGCCGGCTGCTTTTAGAAAATCACGGCGGGAAAATTGTTTGTGCATTGTGGTTTCTCCTTCACAATAACTTTCGACATCCTGGCCGGTTTCCCCGGACCCCTTCCGAGAAATCTTCGAGGTCCAGGGAACCGGCACAATCAGGATCACGGCAGTGCAGCCAGTAAAGGCATGAAGATTTGGGCAAATCCAGAGAGCAGGCTCGCCGCGTTAAGGCCGGCGACTTCATCTGCGCCGATGTCGATGGCGGCGCCGCCGGGACGCAGTTCGTGGTCGAAGTCGTCCAATGGGGCGCTGGTTCCTGCCTGGCTGGCGGTGCCGGCATCTATCGCCGGTGAACCGTCCGTGAGATGGTAATCGCTGAGCTGGTTGACGGGCAACTCCACCGCCACCAGGATGGCGCCGATGAAGTTCGGATTTGTGCGCCAGACGTCAAACGCCACGCCGATGTCGATCGGCATAACGACAGCCGGGTCGGAAGCAAGGTTTGTGGCTGCCCCCGCGCCGTCGCCAGCCTGGATAATCGAGTAGGTCGGCGCCAGCGTACCGCTTCCATCCGGCACACCCAGGTCCCAGTAGTTGATTGGAGTTCCGTCACCTGTTGCCCCGATTCCCACGACTGTACCCAGTGAGAGGGCGCCTGCCCGGTTATCCCAAAAGATGTTGTTGAACAGTAGCGGGTTGCTGAAAGCCGGCGACCCTGCAGGTAGCGTGACCTGCAACTGGACGCTGTTGGCTGAGGTGGAAAGCCCGGCCGGGGCAGGCAATCCATTGCTGGTTACGGCGGTGGCCGTGGTGATATTCTTCATGATTGTGTTGTTATAGATGCGCACATCCGGAGCGTCGTTCAAGCCGATACCGCCGCCTTCGTGCGTGGATACGTTGTTGACGATCATGTTGTTGTAGATGTTCATCGGGAAGTTGCCCGCCATCAGGAAGCGCAAGCCGCCGCCATCGTCATTCGCCAGGTTCGCCTGGATCAAGTTGTTGTAGATATCCACGGGGCCGGAGCCGGGCGAGAGCGTGGCTGGGTCAGCCGGTAGCTGCCCGGCGATCATGATCCCGCCTCCTTCATCGTACGACTGGTTGAAGTACACCCGGTTGTCGTAGATCTTACCGTTGGGGCTCAGTCCGTAGACGGTCATACCGCCGCCGTATTCCGCCGAGAAGTTCCCGCAGAAATCGTTGCCGGCGACCTCGTAGTTATCTGCTCCGGCGAAGATGCCCAACCCACCGGCGAGGTTGGTACCGGCGTTGGCGATGAGGCGGTTATCGGCAATCCGGATGTTCTCGTTGTGCTGGTTGGTATCCGGCTCGGGCAGGTTAGGTGTGCCGATGCGAACAGTGCCGAAGGCGCCGGTGTTACCCTCGATCACATTGTTGGTGATCTGCAGGTTGCGCACGTAGGCATTGGCAAAGATCGCCCCACCCTGGGTGGTAGTGTTTGGCGTGCCCATCTGGCCGCCCCCGCGCAGGTCAAAGCCATCGATGGCAGCTTTGAATGCACTGCCGTACTGCGTTTCCGATTGAGCCAGCAGGTAGATTACTTCCGCCTCAGAAACGTTCTGATTCCCGACCCAGGTCAGGCTGGCGATTCTCGCCCGCCAGGCGTCAGCCAGGGCTGTATCTCCAGAGAAACCGCTGCCGTCTATGATCGATCCGGGTACTGTGGTATTGCTAGCCGTGATGACGCCGCCAGGCCCAACCCCTTGCAGCTTGACCGGGGAGGTGATGATCAGATTCTCGTAGTAAGCGCCGCGCGGGTTGAGGCGCGGGTTCGCTGGATCGGGCGTGCCTGGATAGACGACCACCAGGTCATCGCCGCTGCTGGCTGCTGCTGCATCGATCGCATCCTGGATTACGGCGTAGGCTTTTCCAGGGCCAACTTCGTACAGGTTCGGCTGGTAGGCAGGACCCACGTTGCCGCCCCCGAAGTTATCCACGCGGGTAGGATTGCTGTTGCTGGTTCCTGCAAAGCGCAGGCCGATCTGCCCGCCACCTTCCATCAGTGCTGCCGGCCAGGGGGTGGTCCCGCTGGCGACGTTCGTGGAGCCGATCAGGACACCATTCCGGTATACCAGGATGGTGCCATCGGAACGCGTGCGCGCTCCGAGCTGGTCTCCGGCAGCGAAAGTTACACCGGTGAAGGTCGCTCGCAGTGTGGCATTGTTTGCATTCTGTCCGCTTTGCTTGGTGCGGACCACGACCGTGCTGTTGATGGGATTGTAAGCTGCCTCGATCCAGGAGGAGTTATTTGCGCTCGGGCTGGTCCCATTGATTTTGAGCAGCAAGCCTTGTTCGGCAGCCGTGAGGCTCACCTGAGTAAAAGTGAAGTAAGCCTCCTGATCGGGTCCAAAGGTCGATGCGATCCAGCGCGCATTGTTGCCAGAGCCGTTGGCGATCCGGAGGGTGTTGCTGTCGATGCGATACACCGGGTCCGCCGTCCAGTTAGGACCCAGGTTGGTGCTGTTTGCCCGGTTGAAGAGATCCAGCTCTGTGGTAGATGGGAAGGCAAGCTCGCCCAACACGTGGAAAGTCAGGCCGTTCACCGTGCTCAGGCCGTTGGAAGCCGTGACCTCGAGTTGGTGCGGTCCTACAGGCGCATTGGCAGGTATCTCGACGGAGATATCGGTATCGCTCCAACTGGTCACCGGCAGCGCTTGCGTGCCGTCCAGTGTGACCTGTCCTGGAGTGCTTCCTAACCTCTGCCCAGAGATGGCAAATCCGCCGCCGCTGGCATTCATATACGGCTGTGAGACAGAGAAGAGTTGGGGCTGAGTCGGGTCCATTACACAGGCGACTGCCTGGTTGACCTGCCCGCCGGGGATTTGGACGGTAACGCCCATCTGGGTAGGTGCAAGGTCTGCCGGCACGATCAAACCCGGTAGCGCTTCAAACTCGGCAGCGATGGTGCGGAACTGCGGGTTGAAGTTTGCGTTCAACCGGCCTGGAACGCCTGGATCATTGCCCACAAAGCGGTACATGTTGGCGCAAACCCCGGAGGGCGTTGGGCAGCTGATGCGGTTGGTCGAAGGCAGCAGCACATCGAACAGGCCGTTGTAATCCGATTCGGCAGTGTAGACCAGTCGATTGTTGAAGTCGTAGATGCCCACAGGTCCGAAGGGCACACCGGCTTTCTCACCGTAGAGCAAGGATTTGGGATTGGATGAGAAGTTCAGGTCGTCCACCAGCAAGCCCCAGAAGCGACCAGGGATGGGCACGTCGGTGAAGAGGTTGAAGGTCGGGACGATCGATTTGCCGTTGTTGAGCTGCACCAGCTTAGTGTCGCACAGCGGCTTGACCTGGCCTTCGTAGGGGGAAGCGCCGATGTCGACGAAGGTGGGATTTTCTGTAGGAGTCGATGCCGGTATGGTGACACCGGGGATCAAGGTTGTGTTCTCTGGGTAGCCGTCTGTACCCCAGCCGGCGACATCTACCGTGTGCAGCGGGCCGACGCATGCCGGTGGCGGTACCTGGGGGATGATCTGGTCGCCGTTGCCGATATTGATATCCTCTTCGCGGGTCACCTTGTACATGGGCTGCCCCAACGCATCATCCGGGATTTTCACTTCGACCAGGTAGTCGCGGCCGCCGGGCAGCGGCTCGAAGGCGTCGTTGCCCAGGCTGTCTGTGCAGGTTGGGTTGGCCGGGTCAGTAGCATCCAGCGTACCTGCGAAACAGCCATCGGCGAAGCCGTAGTTGCCATCCACGGTGGAGTAACCCTTCTGGAACTGGACGCCCATCAGCGGGCCTTCCAGGCAGTCTGTGGGGTCGTTGGTGACCTGCTGGCCGGTGGGATATAGGAGTGGATTGCCATCGAGATCCCGCGCGACGCACTCCCCATCGCCGTTGAGGCCGGGTCGCATCCAGGTTTCGGTGACGTAAGTGTTCAAGAGCTGGCCCCTGGCATAGGAACCATCCGGGGAGAGCTCGTAAGGGATCGGGTCGTTGCTGCAGGGTACACCGGGGTTTGTGCCGCAGTCGACAGGCGCGTACAGTTTGACGGTTAGGCCGGAGACGCCCGGTTGCCAGTCTTCTACGGCGGCGTAGCGCGGATCGAGCTCGTTGCGCGTAGTGTCATAGCTGACCGTGCCCACAATACCGCCGTTGCGCGGGTCGATCCCGTTCGCCCCACTCGGATCATACGCGTGCACGCCCCAATCAAGCCGCCCAGACAGGCCGATAATCGGCAGCACACTCACGTCTACACCCGCACCCATTACGGTAGTCTGTGCAGGCTGGTTATCTGCCTGGTAAGTCACTCCCGTGGTGTAGAACAGGTCGCTGTAGGCTTCCATTACCAGCCATTGGGTCATGGGGTAGGCGTTCTCCATGTAGTAGTGCCCGAAGGCATCTGTAGTAACCAGCGTCGCGCCGCGATCCATGAGGGAGTTTTCGCGCTTGCGCATGGTCAGGGTGAAGTTCGGTACGCCCGGCTCGCCGGCATCCATGACACCGTTGCGATTGGTGTCGTTAAAGACATAGCCTTCCAGCTCCGTCCACCAGCCGTTCAGGCCGAGCACGCCCAGGTCGACCACTTCTCCATCGCCAACGGTAACGTTTTTAATATCCAGGATAAAGTCTTGCGGCTCGTCCCAGTAAGCCAGGGTGTAAGTTCCTGCAGGTACGCCGGTTATATTAAAACTGCCATCTGCATTGCCTTTGCCGACGTAAATGGCGGTATCGCCGTTCTGCAGGTCGGCGAGAGCAACCCACGGACCATCGATTGGGTGATCGACCTTGCCGCCGATCAGGCCCGGTTGGCCCTGGATGCCGCCCACAGGCGGTACGTAGGCTCTCATCGCCACGATTACCCCTTTGACCTCACCGGTGCCGGGGTGAGCGATTGATGTAGGATGCACAAAACCAAAGAACGTGGCCGGGAAAGGCTCACCAGCAACCACAAACTCGGTATCATAGCCGGTGGCGCCTTCCATCACCCAGGCATCCCAGTCGTGGTTGCCTTCTAGCGTGGTGGTCTGTACCCAGCCGGAGCCGTCCGGAGGCACGGCGGAGAGCGCGTAGCGGTTAGACCCAAGGTGCGGGATAGCCAGCATGCCCACCTGTAGTGGATCCGTTGTGTAGAGGTAAGGGTTCGCAGCCTCTTCTTCCGGGGTGCCCAGGATCTTGCTCAGGCAGATGCCTGAGGGGTAAGTAGTATCCGGAACTGGCAGCCCTTCTACATCCAGGGCGCCGGCAGGGATTTCGAACGTATCCGGGTTTTCTCCCACGTAGCGTGTGCACAGCGGGTTGCTGTAGACATCGGTGGTCACCTCACCGATGTAGTCGGCGATGTGCCCATGGAAACCCCCCAGGCCGTGCTCGACAGGCGCGTCGGGTGCGCTGTTGGTGGGTGAGATATCCTCGAAGACCCAGGCGCGTATGGTCGCATCGGGAAGGGGTGTGGGCTGCAGCTCGACGGTTACCGGGCCGTCCAACGGCACAGTAAAGTGCGCGCCGTCCAGCTTGTAGCCATCGGCCGATACCGAGACCAGGTAGCGCCCATCCGGCAGGTCCAACCCCCCCCCGTTGGAGAAGTCATCCTGGGTGCCTGAGGAATATATGGGGCTCGAGCTGGCTGCTCCGGCGATTGAGACCCACTCGCAGGAGTCGGGGTAGCCAGGGTCTTCTGGATTACAGCCGGTGCCCAAATCCGGGCTGCGTACCCCGGTCGTTCCAGTGTTGTCGATATTGATAAGGTATCGAAAAGAACTGACCGGGTCGCCTTGGGTGACACCTGCGCCTCCGAAAGCCCGGGGTTCGTTCCGGGCGCTGATGACGTTCAGGGTCAAGGTGTTGGTTGCTGCTATCACCGGAATAGCTGAGATGGGCATCATCTGGATCAAAGAAACCAGGACCGTCATCACAACCAAAAGGCGCGTGGTTTTTTTATAAGCCTTATTCATCTGGACATCCTCCTATTATGCTCGTTCGGATTCGGGATCGTATGAGAAAAAGTTGCTCGGGACAAGTTTTGAGCCTCCTTTACGGTTTCTGGAAATCTATTCCAACGCAGATAGGAGGTCCGAGACGCTGTTCATCCAGACCTTCTTCTGCTGATATACCTCGATCATGTTGTTGTCCAATCCTACATTGACTACTTTCAACTCGGGAAATTGGCGGATCAGCTCCATTGGCGAGCACTCCCGGTATGTCGATTCCCTTTGGTAATAGATTACCGCGTTGGGGTGATGTTGCTGGATAGCTCGAGATAATTGATCCAGGGTGGTATTTTCCGATATCTTGATCACCTCCCACCCTTTCCGGCTGGACATGAATAACTCCACCACTTCGCCGAGTAAGTCGTTTTGCCCGCACAGGATGATTTTTTTTGTGTTCACCAGTCGATTTCCTCTATGGTTGTTGTTGCCCCCGGTGACGCAGCACGTATATCTATTTCAGGAACATTGATAGAGTACTGCAAACCTGGCGTGCTTACATCGACCCGGAATTTTCCATCGGGGTCATTAATGGGTCATCTCGCCTATCATCTCACGCGAGGAGGGGTTAATCCCCGGGATTAACCCTATGGTTAACCCAGAGAAATAAAAATCCGTTTCAATTCCTATGGAGATATTGAAACGGAAAAGGGATTAATATATGGCTTGCCGGGGAGATCAATACATCTGGCGCCCAGGGAGCCGTGTATTAAAGAGGTGGAGAAAAACCGAGATGCGGGGCGACGCGCGCCAGCTCCAGGCGATTTTTTAAGCCGAGCTTATCGAGGATGCTGTGAACGTGGTGCTTGACGGTGTTTTCAGAAATAAAGAGCCGGTAGGCAATTTCTTTATTCGTGGCACCCGAAAGGATCTCTTTCATGATCTCTTCCTCACGAGGGCTTAACGCTGCCATCATCGAATTTCCGGCGGGTTCTGCAGGCTGTGTGCGGGCAAACTCTTTCACAATCTTGCAGGTCATCGACCTAGAGATAATCATCTCATCCTGCTTGAGAGATTGGAGCGCCCGGAGCATCTTGGGAAATGGCATGCTCTTGAGCAAATAGCCTTTCGCGCCGCTACGCATGCCAGAAAAGAGCTGTTCATCTGTTTCGTAGACGGTCAGGAACACGATCCGGCAGCCCGGCAATTTGGCCAGGATTTCCCGGCAGGCGTCTGCACCTGTGCCATCCGGTAAACCGTAGTCCATCAGGATTAGTTCCGGACGCAGCGTCGAGGCTGCCTCGATCGCCTCATGGACAGAGCCTGCCTGACCGACTACTTCAAAGTCGGGTTGGGTGGAAAATAGACTCACCAACCCGTCCCGAAAGAGGATGTGATCGTCGACAATCAATAATTTCATCTTAGTTCCTCCCTCGCGCCTAGCGCTCGATACCGTTTGACGTTTCTGCATCCCGCAGGGGGAGGGAAAATTTCACTTCGGTGGGCTTCCCTATCCCGCTGCATATCGAAAAATCGCCTTGCATAAATTTGATCCTCTCTTCCATGATCGTCAGCCCGAAATGGAGACTGCGATCGATGGAATCCGGATCGAAACCTTGACCATTGTCCATGATACAGACGATTAACGCTTCTTCGGTCCAGGTCACATTTACCGATACATGTGTGGCTCGAGAATGTTTTTCGATATTCCGGATGGCTTCCTGGTAGACCGAGAAAATTTCGCGCACGTTCTCTTGCGGCAGCGCCCGCGGAAGACCATGGATATTCACAGAGATGCGGATATCCGAACGCGTGCTCACCGCTTTCGCATGTTCTTTGAATAACTGCGTCAGCCTGGCTGCATTCTCTGAGTAAAGTGTAACCAACATATTGCGAATATAATCCTCTGTCTCTTCAGCCACATTCTTCAATCTGGCAAGCTCCTTACCCACATCACCTTTTGGGAGATTACCATCGCTGGCGATATGATCGAGCTTGAGCCGCAAATAGGTCACATTCTGAGCCAGGGAATCGTGGAGATCGCGTGCGTATGCCCTCCTCTCCTCCGCAGCCGCGTGAATGAGCAGTTCTTTTTGCCTGGCGTGCCCTAACTGGATCCGTTGAAAACTGTTCGCCAGGTCGGGTAATATCACCCTCAATTGTTCGCTTTTGCGATTTGTGAAAGGTATATCTTTTGGCAAAGCCAGCAGCATCAGAGAGTTGTATCCGCCGGCAGAGGCGAGGTTCAGGCAGATGATCTGGTATCGATCATCTTGATTGTGATGGCAGATTCTGGCAGGCGATTCCTCCGATGAGCGATACAACATACACTCAGGGCAGGATCCCATGGAGATGTCCAATGCCTGCCGGGGCGCTGTCCCTGGATCGATCTCGCTGATCGCGATCCGCTGATATTTATGGTTGATATTATCGATGGCAGCAATCAGCAGCGCTTCCGCAGGGAGGATAGCGCGGATAATGTGCAGGCAATCCGCGGCAAAATCGTCCCACTCCTGAGCCATGGTCACCTGCTGGTAGATCCGGGTGCGCAGCTCGAGCAGCCGGATGGCTTCTTTCTTATTTTCGATATCCCGGGTGAGGGATTCGTGGATGATCAATCCCCCAAATATCAGCGCCACGAACAGGATGAGCGCCTCAAGTAGAAATCCGGTGTCCAGGCTGCTGATATCCGGATAATGCTGGACGAGCTCTAATATGATGAATAAAAAGCCGACGATGACCAGGATGTGGGTTCTTCGAACGATTAGCTGTTTTCGGATTTTTTCGATCAAGCCGCGCAATCCCTGGCTGCTGTGAGGCACTTCCCCACTATGATGATCTACCATAATCACGACCTGTGCCCACGATAAAGAAGATTATCGATAATCAAAAGATTATGTCAACCACTATTCAATTGTTCGAACACCACTAAATGACTGGCAAGGCAAAAATGGTAATTTGCACAAGTTACCAAACAAAGCAAATTAATCTTACTTATCCGGATGGCGACTGTTCTCTCGCGCCTCTCTCCCCGTAAAACCTCAATCGCACAATTATCTATATATTACACAAATTTGCTCATATTTGCAAGGTTTTAACGAATAATGATCACCCGGTAAAATCCGGAAGGGTTCTCCAATAGAGGCGCGTGGGCCTGGTTCCCTCGTCGTCGGGCAAGGGGCGCAGCAGGTCTACCACCATCACGTCATCTTCGATGACCTGCTTGAGGATCGGGTCGCTCTGGATGGCCACGACTTTTCCGAAGAAGACGTCGTGGCTGCCGGCATCGACCACCTGGGTAACCTGGCACTCCAGATTGACCGGGCATTCCATGATAATTGGGGCTTTTACTACCCGCGCCGGGCCGGGAGTCAGCCCAGCCAGCGCGAATTTATCCACTGTGAGGTCTCTCCCAGAGACATCTCCGGTGATACTGACTGCCTCCCGTAACCCGGAGTGAGGGATGTTCAAGACGAATTCCCCCGTGCGCTGGATGATCTCCCGGGAATAACGCGGGAAGTAATTCTCAGAATAATCCCCATTACATAGACCGATCGCCACGGTAAACGGATACCGGGAAACTACCGTCCATGCCACGATTGGGGTGATATTGGCACGCCCGGTTTCATCGGCGCAGGAAACCAGCACGGCGATGCTGGGGATAAAAACCGGATAACCGTCGCCAACGGTCTCCAGGGGTACGTCTTGTTTTTGGTAATGGTTCACGTTTATCATAGCAGCCTTTTTCTTAGGGGGTGATCAAAGGAGGAATGTAAATCGAGTGCGAGAGGCGGGAATCCAATTGCTCGACCAAGCCCCGAGCATTTTTCAATACGAACAGCCCGTGACCCGGTAATATCATGTCAAATGTGAGATCGAGCAATTTTTTCACAGTAATACGGTATTCTGATAGCTGCGAGTCAAAGGTGTTTAACAAAGGGAGCAGGCCGCTGGTGAAGATGGTATCGCCGCAGAAAAGGGCTGAACCTTCCGGTAAATGCACCAGGAAGCAGGTCGAATCTGCGCTGTGCCCTGGGGTGATAAACACCTGCATACGTACATCGCCAATGAAGAGTGTGACCCCATCTGTGAGAGAAAGGACTTTCTCGGGCGCATCGAAATGGTAATCAGACGGATATATTCCCTCCGCCCGGGCAACATCGAGGCTTAAGGGCGCATCCTGACGGGAGATAATCCGCTGTGCGCATAGCTCGCCTGCCAGAACCTGCAGCCCATAGTTGCGCTGGAGAGCAGCCGCTCCCCCGGCGTGATCGGCGTGGCAGTGGGTGAGGAGGAGATGGCTAAGCGGCTTACCCGACCCCACGACCTTATCGATATTCTTTTCAAGCTCTTGGGTATCGATGCCGGCGCCCGAGTCCACCAGGAACCAACAACTGGCCGCATCAATTAAGTAACAATGGCTGTCGTGTTCTTCGGAGAGACCCACCTCCCCGCTCCCGACCAGAAGAATATGTGGAGTGAAACGGATGGCATCGAGCATTACATCTCTCTTTCGCAAAAGAACAGGGCGATCATGGCGTAGAGCTTCGCAGCCTTGAATAGCTGGTCGATGGCGACATACTCATCCCCGGAGTGCGCCTGAAGGATGCTCCCCGGACCCGAGATGATTGTAGGTACCCCCGCGCGGTGCAGATAAGCCAGGTCCGTCCAGTAAGGCGCCAAAGTAAACCGGTCTGCCAACCCAAGCAGGCTGGTCGCCTTTTGAGCTGCCCGAACAATGCAGGTATCCGAGGAGGTCAGGTACGCCGGATGGCCTTCTTCTTCGGCTTCTACCGTTCCCCGAATACCCAAAGAACGCATCTGGTCCTCCCATGCTTTCAGGACATCGGTTGGCATAATCCCTGGTGGGAAGCGAATATCGAGTGTCGCTTCGCAGGCATCGGGAATTACATTTGTTCGCACTCCGCCCCGGATCGTCCCGATGGTGAGAGTTGGCGCGCCAAATTCGGGGTGGGCTTGTTTAAAAAGGGACATCTCTTGAGCTGAATTTAGGAGGGTCACCATGTGAGTGATAGCATTGATCCCAGCAGAGGGCAGGCTGCCGTGAGCGGTTTTACCCTGGGTTTTCAAACAGATAAACTGCCCACCACGCTGACCGATATATACCTGGCACCCGGTTGCCTCTCCAACCACCGCCCCATTGGCGTGAAACCCATGCTTCACCAGGTATTCCGTGCCGCTTGGAGGACCTTCCTCTCCAACGACTGCAGTCAGGACGATATCGCCTGGCAGAGAGAATTTATTTTCGGCAAGAATCTCCAGCAGGGCCACGAAACAGCCGATCCCGCCTTTCATATCCGCTGCCCCGCGCCCGTTGAGGCGGCCTTCTCTTACCTCAGGAGAAAAGGCGCGTTCGCCCATTTCATAAGCCCCAATCGTGTCGATGTGGCCATTGAAAGCGAGGGTAGGGCCGTTTCCCCGACCGGGCAAGCGTGCAATCAAGTTCGAGCGACCTGGGGCAATCTCTTCGAGCCGGACTTCCAGGCCTTTGTTTCGTAAGCGAACACCGATCCAGGCGGCAAGCTCTCCTTCGCCGGGGGTAATGCCGAAGCGCGCGCAATCCGCGGCGTCTTTCGGATTGACGCTGGGAATGCGGATCAGGTCGCTCACCAGTTCGACCAGGGACGAGCGGTCAATGGCCTCCAGCAAGCTCTGCGGGTTAATCCCGGGCATCGCACCCAACCTGCGCAAACAGATCGCCGGCCTCATCGAAGATGGCCTTGGCGGCCTCGGCTCCGGCCTCCGGTCGGCAGCCGCAGCCCATCTCATAGAGTGCTTTCCCCAATGCCTCCATCACCGGCATCTGGAAGACGGGATGGGCGGCGCAGCCCATGGTGCCTACCCGGAAAGCGTTCAAGCCGATCTCGACCGGGCCGGCCCCCAGGGCTATGCCGTGCTCTTGGTACACTTTCCGGCGCAGCTCAAATTCATCGATCCCATCCGGCAGCAGGGCGGTGGTTACGCTCGGCGCGGCGATGGGTTCATCCGCAAGCACCCGCAGCCCCAACCCGCGCAGACCGAGGCGCACCGCCTTCGATGCTACACGATGCCGTTGGAAGACGCGTTCCTTACCCTCAGCGGCAATATCCTGCAGCGCTCCCAGCAGACCGTAAACGAGCGGACCTGAAGGCGAAGGGCCATGAACCGCACGGCGCGCAGGCTGGCGTAGACGGCCACTCCCTTGCCAGGCTTTCAGACTGGCGGACACATCCCATTCCCGGTAATCGCGCCAGGTGCGTAAATCCAGGCACAGGCTGCCGATAGGTGTTTGGCGTTGTTCGATCGCCTTCCAGGCGCGGTCACTGGTTGAGACGATCGCCAGCCCTTGTGGTGCATTCAAAGCCTTCTGCCCACTGCTTAAGCAGACATCGATTCCCCAACGGTCGGCGAAGAGCTGGGTGGCTCCCAGGCTACTGACCGCGTCCACGATCAAGAGCATGCCAAATGGGCGCACCAGGTCAGCCAGCTCTTCAAGCGGCTGAAGCACGCCGGTGCTGGTCTCCACGTGCACGACACCCACCGCTGCCGCTCGTGGGTGCTTGCGCAGCACCCGCTCGAGCAGGTCCAGGTCGAGGGCACTGCCGTAAGGCACGCGTATTTCGACGGGAATTGCCCCGGTCAATGCTGCCACCTCGGTAAATACCTGCCCGAAAATTCCACCATTGATCGTGATGATTTCCTGGCCAGGCTCCAGCAAGCTGACCATCGTCGCTTCGATGGCGTGCGTGGCATTTCCAGTCAGGATCAACACCTCAGAGCGTGTACCCATCAAATCCTGAAGATGCGCGGCAGCATCCAATTCTGCCCGGTAGTAGTCCGGGTAATAAATGGGCGCATCCATCTGCCGGCCCAATATTGCTCGAGCGCCAGAGCTCAGCGTCGTTTGCCCGGCGGAGACGTTCAGCCGCCTCATGCTTGCATCCCCTTTTCTTGCGCGTTAAGGCTGTTGATCACCTGTTCGCATAATCCCACCACCCGCGCCCCCTGTTCTCCGGTGACCGGAGGGAGGCTGTTCTGCATGACAGCCTCGACCCAGGCGTGAATGGAAGCAATCATACTGTCGCCGTACCCAACGGGTTCGAAGACACCCGGCCTCCATACGTGACTCTCGGCATCGCGATACCCAAACCACTCAACAGACTGAGAGATATTATCGACAATGATACGTTCGGATTGTGTCCCGATCTCGGTGCGTTCAATGGGCAGCTGTCCCCATTCAGGCCCGGCGAGCGAGACGAGCAGGCTCCCGACGGCTCCCTGCTCAAAATGCAGTCCAATTTGGATATCTGTCCAGAGTTGGCCGGGGGCTTCCCGTGTACCGAACGCATAAATTGATTGTGGCTCCTGACCAACTAGAAAACAGGTTAGGTCTAAAAGGTGCGAGCAAGCGTCGAAGACGAGGAAATCTTGCGACAACTTTGCTCGCATTTCTGGGGTTGCAGCCAGGGGGACGTTTTGTGCCAGAATGCTGGAAATAAATCGTACGTCTCCGGAGTTCTTCAACCGCACGCTTGCCAGCCGGTACCCTGCTGCGAAACGGCGGTTGTAGTTCACACCCAACAGACGCCCGGAGGAGCGCGCTGTGTGTACCAGGTGCTGGGCACTTATCCAGTCGCGTGATAGGGGCTTTTCGCAGAGAACAGCCACCTCCGCAGCCAGGCAAATTTCTGCCAGAGCAACGTGCGTCTCGCTTGGGCTGGCAATGCTCACCGCGTCGATCTTCTCATGCTCGAGAAGCGCTTCGATTGAGCTGTAGGGTGTGCAGTTCGTTCGGGAGGCGAGCTCTTCTGCCCGCTCAATGAGAGGATCGCAAACCCCGACCAGGCGAACACGTGGGTGGCGGGTATAGGCCTCGGCGTGTACCTGTCCTGCCCATCCACAGCCTACCACTGCCACTCGCAGCAAATCGGCCATGCATTTATCCTTTCACCGCGCCCAGGGTTAATCCCTGGACAATGTAACGCTGCAGGTAGACAAAGAATACCACCACAGGGGCGGTGACGATCACCGATCCTGCCATAAGCTGGCCCCACAGCGTGCGGTATTCCCCCAAGAAGAGGCTGATCCCTACCGGCAAGGTGCGCATCTCGGTGGTGCTCGTCAGCGTGAGGGCGAACATAAATTCGTGCCAGGCCAGGATAAAGATAAACAAAGCCACTGTAACGATCCCTGGAGCTGCCAGGGGCAAGATGATTTTGGTCAAGGCCTGGAATTGGTTGCAGCCATCTACCTTGGCGGCCTCTTCCAGATCGATCGGAACGGTATCAAAATAGGCCTTCAACATCCAGGTGCTGAACGGCAAGGCAAAGGTCGCATACGTGATGATCAGCGAGGCATAGGTATTGACCAGTTTCAATTGAAGCATCAGGACAAAGATCGGGATGATCATCAACACCGGAGGGAACATCTGTGAAACCAGCAACCACATGGAGAAGGCTGTTTTGCCGCGGAAGTTGTACCGCGAGAGCGCATATCCTGCGAAGATCGTCACTGCCAACGCTATCACCATCGTCACCATACCCACCACAACCGAGTTTAAGAAATACCGTGGAAATGAGGTGTTGAAAAGAATGGTGTTGAAATTCATCAAAGTTGGTTTCAGCGGGATCCAGCGCGGGATTTGGGTAAATACCTCTTCCGGGCCTTTAAATGCGGTTGAAAGCATCCAGATAAAGGGAAAAACCAGGATGGTGACGATTATGATTAATAAGGTCAGGACGATTGCTTGTTTGATTCTTAGTCTGCGCGCCATGATGTGTCTCCGGTCAGGCCAGTTCATTCCCCTTTGTGAGCATCCGAGAGTAAAAGATTGCAAATACCAATAAGATGACTAACATCACCACGCTGATTGCGGCGGCATACCCGAGGTCTGAGTAAGTAAAAGCAGATAGATAGGCATAAGTCGAAAGCAGGTGGGTAGCATTGGATGGGCCGCCCTTTGTCATGACATAGGCAATATCGAAGTCATTGAACGTCCAGATAATTGCTAACATGGTAACGATCATACTGAGATAACGCAGGTTAGGAAAAGTGATATACCAAAAACGCTGCAACATACTGGCGCCATCCACCTCGGCTGCATCGTACAACTCTTTAGGGATCGATTGAAGGCCGGCCAGTAGCACCACAGCCATAAACGGTGTAGATTTCCATACTCCGACGATGATCACCGCCAGCATGGCCAGATGCCTGTCTGACAGCCACTGCAGAGGGTCGCTGATCACCCCAATAGAGCTCAATACATAGTTGAGGATCCCATAATCTGGTGCATAGATCCAACGCCAATCCAGGGCGGCAACCACCGAAGGTACCACCCAGGGAACAAGTACTAACCCGCGGAATAATCCACGCAGAGGAATTGGCTCATTCAATAACAGAGCAACCACCAGGCCGAGGAGATATTGCAAAGAGACCACACCTAACGTCCAGATGGCCGTGTTCCGGAGGGCAATATGAAATACGGGATCTGAGATCATCTGCGCATAGTTCTGCAAACCCACAAAATGCATCTCCCCCTGTTTGATGATGTTTACGCTGTTGAAGCTCATGATAATCCCGCGCACCAATGGGACCAGGATAATGGCTGCCATCAGCGCGATGGATGGGAAAATGAGAAAGTATGGGGAGGCATGGCGGAAGAAGCGATTTCGGCGTCCTGCTGCCCTGACGCTTGAGTCCGCCCACCCCACCTGGCCTGTTTGCATTTGGCTCATTGTCAATCACCAAGAAATCGAACGGGTTAATTTCCGGGCTGCCCTGCCCTCAAGCTTGAGGGCAGGGCAGTAATGCATTTCTAAGATATGGCTTACTGAGCGCCGTGAATCTTATTGAAGGCTTCGGTTAACTGCGTGGAGGCCTGCTCCGGGGTAAGCTCGCCTTTGAGGAGTGATTGGATAGCGGGGACAAAGTAGCCCATGCGGAATTTCTCGTAGTCTGGTGCGTAAGGCTTGTTTTTGGAGATCGCCAAAGATTGTGCCAATGGAACAATAAGTGGATCTTTGGCGAAATCGGATTCGACGTAAGCCTTGGTCCAGTTAAAGGAAGCATGCACGAGGCAGTATTGATCAGCCCAGCTTGGAGAACCGGTCTGCAAGAACTCGAGGAACTGGTAGGCTTCTTTCGGGTGCTTGGACTGCGCGGTGACGACCAAAGTGTTCGGATAACCCAGCGTTACGGGAGAGCCGCTCGGTCCGGCGGGGGGTATTGCGCCTGCCCATTTGCCCTCGATTTCTTTGGCTGTGTCCTTAATGACGCCGGTTGTCCAACCGCCATCATAGATCATGGCAGCTTTTCCGAAGACAAAGTCGTTCTTGACATCTTCCCAGGTCTTGCCGATCACGTCCGAAGGCATCACCTTATAAGTGTTGGTCAAGTCGTAGTAAAACTTGAAGGCTTGCAATGCAGATGGTTCGCTTAAAGTTGATGCCCAAACGCCCTGGTCATTTGGCTTGGCAATTTCGTTTCCGGCTGCCCAGAGGAACTGGTCAAAGTAATCATCGCCTTCCCAGCCTCCGGCGGGGATTTCCAAACCCCACTGGACAACTTTGCCATTTTCTTTCACGGTCAGCTTCTTGGCAAATTCCACCAATTCATCCCAGGTTTTGGGTGGTGTATTAGGATCGAGGCCGGCTTTTTCGAACAAATCTTTACGATAGTAAAAACCCCAATCGGCGCCCTCCCAGGGAATGCCGTAGATTTTGCCATCGAAAACGACGCTTTCCAGGGCTGAATCCAGGAAGCGGTCCTTGAAATCTGCGGGGAGATATTCATCGCCCGGTGCCAGAGCGCCCATTTGATAAAACTCGTTGTTCCAGGGGGTGCCGAGCATCTGGATATCCGGGGCGACTCCGCCGGCCAGGGAAGTGACGAACTGCGAGTGGGCTTCACCCCAACCGACGATGGATTGCTCGATCTTGATGTTAGGATTCTTGGCTTCAAAGTCGGCGATAGCGTCATTCAGGACTTTGATGCCAGCTTCCATCCAGGTCAGGTGAGTAAATTTGATGGTGACGACTTCCGGTGGTTTTGGCTCAGGGGTTGCCGTAACCACTACGGTTTGTGGGGTGCCGGCCACTATAACGGTCTTCTCGATAACCTGAGGAGCAGGGAGAGTGGCCACGGCCGCAGGGGCGCAGCTCGATAGGAGCATCGAGAGCGCTAGGATAGCCCCAATGATGATACTGACAGATTTGCGAGACATGTTTCCTCCTTATCTTAACTCTTGGGTTAGGGTGCATTACAACTGAATACTGACAGGTCACTTTTAGCTTGCTCACCTCCTCTTGATCGTGATCCATCGTTTTCTTAATTACTCCACAACACCCTCTACCGGTAAGGTTCTTTCCTCTCGAGCAGAATCCAGAGCCGCCTTCACCACCCGAAAGGCTCGTAGACCCTCTCTGAAGTCTGGACTTGGCGCTTGCCCGGCTAATAGACAATTGACGAAATGAGCATCTTCCTGAGCAATCCCGAGGATCGTGAGAGGATCATCCCCAGGAAAGAGGTCTTCCCGACAGCCCCGGCTGTCAAAATAACGCGCCTTTTGAATGTCGTCGACAACCGCTGCCCAACCATCTCCAAACACCTCCGCCCGGACCAAATGGCTGGTCATCCCCGTTGCATAGTTGACGTACGAAGCAGGGGCATGATCGTGGAAAGTCACCGAGCACAGCGCCCCAGACCGGGTCTGGATCAAGGCTGCTCCTGTATCATCCAGGTACGGTCCGGTGAGTCTCAAACGTGCCCCCAGAGCGGTCACGCGCACCGGCTCGTCGTCAGCTAAATAGCAGGCTAGGTCCAGGGCATGACTCCCCAGGCAGGGGAACACTCCGCCGCCCTCAATGGGCAAGCCTCCCCAGTTTTCCAAGAAGGGAGCCGTAGCGAAAGTAACCTGGACGAGGCGGATCAAGGTATTTTGAGCCTTGGCATAAGCTCGCACCGATTGCACCGCCGGTCCCCAGCGGTGGTTGAAACCTACCATCAAATATGTCTTTGAACCCCTGGCCGCGCGGTAGACCTTGCGCGCATCTTCTTCTGTTAACGCCAAAGGCTTTTCACAGAAGACATGCTTGCCAGCTTCTAGAGCTTTCAAGACGTACGCAGCGTGTGAATCATGGCGCGTCATCACATAAACGGCCTGCACCTCCGGATTGGCGAGAAGATCTTCCACGTTGACGGCAGATTTCACATTGAATTTATCGGCAAAGGCGCCCGATCGATCGGGCTGAAGGTCGTATGCTGCTACGATACGCGCGCCCGCGATGCCTTGCAGCGCCTGGGCATGCAGGTCGGCAATCTCGCCACAGCCAATCAAGCCGATGCCAATCTCAGGCATGCTCGCTCCTCTTGACGGGCACACGCCTGCCGGATGCCAGCGCCTCTTGAACCGCCTCCAGCACCTGCATGGTGCTGACGTAGTCCTGGATTGTGATGCCCGGGCGGGCTTTGCCTTGGATGCAATCCATAAAATGTTCGATTTCACGCAGGTTCATTGCCGAAGTGCGCGGCTCACTCACCTGGCAGCCCTCTGGCGTCTGGATGTAGGTCGGGTAGTTGTGATAATCCGTACGGATGGATCCTTTCTCACCGATAACCTCAAGACCCAGGAACGGGTAGGTCCAATGGATCGAGGAGCACATATCCAGGCTGCTGAAACCACCGTTGGCATGCTCGGCGATCATCTTGACGTTGTCAGGGGTGGGGATCTGCGGATGCAAGAAGTTGGCGCCCATCGCCGCGACCGAGACGATGGGTGAGCCGACGATCCACTCAGCCAGGTCAATCACGTAGCAGCCGAACTCGATCACGGGCCCGCCTCCACGCTTGGGGTCCATCTCCCAGGCGTGGTTGGTCATCGCCGGGTGATTAACGAAAATGTGCGTCATCAGCGGCTTCCCGATAACGCCTGAAGCAACCCCGGATTGGGCTTGAATCATGCCATCTTCATATCGGGCTGGTTCCCCAGGCAGCACAACCACACCTGGATGGAGCGTTGAAGCTGCGGCGATTTGCTCGGCGGCTGATAAAGTGATCGTGGCAGGTTTCCCGAGGAAGACATGCACACCGGTCTCAATCGCAGGTACCGCGATGGAATGGTGCGCACCGCTCTCATTGGTCACAATCAAAGCAGTTGGTTTGGTGTCCATCAAATCTTCAAAACGATGGAAAAGAGGCGTTCCGATCTCCTGGGCGAATTCGTCAGCAGTCGTCTCCGCGCAGGCCCGAACGTAATCGTTCGACTCGCCCAGATCGCAGATCCCAACAAAACGAACATCCTGCCGCTGGGCACAGTGGCGCGAGTAGAGGGTGGCATACCATCCCTGGGCGAGGCCGACCAACCCAACACGTTGTTTTTCCATAATCATCATCCTCATCTCAAAGGATTGGCCATTACTCCTCAGAACTGAAGAACTGCGGCAGATACCGCCTGTGCGCCTCGAGAAGCTCATCGGTAAGCCTCTCGGCAAGCTCGAAGCCGGGCACGAGGGGGTTAGCCACCAGCGCCATCACGGCTTTTCGCCGGGAACCGCTCACACCCGCTTCGACTGCCAGGCTCTCCGATGCTTTGACCGACTCCAGCAAGTGTTTCACTTGCGCAGGGGGCTTCCCGCAGGAAAGGGGGGAGATTCCGTGCGCGCCGACGATTGATGGAACCTCGACCGACACATGGTCCGGCAAACCCTGTATGGCGCCGTTATTGCGCGTGATTAGGATCTGCACGTCACGCCGGTCGGATAGAAGCGACAGGATCAGCCGGATAGCGGCTTCCGAGTAGTATGCCCCGCCGCGCTGCTTGAGTTCCTCGGGTTTGATCACCTGGTTTGGATCGGCATATCTACCCAGCAGATCCCGCTCGATATCGAGGACGACTTCACCCCGCGTTTTGCCGGCTTTCTGAACCTCCGAGATGGCATTTTGCGTTGCATAGTAATAGCGCAAGTAATAGGTGGGCAGCAAACCCAGGTCGTGTAACAGCCGGCTTTCGAATGGGAAGCGCTCAGAGGCTTCATCAGATAGTTGCTGAGACAGGCGCTCGATCACCTCCGGCAGGCGGTCACGCCCATCGACGTAGATCCCGCGTATCCACCCCAGGTGGTTCAGGCCAATCCAATCCAGCCATACCTTCTGGGAGGGAACGTTCAATAATTCCGCCACCGCCCGCTGGGCATTGATTGGCACGTTGCATAATCCCGCTACTCGTTTAAGCTCGCTGTGGTTCAATAATGCCTCGGTGATGATGCCGGAAGGATTGGTAAAGTTGAGATACCAGGCATCTGGGGCATAACGGGCAGCCTCTCGAGCGATCTCCAAAGAAACCGGAATGGTGCGAAAGGCGTTGAATAGACCGCCAGCTCCCACGGTTTCCTGGCCCAAGACCCCATGGCTGAACGGAATGCGCTCGTCGAGGATGCGTGCGGGCATCAGCCCAACGCGGATCTGCGAAACAATGAAATCGGCGCCCTCGAGCGCACCGGTACGGTTCTGGGTAAGCTCAAGCCGAGTATCCAGTTCGGCGCGTTGGAGCATCCTGCTGACCAGACCCCCGACGGTTTCCAGGCGTTCCCGATTAATATCGAAGAGGCTGATACGGTCGACAGCTAACTTCTCCCGATGCTCGATAAATCCACTCAGCAACTCCGGGGTGTATGTGCTGCCTCCGCCCACGACGGTTAGTTTTTGGATCTTATACATATTTTCCATAGCGTATACAGGCTTCGTTCATCGCAACAAAATTTTCGAGGGGCACATAAAAGGGGATGGTGTTGCTCGAGCCGAGGCAGTACCCACCACCAGGAGCGACCACGCGGATAAGCTCGCGCACGGCGGCTTCCACGTCACTTGGTGTGCCTCGTGTGAGGGGAAAATCCAGCCCCACATTTCCAATCAGGCAGACTTTCCCTTGCAACCGAGATTTCGCTTCGCGAATATCCATGGCTTTCGGTTCAACCGGCTGCAAGGCGTCGAACCCGATTTCTTGTAAATCCTCTATGAGAGGCCAAAGGTTCCCGTCCGAATGGAACAGAAGGGGCAAAGACCGCTTCTGCGAGATGGTTTTGAGCTGCCGGTACCAGGGGTAGAGCCAGCGCCGGAATACCTTAGGCGCGAGCATGGGTCCGCTGGTATAAGCCAGATCGTCGCTGATCCACATGGCGCCAACTCGGGGGGAGTTTGCTGCCCGGCGAAAAATTTCAACGATCATGCTGCCAACCTTCTGGAAGACCGCCGCGACCAAGTCGGGCTGATCGTAAAGCGCTGTGCAGAAGGTTTCGAAACCCATAATCATCCACGCATCCTCAAAAATACCACTCGTGCCTGCAATAATTCCCATACCATCTGGAAGCATACTTGGAGCAGCTTCTAGAGAGCTGAAATCGACCTGATCGAGGCTTGGCCAGGGATAGGAGTGAAAATCTTGCCAGGACGTGATCAGGCCGGCGTGCTCGTCAGGAGAAGGATTTCGTCCGCTCTTCTTAGGAAAGAAGTAACGCGGTTCGATGTGGATATAGTCATACCCCGCCCGGTACCAGAATTCAATTTCTGCTTGGAGATCGTATCCCTCTCCGGTATCGTGTGACCCTACCGGGCGGCCCAGGAATGCCTCCATAACCGCCTGGTCGATCCAGAGCTCCCCTAAGGGAACCCGATCGGGCTGGCGGCAGCGTAGGGCTGCGGCGAAGCGTCGAAAATCAGGCGAGGGTTTGAACATCGTTACGCACAAGCTCCGGAAAAGATACTTTTAATTTCTGGCGCAACCTGCCGAGGAACTCCGCGTTGATGTCTTTTCGATCGGACGACATTGCTTCGAGGGCGGCGCCCACTACCGGGATGAAATCGGGAATTACAACCCGGGCAAGTGGGGCAGTCCGGTGAACCGTTTCTGTGATCACGTCCAATAAAAGCGGGCCTTTTCCCTGGAAGACGCTGGTCGAGAGGATCACGGGAACTTCATCGTGCTGGAGGCTTAACCGGGAGATCAGCATGGCTGCCGTGATGCCCACTTCCACCCCAAGGGTGGTGATTAAAGACTGCGCCACTTCGTCGCCGTCGTAGGCCGCATCGAAGAGCAGAGGGACCAGATCCAGCAGTCGTTCGTGGCCGCCGTTACTGCGCATGCAGCGTATCAATTCGAATTCATTCTGGGCGCCCATTGCCCGTAGCACAGGCCCGCGCAGGCTGGTCGCCTGCCCGCGGCCATCCCAGGCGCGCATCACTGCCCGGACCATCTGCCGGCCAATCCATCGGCCGCCGCCGTAATCCCCAGAGATGTACCCCAAACCTGGCAGGATGATCTCGGCGCCATCTTTTGCTCTCCCGGCGGCATTGAAACCTGCTCCCACGATCACTGAGACCCCGTGGGTAAATTCGGTCAATCCTGCTCGCAAAGCGGCGATCGAATCGTTCTTGACGATCGTTTTGACGGGATGAGCCAGCTCAGCCACAGCTTTTTCCAGAAGCGCATAATCCTCCGGCAGATCGGCGCCTGCTAAACAGAAACATCCCATACACAGATCCTGTTTTTCCAGCCCGGCCTCCCCCAGCGCGATCGAGATTGCCTGCGCCCACGACCGGCAGGCATCCTCGATCCCAACTTCTTGGAAATCGCTACCGCGGCTGGCTCCAAATCCTAGCGGTTCGCCAGAGTCGGATAGAATGAAGGCATGTGTCTTTGAGTTACCACCGTCGACGCCCAGGTAATTAGTCATAGTCAATCCAAAAGAGTCGATGGAGCTCTATAGATCAGAGTTTGATACGTTCTGCGAGCCCACAGGATTCGCGTAAGGTAATCTGCAGCGGAAAAATATGATGGAAGGGGGGCAAATCCGGGTTTTCAACACGCTCGATCAATTTTTCGACAGCCAGACCCCCCATCTGGCCAAATGGCTGGGGGATCGTCGTCAACCGGGGGGACATGTGCAGGCCGAAATCTTCATCATCAAAGCCGATCAGAGCCATATCATCCGGTACGTGCAAGCCCTGGCGCGTGAGAAAGCCGTGAATTTGCAAGGCTCTCAGATCATCAAACGCAATGATGGCAGTCGGATGGCTGTTCAGAAGGGGATAGAAGGCTGCATCATTTTCAAATTGCAGGGGGATCTCAGTGATCCGGACTTCACTGCCTAGGCCATGCGCTTCCATAGCTTCCCGGTATCCCTGCAAGCGTTGGACGGCGTGGCTATCGGTCTTTATCGGAGTAACATAAGCAATGCTGCGATGGCCGAGGTTGGCGAGATGCTCTACTGCTCGGGCGATCCCAGAGCGGTTATCGACATCGATGTAAGAGAGAGACGGATCTTGAGGCACAGCACTTAGGATCATAGTCGGGAAGTGGTCCAGGGTCTGCTCCAGGGTATTCACTTCATCGGGGCTGGGGCCCGGCACGATCAACCCGCCCGACAGCCCGCTGTGGGTAATTTCCTTGACTTGCTCATCGAGGGACTTGCCGCGTGCCAACAGCGTGACCATTACTTTATAATCGTGCTCGCTGGCCTTGGCGCACACTGAGGCGGTGATATCGCGGAAATAGCGTGATGTGGTTACCGAGCTCTCAGAATAGGAGAACAGCAGGGAGATGATATTGCTGCGTTTGCTCTTCAGGCTGCGGGCGCGCGCATCAGGGATGTAACCAAGATGGTTCACCGCCGCCAAAACCTTTTGCCGGGTAGCTTCACTGACCTTGCCGGTTCCATTCAAAACAAAAGAAACCGTGGCAGTAGAAACTTGCGCCAAATTAGCGACATCATGCAGGGTTACTTTCAGGCGTGTCATAGGCATCCTATGTCAACATTAGAGGTCGACTTCTTCCCGTAATATCGAGAAGAAATCCTGGCTGTGGTGCTCCCCACGGTGGAAAACTGCCCCGCGTGCGGTCCCTTCGAAGGTGAAACCGCATTTCTCTGCTACTCGTCGTGAGGCCTGATTCTGTGAATCAGTCAGGAGCTGCAGCCGGTTGATCGGGCGGGTGTTGAAGAGATACTTGACCATGAGCCGCAAGGCTTCGCTCGTATAGCCCTTGTTGCGATCCTCCGGTTTGAAGATCATATACCAGAGTTCAAGGCCGTTGAAATAGGGCATGGTCTTCGAATAACCTATGCGTCCAACAACGCGCTCGGCAGCGCAGATGAGTAAAAATCCCTCTTCTTCTTCCCAGAACCCATGCCGGTGAAACCGATTTTTAAAATCCACTTCGGTATAGATTTTGCCATCTAAGTATTCGCCCCGCAGATCAAGATCATTGATGAGTTCGAACAGGGAATCGAGATCAGTTTCGCGAACAGGACGTAAGCTCACTTTTTCCCCACGGATCATTTAGTCCCCTTTGACTTTCGCAACACTTCATCCGTTATTGCGGCGATAATCCATCCCGGGAGCATCTTGGGGCCGCCGCACAAAGCCCAATTTCTGGTAAAAGGGTTCTTTTCCGGGAGCGCAGAAAAGCTGGATATCGCGGATTTGAGCCATCTGGCAGCGGTCGATTAGCCTGGTAACCAGCTGTGTGCCAACCCCGCGTTTCTGGTAAATTGGGTCGACGATCACCTCGTAGATCATGGCGTGCAGCCCATCCGTAACCACGCGCCCAAATCCAACCAGGCGTTTATCATCGTAGGCTGCGATTGTGCACCAGCTTTTTTCGATTGCGGTACAAAACACGGTTTGGGTCAACTGATATTCTTCATTCCATCCGGTAGTCAAGAATAAATTCCATAGACACTTAGAATCCGGCAATTCTGAACAGAATTCAAGCGAGGTCAGATCGGGCATTCCGCACACGGATTACTATCCTCTGGAACAGACTGATCGAATGCTTTCAGGAATATGGCGAGGTGAAGTCTGAGTAGCTCCACCTTTTCGATGATTTAAGGGAATCGATAAGGAAAAAGGTAGCTTAAACGTATAACTTAAACGTTTAAACTAATAGTATTGAAATATTACCTTCGAGTCAATAGCTCTTACCCGTATTATGACAATATGCAATGTTTGTTAAGATGAATGGCTTAACTCAGAGCGTTGTCACCCTTCCTCCTGGTACCAGCCTGGCAAATGTGTGTGCTGGGACGTCAGCGCAGGATTTCCAAGAGAGGGTTGTCGAGCAGGAGAATTCATTCCGAAAATGAGAAGCGTTCGTAAAACCACCACTCAAGGTACCCCTTCAATGTTAGAATGAACATGCGTGACCTCGATGATTCCATATATTCTGCCCGGAAATTGCTTTAATTTAAGCTACCGGAGGTATCGTCTCAATGTCGAACACATTCACCCGCATCGGTGTTATTGGCGTAGGACAAATTGGAAAAGAGCATCTTAAAACGTATTTGGAGATGCCGGGAGTTGAAGTCCTGGCCATAGCCGGGCGCCATCCCGGACGGACAGAGCAGGTGGCACGTGATTACGGCATCCCTAGCTGGACAACCGATTACCGCACATTGCTCACGCGGGATGATATCGATGCAGTAAGCGTCTGCCTGCATAATAACCTTCACCGTCCGGTGACTATCGCCGCCCTGGAAGCCGGGAAGCACGTGTATTGCGAAAAACCAATGGCCGGCTCGTACCGAGACGCTGCAGAAATGCTGGATGCCGCCCACCGTACCGGTAAACTGCTTTCCATCCAGCTTTCGACTTTGTTCGACCTCGAGACCAAAGCCTCAAAAGCAGTGATCGATGCAGGCTGGCTGGGGAAGCCTTATTACGCCTGCTCAGCAGGTTCTCGTCGCCGCGGGCGGCCTTACGTCGATGGTTATGGCTCCCCGGCCTTCGTGCAAAAAAGCCAGGCAGCGGGAGGCGCCCTGTACGACATGGGGGTTTACCACATTGCCAATCTGTTGTATTTGCTGGGCAACCCGGCCGCTTTGCGGATCAGCGGCCGCACGTACCAGGAGATGCCCATCGATCCAGCTCGTTTTCAGGGCAGTGGATATGACGTTGAAGAGTTCGGCGCCGGGTTTGCTCATCTGGAGCAAAATATCACCCTGAGTATCGTGGAAGCCTGGGCGGTCCACCTGGATCAATTGGGTGGTTCGTACATTCTGGGTTCCCTGGGTGGGGTCAGGCTGCAACCCTTCGGCATCTTTCGCAGCTTGGGCGATCTAGACCTGGATGCTAAAGCTGACCTGGAAGATTTCGATTATCGCTTGAAAAACGTGCACGCCGAGGGCGATGCTTACACCGGCCCACAGCAGCACTTTATTGCCGCTCTCCGGGGACTCGTTCCCCTGCTCCCGATGGCTGAAATTGCTCTCAATACCATGCTGATCTCAGAAGGGATTTACCTTTCTGACCGGTTGGGCCGCGAGGTCACCGCGCAGGAGGTGCGAGAGCAGTCACATAGCACGGCGTTGGAGGGGTAATCTGGAGGAGAAGGGGGTCATGCTGTTTTAACCCGGAGTCTGTAGGGCAATCAATAATGATTGGCGTCCTCTTGATCTGCTTTATGGTGGGAGTGTATTCGACACATTCATCATTCTCATGATATGATCCAATAACAGTCGAAAATAAAAAATAATGGACCGCGATAAGGTCCTACAAAATTAAGAAATATCCGCGTGGCGCTTTGGCTCATTCTTGCCAAGACCGCTTTTACCGGACACGCCTGCTGATGAGCGCACGGAGTTATCTACGCAAATCATAGAAAGGGAAAATACAAATGTTCCAAAAGTACCTGATGCACGACAGATTGCCGGTTCGTTTCGGATTGCTACTTGGGGTAGTCCTGATCGTTTTTCTTCTCGCCTGGACTCTCAGCTATTTATTCCTACCGGAAGGGGTCTTACTGGGTAAGACTGCAGCACAGGCATTAGCCGGAAATGATTTAGCGGGAGGCAGTGTATATTTGGAATGGCTGCGCATTCTCGCGCTCAATATAGGCATGATGGGTTTGTTTGTTGCGGCCAACCTGTTTCGAGCTACCGGCAATGTCCCCTTGGGATATGTCGCCGTTGCCGGGAATGCATTGATGTTTGGGGCGATCATTGGCACCAATTCTTTTCCCCTGTCACAAGGAGGTAAACTGCCCCCATCGCTGGGGATCTTAGGCAGTTCCGGGCTGTATGAAATTGCCGCCTATGTGCTTGCGGCGGCTGCCACAATTTCAATTTCCAAATACCGCCTGATCGGAAAATGGGGGGAGAAAATGAGCCTCCCAAAAATCCCCTCCGTGATTCACGAGCGGAATGTGGGAGTTCTGCTGGCGATTGCCATTTTGGTCTTCGCTTGCGGGTGGGAAGCGATTCGTGTTGCACTGGCCTTTGTATGATAAGTGGCATTCCTCACCAGTTCGGCTCGGCCGATATCGCATTTCGAGTCAATAGGAAATATTTTGAAAAAGCTGTTTGAAATACACCCCCTTCTTCGGGCCGTCGTTATGTGGATTGCCTTTATGGCAGTGATGTGGATCGTTTTCGGTGTTGGTCTGGCCACCCATCCCGGCGCCTATTCCAATTCCCCCGTTTTGGATCGCCAAACCGGTTGGCGAGAGTTGGCTTATATCTTAGGCAACAATGCGATGCTGCTGCTGCTCATCGTCTTTGGTAACCTTTTCGTTCGCTTTGGCAACATCACCCCGGGCTTGCTGATCCTGGTTTACGAGGCGATAGTGATCGGCTGGACAGCGGGGACGAATAGTTTCCTGGAACCCTTTTCCAGTGTAATGGCGGCCAATTCCACCTTTCTCCGGATTGGTCTGTGGGAAACCACCGCCTATGTCCTGCTGTGTGCGGTCACTCTGCCGAAGTCCCTCAATATCGCGGCCACTTTCCCGGCCAGGCAGTGGTCTCGGACATGCACGCTCATGGAAATTCGGTACAGCCGCCCTGAATTCTCTATCGCTGCACTGGGAGTGTTCTCTCTGGTCGGAGCGGCATTGATAGAAGCGTTCTGAAGGAACTCTCTATGATGGAAACCTCTCCTCTCATTGCCGCACAGGATCCCTTAGTAGGCGATTACCGGCAAGTCCTGCATTGGACGATGAAAGATAAACCCGCGCAGGTTATCTGGCTTCAGATCCTGGCCATCATGGTGTTTATCCTGCTGGGATTGGCTTTTTCATCCCTGGCCATTCATCTCGGAAAATTACCCGAAACTGTAAAATTCGGCCTTCCGGAAATCGGAACGACCCTGGCCGGTATAATGGCGACCATCCTCCTGCATGAGCTGGTGCATGGGCTGGCTATGCGGTTGTGTGGAGCGCGACCTCAATATGGGTTGTTGTGGAAACAGCTCATGTTTTATGCGACCTCCCCCGGGTATGGCTTCCGCCGTAACTCGTATCTCCTGGTGGCGCTGGCACCCCTGGTTGGGCTGAGCTGCCTGGCAGTGCTGGGGATGTTCCTTCTACGGGGAACGAATTGGGTGGCATTGCTTGCCCTGTGCGCCACGATCAACGGGAGCGGTGCATGCGGCGACATGTGGTTGGGATCCATTGTGCTGCGCTATCCCAAGAGTGCCTATGTTGTGGACGAAAAAGATGGAATCCGGGTGTTCATGCGAAGTGATTAGGGAATGTGAGACTGCATTGTCCTCCCAATTCTGGAACTTTTCTTACCCGTTATCCGTTAATGATAATCAGTGGTCTTTTTTATAACCCACCAACGTTTCATCAGAGACCTCAGAACGAGACCTGTTCTATTACGATTGGAGGATCGAAGTGGTTTACTCCGCATTGCCTATAGGGATTGTTGGAATCGTCGTTCTAATTTCCATCCTTGGCGCGCTAACACTGATCGGGTTGGCTGTTTATCGGTCTCGAAATAATAAGACAGGGAAACCATCCAGCTCAAGCAACGAGCTTGACCCCGACCAGGCAGCTGAAATCACATCTACCTGGAATATGTTGAACCACTAAATACTAAGAGGATCGCTGGGTGCATCAACCTGATTTTCAAGTGATGACCAACGAGGTTGGGTCGTAATATCTACTCATCCCTGGAGTATATGGAGGTACAAAGTGAGCCTGGAAGAGATGCTTTTTGATTGCGCCACCAAACAGAAGAAGGGGCTGCACTTCATTTTGGCCTCTGTCATCATTTGGTCTGGGGTTTTTCTGATACATTTATCTTCGCTGTCTATCCTTACAAAGAACCTCCTGACGTTTTGCATCACTGCACCCCTGATGCCACTGGCTTATTTAATTTCTAGAATCATTCAGGTAGACTTTACGAACAAAGGAAATCCCTTGACGAAATTGGGGGTATTGTTTTCTCTCAACCAAATGTTGTATTTATTGATTGCGATGTGGGTTTATCCCACAATTCCAGAGAAAATGGTCATGGTGATGGGAATGATTTTCGGAGCCCATCTGCTGCCTTATAGCTGGCTATACACATCCAAAAGTTATCTGGTTTTGTCGGTAATTATTCCTATTTCTATTTTGGTCCTCGGGATTAATTTTCCAGCATTTGTGGTGGCGGGAGTAATGATCTTGTTTGAGATGGTGTTTAGCATTGTTTTATTTGGGGAAGTAAAACACCTACCCGGTATCGTTAAACCGGTTAAGCCATCTCAGGTATTTTGAGAATCGATCCGCACAACCTACCTTCTGCGATCCGTGAATCCGCGAGTTTTTTCTAGAGCTCGATGGATCGTTGATAAAATTTCACGACCCGGGAGGATTTCTTTGACGGCTATTTCTCATCCTGTTCAAAGAAGCAGCTGGACTCTAACGGGTGTCGGCTGAGTCGTTACCATCCTGGTCAGTACCTTGCCTGATCTTCTGTGGGGCCAGTTGTCTGGAAGTACACCAGCCTGGCTGACCATGGTCAAGATGAGCTTCTTGCCGGTATTAAGTTTGGTTGCACTTGTGTAGGAACCGCTCCATCGGTTGCGCAATTTTTTTATCGTCATCTTGTCAGTACCTTTCGAGAAACCACACGTCCGCCCCTTTTTCCTGTCCCCCTGCAAAACCATTATTGACTCTCTCTAAGCTATTCTGTATAGTGGTTTTAAAACCTTGAGTCTATTCTTCCTTTCTGCGGCGGCGTTGCTCTTCGAAATCGACCTGAGCCGGCTGTTTTCCGTAGCTCAGTTTTATCATTTTGCCTTCATGGTGGTCAGCCTGGCTTTGCTCGGATATGGAGCCAGCGGAACCGCCCTGGCGCTCTTCCCATCTCTGGTCCAGAAATCGATCCGGCAGAGCCTGGTTTGGCTTTCTCTGGCTTGTGGTTTCAGCATTTTGGGGGCATACCTGCTGATGAACTATTTACCGTTCGATTCATACAGTATCGCCTGGGATCGCCGCCAGATCCTGATCCTGGCGCTCCAATACGTCGTGCTGACGCTGCCTTTCTTGTTTAACGGCCTGGCAATCGGTTTGCTCCTGAGCAAATCGCCGCAATCTTCAGGGCGTACCTATGCGATTAATTTGCTCGGATCCTCCCTCGGGTGCTTGATGGCATTGGTCGTTCCTTCTAGATTGGGTGGTGAGGGCGTCGTGATGCTCAGCAGCGGGCTGGCGTTCCTGGGGGCAATCAGTTCTATGGCGGGTGGTAAAGGTTACCGGGCAAATGTCGTCTGGTCGCTCACCGCCCTCGGGATGCTCTTCGTGCTCTGCGATATGGGTTTGCGGCTCAGCGGGCAGGCCGGCTTTCCATTCCTCGAGCTGCACCTCTCTCCTTATAAAAGCCTGTCGTACGTCCTGCAGCAACCGGGCGCCAGGGTGGAATTCCAGCAATGGAATGCGTTTTCACGGGTGGATGTGGTTAGCAGTTCTGGGATCCACTCCTTTCCTGGGTTAAGCTACCGCTACCTGCAGCCGCTCCCGGCGCAGCAGGGCTTGCTCGTGGACGGCGACGACCTCAATCCCATATCGAACCCTGACGCGAACCTGCAGTTCAGCGATTACCTGCCCGCGGCAATTGCATTTGAATTGCGGCCTCAGGCCGAGATATTGGTGCTCGGGGCGAGCGGCGGGTTGGACGTACTCACCGCGCTGGCGCATGAGGCGCGGGGTATCGATGCGGTTGAGCGCAATCCCCTCGTCGTTGCCGCGGCGCCGGTCTATGCCGATCCCAGGATCAAGGTGATCCTCTCGGATGAGCGCAGCTATCTTCGGAATGCGGATAAGCAATATGACCTGATCGTGCTTTCTTTAAACACAACCTTTCACTCCATCCGTTCCGGTGCGTACAGCCTGGTCGAAGATTATCGCTACACAGTGGAAGCTTTTACCGACGCGCTGGCGAGACTCAATAAAGGGGGGATATTCGTCGTCACCCGCTGGCTTCAAATGCCCCCCAGCGAAGATCTACGTACCTTTGCTCTCGCCGTCGAGACCCTCGACCGGATGGGGCTGGACCCTCGAGAGCGGATTGTCGCCTTCCGGGGCTATAACGCGACTACATTTTTGATTAAAACTCAGCCTTTCGAGACTGGAGAACTGACGGCGGTTCGGAACTTTGCCAGCAAGCGCGCATTTGACCTGAGCTACGGACCGGGCATACGGTTGGAGGAGACCAACCTGTACAACGTTCTGCCCCAAACAATCTACGCCCAAACGTATTTGGCATTGCTGGAATCCAACCCTCGCCAGGCATTTTACCGACAATATCCGTTCGACGTCCGCCCGCCCACTGACAATCAGCCTTTCTTCGGCCACTTCTTTAAGTGGTCCCAAGCAGGACAGGTGCTGTCCGAATTCGGCAAGACCTGGCAGCCCTTCGGCGGGGCAGGATTTTTTGTGATCCTGGCGTTGCTGATTCTCTCCAGCAGTCTGGCAGGCATTTTGATCCTGCTGCCGGTGTTTCTGAGACGCATCAAGATGACCCAGAACAAAGCCGGCATTAGTAACGGTCTTCGATCTTCGAGGAGTCCTTTGCTCTATTTCGCTCTGATCGGTTTCGCTTACCTGTTCGTCGAGATCCCCCTGATCCAGAAATTTATCCTTTACCTGGGACAACCCTCCTACGCCATGACCGCTGTCCTATTCACTCTGCTGCTCTTCTCGGGGTTGGGGAGCCTTTTCGGTAAAAAAATCCCTCCTCGCCGCGGACTTGCACTGCTGGTGGTGCTTTTGTTGGCCACCCCAGCGCTGTTACCCTATTTGTTTCAGCTCACCCTGGGGCTGCCTTTTCTGGCGCGGCTCTTACTCACCGTTGCCGTCCTTGCCCCGGTGGGGTTTCTGATGGGCATCCCTTTTCCATCAGGAATCCGGCAGCTAGAAATCGATGGGTTGTCTGGCTTTGTATCCTGGAGCTGGGCGGTGAACGGCTCGGCGTCGGTGGTTTCGGCGATCCTGGCTGCGCTGCTGGCGCTCACCTTCGGGTTCACCTGGGTCTTGCGGTTGGGGGCGTTATGCTACGCCGGTGCCTGGCTTGCCGCCAAAGGACGCTCCACTCTCAAGGGGTCGGTGTGGCGCCCCCTTTCACTCCTTCACCGGTGAACTCCACAAATAAAACGCTTCCCAGGTTGTAAGCTTTAAGCTCCCCATTTTCATTGACAAACTTCCATAAATACTGGTCGCCAGGCGGCCCGATGGGAATTACCAGGCGGCCTCCCGCTTTCAACTGAGCAGCCAGGGGGGCTGGCAGGTGATCGGGTGCTGCCGTAACAATGATCGCATCGAAAGGCGCATATTCGGCCCAGCCAAAATAGCCATCCCCTTGCTTAAGCTTCACCTGGTTGTAGCCCAGGTCCTGCAGGCGGGTGGAGGCGCTTTCAGCCAGCTCGGGAACGATCTCGACGCTGTAGACCTCCACGCCGTTCAGCTCTGCCAGAACCGCTGCCTGGTATCCGGACCCTGTCCCGATTTCCAGCACCTTTTCGCCGGGCTGCAGATCCAACAGCTCGGTCATCCAGGCGACCACATAAGGCTGAGAAATGGTTTGCCCGTAGCCGATTGGGAGGGGATGGTTATCATAAGCCTGGTCGATCATATCCGGCGTTACAAACTGGTGGCGGGGCACGGTTTGCATGGCGCGGAGCACATCCGGTTGGCTCACAGCGCCTTCCGCAATGAGGAGATCGACCAGATCCAGGCGTTTTTGCCGGTAGAGATCTTCGCTTGCGGGTGAGATCTCTGAAGGCAGGGGTAAGGATTGGGTCGGTTTACCCTTCTGGGATGGGGCGCACGCCGCAATTATCCCGCAGGCTACCCATAGAGAAGCACATAAAATCGAGGTGAGGCGCGAGGTCATATCATATCCTGTCAGGGCCGACCCGTTTCGCGGCAGATTCTATTCTTAGACGAACCAGAAAATGCGCGGGTCTTAAAGACACCTTACTCCGATGCCGGTTGAGCATCCAGCTCATTTGCTTCACCTGAGCTCTGTTTTGGCTTCCAGCGCAATTCGCGACTGCCCATGATGCCCTGAGGCCGCAAGATCAAACTCAAGATTAAAACCGTTGCCAGGAAGACCTCGGTCAAGCCGATGACCTCGAAAGGCAATAGGTGGTTCAGGTTAATCGTGTTTTCAACCGCCCTTACTCCTTCACGCGCCACTGTGACCAGAATAGTCCCAATCACCGCTCCTGAGATGCCCAGCGGACCTCCTACCACCAGCATTGCCAGAACATTGAAAGTCTCGATCAAGTAAAAAGCATCTGGGGTGAATGAGGTGATATAGTGGGCGAACAACCCACCGCCGAACCCGGCGATGGCCGCGCTGACCACAAAGGAAAGGTATCGCACCTGTGTGATGTTAATTCCCATGGCGGAGGCCGCGTGATAATCCTCGCGGGAGGCTCGCAGGCGCAGACCCAGGGATGATTCTTTGAAGAAATAAGCCAGGATCAGCATCAGAATGGCGCCTGACACGCTAATCCATAATGTGGTGTATTCCTCTATGCCAAACAATGTACGCGGTCCATTCGTGACCCGGTCCCAATGGACGAGAACGGCGTGGATGATGATCAGGAGGGCGAACGAGGTGATCGCTGCAGCAGCATCGGAAAGGCGCATCAGTGGATAACTGATCACGGCGGCGACCAGCGCGGCAATGGCGCTGCCTACCAGGAGGGATAACCAGAAGGGCAGTTGCAGGTTGAGAAGAAAGGGGTAAACCTGAGGGATGGCAATCTCCTTTATGTGCGGCGTCATAGAGCACAAAGCTGCCACGTAGGCGCCAATGCCCATAAAACCAACGTGCGCCCAGGCCAGGATGCCCGAGTTGCCCATGAACACCTGCATCCCTAACACGATGATCATGCTGACGAACATCGCCGTCACGAGACGGATCAGTAGCGTACCGGCTATCAGCTCCGTGAACGCCGCCACGAGCAGTATCGGTACGGCCAGAATAACGATCGTAGAGTATCGCGATAACCATGCAATAAGCCTGGCTCGTTTCATCCGACTCGCTCCTGCGCATACTTCACGCGCACCAGGCCTTCCGGTCGCAATAACAGAATCAGGATGACGATCAAGAACATGAAAGCTTCGCGATAATCCAGCAATACCTGCGGGAGCAGCACACCAATGAAACTGAAGATCAATCCATACACAAAGCCGCCCACAACTGCGCCTACCAGGCTGCGCATACCGCCAATCACCGTCGCTACGAAGGCGATGAGCAGCGGACCCAGGCCGATCGTGGGAGTCACTGAAGCAGTCCGTCCAATCCAAAACAGCGAAACCACCCCCGCAATCGCTCCGCTCAACACAAAAGCCGAAGAGATCACCAGATTTGCCGGCACACCCAGCATACGGGTCATTTGGAAATCATCAGCGGCAGCGCGCAGGGCAATTCCAAGGATCGTGTTACGAAAAAGAAAGGTGAGGCCGACCAGCATGGCGATCGAGACGACAATGGTCAGGATGTTACGCATCGAGGTGGTAATGTTGAAAATCGTGATCGTGGTTGAGAATATCTGGGGCAAAGCCACCGCTTTTGCCCGCGGAGAGATGATAATCAGTGCGCTGTTTTGCAGCAAGGTGCTTACGGCAAACGTGGTGATCAATAGGGCCGTAAGTGATTTCTCGCGCACCTTACGAAAGGCGACCAGCTCGGTCAGGTAGCTCACCACCATGGCTCCCACCACGGCAATCACCGCGGCGATCAGCCAGGGAATATTGGTATTTGCTCCAACCAGGTACAGCAAATAGCCGCCCACCATAATTAATTCTCCGTAGGCGAAGTTGACCATTTTCAGAATTCCGTAGATGATCACCAGGCCTAAGGCGATCAGCGCATATAAGCTTCCCACGCTGATGGCATTGATGATGAACTCGAAGACGATCACAGTTGATTTCCTCCAGCTTTCCCTTCGCCCAGGTATACATCTTTAATAGCAGCATGTGATTTGAGCTGTTCGGGGCTGCCTTCCATCTCTACCCGGCCGGTATTGAGCAGGTACAGCCGGTCGGCGATCTCCAGCGTCCGTTCTACATTCTGCTCAACTAATAGAATGGTCGTGCCACGTGATCGCAGGGTGATAATCAAAGTGAAGATCTGATCTACCAGGGTAGGCGCCAGCCCAAGCGAAGGTTCATCCAGCATGAGCAGCTGCGGATGAGCCATGAGCGAACGAGCGATTGCCAGCTGTTGTTGTTCGCCGCCTGAGAGCGTCCCGCCAATCTGCCGGAAACGCTCCTTCAGGATCGGGAATAATGTAAAGGTTTCATCTAAATCGCTGCGGTACTCGCTGCGATTGTGCCGGCTAAACGCGCCCAGGCGCAGATTTTCTTCAACGGTCAGACTGGGAAAAATATGGCGCCTTTCTGGCACAACGGCAATCCCCATTCGCAGGATGACCTCAGGCGATTTACCGATCAAGGAATGGCCTCGGAAGTTAATGGACCCATTGACTGCCTTGACAATTCCGGCAATCGCCGAGATGGTGGTTGTCTTTCCCGCGCCGTTTACCCCGATTAACGCCACCAGCTCGCCTTCTTCAACCTTGAGCGAGATATCGCGCAAGGCTGTAATGGCACCATAGCGGACCTGGAGATTTTCAACCTGCAGCACTGTCAGTCACCCTTTTTGAACGACCCAGATAGGCCTCGATTACTCGTGCATTCTCACGGATCTCCACCGGTGTCCCGGAGGCAATCGTCCTCCCGGAATCGAGTACATGCAACCGGTCGCATAATCGCATGATCAAACGCATATCATGCTCTACGACCAGCATGCCCACATTGTGGCGTTCGCGGATGCGTTCGAGTATATCGAGCAGATCATCACTCTCTTCCTCGTTTAAACCGGCCCCAGGCTCATCTAGCAGGATAAAAATCGGGGCCATCGCCAGGGCGCGCGCCACTTCAAGCCGGCGTTCCAGGCCATAAGGCAGAGTGCCGGCTCGCATTTCAGCATAGGATTCGAGGTTCATTTCTGCTAGAGCACGCGCAGCCCGCTGCCGGGCTGCGCTGCGTGAGACGCCAACACCCAGAGCAGCTACTTCGACATTTTCCTGAACTGTCAGCTCGCGGAAGAGCCTGATGGTCTGGAATGTCCGTGCGATGCCGTTGCGTGCTATCCTGTAAGCAGTGTGATTCGTAATTTCGTCGCCACAGGCCCATATCTTCCCAGAGGTAATGGGGATCAATCCCGAGATGACATTGATCAAGGTGGTCTTCCCAGAGCCATTCGGACCGATCAGCCCAAGGATCTCTCCTTGCGATAGGGTCAGGCTGACATTATCCAATGCACGCAGCCCATCGAAGCTCTTGCACACACGCTCTACCAGCAATTGTTCAGGCATTAACCCTATTCCCTCCCTCGGTTTTAGGGTCTATCAATTCGTGTTTAAAATAAGAGTGAGGCCGGAGCCATATTTTTGTTGGCTCGACAATCCAATTCACGGGATTCGAATTTCGGTGAATTAATTTCTTTCCCGGCCTCACCTTATGGGCTGCTAGGGTGCTGGCAATGTCGCCGGTGTAATCCAGCCCAGGAATTTAGGTACTCCTGCGGTCAATCTCACGATCGCAGCTGCTTTGGTGGGCATGTGACCGCTTGCGGCATCCGACCAATCCAGATGTCCGGTCAGGTTATCAAACTCCATGTCTTCCATGGCTTTGGCGACCTTGGCGCCATCGGTCGTGCCGGCTTTTTCCATGGCTTTTGCCAGGACATAGACAACGTCATAACCAGGCATGATCCACACCGCTTCGGGGTCTTTGCCGAACTTCGCCACATAAGCCGTCGTGAAATCTGTGACGCGCGGATTGGCTTCAGCGCTCAGGAACCCATGGGTGTCGAAGTAGACCTCATTGCCATAATCAGCCCCAACCGCCTCGAACAAGCCAGGGTCGTCATACGTGTCGCCTCCGACAATGGGCAGCTGAATGCCGGCTTCACGGATGGTGCGAATGATGGTGCCCAGGTCTGGCATGTACGATGATACATAGATGAAATCCGGCTGTTGGGCTGAGGACTGAATACGCGCCAACTGCGCTGAGAAGTCCTGCGCGCCCTGGGTGTAGGTATCCTCAAAGAGCACAGTGCCCCCCAGGGTTTTAAACTGCTCGATGAAGTAGCGGCTCAGAGACTTGGTGTAATCGATGAAGGTATCGGTGACGACCCAGACTTTAGTCCAGCCTTTCTCTTTGAAGGCATATTCGGCAGTGGCTGCGCCCATAGTCGTATTCCACATGGACAGGGTGAATACCTTGTCGCCCAAGGCTTCCGATCCGAATAGTGGCGAAGAAGCTGTGGTTGAGATGCACACGATGCCCGCTTTTTGCGCTTCTCGGCAGGCGGGCCCGCCCATGTCGAAGTCCGCAGCAGGGATGATGGCATTCGCGCCGCGCTCCACAAGCTGAACGCCGACGTTGCTGGAAGTCACGGGGTCGCTCTTGCTATCCAGGTTGACGAATTCCACATTCCGACCTAAAATGCCGCCCTTGGCATTGATTTCATCAACTGCCAGCTGGATGCCGCGCACCGCCGGCTCATCCACGTAGGCGTTGATGCCGGTCAGCGCAAGGGCGCCGCCAATCAGGATCGGCTTTTCTGCGGCTGGCTGTCCCCCGGCGCAGGCGGTGAGGAGTATCGTCACCATGATCAGCAGTGATGGTATGCGAGCAAACCGTATCATTGCCAATCTCCTTTCTTTTGCGACAGAATGGAAGAATTACCTACAGCGATTGAAACGGAAAGATTGATTTCTGCCTCAGGCTCCTCCTTTCGACTTGCCGTTGCCGTCCACTCAATTATTTGGTGTTGATCGACACAACTTGGCTTTGATGTTATCTATAGTCTAGCATTCAGACGGGTCATTCGGCTACAGGAGAAATTACCGGTTTGAGCCCAGGAAAACACCGGTCAAACCTGGTAGAACTACGAGCCTGCAGGTCAAGATGTGCAAACCTCTTCAGAAATTTGGATTTCAATCCACAAGATTGTGCTGGAGCGCATAGCGTACCAATTCAGCCACTGAGCACAGCTCCAGTTTTTTCATCAGGTTACTGCGGTGCCAATCAACTGTCTTCACGCTGATTTCCAGCTCGCCGGCAATTTGCCGGCTGGTAGATCCATGCGCCACCAGTCGAAGAATCTCCTTTTCACGCGACGTCAATACTTTTTCGCCATCCGTGAAGGGTACTTCTGACTGGCGCAAATGCGTGAGCACGGTTGTAGCCACTGAAGGGTATAAATAACTCTCCCCCTGGGCGACTGCGTGTAAGGCGTTGATCAGGTCAGTTCCCAGGGCGCGTTTAGGGACGTAACCGCAAGCTCCTGCACGCAGCAGCGGCATCACGTACAGTTGATCTTCATACTGGGTGAGGATCAAGATGCGCGCCTCCGGATAACGTCGATGAATTTGCTGGGTGGCTTCCAGACCGTTCATGCCCGGCATGGCTAAATCCATGAGAACGATATCTGGGGATAAGTCCGCCACGCACTCGAGAGCCTGATTGCCATCCGCGGCTTCACCCACCACCTCGATATCCGGATAGTAGCTGAGCAGCGCCCGCAGCCCTTCCCTCAGTATCGCGTGGTCATCTACCAACAGGATACGGATCATGATTGATCATCTCCTCTTCCCGATAAGTATGAAAGCGGATGCGCACCGTCGTTCCTTCCCCAAGCGCTGAATCTACTTCGAGAATTCCCCCGAGAATTGCGGCTCGTTCGCGCATACCTCGCAAGCCCAGCCCCCGCTCGCCAGGATCGATGGATTCGAGCCGTTTGGGGTCGAAGCCAATGCCATCATCGCGAATTTCAAGGGTGATCAGGTCTTGATCATGGGTTAAGCGCACAATGACTGAAGAAGCCTTGGCATGACGGAGCACGTTGGTCAGCCCCTCTTGAACGATGCGAAACAGCGTGGTCTCTACCGGGCGCGGGAAACGTTTATGAAGGGTATGGTCTTGAATGCTGAAGCTCAGCCCGTATTTTTTTAGACGCTGCTCTCCATACCACTCAATGGCGGCAACCAGGCCTAAATCATCCAACAGGGAAGGGCGCAGGTCGGCAATCAGGCGGTGGATGTTGCTGAGCATATCCTCTGTTATAGACTTGAGGCTGTTAATATGGTTGTCAATGCGGCTGATATCACTTCTGGCAGCCATGCGGATGGTGTCCAACCCCACGAGGAGGGCAGTCAGGCTCTGGCTGGTCTCATCGTGCAATTCACGCGAGATGCGCATGCGTTCGTCTTCCTGCGCGCCAATCAGCTGGTGCACCAGGTTGGCTCGTGTGCGTTCCTCGAGCTGCAGCGCGGTGTACAGCCTGGCGTTGGTGATCGCCAGCGCGGCTTCATTTGCGATGCCCTTAAGGAGGGTGAGCTCGTCCTCGCCAATCCGCGCCCCCTCTCCGGTGTACAGATCCAACCGGCCGATCAGATTTCCCTCCTGTATCAAATTTGTGCAGATCAGGCAGCAGGGGTTGAGCGATTGGCGCACCTTGGCGCTGACCAGGCGCGGGTGAGTGAATAAATCCACCTGCAAGGTGAGCGCATCTATCTGGGTTGCTGCTGCCTCGATTTTTGACCGAGATGGAGGCCGGGTAAGAGTATGAATATCAGAGGGTTGTTCCGAGCCGTTGAAATAGTAAAGATCTTCTTCCCCGTGTTGATACACCGCCACGCCCACAGCCGGCACGTTTAGAGCACGGCTGGTCTCATCACACACGGCTTGAAGAACGCTCTCCAGCTCGAGCCTGGCATTCAAATGTCCCGCGATACGGGTCAGCGCCTCGGCGCGCTCAGTTTTACGCCGGATTTGTGCTTGAGCCCACAATTGCTCTTGCTCGCGGCGCTGGAGCGCCCGAGCCATTTCATCGAACGCCCGCCCAAGGTGGTCCAGTTCGCCTTGTCCAGGTGTCCAATTCGTGCGGGCGTTCAGGTCGCCGGAGCTCAAGCGTTGAGTGACCCTTACCAGCGAGTTGACCTGTCGTAAAAAGAAAAACTGCGTGCCAAACCAGGCTGTGCCTAAAGCAAGGACTGCTCCGATGACCAGCGCGATCAGGTTTAGTTCCAGGCTGCGGTTGGTTTCGGCAAAAGCTGCTTCGGTTGGTATGCTGATGATCATGTGCACATCTGAGTTGGCGCCGGCGTGCAGCGGGGTATAGGCATACAGGCGTGCGATGCCGTTTACATCGGTTCCTTGTGTCAGGCCGCTGGTTTCTGCCAGCACCTGGCTGGTAAGGGCGCTTTCAGGCATCATGCGACCGATCTCGATTTCACCATTGGGATAGGAAGCCAGGATGATGCCATTCCGGTCGATCACACGCAGCGTTGAGCCAGCCGGGAGGGGCGCGGAGGTGATAAATTGTTCCAACCAGCGCAGATCGAGGTTGGCAAAAACTATTCCCTGCGGCTCGCCTAACGGGTTCATCACCGGAAACGCCAGTGTGACCATGACCTGCGAGCTCGTGGAGGAGATCTGGTATTCGCTAATCGCTAAATCGCCGCTGTTAATCGATTGTTGGAAATAGTCCAGATGAGCGATGTTGATCGGCAGTCTTTGCGGCAAGGTCATGCAGAATACATTGCCGGCGCCATCTGCTGCGCCAAAATTAGCATACAAGGGATGCTGCATCAAGACATTCGAAAGAAAGAACAGGCAGGCTGCTCGATCCTGGCTCTGAATTGCGGGAAGTTGGGCGAGGGTAATCAGTATGTCGCGCGCCCCGTCTATTAAACGTAGCTGGTTTGCGGCAGCCAACTCAGTCAGCCGCAGCGCGTTGGCCTGGGTTTCGTTAATTGCCCGGCTGCGAGATTGTGATGCCGTATATACCATCAGGCTAAAAGCGGGGAGCAAGGCCAGCAGCAGCAAGCCGATGACCCGCAAGCGCAGGCTCCTCAGCCTGGATCGCAATGCGCCAACCACGCCGGATTGAATCGCCCGAGGATGTTCTTCCATATCGAGACATCCTGTTGATTGACTATTCGGGCATCACTATTCTGACTATACAAGAAAAGCCATTGAGAAACAAGCGGATTGATCAAAAAACCGCGGGTACGTTTACCGGTGGCATCATCTCGCACCGCTGGGTAAAGCCATCTCCCGAATTGACCGATCTTGTAGAACTATCCCCCGCCATCACCGGCGCCGGGCTGCTCCAAACCAAAGTGAGCCGAGATCCGGTCGTCGATCTCGCTCCAGAAACGATCCGGCTCTATCCCCAACTCCCTAGCAACTGCTTCCTCAATGGCCTGGCCCTCTCCGGTTGATGAGAAGTTCCCTTTTAAGAAACCAGGGTGACAATCTTCCAGGTATTGGACCAGCCAATAGCCACGCACGGCCTGATAGGCGATTGCCTTTCCACCCTGGCGAGACAGCTCGCGATAGGTTAGCGGTCTTTCTTTCGGTGTATAACTCCGGAGTAATTCCAGCGTGTCTGACCGGATGGTGCGCTTCTCGAATAACCGGTCCACCGTCACGGCGGCTAAGCCTTCATTCAACCAGGCGGGGAGTTTAAGATGGGCAGAACAGGCATGGGTCAGCTCGTGGCACGTGAGATGCCGGATTTTTTCTCTCGGGTCCTTCTCCTCTTCAAACATGAGCAAGCCGATACTCTTGTCGCTGATCTCCAGCAGAGACGGGGGCTTGATCCCAATCGCTACTCGCCGGCCGTAGCGCTGGGTCCAGGCGGCGCTGTAAGGCCACGTTCGCCGCGCCCGTGAATACCAGAAAGGAAAGGTTAGTGACAGCATTATTTTCCAGAGCCAGGGGGCGGATTGGAAGAAAAATCCCCACCAGGAGGTCATCACATAGATACGGCAATCCTCCGGACTCCTCAATCCCCAACTCTCTTGAATCAGGTGAAGAGCCTGCGCCGCACTATCGGCAATCAGGTCAGCCGTAGCCTGTTCCCTGGAATCAAATATGACCCTGACGCCGTTGATTGTCTTTGATTTCATGCCAGAAGCCCTGCCCTTTCTGCCAAAATCTACCCACCGTCTCCCGCGGCACTACCTGGCCGCAGGTCTTTTTTCATAGGCTGGTACTTCAATCCCCTGCCGCCAAAGCCCAGGTAATTGCGAATGCCGGTAGATTTTTTGTACCCCACCGCCTCGTAGAATGGGACGGCATACAAGGTGGCTGCCAGGTGCATCACTTTAGTCCCTCGCCTGGCGCATTCTTGCTCGCAGCGCTCGACCAACCTGCTCCCGATGCCGTGACGGTGGTAATCCTCGCGCACAAAGAGACTCTGCACCCTGCCCGGTTTGCCTCGCAGCACGCCGACGATCTGCCCTTTGTCCTCAGCGACGAGCATCATTTCGGTCCTGAGGATGCGGACAATCGCCTCGCGGTGAGGCTGTTCTTCCGACCAGGCATATCGAAACGGCCCCAGGTATTTCTCCTGCTCTGCGGGTGAGGCGGTGTCGAGGTCGTATTTGCGATAGGTCTCGGCGATCAGTATGCCGACAGACTGCGCATCTTTTTGCTCATCGTAGTCGCGGATGGAGATCATCTCAAGAAATCCTTTCACTGTTTATCTCTTAGGCGCCTGAATGACAATTGGCGTTAACGACCCAGAACGTCTGCAGCAAGGGCTTTCATCTGATCCGCTTCGGGGTCAAGACAGGCAATTGTATTCGGAGATTGATCCGTAATCACTGTTTGTCCCTGGTCGGGTCCGGGATTGGTGAGAATATCTACAGATAGCGAGACCGGCGGGCAGAGGGCTGGGTCGGCGGTATTGATTGCCGCCACCAGGTCCCAGATATAGACGCCCTGCGAGGACCTGGAATTTAGCATCCATTTCAGAAAGTCAGCAGCCAGTTTCCCTTCCGGCGTTGTTGAGGAAGACCAATTGGATGCATCCGCTTTGGTCCAGAGGATTTGTTCCGTAGAATCCAGGGGCGCCAGGTGGATCTGCAGGCCGGAAGCGAAGACCTCGTCGGCGGCTACAGGGTCAACCCAGATGTTCCATTCGGCGAGGCTGTTATCGATCGCCGGCCAAGCGCTCTTAATGTTGCCCGGAACGTGAAGACTCCCTCCCATCACATTGACAGCCTGGATGTTTTTTGCAATGCCCGGGTTAAGCCGCAACGCCTCAGCCAGGTTTGTGTGCGTGCCGCTGACAAACACCATCACAGGCCGGGTCGAGCCGAGGATGGTTTCGACGATGAGCTGATCGGCGGGTTGAGGCTGCTGGGATACAGTAGCCTCGGGGTAGCTGACCCCCCAGAAATTATCGCTGGCGCGCCGCCATGAGTCGGGGAAGGCGTTGTTCCCTTCCAACGGCGCCGCCCGTCCGATGCCCACAGGGATGCCGGGTCTGCCGAGCCCGGCGAGCAGTTTCTGGATATGAGCCGCAAACACCTCGGGATGAGCTTCTCCAGAAGAGATGGTGACGGCTTTGACCTCGAAAAGAGGATGGCGGAGGAAGAACAGCAGGGCTACCGTGCCATCCGGGCTGCCATCGTCATCCACGATGAGCGGGATGGGGCCTTGATTGCTCAAGGTGGGTAACGGCCGCGGGGTACCCACCGGCTGGTCGGCCACAGGTGATGGACAGGGCACAAATTTGAGATCAGGCAGGGTCCCCTGGATGCAAATGGGCTCGATGCCCAGGCGCCTCCACAGCCGCGCAGCCGGCCAGATCAGGATCAGGAGGATAGCGAGGCTGCCGATGACGATGCCAAAACGGATCCAACCTTTGCGTTTCATCTTCTTCTCCTTTCCAACTGGTCAGTTTTACGGTGAGCTAAGGCCTGGTTCCAAGGGCGGCCTGCGCCCGCGCACGTGGAAGAAGTAAGCCACCACTTGCGCGTCCTGCACGTTTGGGTAGCGGCTGACGACCTCGTCGCTGGGGCGGGGTTCTTCCACCCGCTCCAGGATAAAGCCGGTCTCGAGCAATAAATTAAGCCACTGACTCAGGGTCCGGGTGAAGCGAGGCGTCTGGAACTCGGGGATGCCCTGACGGACATCTGCGGGCGCCGCGCTGAACAGCCACGTCGAAATTTCGCCATCTAGGTTGTGGAAGTAATCGCCGACTTCGATCGCATAAGTCCGCCCGTCCTCCCCGCGCAGGTTCACCCGGTGCGGTGTGTCGAAGCACGGGTGAGTGATCGAGAATTGCAGAAATCCGCAGGGTTTGATCACGCGGTACGCCTCGGCGAGCACTTTCCCGGTTTCTGGGATATCCATGAAACTCATAAAAGCCGTGGCGAAGTCGAAAGCGCCGTCGCCGAAGGGCAGCTCTACGGCGCTGGCCACCTGGTAGGCAATCCCCAACGACTGCTGTTTTTCGGTCTCCTGGGCAGAGTGGATAAACACGCCGGAAATATCGATACCCATCACCCGGGCGGCACGCCGGGCCAGCAGGCGGGTATTGTAGCCTTCCCCGCAGCCGATATCCAGCCCTGCCAGCCCGGCGACATCCGGTAGCATCTGGAAGAAGGCAGGGGTGTTGAATGTATCGCGGTAGGTGTCGTAGCCCAGGCGCGAAAGCGTCGTCCAACCTGAGGCGTTGGCATTCCAGTAACGCCCGGTTTGTTTATGATCCATTTTTAGACAGGCTTTTTCGGGTATTTCCGCGAAAATAAGAACCCGATCAGGGCCACCCCGGCGATCGACAATCCCACCCCAACGATCCACAGGTTCGCTTCCAGCCAATTTCTGGAGGCAGCTGCGCTGGGTGCAGGGGTGGGGCTGGCTGCCGGGGGCGCAGCCAGGGTGGGCGTGGGCGAAGGCGGCTCGAGCGTGGCCGTGGGCGTGCTGGTGGGCGGGCCGGGGGTGGGGGTTTGCGTGGCCGGGGGAGTGACCTGCAGGACCAGTTTTTCTCCCACCTGCAAGATGGAGGCATCGGTCAAGCCATTCCACGACATCAGCTCTTGCACCCCAATTTTGTACAGCTGCGCGATCACCGACAGATTCTCACCGCTTTGCACGGTGTGATAATACTTGCCATCGCTGGCGGGAGTCAGTTTCTCGATGGGCGTGAGCGGGCGGGGGGTGGGGCTGGGGGTGACGTTGCCCGGGTGGATGACCAGCTTTTGCCCGATCTGCAGCGGCCAATCGGCCTGCAGCCCGTTCAACGCCAGGATCTTATCGTCCGTACTCCCATACGCCTGAGCGATGGTGATGAGCGTTTGATAGGCCTGCACCGTATGCACGATCTTCCCGTCTTTGTCGGGCGTGCCGACCACGATCATGCCCACCGCCGTGGGGGTGGCATAGCCCACCGTATTGCTGCTGGGAATGAATAGTTTCTCGCCTACCTTCAGAGCAGACTTGCTGGAAAGATTGTTCCAGGTCTCCAGGTCTTTGATGGTGACTTTGTAGGCGATGGCGATGGCCCAGAAAGACTGCCCGGCTTCAACGACGTGGTAGATGCGGCCTTGCGCATCGGGGGTGGCGACTTTGACCGGGATGATCACCTGAGAGACGATCGGCTGAGACCCGGGGGTGGTTTTGGGGCCGGTGTAGGTATACGGCCCGCAGCTTTTCCCGGAGGTGTAAGCCGCTTGCAAGACGTAGTAGGTCGAGCCGGCCGACGATTTGGCCACGCCGGCGCCGACGTGGCAGTAGGCCGGCGTCACCGCGGGAATCATGTGCGCGGGATCGGACCAGACTTGCATGATCTGGTCGATGGAAAAGTCCATGGCGACGGCGAAATTTTCGGTGGCCCAGACTTTGGCTCCGCCGCCATAACCGGCGGCAGCCAGCCGCCCGGAGACGTTGCCGATATGCGACGACATCTGGTTAGCAGCCATCGTTTCGGCGGTTCCCTGGGCAACGGCATCGATGATCGGGTCTTCATGGCGAGGATCAGGTCCCCGGCGGATACGCCGGCAGACGGCCTCGCCCGGACCTGGGGAGATGGAGATGCCGCCACACTGGCTGCGGGGCTTAGAACTGCAACCAGCAGGGCCAGCATCAGGCACAGCCGGAGGATGTTTTTAGGGGGCATACCCACATTATAACGAATGAAATGGCTTTCACAAGATGTTCTTTGGGTTAATCAGAAATTTAACCACAGTGATCACAGAGATCACAGAGCCTTGTCGATCAAAATCAGTTCAGGCACCGAGAAAACCTTTGTGTTCTCCGTGTCCAATGTGGTAAAACCGTACCGGCTTCGACCGCTTGCAGAGGGCATCCAGCCGGCCCCGGATACAGCCCGGGATGCCACGCCGGCTGCGGGTGGGAGAGGAGACAGAGAGCACGACGCCCCGCGCTCCCGGGCGGCCTCCGACGACGAAGGCTTTGCCGCGCAGAGGGGGGTCGCGTTTTTCCTCTACTGCGCAGAAGAAGGCATCCAGGTCCAGGTGGAGAATTTTGCGAGGCACGTCGATCGCATCCGAGGAAGATGGGGTAAGTATCGTTTACAGCATATAAGACCCGAAATTAAAAATAATGATCGGTAGCGTCCACTACGGCGCTTCCCTGAGAGAAAGGCAACAACGAGCCGAGCGTGCCCTTCCCGCCTTCCTAAGGCTTGTCGCGGTCCTACGAGTGGGGGATTAGAGCAAAGACATAACCTCTTGGTGCAGGGATATTTGCTTATATTTTAGCACAAATGTTCTATCAATGCAAGTTAATTTAAGATTAGGAAGTGGTTTGGATACATCTTCGAAAAGAGGGCCATCCACGAATATGGATCACGAAGCCTGGCACACTCTGACGCTGTCCGCTCCTGACACCAGCCCTGACGGTCTGTGTCAGGACTGATCGCTCCAGGGGGGCAGTGTTAGCTGGCGCACCGGCTTGCGCCGAGAACAAGCTGAAGCTTGTTCTACCCCTGTGGCGCATATACCCTACACTTGCATCCGGGGAATGTGTGCGGTGGAGGTGGGCATCCAGGGCAAGCTGAAGTACGTTCTACCAGATGGTTGACCCGTTTATTGGCGCTTGCGGGGGCGGCTCGCGAGCCGCCCCTACCGAAGTGATCGAAGATGGAATGGGAAGCGGATTCACTCAGTTCAGAAGAGCCCGTCACATGCTTGCCCAGATCTTATTTGGGGCCTTCCCCAGATGATCCTCCATCTATGTGGGGGAGTTGTATGGCGCGGGGCGCTAAGAACAGTGGGCAGTTGGCTGTCTACGGTCCTGGCGGCGGTTGGGAAGGGGGGAGTTGCAGGAGCGCTTAATTTACGGCGCCCATGAAGGAATCTAGGCGCCAGGGTGCGATCATCATCGGGGTGGTGGCTTTAACCGAAATGGGTAAGCAATAGAGAGCCTTCTATGGACCGGGCAAGCTGCTCAACGGCTCAACTCAAGCTAGTTACTGACGTACGCTTCCCTAGGATGGGATGCCTGGACTGAGGATGGTTTGGGAGCTTCCTGCGCTTCGCCTGGAAGGGCTTCGCGAGGGGGGCGGCGCTTCTTGCGTCCTGCTTCCCCCACTTTATGCTGCCCCGTCCCTCTTTTCTGGCTCTTCGCAAGGGATGCTGAACACGCCTCCCAGGCTCGGTGGCGAACCCGAGGAACACCCCTCAAAGATCGAGAGCAACAGACTGACTAATCGATGATACGCGGATGTTTAGAAGGATCGTACAGCTCGTATTGTCCATCCAGCCGGATCAATAAAAACGGCTTCGAGTTCTTCCAATATTTTCTCGCAGGCGGCAGATTAACAATGCAGTGGATCAGGTGTTGGAAGATGGTGTCGTCCTGCCAATCTCCGAGGCGCCTGACGCGATCGAGCAATGTCGTGAACGAAACCACCTCCCCATGTTTCAGCGACGACCGGATGGCATCTGCGCAAGTTATCTCATTTTTCCCCATCGACATAATCCCTCCCTTGATCTATCGGTAAGAAATCAGCTAATTATAGATCAATAATAGCATAAATCGATTGTTTTTACCAAAAGGGAAAAGGGCAGGCCGTCCCATGCACCTTTGCAACAGGAGAAGCGACGTGACCGGCGGGCTATTGGATCGGTATGGAGCGCTCCCCCCGGCTGCGGTTTGCCCAACCTCCATTCAGGGGTGCTGCGCGACCCCACTCACTCCGTTCGGGGGTGCTGCGCGACCCCACTCACTCCGTTCAGGGGTGCTGCGCGACCCCACTCACTCCGTTCGGGGGTGCTTCGTGAAGCTACCCAGGTCTGGCAGGGAGCCCGAGGAGCTTGCCCGGTTTTAAAAGCTCAATTGCCCAAGCACGAAAATTGCCCCTATACCCGCGGTCACAAAAGAAATGACCAGGTAAACGGCTAAGTCTTGCCGTTCCAGACGAGCTCGACCTCGCGCTTATCCTGGAAGAGCAGGAAACGGTATTTATCGGGGAGGGGCTTATCGGCCTCGATATAGCGGATGATCTCTTGCTGTTCCTGGTCGGTGAGACGCGGCATGGGTGACCTCTTTGAGATAGTGGGCAGTGAACAGTTTACGGTGAGGATGGAACGGTCCTGAGGGCGGTAAACGGTAAACGGTCCTTCGGCAGTAAATGGTCCTAACGGCAGTACTACGGCAGTAAGTGGAAAGGTTAAACCAGGCAGAGATATGACACGGTGATGGGGAGATACGATGATGTGGAGAAAATCCCCCTTGATCAGGGCAACCTGGAGATAACGGTAGGAGTATGCAGTTGAGATACGGGTAAGGTGGATTTATTATAGGACGGTTTGGAGAAAGTGGACAGTGGATAGTGGGTGGTGATCGGTGAACCGGGCAACCAGTAAATTCCTTCAACGCCCCTCAGCCGCCGACTGCTCCAGGCGGCGAAACAGCTCGGGCGTCAGCTCGAAGTGCAGCACCTGGGCCATCACCTGCGTCCAGCCGTACACGAAATACTGCCAGCCGTCTTCCACCCGCAGCAGGCGGGATTGCTCCTGCGCTTTAGCCTGGCGCAGGAAATCGAGCGCGCCGCGGTAATTGAACTCCCAGGCGATGGCGCGAGGCGGAAATACCCCTTCCCAGGTGATGGGCGAGCCGGGAGTGTCTTTGCCCATGCCGGTGGCATTGATGATCAGGCTGTACTCGGGCATGCCGGCCAGCAGGCGGTCGTTAACCGCCGGGTCGCTGTTGTGCCGGTATTCAACCTGAATGTCACTCTCGAGCCGTTCGACGATCTGGCGGGCGGGGACCAGGCGCCCTTCAGAGCGATTGACGAGCACAAAGCGCCACGGCCGGTCGGCTGGCTCTGGCCGGTTGATCAGATGCAGCAGGGTAGCGATGGCGGAGCCCCCGGCGCCGAAGCACAACACCTGTCCGCCGGTGCTGCCGAAATAGCCCGGCCCGACGATCGCATCCAGGCTGGCGCCCGCGCTGAGCGGGTCTTTGGCGTGGCCTTCGAGGCGGCCTTCGCGTTTCGAGATGCTGGAGACCTCGCCCAAAAGAGCGGCGTAAGGATCCAGGTCGTCGAACAGCTCGCGTGCGGCGGCCAGCAGATCGATCTTATGGGTGGTCACCAGGCCGCCCAGCGAAAGCGGGTCGTATTTGATCTGCGCCACTGCCTGGCGGTAGACTTCGGGGCGGTCGTGGATCTTGCAGTCTACCCCTTCGAGAGCCACCTCCGGCCGCCCCACGACCTCCATCCACCGGGGGAATATCCGGTTAATCGCCGATTGGCCCGTGGTCACGCCGATGAAATAAAAGGTTGGCCGGTATTTAGTGGCCACTCGAAAATCAGCGCTCATGTTTGCCATCCCCCGGAGTCTGGTCGGAAACCATCACAAGCTGGAACAATTATACGATCCGTCGCTGCGGAGCCCTGGCTCGCCGCACGGCCTCGACAAAATTTCTGGCCCGCATCGAGATTTCTTCGAACTTGCCCTCCCTGGCCAGCGACGGCGGGCACAGCTCGCTCCCTGCGCCCACCCCAATCACGCCCGCCGCAAACCATTCACCCAGGTTCGACTCGCTCACGCCACCCGTCGGCATCAGGGGGATGTACGGGAAGGGACCTTTGAGGGCTTTGATATAGGCCGGCCCGGCCAGCGAGCCGGGGAAGATTTTGACCACGTCCGAGCCCAGGCTGTAGGCCTGGAACACTTCGGTGGGGGAAAGAGCGCCGGCCATGGTCACCAGACCGCTGGCTGCCATGGCTCGCACCAGCTCAGGCTCGCAGATGGGGCTGACCAGGAAATTGGCGCCGGCGTCTTTGGCGGACTGCGCCTGCTCCGGCTTTGTTAGCGTGCCCATGCCCAGCAAAATCTCGCTGCCGTGCTGCTGCGCCAGCCGGGCGACCACCTCTTCAGCATTCGGCGTCGAGTAGGTAATCTCGATCCCCGTTACCCCGCCCGCCACCAACGCTTCGACCATCTTGACCGTCAGCTCGGCGGAGGGTCCCCGGATCACGGCCAGAAGGCCCAGAAATTGGATTTGATCGAGAATCTCTTTTTTGGTTTTCATCAATTTTCTCCGTTTGCTGCCCGCACAAACCGCACCATCCCAGGATTTTTGTAGATCATCGAGGAAGGGCTGGAACTCGATTGCAGCCCTGCCGCCACACGCGTGGCGATTTTTACTATTATTATATTGGATAACGAACTCCAACCTTATGGAACCCTTTCACGGAGCTACTCCCAGCGGAAGGTCTTCACCGAGACAACAATCCCCAGCAAGAGCATTCCGGCCAGCACGGCGATATCCAACAGGTGTTCACCCCAGCCTTCGCCGATCCACAGACCGCTCAGCAGGTTGACCACGTAGGTCAGCGGCAGGAACGTCGAGATATTCTGGACGGTGGCGGGCATCAGTTCGCGCGGCCAGGCAGCCCCTGAAAGGATCAACATCGGGTACAGCAGCACCATCGCCACGACCTGGGCCGTGCGAGCCGTGGGCATGATCCCCGCCAGGATGAATCCGATCCCGAAGAAGCTCAAACTGGCCAGGGTGAAACCGCCCAGCAAGCTGAAGGCGTTGCCTGCGAAGCGCACGTGGTAGACCACTTTCCCGGCGGTGATGAGCAAGAGCATGCCCACGCTGGTCATAGCGAAGACCACGATGACCTGCGCGGCCATGACGACCAGGGGATTGACCGGTGTGGTCCGCAGGCGGCGCAGGATGCCATTCTCCCGGTAGGCGGCCAGGGTGATGGTGACGGGCATCAGGCCGATCATTCCGATAATCATGGCGGTAAAGGCCGGAATTAACGCCTCGATCGCTCCCTGACTGTTGGATCCTGGCGGAGGGTTGTTGCCGTAGATGCTGCCAAAGATGAACAGCATCATCAGAGGGAACACCAGGGTGAAAAATGAGCTCACCGGCTCGCGCAGGAACAGCTTGGCTTCCATCCAGGTCATTTTCAGAAGGCTTTTCATCTCGCACCTCATTCTTTCATCTCACGACCGGTCAGGCTCAGGAACACATCTTCCAGGGTTGGCTGCTCGGTGCGCAGGTCGCGGAACGGGATTTCCTCTCTGGTGAGCAGGTTGACCACCTCGCTGACCAGCGGTACCTTGCGGCCATTGTTCGCGTGGATGATCACCCGGTCTCCCTGGGTCTCGATGCGGATCTTGCCGGAAAGGGCATTTTCGAAACCTTCCGGAAGTTTGCCATTCAGGTTGAAAACGATCCGTTCTTCAACTCCCAGGTTGCGGATCAGAGCCTCCGGGGTATCCAGCGCTACGATCCGGCCGTGGTCGAGGATGGCCACCCGGTCGCACAGGCGCTCGGCCTCTTCCATGAAATGGGTGGTCAAGAGAACCGTCTTGCCCCTGGCTTTCACGTCGCGCACCAGGTCCCAGATGGCGTGGCGCGCCTGCGGGTCCAGGCCGGTGGTCAGCTCATCCAGGAAGACCAGCTGCGGATCTGGAAGGAGCGCCAGGGCGATAAACAGGCGCTGCTTCTGCCCGCCCGAGAGTTTCGAGAAGGCCGTGTCGCGCTTTTCTTCCAGCCCCAGCTGCGCCATCAATTCTCTCCAATCGGCCGTTTTGGGATAGAACGAGGCGTACAGGTCCAGCGCTTCCCACACGCGCATCCGGTCCTGCAGGTTAGACTGCTGCAGCTGCATCCCGGTGCGCAGGCGCAGGATTTGGCCGTCACGCTGCGGGTCGACGCCCAGGACGCGCACGTATCCCGCGTCCGGTTTGCGCAGGCCCTCCAGGCACTCGATGGTGGTGGTCTTGCCGGCTCCGTTCGGGCCGACCATCCCGAAGATCTCGCCATCATGGACTTCGAACGAGACTTCGTCCACGGCAACGGTTGAACCGTAGACTTTGCGCAATCCCTCAACTTGCACGATGGGATCCATTTCATGCCTCACTTTCTTTTCAAGATCGATTCCAGGGCTGCCACGTGCTCTCGGAAGACCTCCCGCCCCGCGGGCGTGGCGGAGACGTAGGTGCGCGGCTTGCGATCGACGAAGGTCTTATTGACTGTAATGTAGCCGGCCTCTTCCAGTTTGCGCAAGTGGGCGCCCAGGTTGCCGTTCGTAACCTCGAGCAGCCCGCGCAGGTAGGTAAAGTCCACCTCGTTGCCCGAATCCAGGGCAACCAGGGCAGCCATGATTTTCAGGCGCACCGGCTGGTGAATGGTTTCATTCAGATCTGGCATAGCTTCACCACCTCAAACGGATGTAAAGACCGAAGGCGATCATCCCGCCGCCTACCAGGACTCCCATCCACAGGTAGAAGAAATCGGGCAGCAGGAAGTAACCGGTCAGCGCCAGGGCGGTGATCGGCAGCGCCCACCAGGTGGTGGAGAAAGAAAGGATTAAGCCCATGGCTAGCTGCCCGAGCATGATGAACAGGATGACGAACATGGTCACCTGTTTCCCTTCCGCCGGTTGGGCGACCGCGATGACGGCGACAGCGTAGAAGGCAAGGAGCAACCAGAAGATTGTGGCTCGCTTTGCAGTGGGGCCGAACGATGGGCTGCGGACGCGCTTGCCCATGCGGATGCCGACCGGGATGGACAGGGCGGTGCCAAGGAGACTTATCCCAATCCAGATATATGCAACGATTTCACCGGTCAGGAACTGGGTGGATAAAAACCCGACCAGCCAGACGATGCCTGTGACGATTAGAAAAATGTAGGCGCCGCTGCCGGCGATTGAGCGCCGGGTCTTATCCGTCACCTTTTGGATGGCGGCCAGTGCTTCTTCAGCTTCATCAGGGGAGATGTTCATCAATGTGCTCCTTGCAGAGTACTCTATCCTATAGAGTATTCTATACCGTTTTTCTATGCATGTCAAGAGGCATTGTTGCGGTAGTGAGTGTTCCTCCCCCTAAAAATCAGGAGTTATTAAAAAACCCCCTGCCGCTCAATCTACTGGCAGATCTGTTCTTGAGAACTTGCGACCGGAAAATCATGGCTGCC
>JAMCRR010000127.1:0-609 GCA_023381565.1 Chloroflexota bacterium
GCAAAAGCCGTTCAGGTCCAGGTCCAGGCAGTTCTCTTCAAGGGCGTCATACGCTTCCCAATAATTACCGCCCAATGGAGGGCTGCTGTAAAGTGCTTGGCTCCCCTTATATGCGGCGAACGGGAAGCTGTAGGCATACAGGTTGTTGTTGAAAAACGCGCCCAGGCTGCCGTCGAGTGCTGTAAATGATGAGCGGATCGTGTTGCGTTGGTAATTGTTCGAGCCGCTGCTTTGGATGCCAAGGTTGGTAAACAAAATCCGGTTGCCGGTCACAGCATTGGAGCTGCCACCAATGTCGATGCCGGTTGACGCAGTCCTGGAAAGGCCATCGATCGAATTGCCCCGGATCTGATTGCCGTTGGCAGACTTTAGATAAATCCCAGTGTTTGCGCCGCGTATATCGTTCTGGATGACCCGGTTATTGCCAGTCAAACTCCTTGGGGTCGGCCAAATGGCGACCGCATAACGAGTTACGCCGTCAATGGTGTTATTGCGAATCGTGCAGCCCTGGGCGTTGACCAGGTAAATTCCATCGCGGAAGCCGCTAATAGTCAGGTTTTGAACGGTGACCCCACTGACAGAGCCCGGGATATATACACCAAAACTCTG
>JAMCRR010000127.1:619-9667 GCA_023381565.1 Chloroflexota bacterium
CGTATCAGAGAGATCCATCCCCAGTGTACAGGTCTTGCTCGCCGCATCCCAGGAACCAATCAAAGTACACTGCCCACCAGTCAGGTTATCCTGGATGATATAGGTACTGGGTGTGGTTTGGATAAAGACCAGATGGGGGGCGGTCAGGTCCTGCGCCCAGACGTAGGAGCCATTTGCATCGGCTACGAAGATGACATGGTTTTGCAAATCATCTTCGTATTTATGATACTCAAGGCCCGGAGCCAGGCCAGACAGCGTCAACTGGGTTGAGAGCGAACCGGTAGAAGCCTCCGTTCGAAGCTCAAGCACAGAGGGGAAGGAAGAAAGCGTAACGGAAATGATCTCTGTGCTTTCCAGGGTCACGTTGAGGTAAGTGCTGTCTGTGACCTGAACGGCTTTTGCGACTCAGCTTATGTGGCTAAAAATAAGAACGGGGTTCAGGCTGGCATCGATGCTTACCCGTGGACAAGGCCGGATGGCTGGTTTGATATTCAACCCATCGTTGCGCCCATCGACCCGCTCCTGATCGGCTCCAACGTTCCGGCCAGCGCTCATTTCGTCGACCTGGACGCCAGCACCACGCATACTGCCATCTGGGATTGGGGTGATGGGACACAGTCAGCCGGGCTCGTCTCCGAAGCAGGGGGGATAGGCGATGTCACTGGCAGTCACGTTTACAACACCACCGGTGTTTTCGAGGTGCGGCTGACCATGACGGATGGGCCCTTCCTCTCCGAGGTGCAGGAGGTCTTCCAATACGTTGTTATCTATGATCCCACTGCCGGTTTTGTCACCGGCGGCGGATGGATCATCTCCCCACTGGGTGCTTACGTTCCCGATCCAACCTTGACCGGTCACGCCACCTTTGGCTTCATCTCCAAGTACTACCGCACCAAAACGAGTGGCAGCGAGCTGGGCGGATCGACGGTGTTCGAGTTCCATACTGCAGGAATGCGCTTCAAGAGCAGCACGTACGATTGGTTGGTTGTGAATTCGAACAAGGCCATGTTCAAAGGACAAGGCCATGTTCAAAGGCTGGGGTTATATCAACGATGATCTCAACACACGCTGTGGCTTCATACTGACTGCGGTCGATGAAGGCTCAGTTGGAGATAAGTTCCGCATCCAGATCTGGGCTGCGGACACCGAGCAACTGATCTATGATAACAAGATAGGGGCCGCCGTGAACGATTTGACCTCAGGCACCGTGATCAGTTCTGGCAGCATTATCGTTCATTAAGACCAGATAAATCACGACCTGCCAGGAGAGGCTGCCTTGGAGAACTTGGTGGCCTCTCCTGATGTTTTAAAATGAACTGGTTTCACGAGTTTCGTCTGGGCTTCAGGTTTTTTGCCTTAGCCTGGTCAACCGCCAGGTCGGCGAGGCGCATCAGGCTCTCCATGTTATCACCACAATCCGGGTAAAAGCTGATCCCGATGCTGGCGGTAATCAGGATCGCTTGATCGTCGATCTGGATAGGCTTTGCCAATGCGGCCTCGAGACGTTCAGCCATTTGCTGGACGGTCATCCTGCCAGCCCTGTTTTCGATTATCAACGCGAATTCATCGCTGCCCACTCGTGCCAGGAGGTCTTCCTCCCGGATGCACCGTTTCAACCGCTCCGCCACCGCCTTGAGCAGCATATCACCTCTCCTGGCGCCACTTTTCCGGTTGATCGCTTTCAGATGATCCAGATCGAGCAGTACCACCGCGATCTGGTGGGCATTGCTGGCAGCTTTTGACAGACTATCGCGCAGGTGTTGCTCGAACAGGGACCGGTTTGGTAATCCGGTCAGCGGATCGTGTAAAGTCGGGCCGGCCTCTTTACTCGCAGTCGCCTCCCGCTGCTCTTGTAAGAGGTACAACCCGAGCGGTTGGTTTTCTTCCAAAATGGAGATGTAGGTCACGTTCACGGAAATGGCCAGTCTGCCAGCCCCGTCGACTTGGCTTTCGAAGCTGTCCCCGTCTTTCCCAGGTGGGAGTTCGCTTACTGCAGGCAGGATATCCTCGATCCGCAGCCCCAATAAGTCCTCCCTTGTATTGCCGATTAACTGACAGGCCTGGTAATTCACGTCGATAATCTCACCGGCCGCGCTGGAAAGGATGGAAGCCCGGTTGGCATCCGCGAATTGCGCCGCACGCCCACAGCAAGACCCACCTGCCAGAGCGGGGGTCAGGATCAGGTTTTCGGCGGCCAATCCTTCGTTTGGCTGGGGGCTGGATGCGGTCGGGGAAAAATATGGTTTGGGTTGGTCAAAGTCCTGGCGCACCTCGTAATAAAATTGCAGGTCCACAACGCGTTCGGCTACTGCTGCCGACTTATTTTGGATCGCCCAATCCAGGGCTTTGCGGATATTCTCCAGTTCGCCCTCAATCTCCTCCATGACATCTAAGCGCAACCCTGTTTTCTGCAGATCGTCCACCAATTTATGGAGGACGCCAAGATAATAATGAGCGTGTAATTCCGCGGATTGGCGGGCTGCCTCGGGTTCCTGCGCCAAAAAGCTGCTCGCGTAACGCCGGACAAGCGGGTGCCAGGCAAATTGCCTCGGCGACTTCCTGAGCAGCAAGGATTTGTCGACCAACTGGGATAAGGCCGGCAGTGTCGCTCCCGCGATGTACTGGGCGGCTTCCAGGCTAAAACTGCCCCGAATCACGGAGAGACGGTCAAACAATTGCTGTTCTACCGGCGTAAGGGATTTTCGAGAATCGTAAAATATCGCCCACGGATCGCGATGCCGGTCGGGAACGTCCTCCAGTGAGGTCGACAGGAAGTGAAGATCGACCGCCAACTCCTGCACAATCTGTTGGCTGGAATATGTCCGCAGCTTTTGCGCAGCCAGCTCGATTCCTAAGGGAAGTCCGCCGACTAATTGGCAAATCCTGGCAATATGCGCTAAAGCCTCTTTCGAAGGGGAAAAGTTAAGCAGGCTGCGTTGGGAGCGATTTAAGAACAGTGCGATGCTGGGGAAATCCATGACCTTTTCCAATTCATCGTTGGAAAAGGTATCCTCTGGAACCGGAAGTCCTTCCAGTTCTAGTAAACAGGCCGCCTGGTAATTCAACCGCTGGCGTGAGGTGATGATAATTCGTAAACCCGGCGCATAGCGAAGCATTTCCATTAACAGTTCGGTCGCATCTATCAAGTGGTCGAAATAATCCAGGATCAATAAGATTTCTAAGGGTTGGAGGAATTGGAGCAGTTGGCGCCTGGATTCAACCGCCGGGTTGAATTCCAAACCGATAGTCTCGCCCAGGGTCGCGATCAGTTCACTGCGGGAATGTATACCCTCCAAGGCGATAAAGTGCACTCCATCCCGAAACCGGTGCGAATTCAAATCGGCGGCCTGCAAAACCAGACGAGTTTTGCCTACCCCACCCAGTCCAATAACAGTGATCAGGCGGCAGACCGGTTTCGCCAGGTGGTCGGCAAACCATTCCAATTCTGCCTGGCGCCCGATGAAGCTGGTAAGCTGGACTGGCAGGTTACTGGTTGGTTTTCTCGGTGCCTGGCGTTCGGGACGTTTGCTTTGCCCATTCTTAATCTCTTGATATAACGCAGTGGTTTCCTCGGCCGGTTCGACCCCTAATTCCATGGCGAGCAACCTCCGGCAAGATTCGTATTGTTCCAGTGCGGCGCTGCGGTTGCCGGTCAGGTGATATAGCTGCATTAACTGCTGGTGGGCGCTTTCCTCCAGCGGCGCCAGGTGAACCTGCCGTATGGCATATTGATTTGCCCGCTGGTAATCCCCTTGTTGGTAATAAGCTGAAGTCAGGGTTCTTAAGCTGGAGAGCAACTGGCGAAAATAATGTTCGCGTTGGATGATGACCCATTCCCGAAATTCCAGCACATCCGCCAGGGAGAAACCGAACATGAAATCGCCCCGGTATAAATCGATGGCTTCTTGAAGTATTGCGATGCAATCCGGGCATGTATCCGCATGAAGGTGTGTATGGTTGGAAACAGCCTGGATGCGCGCCGAGAAAGCGGTTGTATCCAACCAGTAAGAACTGTTCGGGTTGAAATGGACATTCTCGCCTTCCAGGATCAGAAAGGGGGCCTCGCCCTCTTTTTCCCCCAACACGCGTCTCAGGCCATAAAGCGCCTGGCGCAAACTCGTGCGAGCACTCTGCTCTGAGTGCCCCGGCCAAAGCAGCTCTGCCAGCGTCGAGCGGGTGTGCGTCCGGCCCGATTCAACTGCCAGGCATGCTAACAGGGAACGCTCTTTCTCCGTGCGAAACTTCGCCGTGACAATGTGATCATCAAGGCGCACCTGGAACGAGCCTAGTAGATAAACCGCAAGATGCACGAACCCCCCTCTTCGAAAAGCTGTTTCCTGAGGCAAGGAATAAAGTATTTTTGTAAGGTTAATATACCATGAAAGATTATAACATTTAATTAACACTTTTGTCAAATTAACCAAATATTACGCGCAAATTAACCGTATTTAGCCGCTTGAAGCGGGCCTTTTGGGGCCATATTCCTCAAAAGGCAACATTTTCTAACCATATTTCACACTAATATCACGCTATCGTCACGCTTCTTTCACGTCACTCCTCCATAATATAGATGCCTCCCGGAGGATGCTTCATCCGCCCGCACTCAGGTCCTCCATAATCGCAAAAAATGAAATAAGGGAGAAGAAAAGAGATAGACCATGAATGCAGATTCTCCGATTTACCAATCCTATCTCTTACGTATTTGGAAGGAGAGTACGGGTGAGGAATGGAGGGTTTCATTGCAAGAAGTTGCTACTTCGAAGTGCTACCACTTTTCGTGCCTGGCGGCCTGTTTTGAATTCTTAAACAGCCAGATGGTGGTTCTCAAGAGTGGACGGCCACAACCCACGAAATCTATCTACTGAGAATCCCCTCAAGCTTGCCGGCTTCATGAGATGTATCTGTGCAAACCGATTAGGAGGCACAACCATGAAACGAAGAAAGATCTTGTTATTGTTCATCGCTATCACTATAGCCAGCTTGATCTTCAGTGTGGCCCAGGCGGATGATGGGCAAATGTTTCGCCGCAACGTCGCGAAGACCCCGGAACTGGAATCCGACAAGGCCCAGCTCAGTATGATGGATTTCTACGTCCCGGCTCAAGGCGCTGATGGGATCGTGCTGACGGAGGGTATCCCGTATTACGATGCAAATGATGTCCTGCTGGATACTCGTTATTATGCCAAGCCCCTGGTTGCCTCGTATATTGACGCCATTGAAGAGGAAGAGACTCGAAGTAGCCTGCTTCCCGGGATGAGCATCAAATCACCCACCGCTGTTTATGGCGGTGTCACTTTTGGCGAGCGGGATGCCTTTATCGCTGTTTCCCTCGATGACGGGAGCACCTGGAAGACGACCAACGTCTCCCGGGCTGCCGATCTCTCGTCGTTCCGCCTTGCTAACGGCCATGACTACCCGGGCGACACTTTCAATATGGTGCATGCTGTGGCGGGTGATAAGATCCTGGCTGCCTGGCTGAGCAAGTACTGTGATGGCGGCACACCGGCATATACGCTGGTGGACGATGTAACTGGCGAGCCAATCTATCCCGATTTGTTTGGCGTGTCCGGCAAGCAGGGCTCAGTCGATTACACCCTGCAAGGCTATCCTGAGATTGGCGAAATCCCCTATAGCTGCGTTTGGACCGCCCGCGGCACCCTCGTCTATAACGCGACGAGCGGGATCGCGGAGGTCATCTGGCGCAAGGCCGAGCGCCTGACCTCCGGCGCCCGCGATGCCAACGTGCTGGCAGTCGATGGGGCTAAGGGCGCTGGCTTCGTCCTGGTCTGGCAGGAAGATCCAGATGGCTTGCGCCCCGGACAGGGACTCGGCCCCGGAGAAGGCTGGTCCGGAGCAATCGTTAACCAGAAGACCGACATGTGGTATTCCTACATCGGCTGGGATGACTTTGACATGGTTCAGGATGACGATGGCAATCCCATTTTGCTGCAGGATTACCTGGCGACTGTGACCGTTGATTCAACCCTGCCCAAAGTCGGCGTGCCCACCACGATGCCTTCCCGCCTGACGGACAACAATATGTGCAAGGCCGATCCGAAGTACGATTCCAACGGCGATTTGCTCAACCCGTACTGCTATTACGATTTCGCAAATGGAGTCCAGTACGAAGGCGCGAACCCGTCGGCAACCTTCTGCGCCGAGAGCGTGTCCTGGACCAATCCAGGTGGAACGACTTTGAACATCTGCAAGGCCCAGGACGGTCGTGTGCTCACTGGTCGTACCGGCGCTTCTCGCACCCGCCTCAATTTGAAGCCCTACACCAAACCTGATGGCACGAAGAGCGCCTGGGTCGTGATGGCCTATGAGGAAACCAAAGCCCTTGGCTACACAGAAGACGAAGAGCTTGGGATCGACCCGATCGACATCGGCAAGAACGTCTGGTACCACAGCTTCGATATGTTCACCCCCGATATCGTCGCCCAGGGCGGCATGCTCAACCAGCCGGAGATCGACCGCGCTACGGGCACCTTCTACCCGATGGAGACCGACACGTTCGGCAACCTGTATTACCGCACCGAGATCGCCCGCCGTTTTGCCCTGATGACCGAATCGCCGACCGCCGCAGCGAACTCGGCGAGCCACACCAGCGGTATCCTGATCTATAAACAGGGCATCATCAACCAGGGCGGCCCGGCTGACATCTTCCTGCGCCGGCTGGTTGTGCCGGATGGCTTCGACCCAACAGTTGACAACCCTTATGCTTTCGCTAACATGGATTGCGGCGAATGGACGCTCACCGACGGCAGCAACCCGAACTACCTGCAGGGCGTGTGCCTGTCGCCAGCGATCAATGCTTCCGGCACGACCATTGTCAGTTGCGACAACGGCACCAGCGGGACGGCTTGCGCCGACACCTTCCCCTGGGAGGGCGGCACCAACGATTTCCCCAAGGTCTATGAATGGGTGCAGACGGTTGATAACCTGGACGACCAGTCCTGGGATAACCCCTTCGACGTCTCAAAAGGCCACCGCGGCATCCTCGACGGTGATTTCGTCATGTTGATGTACGCCTGGGCTCCCAACTGGAAGGCCAATACGGTGGGTAACGACCATTACAACCTGTACGTGCGCCGCTCCTTTGACGGCGGCGTCACCTGGACGACCACCCCGGCCAGCTTGGGCGGAGATGGGACCACCACCTGCGAGTGGTACGGCCTGGGCGGAGACGCCGTGGAGACTTGCACCGATTATGGTCCAGGAGAGTTCGAGCAGGCTCGTAACGTGTCGCAGTTGGTAGGCAACAAGATTACCGTCCTCGATCCACGCTACACGCCCTCAGGCTCCGTAAAGCTGACCCCCACCATCCTCACCGATTGGTTGACAGCCAACGGCCTGCCCACCACAGGTTTGCCGTACACCGATGATCTGGCGCGCGATAGATCGCGCTTCTTCATCGTCTACGAGACCGGAGACAATACCACCGTTGCCGAGGGGGAGGCCGTGCCGCTCGATCTGTACTATAGCCGGGCGTATGACTATGGCGACGACTATGACTACGTTGAATACTACAAGGATAAAGATGGCGATGGCTCGGCAGAGCTGTATCAAGAATGGGACTGGTTGGAGAATAAGCAAGAAGATCTCTCCGGCGAAGCCAGTGTGACTGCCAACCCTGGCGCCACATTCTTCTATGCCATTTGGAATCAGTGGAACGAGCTTGAGGAAGATGTCATCACGAACTCCGACCCCATCTTCCGGCGGGTGTTGTATGTGGATGACGCCGACAGCCTACCGACGGTTACCATCCTGTATAAGAGCCACAACAAGGGCGTTGATTACACCAGCGAAAGAGTCCAGTTCGTTGGCACCGCCAGCGATCGCGATCACCTTGGGGGTGGGATTGTCGGGTACGAGTGGACCTCCAACCTGGACGGAACGCTCGGCACAACACAGATCCTCGATGTACCGGTCACTTCTCTGTCGATAGGTACACATACGATCACCTTATCGGTTGTGGACGATGAGGGCAATGAAGTGAGCACCTCATTCTCGCTGATGGTGTACGCCAAGATCTACACGATCCAGCTACCTGTTCTGCGCTGATCAACAGCCTCCCCTACATCGGTCTGGCAGGTCTCCTTTTCCCCTGGGACCTGCCAGATCAGGGGAGATTACAACCGAAGGGAGGGCATCCCCATGTCACGCCGTCAGGCTCTGTTACCGGTCCTGTGTCTGTTTGCCGTTTTAATACCCGCTGGGGGGCGCGCTGCCGGACGAGAGAACCTCTCTCGGACGTCGCGGGGCGGGGAGGACAGCCGGACACTCGCCGGATTTTCTTCCATGACCCCCAGTTGGTTCGTCGAGAGCACCCAGCAGGGATCGGAATATGGCTTTGCTGTCAGCTCGGCTGGCGACGTCAATGGCGATGGCTATGGGGATGTGCTGGTCGGTTCTTCCAAGTATGCCGATAATATCTATCGAGAGGGGGTGGTATTTGTCTTCCACGGCTCGATAGCCGCCCTCAGTCCTGCCGCGGACTGGCAGGCATGCAGCGGGCAGAAGGGTTCCCTATTTGGCAGCGCGGTCGCCGCAGCCGGCGACGTGAATGGCGATGGCTACGCGGATATCCTGATAGGCGCCCCGAGCTACAACGATGGCACTACCAAAACTGGAGCCGCGTTTGCCTATTACGGCTCGCCTTTCGGCCTGAGTGATGCTCCCGGTTGGTCCTGGATCGGCGGCAGTCCAAACGCTGATTTCGGTTATGCGGTGGCTTCAGCGGGGGATGTCAACCAGGATGGATTTGCAGATGTCCTCATTGGCGCCCCTTGGTTCACTCAAGATCTTAAGGAAGAGGGCGCGGCTTTTCTTTTCTTGGGCTCATCTACAGGGCTGAGCCGGGTACCAGACTGGATCACCGAAGGGGATCAGATCGGGTCGGGGTTCGGCGCCGCTGTCAGTGGGGCCGGAGACGTGAACGGCGATGGCTTTTCCGATGTCATTGTAGGCGCGCCGAGCTACGATAACAGCCTGGGAGAAGGTGGGCGTGTCTTCCTGTTTTTGGATAAGCCCGTTCGACATCGGAAT
>JAMCRR010000127.1:9677-11197 GCA_023381565.1 Chloroflexota bacterium
CCGAGCTACGATAACAGCCTGGAGAAGGTGGGCGTGTCTTCCTGTTTTTGGGGTCCAGGACCGGTTTAAGCCCCACTCCAGCCTGGGTGGTCGAATCCAATCAGTTAGGAGCAGAATGGGGGGCTGCGGTCAGTGGTGCCGGTGATTTGAACGCCGATGGTTTTGACGATATGTTGGTCGGCGCGCCAGCCTATGACACGACGCAGCCCGATGTCGGCATGGTGTTTGCTTTCTATGGCTCCGCCAGCGGACCGGCCCGCTCGCCTGGTTGGCAGGCTGAGAGCTATCAAATGGGCTCTCGCTTTGGCTTCTCTGTGAACGGAGCTGGCGATTTTAATCACGATGGTTATGCTGATATTGTCATAGGCGCCTCCCATTTTACCAACGATCACCAGTTCGAAGGTGGGGCTTTTGTCTTCCTGGGCGGCCCTTCTGGATTGAGTACCAGGCCGGCAAAGCAGGCTTTCGGCGAAAAGGCGGATGCCAGTTTCGCTTATTCGGTTGCCGGCGCTGGCGATGTGAACGGCGACCGTTACTCGGATCTCATCGTCGGCTCCCCGGATTACCGCTCTGGCGATATTATTGTTGGCCGCGTTTTTGCCTACCATGGACGGGAGATCAGTTTTCCAACGGAGTTCTTCGTGCGTATCCCCGTGATGCTGAGGTCTGGGCCTTGAGGCGTTGAAACCACAGTTTTCCTTGGCTTACAGGGATAGGAAGGCGTACAGCGCATGGCTATTCACGAGGCAAGTGAGGATGCAAAAAGAGATTGGCTCCCGGCCGAAAACCAGGAACCTAGCCGGGAATATGGCCCCACCGCGCCAACATCCGGATCGGACAACCGGCGGCATATCCAGATGGTGTTAAACAATGTTATCCTGCATCTTCATCCGGCGACCGTTCCTGCACCGGCCTTGCGCTTCACCTATACCTGGGGGCTGGGTGGGATTTCTTTCACCCTGGTCTGTATGCTGATCCTCACCGGCATCCTGCTGATGTTCCGCTATGATGCCGATGTCGAACGGGCTTATCCAAGCATTCTGGCCCTGGAAACAGAAGTGGCCTTTGGGTCTTTGATCCGCGCTGTGCATCATTGGAGTGCAAACCTGCTGGTGGTCACTTTAGGCCTGCACCTGGTGCGCGTGTTCTTGACGGGATCCTTCAAGCAGCGCCGTGGGGTAAACTGGATCGTTGGCCTGGCCTTGCTCCTGATCGTCCTGTCTGCCAATTTCTCCGGATATTTACTTCCGTGGGACCAACTGGCCTATTGGGCAATCACGGTAAGCACCTCTTTGTTTGCCTATATTCCGCTTATCGGCGAAGCGATTGGCAATTTCATCCTGGCTGGCCCTGAGGTCGGGCAGGCTGCCTTGCGCAACTTCTATTCGTTTCACGTGGCTGTATTTCCGCTGACCCTGGCAGTGCTCCTGTCTTACCATTTCTGGAAGATTCGCAAAAGCGACGGCATTTCCCAGCCGGCGCCCTCTGGCGCCGCCAGGCCGGAGCGCCTGACGACCATT
>JAMCRR010000076.1 GCA_023381565.1 Chloroflexota bacterium
AGCGCGTCGCCCGAAGAGGATTGCGCTGCCAGCCAGCCGTGTTGCGCGTTGGCGAAGAAAGCGCCCATCAAGGCGCCTGGCGCATCTACGGGAGTGATGTCCTTCCAGGCTGCTCCGTCATCATCCGTCCACTGCAAGCGACCACCGGCCAGCGCCCATCCTATTCTGGGCGCCACGAGCTGGACATCTTGCATCTCCACCCCAAGGGTTTTCACCATCATGGCGCTCGCGGTGGGATATTCCCTCAGGCCGCCGTCGCGGAAAGTCTGGACAGTGCCGTCGACCGCGTCGCTATCGATATTCAAGGTGGCATTCCCCCAGGTTTCATTATGGTCGCCGGCGTATTGGCGCAGTCGCTGGTGGTTATCCCATAAATTGTCTGCCAGGCACAGACTGCCGTATACGGAAACCGAGGGATTGTAATAAGGATTCTTTATCCATTCCGCAATCCAAACCTGATCTGGAACGTTGGGGATAGTGGCCCAATCGCGCACGTAAGAGCTGCAAGGCGAGCCGTATGCCGCAGCCTTCGCGCCCAGCTCGTGCAGCTGGCTAACCCAACCCGAGACGTACGATTTGACTGCCTCCCGGCAGGCAGTGGTTTGATATCTGGCATAGCTCTCGATATCGGCGGTGAGCATCAGGTCGCCGTAAAAACCCAGGCTTTGCGCCCTGGCATAGGCTGCTCCGGCCTCTTCTCTGCCCTGCTGGTAAGCCGTTCCCGTGTCGGCGCTCATTTTATGGTCCCCAGGCATGCAGGGCGCCTGCAGCCCCACCCAGGTGAGGATGAAGGTCCAACCCTGCCCGTCGACGGCATCCAGCCATTCTTCGCTCAACCCGCTGAAATTACAGCCGGAGGAAAATGCCACCCCGCCCAGATACAGGTTGAAAGTCCAGTAAGGGCTTTTGTTCCACCAGGTGAGCATGGTGGCGAGGCTGGGCAGGTGGCAGGTGTCGAATGCCGGATATTTCCGGATCACGAGACTCGATTTAGGGTCGTACTTATTGAAGACCAGCGGGAAGTAAAGTTTGTCCGGCGGCGTAACCGCCGGGGCGACCGTCCCGGTTGGTGAAAGGGTAGGCTCAATGGCTGGCTCTGCCGCGCTGCGCCCGGCAGGCAGGCTGCCGAACAGGAACGCTGCAACCAGAACGGTGGCAAGCAGGCGGAAGATCGTTGCAGGGTGGGATGTTTTCGCTTCCATACAAATCCTGTCTTTGTCGGATGCAGGATCCAGTCCAACTATTTAGCATAAATCGGAACACGCAGAATTGCTTAACCTGGCAGTACTGTCCACGAATATAACATAATTCCCCGGAGACAGTGCTCAGGGCTCTTGTCCTTATTAGTGGACGGTGATCCCCCTGCAAGAGTTCCCAAGATGGCACTTAAATTTGTATTAATTCCCCAAATTTACTATAATCTGAGCTAATTCATCGCCAATATCCTATTTAGGAGCTCTAATGATATTCTTTCGGGGCAAGCAAATTCGCAGCATACCAGCAGGGACGAACCTGCCGCTCATCTCCAACCTGATTGCGGTTTTCCTTCTTCTCCCCATTCTTGTGATACAAGAACCCGCCACCATCGCTTTCGGGCGGCCGTTTCAGAGAATGGCGGCTTCACAGCCTTCATCAGCAACTGCCGCTCAATCAAATTCAACGACAGCCTCACAGGCCGCACCTGGCGCCTTCTACGACTGGCTCCAGTTCAATGGCGACCCCCAGCACAGCGGCAACAATACCGCAGAAGGTTGGATTGGCATAAGCAACGCCAGCCGCTTGAGCCGGCTATTCCAGGTGAGCCTTCCGGGGGTGGTGGACGGAGCGCCTGTACTGCTGCACGGGGTATCTACCCCGACTGGCGTCAAAGATCTCCTGTTCGCCACCACAAAAGATGGCCGCATCCTCGCTTTAGATGCGCAGACCGGCGCGCTGGTCTGGGCGCACCAGTACGGCCCGGGCACATGCAAGATCAACAACGGCGCCTCACCGTGCTATACCACCTCCTCACCGGTGATCGATCCTGCAAAGACTTACGTTTACTCCTACGGCCTGGACGGCTACGTGCACAAATACCAGGTGGGCGATGGCGCCGAGATCAAAACTGGGGGCTGGCCCGAGCTGGCTACTTTGAAGGGCTTTAACGAAAAGGGGTCCTCGGCCTTGAGCCTAGCCACGGCCCAAAATGGGACCAGCTACCTGTACGTCACAAACGGCGGGTACCCTGGAGACCGGGGAGATTACCAGGGGCACGTCACCGCCATCAACCTTGCCGATGGGTCTCAGCAGGTGTTCAACACCCTGTGCAGCAACCAGACGGTTCATTTTGTCGAAACACCGGGGACTCCCGATTGTCCGGATGTGCAATCTGCCGTGTGGGCGCGCGCAGGAGTAATCTACGACCCGGCTTTGGATAAGATCTTCATCGGAACCGGCAACGGCTCCTTTGACCCGGCCGGGCACGCCTGGGGGGATTCGATCCTGGCCTTGCAACCGAACGGCAGCGGAGCCAACGGCGGCCCCCTGGACAGCTACACACCAACGGATTATCAATCCCTGCAGAATGCCGATGCCGACCTGGGTAGCACCGCACCGGCGATCCTTCCCACCCTGCCCGGCAGCAAATTCCCGCACCTCGCCGTACAAAGCGGCAAGGATTACCGCCTGCGTTTGTTAAACCTGGATAACCTCAGTGGTCAGGGCGGTCCGGGTCACACCGGCGGCGAAGTCGGGCCGGTGATCAGCCTACCCCACGGCGATGCCGTGCTGTCGCAACCCGCGGTCTGGACCAACCCTTTTGACGGCCGTGTTTGGGTGTTCGTATCCTGCTCGACGGGAATTTCAGCTTACAGGCTGGCGGTAGACGCCAACGGCAACCCATCCCTGGCACTGCAGTGGACGGCAGCCCCCGGCGGAACCTCACCGCTGGTCGCCAATGGGGTGCTCTACTATGCCAGCTACAGCGGCATCCGTGCTCTAGATCCCCTGACCGGCAGCTTGCTCTGGAGCGACCCGAGTGTCAGCAGTTTTCACTGGCAAAGCCCGGTGGTGGCTAATGGCATCCTGTATATCGCGGATCAAACCGGCCGGATGACCGCTTATTCCACCGGCGGAATTATCCCAATCCCCTTCTCTCATTTCGATTATCTTCCGGCAGTGGGAAAATAAGGGGCGAGACGCAGGGCCAGGGAATGAACCAGCCAAAGGCGAATTATGAGAATTTTGGCATGACCTCACTCGCCAGCAGCTCCAGGCTTTCGGGGTCATTCTTCCAGATGCTGGTGATGAAAAGCTGCACGCCTACCTTTTGATAGGCGCCCACCAGATCAACGGCTTGTGACGCAGTCAGCGCATATCCCCGAAATGGGTCGGGTACAGCCAGGCGCTCTTTCTTAGCCTTCAATTCCGCCTCGCTTTTCGCCAAGACCAGGGCGGTCAGGCTCGAGCGCACGATTTCGTTGAAGTCGCGACCCTCGGTTTCGCAGTGCTTCTGCAAAACCTCCAGCTTGTGCCGCACCTCATCGGGGTTCCCAAAGAGATTGCACATATTGCCCAGGCGCGCCACCAGGCGCAGGGTGAGCTGCTCGCCGCTGCCGCCAATCATCACCGGCGGATGGGGCTTCTGCACCGGCTTCGGCTCCAGGATGGCATCCTGGATGTGATAATACTTCCCGGTGAAGGTCGCTCTCTCCTGGGTCCACATCGCCAGGACGATGCGCAGGGTTTCTTCCAGGCGGGCAATGCGCTGTGCGGGTCTCTCCAGGAAGTCATAACCGTACTGGTTATGCTCATCGGTAAACCAACCTGCCCCAACCCCGAAGATCAACCGGCCCTTGCTGATCAGGTCGATGGTGGTCGCTATCTTGGCCAATAACGCCGGGTTGCGGTAGCTGGCTGAGCTGACTAACGTAGCCAGCCGGATCTTTTGGGTAACTGCCGCCAGCGCCGCCAGGGTAGTCCACCCCTCCAGGAATGGCTCGGTGGGCGCTCCGACGCCAGGGATCTGGATCAGGTGGTCCATGACTGAAAACCAGGTAAAGCCCGCGGCCTCAGCCCACTGCGCCTTTTTCTGGAAAGCGTCGAAAATCTCATCCGGTTCTCGTCCGTATAACCAGGACGGATTATGAATGCCAAAATCCATGTTTATATTTACTCCTTTTCAGCCAATTTTTTTGCAGGAACCAGCCCGGCAGGCGGCGCCGGGGATGGCCTACCATCCATAAAGATCGAGGATGGTTCTAACGTTATTGAACGAGATCGGCCAAACGATCTATTTGATCTGGGCGGGAGGAGCACGGCCACAGGATCAGTTCGTCCATCCCGATCTCCGCATAAGCCTGGGCGGCCTCGCGGATGGCATCGGGCGAAACCAGCATCGCCTTCGCCATCGCGTCGGCCCTGGTGCCCATAAAACTGTAGTAGTTGCGCAGAAAGGCCTGACCTTCTGCGGTGGCTTCTTCTCCGGCAACGCAGTAGACTGCCCCGACGAAACGCGGCTTGCCGGACCGGCCCGCATCCCTCCAATCCTTTTCGATTTGGGCATAGACCTGTTTCAAGGCTGCCGGGTCGCTGCCACCCCCGGAGATAAATCCATCCCCCCAGCGCGCCACCCTGGCTTGAGCAGCAGGCGTATACCCTCCGATGAGCAGCTCCGGCCCGCCTTCCCTGGACGGCCGAGGGCCGATAGCGCCTACCCCGGTCGCGGTCAGCGGCTCTCCAGACCAGATGCGCTTCATCGTCTCCAATTGATTTTCAAACTGCTTCCCGCGATGGTGGAAATCCACCCCGGCGGCGTGGAAATCGTCCTGCCTCCCGCCAATACCCAGTCCAAGCGTCAGCCTGCCCGCGGAGATCGCATCGATGCTGGCGGCTTGTTTGGCCAAAATGGCCGCACCACGCAGAGGGCCAATCAGGATGGTCGTGATCAGGCGAATGCGCCGGGTGACGGCAGCCGCAGCCGCCAGCGTGATCAAAGACTCGTAGTTCGGGTAGACCAGGCGATCCAACACAGCCAGGCTTGAGAAAGGGCCTGCGTCAGCCCGCCTTGCCCAATCCAACAGGTCAGCCCCTTTGACGCCGGGCAGCATCGCCGGGAGTGCGATACCAATTTTCATTCGGGTCTCCTTGTTTTCAATTCTCCCCCAGAGTAAAAACCGGGTGATCAATATCACCGGTTTTTACTCTTGTATTATCTTTATCTAATATATCCCATATAATCGGTATCTGTCAACAGGGGCAATGCGGTTCCCGTGGTTTATAATGTGAGTATTGGAAAATCATCCCTATGACATCAAGATGATCCCGGCAGGCGGCGTCAACTGCTACCTGATCGGACTATCCACCAGGAGATATATCCTGGTCGATACCGGATTTGCGATGAGACGCAAACGACTCAGCCTATCTCTACTGTCTGCCGGTTGCACACCCGGCAGACTCGCCTTGATTTTCATCACCCATGGAGACTTCGATCACATCGGGAACGCGGCTTACATCCGTCGAGAATTCGGCTCCAAAATCGCCATGCACGCCAACGACACCGGCATGGCAGAGCGAGCCGACATGTTCTGGAACCGGAAAAAGAAGAACGCCCTAATTAAGACGTTAGCTCCGATCTTCTCTGGCTTTCGAAAATCCGATCACTTCACCCCGGATCTGCTCCTCGAAGACGGAGATGATCTTTCCACATACGGGTTGGCCGCCAAAGTGATGTATCTCCCCGGGCACTCGTCGGGTTCGATCGGCTTTCTAACGGGTGATGGCGACCTGTTTTGCGGCGACCTGCTGATGAACGATAAATCTGGCCCACATCTTGGCTACGGAGATCCTGGCGATTTTACCGAGAGCCTGAAACGCCTGGAAAACCTGGATATCAGGAAGGTTTATCCTGGGCACGGCCAGCCATTCCCCATGGATCAATTCTTTAAGATAAATAAGTAATCAATGGTGTCAGGGTCACAAAGCTGAGTAAGGTCGAGAAAGCCACCGAGATGGTCACAAAACCCGGCTGCAGGTCAAATTCTGTGGCCAGCAGCATGGCAGTTACCGCTGTGGGCATGGCCGCCTGAATGATCCCCGCCTGGCGGGCCGGGCCTTGCAGAGCAAAAATCGCGCTAAGGGCAATGGCCACCGTGGGGCTGGCCACCAGGCGCATCAGGTTGGTCGTCACCAGCACCTGGCTCGGCTTTGCCCAATCGACGGCGCTCATTTGCACCCCCAACAAGACCAGCATGCTGGGAATGGAAGCATCGGAGAACATCGTCACTACCCGGTCAACAGGCAGCGGGAGCCTCAGGTGGAAGTAGTTGAAGATCATCGCCAGGATGAAGGCGTATAGGAACGGGTATTGAAAGGGCGCCTTCAGCGGATTCTCTTTACGTGCTGACCCCCAGGAAGCTATACTAATCCCCAGGGTATAGGTCATCAAGCTATTTGCCACCATGAACAGTGTGGCATAGGGGAGGGCTTTATCCCCGAAAGCGAACCTGGTCAGCGATAGTCCGTAATTCCCTGCGTTGGTGGCAATGCTGGCCAGGATGGTGGCTGCCACGATACTGCGCTCCCATTTGAGAAAAAAGCCGATCCCTCCGGTGATAGCAGCGACGATGACCATCAGAACGATGGTGTATCCCATCATGGTAAGGACATCGCCGCTGCTTAACGAGTTGCCGGTTAGCATAGCAAAAATCAGGCAGGGGCTGAAGATGTAAAGAACAATTTTGGAAAGCGAACCAGGGTTAATCGAGGTCTTCTTGCCCAGCAAGAATCCTATCCCGGTAGCCAGGAAAATGGGCAGCAAGTTGTTGAGAAAAGCATTCAGCAGGTCATTCATCTGGCTTCGATGCGGTCATCTTTCAAGTAAAGGGTATTCGGGCGATAGCGATTATACCCCACTCCCTACTACTGAAATCGCCTCACCCCCCAGGACCAACTCTTGCATCCTTTGTTTTGGATGCAGTAATGAGAACCCGTGCTAAAATGGATTGGGCGGTACCAGACGGACATATTTCCCGGAGAATGGGATGAAAAAATTAATCAACCACCCTGAAGATGTGGTTCGAGAAAGCCTGGAAGGCTTTTCCCTGGCGTACGCCGACCTGGTCAAAGTGCATTTTGACCCAACCTTTGTCTACCGGGCAGACGCCCCGGTAAGCGGCAAGGTAGCTCTGATCTCCGGCGGCGGCAGCGGGCACGAGCCGATGCACACGGGCTACGTAGGCCGGGGGATGCTTTCGGCAGCCTGCCCGGGCGCCATTTTCACCTCACCCACTCCCGACCAGATGCTCGAGGCTGCCCGCACGGTCGATGGCGGCCAGGGCGTGCTCTTTATCGTCAAGAATTACAGCGGCGACGTAATGAACTTCAGCATGGCCGCCGATCTGGCCCGCAGCGAAGGCCTGCGCGCCCTCAACATCCTGATCGACGACGATGTCGCCGTTAAAAACAGCCTTTACACCCAGGGCCGGCGCGGGGTGGGCGCCACCGTCCTGGCTGAGAAGATTTGCGGTGCGGCAGCAGAGAGAGGCTACGACCTGCCCCGACTGGCCGATCTTTGCCGCCGGGTGAACCTCAACGCCCGCAGCATGGGCGTGGCGCTGACCTCCTGCACCGTCCCCGCCGTCGGGCATCCCACTTTCGACCTGGCTGAAGACCAGATTGAGTTGGGCATCGGCATCCATGGGGAACCGGGCCAGAGGCGTGCTCAGCTCAAACCCGCCGATGAGATCGCGGAATTCCTGACGCTCTCGATCATTGAAGACGGCCCTTACCAACGCACGGTAAGCGAGTGGAACGAAGAGAAAGAGGAGTGGCAGGACCTCGCCCTCGAAAGCCCGCCTTTAAAATATGGCGATTCCGTGCTGGCCTTCGTCAACAGCATGGGAGGCACCCCGGCGATCGAGCTCCCTATCCTCTACCGCAAGCTCGCCCAGGTATGCGAGAAGAAAGGTCTTCGCATCGCTCGCACTCTCATGGGCCCTTACATCACCTCGCTCGAGATGGCGGGCTGCTCGATTACCCTGCTGAAATTGGATGAGGAGCTGGCTTCCCTATGGGATGACCCGGTGAAAACCCCCGGCCTGCGCTGGGGGATCTGATTCAAATGACCATGCTTCGAGATGCATCCTGATGATCAATAATCGCACAATCGTTGCCTGGCTGAAACTTGCCGCCAGATCGATGGAGGAAAATAAAGGCTACCTCACCGATCTGGATGCGGCTATCGGAGATGCCGATCATGGCATCAACATGGAGCGCGGCTTCAAGAAAGCGCTCACCCTGATCTCGCCGGTGGAAGACCGGGATATCGACGCGATCCTCAAGACGACCGGCATGGCGCTCATCGGCAGCGTAGGCGGCGCGGCCGGGCCGCTCTATGGAACCTTCTTTCTCGATGCCGCCAAAGCTCTCTCACATCTCAACGAACTATCGAATACAGATCTGGTGTTGCTGTTCGAATCTGGCCTGAAAGGCATCCAGCGGGTTGGTAAGGCGAAACCTGGCGATAAAACCATGATCGATACCCTCCAGCCTGCCCTTGAAGCGCTGCGCTCTGCGTTCGCCTACGGCACCGATCTGATCGAAGCCCTGCGCTGGATGGTCCAGGCAGCCAAAGAAGGAATGGAAAGTACTATCCCGATGGTAGCCAAAAAAGGTCGCGCCAGCTACCTGGGCGAACGCTCTGCCGGGCACCAGGATCCAGGAGCGACCTCCACTTACCTGTTGATCCAGTGCCTGCTGGACGCTGTCGAATCCCAATCCTGACCCAGATATGGTCGGCATTGTCGTCGTTTCTCACAGCCGCAAGCTCGCCGAGGGGGTGAAAGAGCTGGCGGAAGGAATGAGCAACGGGCAGGTTCCGATTGCCGCAGCCGGCGGGATGGAAGACGGCTCGCCGGGCACAGACGCATATCAGGTGGTAGAAGCCATTCGCTCGATCTACCGCCCCGAGGGCGTGCTCGTGCTGGCGGACCTGGGCAGCGCGGTGCTCTCCGCACGCCTGGCGCAGGAGATGCTCGCTGCCGAGGGGATCGACGCAGTGCGGCTGAGCCCTGCCCCCCTGGTAGAAGGCGCTCTCGCGGCTGTGGTCGAAGCAGCGCAGGGCAGCACCCTGGAGCAAGTGGATGCCGCTGTGCGCGAGGCAAAATATCTCGCCAAGCTGGGCGAAGAGCAGATTGAGATAGAAGAAGAGGCGCCCTCCGCCCTCCAGATGGTAGCCGTCGAAACTCGTTTCGTCTTACGCAACCGCCTGGGACTGCACGCCCGCCCGGCGGTCCTGTTCGCCCAGACCGCCGCCCGTTATCAGGCTTCGATTGAGGCGCGCAACCTCACCCGTAACAGCCCGTGGGTCAATCCACGCAGCGTCATCGACCTGCTGCGGATCGGCGCCTCGGTGGGTGACTTGATTGCCGTGCAGGCGAGCGGTGCCGAGGCTGCCCAAGCACTAGAAGCGTTGAAGCAGCTGGCCGAATCGGGCTTTGGAGAAGAATAGCTGCATGGGGAAGCGTAGCCAGCAATACGCGGGATTATGCTGAATTGCTCAGAGTCACTCATCTATTTCCGCGTTTTTCCACGCTTGTCCGGCTCTAATTCCTTTCCGCCTGAAAAAACCCGCACAAAGATGTCTGCGGCAATTTCTTCGTCGACGGCAAACTGGCTGTATCCGGCTTCGAATACATAGCTGGGCGCGGTGCGCAGCACATTCAGCGGCACTCCCGGCAAAACGCCCATAGCCATCAGCTTCTGCAGGCGGTGCGGGTCAGTCATCTGGAGATAAGCAATCTTGCCGCTCTGCCCCGGCTTCAATTCGCACAGCGGCGCCACCAAGCGGTTAACCGTCTCACGCATCTGCAGGCAGCACTTTCCCGGGGGGATCGGCTTACCGTGCGGGCAAAAGCGGGGATGACCGAGCAGGGTGCAGATACTCTCGTCAATCCCATCAAACAGGGCATGCTCCAGCCCGCAGGCGCGCTCGTCGATCAGGGCTTCCTCGGTGGCCAGCACGTCTGCCAGCAGCCGCTCGGCGAGGCGGTGCCTGCGTATGGCCAATGCGGCTTCGGCCTCCCCGGCTTGGGTGAGCTCCAATTTTCCCTGGCTCTGAATGACCAGTCCCAATCTGAGCAGCTCGCCGATTTCCTCCGGCTGCCCTGGTTCACCGGCAGGTTGAGTTTCGTGATTGTTTTCGTGGGTGTCGATCCAAAATTGTTCCAGGCGTTCCTGGGCGTTCTCGCTGATCCTCATTTTGAATTTCCTTCCACCCCCACATCTTGCTTTACACGCTTCCGGTTGAGCAGCTCGCGCACCCAAACTACCAGCTTCGCCTCGGGCAGCATTTCATACCCGCACCTGGGGCAGATCACCTTGCCGCAGGTCTTCACCAGGGGGCACCCCTGGCAGCTCTGTTCGGCGCACCCCGGATCGAAATCATAGCCACAAAAGTCACAATGAACCATTGAATATCCTCTTAGGAGGCGGACAAGCGCGGATTCCCGCGGATGCCGGTAAGGCAGTTTTTCCCGAAGACCTTCGAATGTCCATCCGCTGTTTGTTCACAATAAAATCACTCATCCTCATTATCAGGAAGCTCATAAGCCGCACTGCCATTTTAGATTTGCAATACACGCAACACGAAATTCAAAATCCCACCCACTGCTCGGCGCAGT
>JAMCRR010000051.1:0-35031 GCA_023381565.1 Chloroflexota bacterium
TGCTTTCGGAAAACTTGAGCAACTGTATTTGTATTACATGCTTTTATCACAAAATGGGCAAGGTTTAATTCACTCAAAAATTTCTGGCTCTGCCCAACCAGGCCTTAAGCGAGATTTCATAAAGAATTTCCCTGTTCTGATACCAGTCTCCACGAAAGAACAATCGAAAATTGCTGAAATTCTTACTACAGTAGACCGCACCATCTCTCGAACTGAGGAATTGATCGCGAAGCACCTGAGGATCAAGATAGGTTTGATGCAAGACTTGCTAACACGAGGGGTTGACGAGCATAGACAATTACGAGATCCATCTACACATAGTTTTAAATCAACGCCATTGGGAATGATCCCTTCAATATGGGGTGTTTCAACATTGGCAGGGATAACGAAACGAGACACGTTCATCTGTTATGGCATTGTTCAGCCAAGAGGTTTTTTTGTTGGTGGAGTGCCAGTATTAGCAATCAAAGACATGAAAGGTGATTATCATACAGATATTCATTTAACCGATCCAGCAATAGATGCCATGTATGTCCGAAGCAGAGTAGAACCTGGCGATTTACTTATCTCAGTAAAAGGTTCAACAGGAGTAATTGACATCGTCCCTGAAGGTTTTAAAGGAAATATTAGTAGGGACATAGCAAAAGTCAGATTGTCCGAAAATAATGATGCCAGATTCTTTAGGTATTACTTAGAATCTTTTCAAGGGCAAATGGCTTTGGATTTATTATCCGTTGGAACCACCCGGAAAGAATTATCTATTGCACCATTAAAGAATTTACAGTTACCAGTTCCAGAAAAGAAAGAACAAGAACAGATTGCTGATATTCTGATGGAAAAAGACTCATACATATCTTCATTGCGCGAAAAGCACGACAAATTTACAAGAATTAAAGCTGGACTTATGCAGGATCTTTTAAATGGCAGGGTATCGGTCATGCCGTTATTTGAAGTATAAACATCATGCCATTACTAAAAATAAGGTGACTGATTTTTATTCACCTAATGCCAACAACGATGCCAACGAGGAGGAAAAATGATCCTAACAAATGACAAAAAAGATGACCAACTAAGACTTGACGAACTAACCAATGTCGAGGAACCCTTACTTGAGCAATTAGAAAGTCAAGGCTGGACCGTTCTTCGTCTGAAGCTTGCCCAAATTCCCACAGATTCCTATCGACAACATTTTGGACAGGTTATCTTAAAGCCAAAGTTGGAAGAAGCTTTGCAAAAGATTAATCCTTTTTTGGAGGAAGACCAGGTTTCAGATTGCATACAAAGAATAACCGAATTCAAGCAATCCACGCTAATAGAAAACAATCAATTCATCTTGCGCTTGTTATTAGAAAATACTGTTGTCTCAGAAAATCGCAAAACAGGGGAGATCAATCCAACCGTTCGCTTTGTCGATTTCAAGGAAATAACAAACAACACCTTTATAGCTATCTCACAATTCAAAGTCCGTGTGGTTGGGACAGAAAACCATATTATTCCCGATGTCACCCTATTCCTAAATGGTTTACCAATCGTAGTTATCGAATGTAAGTCCAGTCGCGTCAAAGAACCAATTGCAGAGGCGATTGACCAATTACTGCGCTATAGCCAACAACGCGGGATGACAGGTGAAGGTAATCCCGAGTTGTTTTATTACAATCAATTTTTAGTGTCGACTTGCCGCTCCGAAGCCAAATTTGGCACTATAACAACTCATATTGAAAAACTCTGGTATCGGTGGACGGATCCCTATCCACTTACATTGGATGATTTACCAAGCATGGGAACATCACCAAATGACCAACAGCGTCTTGTTGCGGGTATGATGACGAAACGTCACCTGCTGGATTTGATCCAATCATTTACCATCTTTGGGGAGAACGATAAAGGCCAAACAATAAAAATCGTCGGTCGATATCAGCAAGTCCGAGCTGTCAAAAAAACTGTCAAACGTCTGCTCGAGGGAACCAACAAGCGTGAACGTTCCGGGATTATTTGGCATACGCAAGGTTCAGGCAAATCATTGACAATGATGTTTATGGTGCGAGTGATGCGCAACCTCAGCTACTTCAACGATTGGAAGGTTGTATTTGTAACCGACCGGACACAACTTGAAGATCAGCTAAGTGGCACTGGAAAGAGCATCGGTCAGTCGGTTAAGGTGGCAGAGTGGATTAATACCGATGCCACTAGACCTAATAAAAGCCTCAAGGAGTTGCTCAAAACCGATACTCCTGACCTTATCATGGCAATGATCCAGAAATTTCAGGAAGCAGATTTGCATGAAATATTTCCAATCCTTAATAAAAGCTCACATATTGTGGTAATGATTGATGAGGCACATCGGTCACAATATAAATTACTCGGAACAAATCTTGACAAATCCCTGCCCAATGCAGCTCGAATTGCTTACACTGGTACGCCGATCGATAAAACCGAATCTACATTTGGTGAATATATTGATAAATACACAATGAAGCAATCCATTGAGGATGGAACAACATTAGTTATTGTGTACGAAGGGCGAACGCATAATGCCGAAGTGCCAGACAAAGAGGGCATGGATAAAAGCTTTGCTGATATTTTTAGTGATTACAACTTGCAAGAACGCCTGCAAATTTTAGGTTTTGGTTCTCGTGATGCCTATCTTGAAGCTGAAAAAGTAATCAGTGCAAAAGCAAAGGATATGCTTTGGCATTACATTACTGAAGTATTTCCAAATGGATTTAAAGCGCAAGTTGTTGCCACATCCCGGGTCGCGGCAGCACGTTACAAGAAGTACCTAGATAGCGCACTTCTAGATATTGTGGCTGAGTTGGAAAGGTCAAATCCCAATAATATCAATCTTGACTTGCTTCGTACCGTTGAAACGGCTGTCGTAATTTCAGGTGACAGAAACGACGATACCGAGGTTAAGAAATATACCCAGGAAAACTACCATAAAGATAGTATCCGTCGCTTCAAGCTTCCCTATGATGCAGAAGAAACTGAAGGCGATCAAACCATAAATGGTAAGGTGGGAATAATAGTTGTAAACAACATGCTTTTGACAGGCTTTAACGCACCCATTGAACAGGTTTTATATCTTGATCGTGTCATTACAGATCATAACTTGCTTCAAGCCATTGCCCGTGTCAATCGCGTGAGCAACGCAAATAAGGATAAAGGCTTTGTTGTAGATTATGTGGGTGTCGGTCACCACTTGAAACGAGCTCTGGATGCATACGATGATCGCGAACAAGAGGAAATTATTGATGCCATGAACAGCAAGGATGAGGAAATCAATAAACTTCTACAAGCTCACCGAGAAGTTCTTGAATTCCTAAGCAAATATGGCCTTACTGATATAAGCGATTCAGATGCCTTCTTTGACCTATTTTATGATGAGGATATTCGTTTTGAATATATCCTAGCTTTCCAAAAACTGACCCAAGCATTTAACAATGTCATGCCCCGCAAGGAAGCGCTGGACATATGGCAGGACTATCTTAATTTGACACAAGTCAATGAACTGGCATATCGACACTTGAAAGATTCCCGTATCAGTATGCGTGGTATTCCTCCTAAATTGAGAGCAATTACTGATGTGTTTTTGATTTCGAAAGGTATTGAGCAAAAAGTCGAACCGATTTCAATTCTCAGCCCAGAATTTGAGCAGGGTGTTAGTGAACGCAAGCGTGACAAGACTAAAGCTGCCGAAGTGGAACATGCCATCCGACATTATATTGAACTGAACATTAATGAAGACCCAGAGTTGTTTGCGTCATTTGCTGAAGCACTGGAACGAATTCTGATAGAATTCAAAGACAACTGGGATAAAGTTTACGAAGAACTTGAGAAACTTCGCAGAAAAATGGCGGAGAAGGAAAAAGAATATACATACGGCTTGGATCGTAAAAGACATATGCCAATTTTCCGGATCTTAAAGGCTGAAATCTTCGAGGGGAGAGAACTCAATGAAGATGAAATAGCTCAAAATGTAGATTTGACACAACATCTTTTCAATCTCATTGAGATCGAAATGTGTTTTAAAGGATTCTGGGGCTCCGTACCCGCACAAAACCGTTTAGTAGGCGAATTGCAAGCGTTGTTACTTTCCGAACGATTTAAGAAATTGCCTGGTATGTTTTCCAAATACAAAAAAATCATCTCAAGGCTCATGGAATGGGCGCGTGAAAACCAAGGTGTAATTACCCAGCAAGTATGAAACAGGACTATCGGATCGTTTATTCGGAACGAAAAACACTCTCCATTATTGTGGAGCGTGATCGTTCGATTCTTGTTCGTGCCCCCAAAAGTATGTCGGAGGAAGAAGTCCAACAATTAGTAGATGAAAAGAAACTTTGGTTGTATGAAAAAATACATCACCCACAGAAGTATCCACCTGATCCTGTAAAAAAGGAGTTTACTACTGGAGAAACAATTCTTTATATGGGGCGAAATTATCGATTGGAATTAACAAATGAAAAATTCGATGAAATTCGTTTCAACTCTTGTTTTTTCGTTTCTCGATACCAGAAAGCTCGTGCTGGCGACTTGTTCCAAGCATGGTACATGGAACGCGCCAGGGAAAAACTACTTCCCCGAATTAGACATTTTGCTGAAGCAATGGGGGTTTCATATAATCGGTTGTTGATCTCTGATTTAAAATATCGGTGGGCCTCTTGCACACCAAAAAACAATTTAAATTTCAATTGGAGAATAATAAAAGCACCCGTACTCGTGATCGATTATCTGATTGTCCATGAACTCGCCCATCTCTTAGAACCAAACCATTCGCCAAAATTTTGGAATATTATCGCTGTACAGCTACCCGAATTTGAAAAGCCTAAGAAATGGTTAAAGGATTATGGATATAAACTTGAAGAGGATTTTTGAAATATAGAATTATTTTTCTATTCCAAGAACAAAACTCATTGGTTCGTTCTGGGGTGGTAAACATTATTTAGACACGAAAAGAGCTTCCTGTAAGGTGGGCTCCTTTCTTAAGATTGAGTATAGCATTGCCTGATCTTTACCAGCATCAACCTGAGCCGGTGTCTGGTAGTCAAGCGCCTGGTGGGGACGCTCGAAGTTGTAGAAGTGGAAGTAATGAGCCAGGCCAGAACGGGCTTCTCGCGGAGAAGCGTAATCGTTCAGATACACCTTTTCGTACTTGACCGAACGCCATAAGCGTTCGGTGAAAATGTTATCCGCTGCTCGCCCCCTTCCGTCCTGTACGAGTATTATAAAGTTTTTATCCCCGATGTGCAATAAAAAATGCCAAAAAGGGGGGGCGTGAGTTGGTGCGGTGGGTCAACTGTTCAATCGATCCAATCAGATTATGCCGTTACGTATCTTAGCAGACCCACCACACCCTACGATTCCAACTTACTCAAAGGTGAAGAAGAACCTGTGGATCGGTGGCCTCAAATTGGAACCGGGCAATGACAAACGCTGGCCAGAGTCCTTAAAATAATCGCAGGGCTGTCCACTCACTGGACAGCCCTGTCTAATTTTTGGCATCTCCTGCCGATCAGCTTTCAGTTGCATCTCTCCGCCGCAGGATCAGGTAGAGCCCGATGGCGATGAGGACGACCGGCCAGCCTTTGCCTACATACTCCATCACCTGCAAGCCCGGCTCGCCTGCCATCATTATGCCCCCCAGCAGGGCCAGGATGCCCCCGGGGATGAGTGGCCAGGCAACCCATTTGCCAGCGCCTTCAGTGAATAGCGAGAGCAGGCTAATCAATCCCCAGCCGGCAGCCATGCTGAGCAGGATCACGCCGCCTTTTGCTGGTTCGCCCAAAACCAGGAAGGGCGATTCGATCAGATAGGTCCCCAGACCTAACCCCGCCAGGACGCCGCCGGGGATGAGCAGGCCGGTTTTGCGGGCCAGCAGCCCCCACGCCAGGAAGATCAATCCCAGCCCGGGGAGGAAGATCAAGTACGACATGTCAACAATCTGTTGCAGCAGGGACATGACGCCAATCAGGATCAGGATGCCTCCGGCAATCCAGCCCCGCGGGCGGCGGGAAGTATCAGCTTCAGAAACTTGATTTTGATTTGTGGTGTTCATTTTTCATTCTCCTTTTTTGTTTATCGTTAGCATCATCATAACGATAAACAGGCACGCCTGCATGTGCCAGGCGTCACGAATGACCGTCAGGGTAAAACCGTGACGGTCACTTCAGGAGAATGACTTTCAGATCAAACCCAGCTCGCGAGCTTTGAGCGCGGCGCGGGTGCGGTCGTCAACCCCCAGCTTAGAAAGGATGCCGGTAACGTGGTTTTTCACCGTGCCCTCCGCCAGCACCAACTGGGAGGCGATCTCACGGTTGGTGGCACCATTTGCCAGCAGGCGCAAGATTTCCATCTCGCGGGTGGAGAGAGGCTCGGCGAGAGCCTGCGCCCAGGTGGGCGTCTGCTCGGATAAGCGGGCGAACTCGGCGACCACACGCGCCGCCACCGAGGGCTGCAGGAAGGACTCCCCCCTGGCAGCCGCACGGATCGCCTCATACAGCTTCTCCGTAGGGGCGTCTTTCAGCAGGTAACCAATGGCGCCCGAACGCAACCCGTCAAAGATCGCCTCGTCTTCCGCGAACGTGGTCAACACAATGACGCGGATCTCGGGCAGAGATGCCCGCAAACGGCGCGTGGCGGCGGCTCCATCCAATACCGGCATGCGCAGGTCCATGAGGGTCACGTCAGGATGCAGGGCAGAGGCTTTGCGCAGGGCTTCTTCCCCATCTGCCGCCTCGCCAACGATCTGGAAATCCGGCTGCGAAGAGAGCAGCACGCGCATGCCGTCGCGGAACATGGTCTGATCGTCGACGAGCAAAATGCGGATGGGCGTCTTATCCATGCGCTATCCTGCGGGAAGCTCCGCCTGCAGCATAAATCCCTTTCCGGGAGTGGTTTCCACGTGCAGGCTGCCGCCGACCAGCTCGACACGTTCTTTCAATCCCACCAGGCCAAAGCCCCCCTCCGTCTGGTTCGCGCCCACACCATCGTCCTGCAGCACCACCCGCACCGCCTGCTCCAGGTAAACCAGGCGCAGATCGACACGGCGGGCCTGGGCGTGCTTGCGCACGTTGGTCAGCCCCTCTTGGGCCACGCGGAAAAGGGTGAACTCGATCTGCTCCGTAAGCGGCCTAGGGTCGCCTTCCACCGCAAAGCTGGTTTCGACCCCCGAGCGGAATGCCTCCTCCAGCAGAGATTTAAGCGTATCGGCGACCGGGCGCCCGCTCGTAGGATCTGCCCGCAGCGCAGAGACCGAGCGACGCACGTCCGCCAGCGCCTCCTGCGAGAGAGATTGAGCATTCTCCAGGGCATTCACAGCCAGGGTGGGGTCTTGCTGAGCGACAGCCTGGGCGGCCTTGATCTGGATATTGATCGCCGTCAGATAATGGCCCAACCCATCGTGGATCTCGCGCGCCAGGCGGTTGCGCTCGCGGATCATGGTCAGCTCTTCAACCTGAGCGGCGTACTCGCGCAGTTTCTGGTTCGCCTTAGCCAGCTCGAGGCGCGCCTGCTGCTCGCTGACTGCCACCTGAGTAAATACCGCCACAAACACCACCGCGGCCAGAAAAGGCACCCCCCAACCCAGGGCATTCTCGATCCCATAAAGAAAATAAAAGGGCACCGACATGCCCAACCAGATCAGGGTAATCATCAAATAAACCCACGGCCGGCGGAAATAATCAACGGCCGATCCCACCATCGGTAAGAGCACTAACCAGGTGTTGCCTTTTCCCAGATAGGTTATCAGCGTACCCAGGGGGATTAATACGATGAAGTATGCAGCAATTGCAGAGCCCGACCGGTGCTGACCAACGTAGTGGGCGCCGAGGATGCCCGCCCCCAGGTACAGGATAACCAGGCCGACCACCAAAAGCATCTGCTCCAGAGGGTATGAAAACCCACTGTTGGAGAAATACAGCACCAGGGCAGCCAGGACGACGACACCAAAAGCGATATCGCCATTCCTAAAACCTCGCACCATTGCTGCGCTCTTCGCCATGATTTAATTTCCGGATTAGATCAGATCAGGTAGATTCAAAGGTTAGACCCGGATTTACGCAGAACTCCACGGAACCATGCTTTCAACGTATATTCGCCTCGGTCTGCGCCCAATCCGTCGGTTTAACCGTAACATAAATTGTATCACGGCATCTCCCGGCTCACCGGTCTGGGTGGATCACTCTTTCTGGAGCCGATTGCGGTAATGGCCAGCAGCACGAGCAGAAACCCCGCGGGCAGATAAGCGCGGTCGAAAGAAACCTGCAGAAAGGCCGCAAAATTACCTTCGGTGGAAGATTCGACAATAAACAACCCGATTGGAACTAAAGCTGCTGCCAGCGCGCTGATGATCATCAAAATCAATTTCTCTTTGGGAAACTGTTTGATTCGGAAAACTGAAAGAACCAGGAGCGCCAGGGAACCTGGCAAGACGACGCCCCATATTACCGGCGACATTCCCTGTTTCACGGCGTAAGCCAAGGACATGGGTAGAGGTGTGAGATCGAGATGTCCGGAGAGCGCCTGCTGTAAAAACGCACTCACTGCCCCGCCGATCTGGTCACCACCAATATATCCCGAGGAAAAGACCAGCCAGACACCCGGAAGGATCATCAACGGTAGCAGCCACAAGAGAGGGACCTTGCCCGACCGGCGCATGACCATTTTAGCAAAAATGATTACGCCGGCCATGATGAACGCAAGAATAATGCCTTCCGGCCGCGTCCAGGCGGCGAATGCAAATAATATCCCGCTCAGGGTTAGGTCCCCACTGCGCCCAGACCACACCCCTTCGATCGCCCAAAGAACGCCCAGCACCAGATAAGCCGTGAAGGGGATATTGGCATAACCCAGGGTGGAATGTAAGAAAATGGTCGGGACTGTCAGCAGAAACAATATCCCCGCCTGTGCCAGCGAGTTACGCACTCCCAGTCGATTCCAGAATGCATAGCACCCCACAAGCAAAGCCGCCAGGGATAGCGGAAAAAGAAGCTTCGACCCGGGCAGTACGTCCCCGCTGGCCAGTTTGAAGAATGAAATCGACAACGGCAGGTTCATCGGGTAAGCCAGAGCGTGCCCGCCCCAATCCGCCCCCGCCCAAATTGTCCCCTGATAGGCAATGGCGTAGCCTTTGAGAGCCCAATTGGCGATGTCGTCGTAGCTCGAATAGGTACGCCCAACGGCAATGACGGTCGCCAGGGAGAATACGAGCAAAATGCCCCCCAAGATCATTCCCTGCAAGGTGTTTTTTCGATCCCAGCTGATTTTCTCGCGGAGAAGTGTCTCTTTTCCACGGGATCGCCAGCGGATATAGACCAGCGCAGCCAGGAGCGCGACGGCAGCGATTCCAACACTCCCCAGGCTGATTGGCGCTCCTGCCCAGGAAGCCACGAAAACCACCCAGGTCAGCGCCCCGGCGCCTAATGGGATCGATAAAGCGAGGGTTTCTAACCAAGATAGCCTGGGGACTACCAGGCGCGCCAGATGCGCACCGATCAGGCTGAAAACACCCAGCACCAGCAGGTCGATGATGATCGCCACTGGCTGATTTGCTGTGCCGGTATCTGCTGCGGCAATATTCCCAATAGAATCTCCGGCGGGAGCGTAAATGCCCAGGTAATAGTCTGATTTTCCCGGGAACGGGATCAACTCTTTGGTCGCATCCATGGACCCTGACGGCGGAAATTCACTCGTGACCGGGACGTAGGCATCTGGTTTTAGGAGGCACGCATAGCACTTACCGCCCAGAGAGTCGCAGCTGCAGGCGACGATCGCACGTGGGTGCAGGTAAAACTGCAGGATGTTTTGGTGAGAGATCATCCCGGAACGCTCAGGAACGATCACGGTCCGATCTTGTGGGACGATAGAGTCGATGAATTTTATAAAATCAGCTCCGGTGCCACCCATAAGAAACAAAGCACTGCGGTCCATTGAGCTTAGATTTACATTTCGCCATATTCGGCTTGCCCACAAAAGCGCATAATCTTCAACCACGTACACCGCCTGATAAAGAGAGACGGCGACAACCAAGAGCGCAAGCCAATCCAAGCGCAGGAACCGTTGTCGAAGAGCAGAGATCACATCTCTAAACCCTACCGGCCGCTATGAATGTCAGGGAAAAGTGGATGGGTAAAAATAGAGCCCCATTTCTGGACCCAGATAAGCCGTCTGCATACCTTGAGTGAGGTCCTGCAGCCGAGCCTGCATTTGATCCCCAACCTCTGCCCGCATCTGAGGGAAGAACAACGCAAGGGCTGCGCCCTGCCGGAATGCAGTTTGAATCTCACCGTTCCCATCCCCGAAGAGCCTCGCCTGAGGGCTACTCTGCCAGTAAATATCCTCCGCCAGGTTCAATGGATACCGGTCGGTATAGAATAGAACCAGATCCGGGTCGTTGGAAATCAGCAAGGTTCCCGGAGGCAAACTACGCAGCGCGGCAAATGCCTGGCTCTGCCGCCATACCCGGCTGGTAAAGCCAATGCCATCCGTAGTGTAAGGCTGGATCAGGACCGCCGTCTTCATCCCATAGAATGCAGCACAGACCAGAACGGCAGCGGTTCCGGCATAGGGTATCCACCTGGAAGCCGGCCAGGCCTGGCGGGTAAAAGTAAGCGCCCCCACCACGGCGAAAATGGCAGCCGGCAGGGCGGGTGAAAGCATGCGGCCATCCATGGTGGGCTTTAACGACGAAAAGCAGTAGCTCACTCCCAGTGAAAGCAGGTAAGAAACGACAAAAAATATCAGCATGAACAGCCAGCGTGCCGCGGGCAGGGTAAATACCGGCTGGCGATCCGATAAAGAGCGCAGTTTCCAGAATGCCAGAGCGGTGAGGGTTAGGCCGCCAGCAGCGAGCGCCAGCACCCGATCTCCGGGATGCAGCTGCACTGCGCCCAGATCGTAAAACGGCACCCACCGGGCGACCGTCTCGAGGACCTTACGCAGATACGGCTCGATACGGGCGATTCCTGCGGCATCGATGCGGAACAGCCGCCCTCCAATGCTGGAGTTCTGCAGGTTTTCCCAAAGAAGAAAAACGGCGACGGGCAGGCTGCTGAGCAAGCCGTACGCCGCCGCATCCCCAATCCTGCGCTTCCACGGCTGGCTGCTAAGCAACAGCAGGGACAGCCCGATCGTCATGATGAAAGCCACCCCGATGTAGCGGCTTAAGCAGGCAAAGCTGCTGAACAGGGCCGCCAGCAGCAGGTAGCCGCGCCGGTTGGAGATCAGATAGTAAGTGCCGAAGATCAAGCCTGCGTAGCCGCAAAATATGAACACCGGCTCGGTCATCATCGAAGTAAAATCATTCACGAGGCTGGGCGCCAGCAAGACCAAAATACCCCCGGCCAATGCCCCCCAAAGCGAGCGCGTGAAAACATAAAATGCGCCTGCCAGCCAGAAGATCGTCAAGCCGAAAAGCAAGATGTCGAGCCATCGAGCAAAATCGACCGGCTCCCATCCCATAAACACGGGCACCGATAAAAGCAGTGGATACAAAGGGGCGTGGACCGACAATAACTGAAAACGCCCGCTGGGATAGAAATACCCGAAACCGTTTCCTAAAACGAAGTTACGGGCCGTCGAAACGTAGCCGGCCGAATCGGAAAAGGCCCAAGGGCCCCAGGGAGTACTCAGCCAGATCAGGACGCATCCTCCCAGGCTCAGGAGGGCGATCATGCCCACCGCCAACCCTTCGATGTGCCTGATTTTCCCCATACCCTCAGCTATTTACCAGATGTACCAGAGAACAGGAAAGACCGAACTTAATCCATTATAGCATTACCTTAATTTCCCCCCTCGCAACTTCACCCTCGCTTTCCGGTCAATTCTTCCCTTACCCGGCGAGCCACCACACATTCCTCCCCTTCCTTCAGGGTGTGCGGGTGGATGCGGATCTCAGGCTCGGGGAAGTTGCTCAGGTCGTAAGCTTCTGGGGCGATGAGCTGAACGATGATCCTCGGCTCTCCGGCAAGCAGCCTCTGCTGCAATTCAGTATAGCTCAACCCTAACGCCCGAGCATCCCAGGTAAGCGCGGCATGCGGGATGCGCTGCCCAACTCCTCCCGGCAGCCCACGCCGGACACTTACCCCCGGAATCGATGAGAGTGCCTCGACGATAGTACCCACGCGCTGCTCCCAATCCCGCATCTCAGCGGCGTGGTCTTTCTCCAGGTAAAGCTCCACCGCCCTGACCAGCCCGGCAATTTCCTCTTTTCCGGCTTTCATCGACCGCCCAATGCTCATGTTCGGGCTGTCGTTCGCCCGGCAAGCTTCGATCAAGTCTTTGCGCCCCAAAATCAGCCCGCTGGATTGGGGACCGCGCAGCATTTTGCCCCCGCTGAACGCGACCAGGTCGGCGCCCTGCCGGATGAAACGGGTCAGGTTATCAGCCGGGGGAAGCTCGGCCGCCGCATCGACAATTACCGGAACCCCCGCCTGATGGGCAATCTCGGCCACCTGCGGCAACGGCAGCGCTGCGCCCGTGCAGAACCAGGCGGAGGTATAGTAAACCCCTGCTGTATCCGCTCCAATCGCCTGCGCTAATTTCTCGGGTCTGGCTTCGACCTCGACAAACTGGCCGCCGGCCACCCTCACCGCCTGGTCGAACTGGTTGCGGTGGGCTTTCTGCACCACGAAGAAGCGCCGCATCCCGGCGCTGTCGGGCAAGCGCCGTATGCGCTCGAGGTCGCTCCCGGCCATACAAGCGGCGGCCATCAGGGCGATGCCGGCAGAGGCGCAGCCGCAAATGTGGGCGGCTTCCACCCCCAGCATACCCGCCAGATACCGCCCGGCTTCAGCGTGCAGCTCCCGAATAGGGACAAACGACTGCGCCGCCTCGGCCATTGCGGCGAGCACCTCGGGCGACATCAGCGACCCGCCGTAATCCGTCAACGTGCCGGCGGCATTGATCGCCGGAGTCACGCCCAACCGAGAATACAGGTCCATGCTCAATGCCTTTATGGATTCACGCAGGTTTGGGGAACGATCTGGAAGCCGTTGGTAAAGCCCTGATCGATAAAGATGGATTGGTCCTGCAGCAGCGGAAAATCCATGTGGAAGTATTCGTCGAAGATCAGCCTGAAGGTGTTGACCGGAGTGATCTTCGGGTAGAGCTTCTCTTTTCCGTTCTGAGGCAGGTAATAGGCATTCAAGATCCGGAAGGCGTCCTTACCTTTCCAGGGCAGCCCAAAGCCGTGGTCGCCCTGCAGAATGATGATCGGCGGGGTCCTAGATTGCGCCAGGATGTCTTTGACGATGGTCAGGATGCGCTGGTTGGCATAAGCGATTGAGTCGGCGTAGGCAGCTTTGCTTTCCGGCGCTTCGGCGCGCAAGCCGCCTGTAGCAGTGAAGGTGAAAGGTTTATGGGTCACCATCAGGTGGGCATAAAGGAATTTCTTGCCGGGTTCCTGCGCCACAGCTTCCAACTTGTCGAGCTGGTACTGGTTCTGCTGGTAAGTCAGATAAAATGCGCTCGAATTCTGGCCAACCCCGGGATCAATATACTGGAAGACCGCCTGGCTGATGCCCTTCAACGGCTCAGGCAGCAGGGCAGTCCCGGTGCTGGCGGCATATACCAGGGTGGTTTTATAGAAGAGGTCCAGGAAATTCAAGACTTCGATCTTTTCCTGCCAGCCCTGTGAAGCTTGATAATCATAAACGATATCGGAATTGGGAAAGTCAATGAAGTAGTAAGAATTCTTCAAGGTGATGATCTGGTAGCCCAGGTCTTTGAACTGGTGCATCACCTGGTTGTCCATCACCAGGGGCACCAGGCTGGATGAGTAACCCGCCAGGTCTTTTTTCGCACCAGAATAGGGGAACCCCAAACCATCGAGGTAGTTCATATTCAAAGTAGCAGTGACCGAGAAAATGGTGTTGTTATAGTTGCTTTGGGTGCAGTCGGGTACCACAAATCCCAGCGCTTCCAGCTGCGAGATAAACGCCTGGTTATCTACATGGATATCTTGCGCCATCAGGTCCTGTCGATCGTAGCCATCCAAGACGATGTAGTACACGTCGGGGGCATTCTCATCCAGCGCTTGGACGGGCGACGTTATCTGGTTGGCATGGACGGCTGCAGAAGCGCGCCCCGCCTGCATGCTGTGCGAAATCCAAACATAGGTTAGCTGCGAGATCGTCAGCAGCAGCAGCACCCCACCGACCAAATTGAGGCCGCGGGTGAACCGCTGGAAATCCGTGTGGGTGCGCAGGATCCACACCATCCCGCCGGCGAAAAGCACAGCCCATAACAGAAGGAGGAAAAGCTGGCGGCCCACGACCACCCCAAACAGGGTCCGGTTGGCTATAAAATTATAAAAGTGTCCATAGGTAAAAAACAGCACCAGGAACAACGCAGCGACCGCGGCGGCTTTACCCGGCTGGCGCAGCAGCAGCCAGGATGCCCCCCACACAACTGCAGTGAGGGCAAGCACAAACGCCAGCGGCCGCAAAATGACGAAGGGCTGAACCTGGGTATAGTTCGCCAGCCAGAGGAATAAAACTGAATAGATGCCGGGGAACAGCGGAAAAATGGGCAGTTGGATCAGAGATCGAAATCTAGATTTCAACATATCCTGAAGAATAATCAGCAAGCTGTGGGAGAGTGGTTCCCGCAGGCAATTGTAGCACAGAGTAATTTGAGTTCCCAGGGTTATATTACGATCCTGCCGCCCGGCTGGCTCGCCCGGCAATTTGGCGCAGTTGAGAGCGCAGCTCGTCGTTCTGCACTACGCGCACCTGAAAATCACAGCTCACCAGTGCATGGGCAACCCATTCCAGTTGGATAGCAGGACGCCTGAAGATCACCCCTTGGGCAGAATCCTCCAGCCGTCCCAGGTAAACCGGTAGCGATTGGCGTGCATGTTCGAGCGAGGTATCTAAGATCACCTCGATCTCGTCGATCCCCGGCATGAGAGTCAGCGATTGGAGCACCTGCCCGAGGGTATCGAAGTTCTCCGGCCTGGAGAAGGTTTGCCCTCGGGGCTCAATTTCCAGGATGCGATCCAGGCGGAAGGTGCGCAAGTCCTGGCGCAGGTGGCAGAAACCTACGGTGTACCAGTAGCCGTCATTGAATACCACGCCATAGGGATCAAAATCGCGGCCTGTCTCCGTCCCATCCCAGGCTCGGTAGCGCAGGAAGACTCGCTGCCCTTGTTCAGCTGCCAGGCTCAAAGGGGTGACGAAGTCGACCGGCAATTGGAATGGGGGCACATCGACGCGAAACCGGAGGGCTTTCTGAAGTGCACGGACCTGCTGTAAGAGCTTATCAGGCATCACCCGCTCAGTTTTCGCCAGGGCGCCTTCCACCGCAGAGGCGTCTACCGGGAAGCGGAACTCGCGCATTGCCAGGAGTCCCAGGGTAAGGGCGATTGCCTCCCCATCCGTAAACATCAAGGGCGGCACCTTATACCCCCGCTCCAGCCGGTAGCCGCCATACGGTCCTCGCTCCGCTTCTACGGGGATGCCCATATCCTGGAGCATGACCATATACCGCCGCACGGTGCGCAGGTCAACTTCCAACCTCCTGGCAATCTCGTTCCCACTGATCTGCGGGCGAGCTTGCAGCAGCTCGAGCACAGTAAGCAAACGGGTGGTGGGTGAATACATACCTGAAATCCTTTTATATAGGACCAATTCTACCCTAATTGCTTTTTATAATGGGATCAAATATAGAGGAGGTTTTGTAAAATGGATATTCAACCGTTCGCGATCCAGATACCACAGGCTACGCTCGATGACCTGCAAACGCGTCTCGCGATGACCCGGTGGCCGGACCAGTTGGAGGGTTTTGCCTGGGAATTTGGCGCCAATCTTGGTTATATGAAAACGCTAATCGATTATTGGCAAAATCAATACAACTGGCGAGCTGAAGAAGCCAAGCTTAACCAATTCCCCCAATATCTGGCCGATATCCAAGGCCAACGCATCCATTTCATCCATGCGCGCGGTAAAGGACCTGACCCCATGCCAATCATTCTCACCCATGGCTGGCCAAGTTCTTTTTTCGAAATGCTTAAGCTGGTCCCCTTGCTGACAGACCCCAACAGCTCAGGCGGAGATCCGGAAGACTCCTTTGACGTGGTTATCCCTTCAATGCCGGGATATGGCTTTTCCAGCCATCCCCGCGAAAGGGGCGGTATGTCAGGCTGCCTCGCAGCCGGGATGTGGGCAAAGCTGATGACCGACGGCCTTGGCTATAAACGCTTTGCCGCCGCCGGAAGTGATTTCGGCGCAATCATTACGCAATATCTGACGCAGGATTATCCCAATCTGCTCACCGGCATATACCTTACTTATATTGGTTTTTATCCCATGGTTCCGGACCAATCTGAATTATCTGAGGCTGAGAAGCGCTACCTGGGGGCTCAACAAGTATGGACTTTTCGCGAGGGAGCTTATTTCATGATCCAATCCACCAAGCCGCAGACGTTATCCTATGCCCTGACCGATTCACCTGTGGGGTTGGCTGCCTGGATCACCGAAAAATTCCATTCCTGGACGGATTCTGATGGCGATCTCGATCAGCACATCTCAAAAGACGAGCTCCTCACCAATATCATGATATATTGGCTGACCCAAACCATCGGTTCATCGATCCGGTCGTATGTAGATCAAACCCCGGGGAAAATGGAACCACTGCCTCCAATACCGGCCGCGTTTGCCTCTTTCCCAAAAGATATCCTCCCGCCCCCGCGCGAGTGGGTGGCACGACGTGTCAATCTCCGCCACTGGACAGTCATGCCGAGAGGAGGTCATTTTGCCGCTTTAGAAGAGCCTCAATTGATGGCTGAAGATATGCGTAAGTTTTTTCGCCAAATGCGCGAGGAGCGATAAACGTGCCAATTTCAAATCTTGCACTCCTCCGCCTGGTTTCGCAAGGGATTTCAAACCCGAAAAACCTACGCCTTGATGATATCGTCGCTCAACTTGGCGCCATCCAGGCGCAAGATTATCTCGCCGCAAAGTGGGCCCTCGGTTTGCGCTCACCGGGCAGCCGCGATGCTGATGTCGAGCGGGCCTTCAATGAGGCGAAAATCCTGCGCACGCACGTGCTGCGGCCAACATGGCATTTCGTCGCCCCTGAAGATATCCGCTGGATGCTCTCTCTTACCGGCAAGCGTGTAAAAGCTGCCATGGCTTCCATGTTTCGGCAGCTCGAGCTTGAAGATGACCTGCTCAAGAGCTGCAATGAAATACTGGCCGTAGCCTTACAGGGCGGCAAACAGCTCACCCGCCCGGAGCTGGTCTCCATCCTGCGACAGGCGGGTATCTCCTCTGGAGAACCTCTACGTTATCCCTTCATCCTCTTGAATGCCGAGCTGGATGGAGTGATCTGCAGCGGAGCGCGGCACGGCAAGCAGCATACCTATGCGCTGCTGGCGGAGCGGGCGCTAGAGGCCAGGGATCTGCCTCGCGAGCAAGCCCTGGGAGAGCTCACCCAGCGCTACTTTACCACACGCGGCCCGGCAACCTTGAAAGATTTCGCCTGGTGGTCTGGCCTGACGGTTGCCGATGCTGAAGAAGGGGTTGAAATGAACAAACCCTATCTCGTCCGGGAAATCATCGACAAAAAAACCTACTGGCGGGCGCCTGGCACGGCAAACCTTGACCATTCTGCTCCAACCGCATACCTCCTCCCTAACTATGATGAATACATGGTTGCATACCAGGATCGCAGTGCATTCAGCGATGAACGAATCGCCAAATTCTTGAGCCCGCGCGACAACGCCTTCCTGGGTTATTCAGTTGTCCTTGACGGACGCATCGCCGCCGGTTGGAAACGCACCATTCGCAAAGAATATATTTTGATACGGATCAATCGATACACCCGATTTACCGAGGCCGAAGAGCAAGCCGTTGAAGACGCCGCCCTCCGTTTTGGTGAGTTCCTGGGAAAGCCCATCGAGATTGAAAAAATGATGGATAAAGTTAGCGGCGGATAAAAACAAACGTGACACCACTCCGCGGAAAGTCTTATGCAGGGTAATCTACCTGTAGGGCATGTTTGCAACTTGCCCAGTGGACAGGCTATATTCTTGTCCTACTTTAGCACAAACACAATCCGGGTCTGATGCTCGGCCTGCGGTGTCTCGGGACCGGTCAGGTAATGCTCATAAACCAGACCGGTGGCTTCATACCCATGGTCCTTGATCCACTGGTTTATTTCTTCGTAGGCCTTCCCCATTTCACTATACGGCCCGGTATACAGGCAGCTTACCATCCTCCCGGCGGGGATTTCGCCGGCCTGGATCTCCCCTTTTCCCGGGAGCATCTTTGCCACGGGAAAACCCAACTCAACGTCTAGGTTCTGCATATCGAGATTGTGATAGGCAACATACGGCTCGCCTGCCAGCGCCTCACCCAGCTCGCCGAGATATTGATCCAGCTTGGCATACACCTGCCCGATCACCTGGGGTAAACCTTCTACCGGCGTATGGGTACGGATGATCAGCGCCGGTTGCGCTTCGTGATACTGTGCTTCGCATGGGGTAATCATGGCTCCCTCCTGGATTGTATTTATGATCAAAATCGTGTATGATTTTAATTATAGAATATTAGTTCTATTTTGTCAAGGATGGATTTCCATCCCCAGCCCCTTGATGAATGCATCCAGAAACTCCAGGGTGTCCTCCTTCTTTGGACCTTCCAACAGGTCACGCAAGCGTTCCATTGCCGCCTGCCGGTTATCGCCAGTCTCCATCACCACCAGGCCAATTCTGCGTAGCAAATGCGCCTCCTCGATGAATTTATCCCGGGTATACGGTTCAGCAGCATGAGCCAGCAGGTAATACTGCGCTCCCAACCCCTCCAGCTTATCCAACAAAGGAAAAAGCTTCCCGGTCGTATAAAACAGGTCATCACCGGAGAAACCGCTGTAGAAGCAGTCTCCCAGGAAGACAACGCCCTCTTCGGGGATGTGCACCACCGACGAATCGGGCGAGTGGTCCCCACCCACATGGATGATCCGGCAGGTGACGCCGCCCAGGGCAACCTCGACCTGTTCATCGAAGAGCACATCCGGCGCGGCAATCACCAAATGGGCACGCTCCCGGTCAGAGAGCTCTACTTTCACCTGGTCAACGACGAACGAGATCTCTTCTCCGGCGGCAAGGCGCTGATCCAGGGCGGCGTCGCGCCAATCCAGGCCCGACATCTCCATCACGCGGCGATAGGTTTCACGCTGGGCAATCGTCGGCAGGTTCAGCTCGGCGATGCCAAAGACGTGGTCCCAATGCCAGTGGGTGACGGCGACAAAACGAGCCGGGGCAGCCTTCAGCTTTCCCAGGGCGCTGCGGAAACTGGCCGCGTGCGCCGGGCTGGCGCCGGCCTCCACGATGAGCGTGCTATGCTCGCCGAGCACCGCTCCCATCACCGGCCGGTCACCCTTCTCCTCGGGCGGAGACCACACAACGCGAGGGGTCAGGGAATTTAATTTTAGAGGTTCGACAGCCTTCATAATTTTTCCCTTCATGATAGTCGCAACCTTGTCACCAGATGGGTTGTCGCATGGTGCTCCGGGGCTTATCGCCGGGTGGGGCACTCCACAAGGGAGCGGACTACAAAGTTGTAGACAGAGAATGTTCCACCCGCAACAACCCTTCCGCGAAATTCTTCCGGCCAAATCCCAGGCGGAAATGGTTTTCCGGTCCGCCAAACAGGCTGCCGGGAGCGAGCATAACGCCTTCTCGATCGATCGCCGCCTGGCAGAACTCATCGACCGTCCCGCGGCCAGTCCACTCAGGGAAAGCCACTGAACCGGCGCGCGGCCGCAGCCAGGTAAATAATTCAGTGTGCCGGGCAAAGAACTGGTCGGCGGCAGCCAGGTTCGCCCGGATAATCTCCAGGTTGCGCTTCAAAATTCGGTCGCGGTTGCGCAGCCCGATCAGCGCCAGGATCTCGCTGGGAGCGCTGCTGCAGATCGTGGTGTAATCTTTGAAACCCAGCAGGCTGTCCACCAACCCGAGGATGCGAGTCGCCAGCCAACCGATCCGCAAGCCGGGCAGCGCCAGCGTCTTGGACACTCCTGCCAGGGAGACACCCCGCTCGTACAGGTCGCATATGGCCGGCAGCCGGTCGCGGGGGTCGTATTCCAGCATTCGGTACATCTCGTCCGAGAAAATCACCAGGCTGTGCTCTCTGGCAATACCCACCAGCTTCTCCAGGTCACCACGCCCGGGCAGGTAGCCGGTTGGGTTGTGGGGGAAATTGATCACCAACAGGCGCGTGCGCGGCGACAGGCTTTCTTCGAGCGCCTGCCAGTCCAGCCTCCAGGCAGATTCCCCACCGCGGGCAAGCGACCAATCGATCACCCGGCAGCCCAGCGAGCGGGCCACCTCGTGAAGAGATTGGTATGCCGGGTGCAGAACGATGACCTCATCTCCGGGAGAAAGCAGGGTGTTCATGGTGATAAAAATGCACTCTTCGGGGGCGGCAACCAGTGTATCCACAGGCTGGATGGTTTCGTACAACCCGGCTATCTCCTGTCGCAGCACGGGGTGCCCGGGAGATTCGGTATACCCCAGGCTCAGATTTCCCCACAGAGCAGCGCTCTCGGTATCGGCCATCTCCAGCACCTCCGATAGATGCAGGCTCTCACAGTCTGACGGAGAGAGCAGATACGGTGTAGAGAATTCGTAGCGGGCAAAGAACCTTTCCAGGGCAAATGGGGTTAAAGGAGTCATAGGAATCTCGCGGTTTTCCTCGGACAAATCGGAAATATTAATCTCAGAATCCGATTATTTCTGGCAGAAATGGTAAAATAGAGGTGTTAAGGGTACAATCTTGCAACCTTAATTGTAACAGGTCGCTTCCCCTTTCGTCGATCAGATCAAATTGAAATAACGATCCGGAACGGGCGCCGGCTGAGGTTTTGCCACATCGCAGCCATCACTGCATATTCCTCGAGGAGCAAAGCATGGTTTCGAATTCCTGGTACCGGATCGGTCGCTTCCTGGTGAGCATTCTCGCCAGGGGTATATTGGAGCTAAGTATCGATTGGAAAGCTCCGCTCCCTCGGGGGCCGGTCATCCTGGCGGCCAACCACCCCAGCACCGTCGATCCCATCATCCTTACCACGCTGCTGCATGACCGGATCAGCATCCTGATCCGCGCTTCGTTATTCACCATCCCACTCGCCGGCCGCTCGCTGCGTTTCTGTGGCCACATCCCGGTCGTATACGGGAAAGGCGAGCAAGCCCTGGAAGAAGCCGAAGCGCTGCTCAAATCCGGTGTGTCGATCGCCATCTTCCCTGAAGGGCATATCAGCCCGCTGGAAGGGGGCTTCCTCGAGCCGCATACCGGCGTAGCCCGGCTGGCACTGCGGACGGGCGTCCCGATCGTACCGATCGGCATCCACCTCGACCACCATCAAATCCGCCTGACCCAAACGCGGGTCGACGACCAGGCTGAAATCGGGACCTGGTATTTCCACGGGCCTTATGCCATCACGGTAGGCGAGCCGCAGATCTTTCGCGGAGATGCGGAAAACCGCCTCCTGGTGCAGCGCGTTTCCCAGCAGATCATGCGCCACATCATCTTGCTGTCGGGCGAGAGCGCCCAGCGCATCCGCTTGAGCCGCGAGCTCACCTGGTTTAATACGGCGCGCTGGTGGCTGTGGTCACCCTTGCGCCTGGTCCGCTCCTGGTCGGTTTTCCAATCGAACCGCATCTAACGGACGGACTTTCGCCGGCGATTTTCGATCGCAGCGCAGGAGCCACTTCTTCAGGATCTGCGCCGCGGGTTGATCCTCCACAAAAATTCCTGCCAGGTCTGCGTGGTGTCCTTCCTTGACCAGGTTCACCTCCACCCGGCAGGTCTTATTTTGAGCCAGCCGGGCGGCGAATGCCAGGGTATTCTCCACGTCCACCAGGGGGTCGCGCTCGCCATGCAGCAGTAAGGCCGGCACCTGTTCGTCTCCGCGAAGTCTGCGGATTGGGTCAGCAGCTTCCCGGTTGATAGGGTTTTCTGTGAAATCGGAGATCATCTTCTGCAGGGCAGGCTGGGAGCAATCATCAAAGCTGAGCGGGCCACTGATCGAGTAGAACCCGCCAAAGAGCTCCTGGTGGAAATCGCCCCAACCCCTGCGGCTGCGCTCGTAGACCAGCAGGGCAGCCAGCTGCGCTCCCGCCGATTGTCCTCCGGCGATCACCTGCTCCACGCGCACGCCGCGCCCCGCGAAGACCTGCAGACCGGCTTCCAATCCGGCGCACACGTCGTCTACCTGAGCCGGGTAACGGAACCCGGGGACCAACCGGTATCCCCCCAACACTGTCGGGAACCCCAGCTCGGCGAAAAAATGGCCCACAAAACGGAATAAATGCGGGCTGCCCCAACTCCAACCTCCGCCGTGCAAGAAGAGCACAGCCGAACGCCTGCGTCCTTTGGGCTTTGACGGCCAGAAGAGTAAAATCGTCTGCTGGGGATGCGGGCCGTAACGAATTCTGGCTTCCATCAAACCCGGATGCGGCAGGCTTTCAGCCACAGCCTTCCCAATTACCGGCACCAACGCCACGCGCTCTTCAACGACCCACGGATTAACCATAAGGATATTTTATCGTGAGTTGAAGATTAAGGGTGTTTATTATATTCGTTTCAGCAGGCTGCAACGGGAAAATGTGCGCGTGCCAAACCAGATCAAACCCGCATCTGCCAGCCAGAGCGCTGCACCGAATGCCCGGGATACTCCCACACTGAGGGACAACACCCCACTGACCTGCCCGGCAAGCAAACCCAGGCCAGCGCCACCGAAGGCACCACGCCGGCTAAGACCTTACCCAGAAAAAGCTCGCTATCGCGCGCCGGGGTATAGATCAGGGCTTCTAAAGTCTTGCGTTCCTTCTCGCCCACGAATGACACGGCCCCAATGATCGTAGATAGCATCAGCGGCATCATCAGCCTGAAACGGCGCCAGCATGTAACCGGTGGTCAGCACCACCCAGGCCTGCAGGTCGTTCAAAGCCTGCAGCTGCATTCCCCTGGAGGGGGCCACGGATTGCCTGATCATCGGAAGACCTTCTGGCGAGCTGAGCCATTGCGCTGCACCCGGGATCCGGGTTGGGAACAGTATGAATCCCAATGGCAGTAGCGCCAGGACACCGCTCAGAATACGGATGAAGGTGGTCTTGCCGGCTCCATGCGGGCCCAAAACGCCAAAGACCTCCCCTTCTTGGACAGAGCAGGTCAATACATCCAGCGCCTGGACGGATCCGAACTGATGATCGAGCTGTTCAACTTCGATGAGCCGCCCAATGATTAACCCTCCCCACAAGTTATTAATCGCATTTTCTCGACAGGTAGAGTAATTACGCCCAAATCATATTTTGATCTGCGATCTAGATTGCCGATAGAATCTGATATTTGATGAAAAATATCATAGGACAGGAAATTCAACTCCCATATTATTAAAATTGTGTTATAATAAAATCTCTCATATAAGGCACGTGGTTAGAAACCGCTCATCCTTCTATCGGAACAGCGGTTTTTTCTTCCCGGCATTTATGGTCAAATTAAAAAAAGGAAACGAATAAACGGAAATCAATATCAATTACCATCCTCGCTCAACTATCCCGGCCTGGCAGCCGATTTATGCCAGATCCCCTGAAAATCAGGGCACGGCACATTGTGTTTTTTTCAAATAAGATGAAGGAGAATTTTCAAATGTCCGAAAAAATCGTTGGTACAGTAAAGTGGTTCAACAACACCAAAGGCTACGGCTTCTTGGCGCAGGAAAATGGCCCGGATGTATTCGTTCACCATTCTGCAATCCAGGGCGAAGGATACCATTCCCTGGAAGAAGGCCAGAAGGTCGAGTTCTACATCGAGCAGGGACCCAAGGGCTTGCAGGCCGCAAAAGTCGTCGCTCTTTAAACCCGAACCAAACGCAAAAGTAAATAAAAAAACCTCGCTTCAACGGCGGGGTTTTTTCTATCCCGAAGGAGCGCCTGTTGATCAAGGGCATGGGCTAAGCAGCCTGTCGACCAGGCGTTCGACGTACCTTTTGCGGTCGGCTGCGACGTGCAGGTCGAAACCGAATTTCTCTTCGAACAGCTTTGGCGCCAGGATGACCATCAGCGCGGCTGAGATGATCTGCATGCAAGCCAGGTTAAGCTCGCTTTTTTCCAACCCCACGCCTTTCGCCTCCAGGTCATCCGAGAGATGGGCGGCAAACGCGTTCATTTTGCCGATCACTGCCGAATTTTCAAAGCCTTTGACGATCAAATCATAGAAATGCGCCCGGGTGATGCCGGGAAAATTGCCACCCCCCTCGATGAGGTGATCGAAAATGCCAATGCAGGTATCGCGCGGCGAGCTGTTCGCCAGGTAAGCGAAATCATTCCATCCGAAGGCGTTATCCAGCGTGATCTGCATGCAGCGGTCGATCAGCGCCTCTTTGCTGCGAAAATAGTAGTTGATTGCGGCGATGTTAACGCCTGCCTCGGCGGCGATGCGGCGGTTGGTGGCGCCTTTCACGCCGTATTTTTCGATGCACTCGACTGTGGCATCGATTATCCTCTGTTCGGCGTTTACAGGTGTGGATTCCATCAGGATCGTTCCTTAATGTATGGATTGACTATACCACACATGGCCTCCGAAGCCTCCCACAGGCGCCGGGCCAAATCAGGTCGCTGCGCCTGGCGGCTGGCCGGCACGGGCAGACAGTCGTGCCAGTAGAGCGCTTCGGGCAACCCTTCCTTAGCGGATAAAAACAAGATCGTCCTGGCAGGCTGATCTGGAGAAACGCCCGAGGTGCGCCGGTGCGACCATACCCAGTGGGTCAACCCTGAAGTGCCCTTAAAGCCCATCTCGGTGTTGACCAGGCCTGGGTCCACGGCGAAAGCGCGTATAGAAGTCCCGACCAGACGCCGTTGCAGCTCGAGGGTAAACAATATGTTAGCCAGCTTGGACACCTTGTAAGCCCATAAGCCGTGGTAGAGTAGCGGATCGTTCAAACGGGCGGGGTCGAGCCAGGTGCGGAAATGCGAGCCAGAGCTTACGGTGAGCACGCGCCCGGATGGCGCATCCTGCAACAGCGGGAGGAGCAGGTTGGTCAGCAAAAAGGGAGCGATGTGGTTTACCGCCAGAGTCAGCTCGACGCCGTCTTCAGTTTTTACGAACTTCTGAGAGTAGACGCCGGCATTATTGACCAGCACGTCGAGCCTGGAAGAGCCACTGTGCGAGACGGCCTCCCGGATTTTACCGGCCAGTTCGCGCACCTGCGCCTGCCGGGAGAGATCGGCGAGGAGATAGCGCACCCGGCTCTCTGGCACAACCTCCCGGATCGATTGTTCGGCTGCCTGGCAGCGCCCGGGGTGGCGCCCCACGCCAATCACCTCTACTCCCGCACGCGCCAGGGCCAGCGCCGCCTGGCAGCCAATTCCCGACGTGGCGCCGGTGATAACCGCGGTTTTCCCGGACAGATTCAGGTCATCAATCACGAAAAAATCTCTCTCATAATGATCATCATGCAGTAGGGCAACCCATCCGACCACAAGGGCCGAATCCATGAGTGTGCTGTAATTTTATATTGGATGATCGATGATGTCAAGTGATTTACTCAATTGATCTAATCAAGTGATTGACAAATCGTCCGATATCGTATATATTTATAAGAGCGATTGAACCAGACGATAGGAGCATAGACATGGAATCTTACCTGATGATTACCGGAGCCTCCGGCGGCCTGGGCACTGCCTTTGTTCTCGAAGCTGCCCGGCGCGGTTACAACCTGTTCCTCACCGACCTGCGCCCAGACGGCGCCACCTTCGCCCAGACCCTTTCCACGACTTTTGGTATCCAGGCCCGCTACCAACCCTGCAACCTGACCCAGCCCGAAGCACGCCTCGAGCTTTTCGACTTTCTCCGAAGCGCAGGAGTTCGTTTCTGGGGCCTGATCAACGTAGCCGGCACCGATTTTGAAGGCTCCTTCCTCGAGTTGCCCCGCCAGCAGTTCCTCAACGTGATCCGCCTGAACATCGAGGCCACCGTGGATATGACCCACGCAATCATCCACCTGCGCGATCCCGAGCGCCGCTTCATGTTGATCAACGTGAGCAGCATGGCCGCCTTCTTCCCTATGCCCTACAAAGCCACCTACGCGGCCACCAAACGCTTCGTGCTGGATTTTTCGCGCGCCATCCGTGAAGAGATCCGTCCGTTCGGCAGCGTGACCGCCCTTTGCCCGGCGGGCCTGCCGACCACACCCGAGACGATGCGGGCCATCTTCGCTCAGGGGTTCTGGGGCATGGCAACCACGATGGATACAAAGACCGTCGCCCGCCGCACACTGAACCGTGCTCTGAAAGGGAGAGCCGTCTACATTCCCGGGGTGATCAACAGCCTGGGCCTGCGGCTCGCCGCCTATCTACCCGCCGGGCTGGTCGCCCGGTTTGTGGGCAAACGCTGGCAGGCCGCCCAGGAAGAGCAACTATCCTGGCCGCCGCTGCCGAAAAACTTGGAACCGGTGATTGTTCCAGTCTCACCGTCTTTCCCCTAAGAAATTGGGTGGGGGGAGCTCACCTTTGAACAGGGCTCCCCCTGCCCTCCCCCAGGATATAAACGCATTGAATTAAGCAGCCGAAAACCAGGGCGAGGGAGGTTCGCAATCTTTATCGGTTGACCCCCGGAAATCGCTGATTTATTCCACGTCGATCTGCACTCGCCTCAGTCCTGTCCCCAAGATGTCGGAGTACCGGTTTGGAACCTGCAGTTGCGGCTCACCCCTCAGGCAGGGGTGATGTCAGGATCCTCGTCCAATACCATCAAACCAACTCCTTGATCCCTTCCACCAGCCGGTCGATCTGTTCGGAGGTGTGCGCGGCAAATACGGCTATGCGCAAGGCGCCCCCGGGCGGCGTGCTGGTATAGTGTCGCACCAGCTCCACGGCGATGCCTTGCCGGAACAGCCCCGCCCGGATGCGCTCGATGCTTACATCGTAGCGCGACTCGAGGCAGATGATCGGCGCCGGGGTATTCGAAGGGGGCAGCGCCCACCCCAACGCGCGCAGCCCATCGCGGGCTCGTTTCACGTTCGTCCACAAGCGGGGGCGCAGATCCGCGGACGTGCGAGCGATCTCCAGAGCCTTCGCCGAGGCTGCCGCAGCAACCAGGGGCGGCGGGCTGGCCCCCGCATAGATGCGCGAGCTGCGGTCCACACGCTCCGCCCAACCTGCCTCACCCCAGATCACCCCGCCGTAACCCCCTAAGGCCTTGCTAAGCGTGCCGCAAGTCCGGCAGCGATCATCCTGTAGGCTGAAATACTCAGGCGTGCCCCACCCATGCTCCCCCAGCACGCCTACCGCATGGGCGTCATCCAGGTAGACCTGCCCGTTGTAAGGCTTTAACAGCTCCAGGTACGCGGGGAGAGGGGCGATTTCGCCGGAGATGGGAAAGAGACCGTCGCTCAACACGAGCGGCCGCTTGCCAGGGCGCAGCTCGAGGCGCAGCTTCTCAGCCAGGCTCTCGGGCTGCAAATGGTGGAAGGGGGTGACCGGCTTATTCACCGCCTGAGCCGCATCCCACAGGCTGAAATGGGCATCCGAGTCGATGAAGATATGATCGAACGAGCTGGCGCCGGCCTGCACCAGGATAGCCGGCCCCAGGTATCCGGTGGCGAAATAAAGGAGCTTCTCGGCGTTGAAGTACGCGCAGGCTTCTTGCTCCAGCTCATCGTAGATCGGGTGCTCGCCGTAGCCCCCACGCGAGGTAGCCGTCGAGACGCCGTAGCGCCGGATGGCGTCGATCGCTGCCTGCAGAACCTCGGGATGGCCCTGCAGGCCCAGGTAGCTGCAACCGGCAAAGTAATCGAATTCGCGGCCGTCGAAGACCACCCGCGGCCCCACAGGAGATTGCATGCGCAGGCTCATATTCGTTATTTTACTGCTTCGTTCGACGATTGTCTGAGATGTGAGATAGACCCCTCTCGATCCGAGCGCATGAGTCGCCCACCGTTAATACCCGGTAATATCATATTCCACGTCGAAAATCTTAAACACCACCGTCGCCAGGGTAGGCCGCGGGAAAATGAAGGTAAACTCCTGCGTTTCACCGGCGTTGACCCGGGCCGGCAGTGCAGGGGTAGCCTGCACAAGCTCCAACTGCTCGTTGTCCTGCGCGATGAGTTGAACATCGCCGGCAGAAACCGTGAATGGATTAGCGCCAGTATTCCAGACGGAGACCCGCACCCGCAGATGGATACGGCCCGGCACGGCTGCGCTCTCCAGGAGGGTAATTTCGGCCTCAGGCTCCTGTCCGTTGGGAGAAGGGGTAGCGGTGTAGATGGGCTTTTTCGGCACCAGGCTCCCCCTGACCACAAAACCGGCGCCCGCCGGAGCATTACGGATAAACAGGAGGATCCCCGCCCTCACTTGAGCGGGCTGCGCCGGGTTGAAGGTAGAGCCCATCTCAGGCGCATCCAACGTAAATGAGGTGATTGCACAATTGGCGTCCATGATCGATGCCAGGTCTCCCGCTTTCAATAAGCTTCCCAAAGCCAGGTTACTCGGGGAAGGGCCCAGGGAAAACACGAAGGATGAAGAATTTCCTTGATACCAGTAGGCCGACTCCGCCTGTTCCTCTGCCGGATTTTGATACGACCCATCTTCCGCCTGCGCCAACCCCCGGATGGGGAACCTGCTTCCAGCTAAAATTAAACTCGGCCCGGCGCATCTGGAGGTTGGCGCAGGAGCGGCAGCCAGCATGCCCTCGATATCCGGAGCCAGAATAACAACCACCGCCGCCAGCAGCGCCAGCCACAGGGCCCCGCCTACCCCGATTATCGCCCAGATGACCTTCAAGGAGAGGCGCGCTCCCCTTTCCTGGATTATTTGGATCAGTTTTTTTTGCGGTTTCCGCGCCATCAGGCTTGCTCCCGCAAATGATTATATACTGGAATAGTCCACTTATTTAACGGCAATTTGGGATAAAAGAAGTCAGGGGTTATTTTGCCGCGGCCTGCGTCTCCCAGCGCGGGTCTGCTCCAGCGTAGATCAGCCCATCGTCGCCCTTCACGATCGCCCCAACCCCGCCGTAATCCATATCCCAGTTCACGTCTCGCACCAGGGTATACCCCAGCTGGCGCAGCCCAGCCCTCGCACTGTCATAAAGATCAGCTTCCAGCCGCAGCGTCCCTGGGGAGGCTTCGTGCGGGGCAAACGAGGAGGGCGCCGAAATAGTATAAAAGCGCGGGGCACTGATGGCTTCCTGCACGTCCATCCCGAAGACTTCCCTGTTGAGGAACACCTGGATCAGAGCCTGCGGCTGCATGTCACCGCCGGGAGTGCTGAATACCATGTAGAACTGCCCATCCTTGAAGACGATCATGGCGTGCGGTGTGACGCGTGGCCTCTTCCCCGGCGCAACCACATCCGGGCTGTTGGCTTCCAGGCGAAACTGGTTCATGCGGTTGCCCAGGTTGATGCCGGTACCGGGAACCATGGGCGTCCAGGGAAAATCGCTGGGCGTCATCACCACGGCGTTGCCCCAGCGGTCCAGAATGGCCAGCTGGGTCGTATCATTCCCGATGCGCAAATCCAGCTCTGGAAGCAAGCCGGCCCACGATGGCGCTCCCCGCGGGTCGTTCAAGCTCTGCGCTGGAATGGAATAACCTTCGATACTGCCTGGCGCCGGCAGCGGGCCAAATGCCCCAGCGGTCATGCTCTGGCGGCGCTGCACGGCATAGGCTTTACTCATCAACGTGTCCATGGGCACGTCGACGAAGGCCGGGTCGCCCACGTACGCGTCACGGTCGGCCTGCGCAAGCTCGATGGCCTGAGCTACCGTATGGACATATCGAGGTGAGTTGTGCCCCATGGCTTTCAGATCGATGCCCTCCAGGATCTGCAGCGCCAGCGGCCCCACCATCCCCTGAGTCCAGCCGCCGTTGGTATAGAAAGTGAATTCCCCATAGCTGCCCGACACAGGCTGCTCCCAGGCTCCCGAATAGGTCGCCAGGTCCTGTCGGGTGAACAATCCGCCCTTTTCCCGGTGCAGCGCCAGGATCTTCTCGGCGATCGTTCCCCGATAAAACAGGTCGCGCACAGCCTGCAGCCCGGCCTGGCGCGTGCCTCCGGCGTTCAAAACGGCCTGCTCGGCCGCGCCCATTTCTTCGAATGTGTTCGCCAGGTCGGGGAAGGCCATACGATCGTGCAGGTGGAACGGGCGCCACCACTCCTTTTGCATCCACACCTCGCCGTTGTAAGGCATGATCGCGCACAGGCCGAGGCGCTCGATGATCGAGAAATTCTGCAGATCGGCAAGCAACACTTTGGTAGCGGGGAACCCCTGCCGGGCAACTCGGATAGCCGGCTCAGAGACATCTGAGAACGAGAGCGTGCCGTGCTCCTGCAGCAGCGCGATCATCACGTCGGGTGAGGCCGGGATAAGCTGCGACCAGATATCAGCCGGCGGCACCGTTTCAAAGCCGCGCTTCTGAAAAGCTTCTAGGGTTGCTCCCGACGGCGCTGTGCCTACCCCGATGTAGCTGCGCGGCAAACCGGTGGCGGCATCATAGACCATGGTGGGGGCGATGCTGGCGAAGCTGGCGTGAACCCCCAGGGTGGCGTTGAGGGTCAGCAGGGCAGCCACAGCGGCATCGTAGGCATTGCCGCCACGCTCGAGCATTTCGACTGCGGCCTGGGTGGCCCAGGGCGTGCCAGTCACCACCGCGTAGCTCTCGCCGGCGACCATCGTTTTGGGGACCTGGGTCAGATCCTGGTACGGCATCAAGTCACGCGGACCTTTGGGCAAAAGGGCATAAACGGCGCCGGCAAGGAGAGCAAACCCCAGAAACAGAATCCCAATCCACTTCAAAATCCGTTTAAGCGTCTTCATTTCCCTGCTCCTGGAAAAGCATTGGCTACAACCTGCCAAGGATATAGGAAAATCTTTTGAAATTTATCGGACGCGGATGTTTACAGATAAGCGCGGATGAGTAAGAATAAATTTATGGGATTGTTTAAGATTATACGATATTCACACCCATTCGGATAAAACCATCCGGCAGCTCATCTCTCCACCAACCCTCACCCCCACCCTCTTCCTGACGGGCGCCAGGGAGAGAGAGAAAAAGCGGGTATACCCTCTGACACAACCGGGGAGAGGGGGTTTTTTCGCTGCTCTCCTTGTGACACTCTTTCACAGGGAGAGGGAGTTACCTAAATTCCTATCTTCTATTGCTCAACGACGGCCGTCTACCGGCCCCTGTTCACCGTCGATTGTCCATGAGCTGGCTGATCTTGCCTCCTGGAGCGAGCAGCACTGCCAGCAGGCCGATCGCCGCTGCGGCAAAAGCGATCACGAACAGGTTGGCGATCGAAATAGCCAGTGCTTCGCGCAGCGGACCTTCGATGCGGGCGCTGGCGCTGGCTACCGGGTCGAGCAGCGTTTCCAGGGAGACTGTCAGGGGGTCGACGCCGTGCGCCAGCAGGTAGCTTGCCAGCCGCGTGCTTAGAAAAACCCCCATCACGCTGACGCCGATCGTGCCGCCGATGCTGCGGCTGAATTGCACCGTCGAAGTGGCTACCCCCAGCTCTTCCCGGCGCACAGTGCTCTGCACGGCAATCAAAAATGCCGGAATGCACAGCCCCATCCCCGCGCCCATCAGCCCGGTGTAAACCATGATTTCGATCTCGCTGGCGTTTAAACCGATGCGCGACATGAGCAGCGTCCCGGCAACCAGCAGGACCATCCCGCCCAGAGCCAGGGTGCGATAGCCCATTTTCAGCAGCAGCGGACCTCCGATAAGGCTCGCCAGCGTCCAGAAAAGCGACATGGGCGTTAGGCTGATGCCCGCCTGGGTGGCGCTGGTGCCCAGCACCGCCTGCACGAAGAGCGGCACGTAAGATAGACTGCCGAACATTGCCCAGCCTGCCAGCACCCCGTGCACGATAGAAATCGTAAATAGCCTTTCGCGAAACAGCTTCAGCGGCAGGATCGGGTCCGCAGCGCGGCGCTCGGCCCATACCAGCGCGCCTAACAGAGCGCACCCCAGGACGATAAATACCCAGCCCAACACCGTGCACAGCTCGTTCAAGCCCAGGAGCAAGCTGAGCACTCCCAGGGTCAAAAACAACGCGCCCAGCGAATCAATGGCAACATTGGCTTTTTTCACCGGGCCGCTATCTCGCCATGCGAACCAGACCAGGAGCAGAGCAGTTACGCCCGGGAACACGTTGATCAAGAAGACCCAATGCCACGAAACCTGGTCCACCAGGAACCCGCCGATCAGCGGACCGATGACCGAGGATACGCCCCACACCCCAGAGAAGAGGCCCTGCATGCGCGAGCGCTGCTCGAGGGTGAACAGCTCGCCGATGATCGTAAAGACCAGGGGCAACACCCCTCCGGCGCCCAACCCCTGCAGGGCGCGAAAGAAAACGAGCTGGTCCATATTCTGCGCCTGGGCGCACAGTACCGAGCCGGCAAGGAACATCACCATCGAAACAAGGTAGACGCGTTTACGGCCGTACAGGTCGGAGAGCTTCCCGTAAATCGGGACGGTGGTCGTTGAGGTCAACATATAGATCGAAAAAACCCAACTGTAAATCGACAGACCGCCGAGCTGGGCTACGATCGTCGGCATGGCCGTAGCCACCACGGTACCTTCCATGGAGGCCAGGAACAGGCTGAGCATGACGCCCAGGGTAATGACAATCAGGCGATTACGCGACAATCAGGGGGTCCTTCCGTTCAGCTTCCCCAATCCCCTCAGCACGCGCTCGGGGATGAGCGGAAAATCGTCGAACCATACCCCTGTGGCGGAATGCACGGCGGCGGCCACCGCCGCCGCCAGGCACATATTCATCACCTCGCCCAGACCGCGCACTCCCCAGGGGCCGCGCGGGTCGGGGATTTCCATTACAATCGTGTCTATTTTCTCCGGGATGTCGGCAATCGTCGGCACCAGGTAGGTGGACAGGTTAGCCGTCAACACCCGCCCATCCTTCTCGACGAAATTCTCCAGCACCGCGTACCCCACGGATTGGATCAAGCCGCCCTCGATCTGCCCCACCACCTGTTGAGGGTTGATGGCCTTCCCCACGTCAATGGCGCAGATGATCTTCTCGACCTCCACCAGGCCGGTCTCCAGGTCCACCACCACCTCAGCCGCCTGCGTGGTGTAAGCGTAGGCTACATTGGGATCGCATTGGCCCGTCACCGGGTCGGGCGGGGTGGTTTTGTGCGGCCAATATGTGTGGGTGATCTTTACGGGACGATCTTCGTCGCGCCATTTCTGCAAAGCGATCTCCGCTCCTTCTTTAATCGCATTACCGATAAAGAAGGTCATGCGCGAGGCCGAGACCGACCCAGCATCCTCGACTTCGGCGGTGTCGCTGGAGATCAGCTCGACCTGCTCCATGGGAATATCCAGCGCTTCGGCGGCCATCTGGGTGATCGCCGTGTGGGTGCCCATGCCCACCTCGCTGGCTCCGTGGCGAATGACCACCCGCTCGATCTCCCGCCCGCCGTAAAGCTCGATACCCACCGTGCAGGATTCGGGGTAGCCGAATGAGAAACCCACGTTCTTGTGCGCGCAGGCCACTCCGATACCGCGGCGCTTATGAGACTGCGCCTGGTCTGTCTCACCGTATCCGGCTTTGCGGTTCCAACCTGTGCCGTCCCGAAAGAGCTCCCAGCCTGCCCCCAGGGCGCACTGCTCCGTCACCTCGCGGATGGTGACCCCCGGCGGATAGGGCGCGCCGGTAGTCTGCAGCGAGCCTTCTCCGGCGAGGTTGCGCATGCGCAGCTCGATCGGGTCCATCCCCAGGGCATCCGCCAGCTTGTTGACCTGCTGCTCGGCAATATAAACGCCTTGCGGCCCGCCAAAGCCGCGGAAAGCCCCGCGAGGCACGTTATTGGTATACACATCGTAGGCATCGACCCGCACGTTGGGAATTTCGTAAGGTCCCAGGGAGTTGAGCACCGAATTGCTGGTGACGATGCTGGTGGTGAACTTATACGCGCCGCCGTCTGCCAGCATTTTTACCTCTGCAGCCACGATCTTCCCCGCGCGGGTGGCGCCCCAGCGGGCGTGCACACGGAAAGGATGGCGCTTGCAGTGCGCCAGAATCGACTCCTCGCGCGTCCAGACCACCTTCACCGGGCGATGGATGCCGCGCTCGTGAAGCTTAAGCGCCCCCAGGGCTACGATGATCTGCACAGAGATATCCTCGCGCCCACCAAAAGCGCCGCCGGTCATGGGGTAGATCACCCGCACGCGGTCTTCCGGCAAACCCAGAGCGTGAGCCATCTGCTTGCGGTCTTTGGCAATCCACTGCCCGGTCGTGATCACAGCCACGCGCCCGTCTTCGTCGATATAAGCCAGGCCGGCTTCCGTCTGCAGGTAGGCATGCTCCTGAGCCGGCGTATTGTAATCCGCCTCCACGATCACGTCCGCCTGCCGGAAACCCTCTGCCAGATCGCCGTTCTCCAGGAAATGGTGCCCAAACTGGTTGCTGCCCACGTCGGGGTGCAGCACAGGCGCATCGGGTTTCAGCGCCTCTTCCACATCGCTAACCACAGGCAGGTCCTCATACTCGACTGCAATCAGGTCTACAGCCTGGCGGGCGGTCTCTTCTGTCTCGGCCACCACCGCCGCCACCCGGTCTCCCACGTAGCGCACCCGGTCGGCATACGGCTTGGCGCAGGGTCCGCACAGCACCGGCTGGTCGTAGGTATAGTAGCCAAACTCGTTTGCCGGCACATCTTTCGAGGTCAACACGGCGATCACGCCCGGCAGACTCTCTGCGGCAGAGGTATCCACACTCTTGACAATGGCGTGCGGGCGGTGTGCCAGGAGCATTTTCATGTAGGCTTGACCCGGCAGGGTCATATCCGAAGCATAGACGGCTCTCCCGGTGACTTTTTCGAGGGCATCCACACGAGGGACAGATTTCCCGATATATTTCATACAAGGATCCTTTTATCAGGCAGGTTTGTGAGTATTCCCACCGCTTCAGCGGCCTTTTTTCCGGTAGCAACCTGATCGCGCGTCGTTGAGAAGAAGCGCTCTTCTCGACAACCTGCCTGATAAAAGGATCCTTGA
>JAMCRR010000051.1:35041-43061 GCA_023381565.1 Chloroflexota bacterium
CCCTCTCCTGCGCCAGTCCTGACGGCCTGGTATCAGAAGCGTCCAGTGCCAGGGGCGAATGCAAGCAACCCCCAGGCGGCCGGCAAAATGGGCTTATTTCGATATTGCCAGACTTGATTCTATCTCTGCCTGGGGCAAATGCAAGCCCGATTTAGGAATGCGCACCTGCAGCGCAGCAGCGAAGTTGATCACGGCGATCACTGCTCCCAGCAGGAAAACGTACTGGTATCCGAACGCATTCCAGATCACACCACCCAAAAGAGCCACTGCAATGGAAAATACGTGGTCTAGCGTTACCGAGGCGGTTAGCGCCGGCTGCACGTCCTCCGGCCGGATGGCGATTTTCTTCATGTAGGTCGAGCGCGCCATGTTGACCGACATCAACATCTGGTCCACCAGATAGCAGGCGCAGATGATCAGGAAGGCAATATTTTCCGGGAGCAGAGACCCGGCAAGCCCATACCCGCTGCAGACAACCACCAGCAGCACAGCTTCTGCCGCCAAAACGGCCCGCTCGCCCAGCCGGTCGATCGCCCTGCCCAGAAATGGCTGGAAGAGAATGCCGATGATTCCTCCGAGGGCCAGGAGGGTGGCAAGGGTTTGGGGGGGCTGGCGAAAGACGGTGACGATCACCCAGGGGCCGAAGGTGATGAAGAGCTGTTTACGCGAGCCGTAGAGCACCGCGAGCACATAATACAGCCGGTATTCGCGGTGCAGCTTGAGGTACATCTTAGGCGACTGGGTCTTTTCAGGCTGCATGGTAAACATGAGCGCTGCCGCCACAGCCAACCCGACGGCTGCCAGGACGAACGTAGTCTGGAAGGTGAAACCCAGGAAGTGAAACCCTAGAAATACGACGATACTCCCCACGATGGTTGCCAGGTTGCGCACGGCATTGAGCTGCCCCAGGCGCTGCCCGGTCTTGCCTTCATCTGCCAGCTCCATGCCGATGGTCGACGAGACCGGCATGAATACGTGCTGCCCCAGGCTGTAGATAAACAGGAAGAGCACCACGAGCGTGTAGGAGGGGGCGAACCCGATCAGCAGGGCGCCGGCCACCCCCAGCAGCATGGCAGCCATCCCCAGCCTGCGGCTGCATAAGAACCACAGCAGCGCCGACACGAAGACCACCAGGAAGCCCGGGAATTCGCGCGGGAACTCGAGGAAGGAGCGCTCGAACCCGCTGAGGGCAAATCGCTCGTTGAGGAAGTTATTCAAGGTCGAATCGACCAGACTATAGGCAATCCCCAACGCCAGGGAGGCAACGACGAAGATTTTAAGTTCGCGAGAGTAATGCTCCAAGCGCGTGGTCAATGCTGAGATCATAACATTCCAAAAATTGGGATTGTCCGGCGAAACTAACCCCCTCTCCCTGATGTTCGCCAGTAAGAGGGTTGGGGCGAGGGTCGTCGACAGAATATCTTGTAATTTTACCAGCACTTCAAGGTCAACCAACCTCAAGATCCTCAACCGAGAAGGTTATTGGCAGAAAGACAGCCTTCGGTCTTTGTGGATCATAAATCCACTCTAACATATAATAAATACAAACCGCCGTTTCTATGTTCATGGAATCCTCCGAGTTACTCAAAATACGGTGCGACAGCACATGAATGAGTGAAGAAATAAAGGAGATCCTCATGCACCGCTCCACTCGCGATTTTATACGGGAAGCTCGCCAGACCAGGCATTATTCTCTCTTCGATTTCCTGCACGGCTACTTCTATGGTCGCTGGACATATTTCTACATTGCCGTAGGCGCCGGAAGCCACCCCCTTACGCGACGTCTGGCGCCCCTGATCGATTGGTTTGGAAAACTGCTCACCTCTAAAAATCGCTCCGGAGAGGTCGCAAAAACGGTGCTATTCGAAGATACCTACCACGGCAAGGTCGTGCCACTCGCCGAGGCCAGGCAACTGGTATCGGTGAACGTAGACATCCCCCTGGGCGACCTGGAAAAAATCATCCCTTATGCGCTGGCTCGCGACCTCATCCTCAAGAACCCGGACCACATTGCCGTGATCGACTGCCCATGCCGCGCGGCCCGCGAGCATCCCTGCCTGCCGCTAGACGTGTGCCTGATCGTGGGCGAGCCTTTCGCCAGCTTCGTCATCGATCACCACCCCAAGAAAGCCCGCTGGATCACCTCAGACGAAGCTCAGCAGATCCTCAGCGACGAAGACCGGCGGGGCCACGTGCACCATGCCTTCTTCAAGGATGCCATGCTCGGGCGCTTCTATGCCATCTGCAACTGCTGCTCCTGCTGCTGCGGGGCCATGCAAGCACAGCAGCACGGCACGCTCATGCTGGCTTCTTCCGGGTATGTGGCCCAGATCGACCCGGGTCTGTGCATCGGCTGCGGCAGCTGCGAGCAGGTCTGCCAGTTTGGCGCCATCCACGTGAACGGAAGCAGCGAAATTGACACAGACGTATGCATGGGCTGCGGGGTGTGCGCCAACCAGTGCGACCAGGCTGCCATTACCCTGGTAAGAATGGAATCCAAAGGCCAGCCGCTCGAGATCCAACGGCTGGTCGAGGAATTCGAATCCTCGCACCAGGTATAACCCACCCTTGTGGACATTATCACTAATCGGACATTAAAAGTATATTAATCATACCCGCCTATGACATATGTCAGTAGCTAAGCTCTCCCCGAATCGCTAAAATCTCGGGTATGTTAGGAGTCGGTAATCGGTTAGTCATATTCCTGTAACCTGAATACTCCTGATCCTTTACCGCAAATCAATCTGGACTGCTGAGCAATACCAACCCTGGGGGGACCAGGTATTAATTTCTGGTCGAGCATCAAATTTAATAGGAGGTAACATGAAGCATCTAAAACCGCTGGCTCCAGCCATCGGCATTCTGATCGCTTTGGGATTCCTTGTCACATTTTATCCCTTAGCTTCGGCTGGAGCAGAAAATTCAACATCGACCTTTACCTCATTCGCGGATGCATACGTCTCCAAGTCTAACCCAAATACCAACTATGGGTCGACCAAGAAGCTTTACGTCGATAACTCCCCGGTAAGGCGCACCTACCTTCGCTTCGTGGTTAGCGGCTTAAACGGCGCTGGGGTGTCTTCCGCAAAACTGAGAATCTACGCTAATAGCCATTCTAGCAGCGGCTTCGAGGTCCACGCATTGGCTAACAACGAGTGGCAAGAAAAAACGATCACCTATGCCAACGCGCCCGCTCCGGGAAATTTGATCTCCAAATCAGGGAGTTTCAGAAGCGAGCAGTGGGTGGAGATCGACCTCACCCAATATATTCGCGGGGAGGGTAGCTTTAATTTCGTGCTGACCACCCCCAGCGAGACCGACATTGCTTTAGCTTCACGCGAAAGCGGCGACCATGCTCCCCGGCTCGTGCTGGCGCTGGCTCAGGCTGCGCCAACGGCTACCATCGGCCGCACCCTGACCGTAACCGCAACATCCATCGTCAGCCAGACGCCTACCACATCGCCCAGCAAGACCGTCACCGCTACTTCCATCGCAAGCCAGACCCCCACCAAAACGCCCAGCCAAACAACCACACCTGTGTCAACCTCGACGCCTTCGGCTTCAGGCAGCTACGTCCTGCTCGGGTGGAATGACCTGGGAATGCACTGCTATAACCACGATTTCCAGAATCTGGCGATCTTGCCTCCCTTCAATAACCTGATCGCTCAGGTGATCAAGCGGGGTGACCCACCGCAGATCGTTACCACGGGTGTTAAGGTCCAATACAGCTTCCCCAACAATACCTACTCGGCCGGAAAGACGAACTTCTGGACGTATGCGCAGAAGCTGTTCGGGCTGTCATCGCCTCTACCGCTGAATATCGGGCTGACCGGGAACGGCCTCGCCGGCCAGATGGCTGCCCAGAGCGATCACTTTGTGGCCAGCGGTATCCCCCTGACGGAGTTCAGCGACAGCGCCCCGACAACCCCCAATCCCTATCAGCAGGCACAGCTCGTGGCTAAAGACGCCAATACCGGCGCTCTGCTGGCCAGCCTGACCGTCGTGGCTCCCGTTTCCACCGAGATGCACTGCGACACCTGCCACAAAGACGGCGGCGTGGGGGGCATCAGCACGGGCAAGGTCGAGACGAACATCCTGACCCTGCACGACCAGAAGTTCCTGTCGCAATATCCTGCCGGTCATACCGGCGCTCTGATGAACCGCCAGCCTGTCCTGTGCGCCGAATGCCACTCGGATAACGCCTTAGGGCAGCCCGGCGTCTCTGGCGTGCTACCGCTCGCAACCGCCATGCATACCCTGCACGACGGCAAAGTCGCGAACACGCTGGATGGCTGCTACAGCTGCCACCCGGGACCTTCCACGAAATGCTTGCGTGACGTGATGTATACGGATGAGGGCGTGGACTGCATCTCCTGCCACGGGACTCTGGCCAAGGTCAAAACCAACCCCTCCCCCTGGCTGAATGAGCCGCGCTGCGATACCTGCCACGGCAGCCGCTACACGCAGAACCAGGCTCTTTATCACAACTCGACCGGCCATGGCGGCGTGTACTGCGAGGCCTGCCACGACAGCCCGCACGCGATTGCCCCCAGCAGCCAGCCGGCGGATGCGATCAAGTTCAACCAGCTTCAAGGCCACAATGGCCCGCTGAATACCTGCACCGTTTGCCACCTGACACAGCCCACCAGCGGAAGCTTTCACTAACATGTCTTGAAAGTGGAGATCATCGGGTGAGCGGGGACTAAAATGCCCATGCGCGGTAAAGGATAAGTTCGTGCAGGAGATGGACAACCATCTCCTGCACTTTTTTACACTCTCGCTTACCGCAGATGCATCCCCTTCCAGGATTTATCTGCTATTCATAGCGGAAACGCCACACGCCAACACCGAAAAACACCGCGCCAAAACCCAGCAAAACGCCAGCTTCCGGGAGCACTGCGCTCAGTCCCCCGCCGTGCAGGTATTCATGCGCTCAGTCCCCCGCCGTGCGCGGCCACGTCCAGGAGGCCCTGCATGGCCCAGGTCGTGGGGAAGATCTTGACCGCCGTCTGCACAAACTGGGGGAACAATTCGATGGGGTACCAGCACCCGCCCAGCAGCGCCATCACCATCCCGAGCATGATGCTCAGGCCGCTGGCCTGCCCTTCGGTCTTCACGAAGGTCCCCAGCGTGGTACCCAGTGCGGCCGCCGCCAGGATAAATGCCACCAGCATTACCGCCAGGGCAGGCAGCGATTGGCCCCAGTTCACGTGCATCACCAGCATGCCGAAACCGACCAGCAGCACCGTTTGCACCAGCGCCCGGACCGACTGTCCGGCAATCGTGCCGAGCAGGTAGGTGGCTTTCTGGGTGGGGGTGGTCAGCAGCCGGCGCAGGGTGCCTTTCTGGCGCTCATAGGCAAACATGGCTGAAATGCCCAGCAGAGGGATGAACACCCAGGTGATGAGCTGTCCGGCCGAGCTATTGACGCGCGGGTCATACTCGATCTGGTCCTGGGTGGCAGCATTCGCCACCCTCAATCGAGCCGGGGCAGCGCTCATCTCACTTTGCGCAGCCTGGAGCGACTCGTCGAAAAAAGCGGCTTTCTCCGCCTGCGAGGCAAACGGCGCCAGGCTCTCGGCCGCGTTCACGCTGCTGTTGGCGATATCCACCACGCTGCCGATACTGCCGGCAATCGCCATCACAGCCCGGCTGGCAACCAGAGCATTCAAATTGTTCGGCTGCTGGCGCAGCTCTAGGGTCACGCTGCCACCCTCAAGCTGCTGTAGGGTAAACTCGGGCGGGATGACCAGCACGGCAGAAACCGTACGCTGCTTGAACTCATCTTCCGCCTGATTGAGCGGCTGCACATCCGGACGGATAGTTTCAGATCTCTCCAATGCAGCCAGCAAGTCGGCCGAGAGAGGGCTTTGCGCCTGGTCGACCACGACCAGGCGGATGCGCGCGTCAGCCTGCGCCCCGGTACCGCCTGCCAGGATCAATGTAAAGACGATGGGCAGGATGAGGAAGAACAGCCATTCGGTGGCGCTGGAAAAGCCAATTAAGATATCTTTCCATCCAATGGCAATGATTTTCTTAATCAGGGATCCGGTATCGTTCATAGCAGACCCTTTTACTGTTGCGCAATCCCGCGCCGGTTGAAGAAAAGCACAGCCAGGCAAAAAAGCACTGCGCCCATCACGAGCAGCGCTCCTATCGGCCCGAGGATATCCCCAATGCTGCCTCCCATCGCCAGGGTGGTGAAGCCGCTGATGCCCCAGGCGTTGGGCGTGACCCGGCTGATGACCTGGAACCAGCCCGGCATCTGATCGAGATTGAAAAAAGAACCACCTAAAATGCCGAAGGTCAACATGATCGCCGAGCCAACCCCCGCCACCTGCCCGGGGGTGCGGGCCAAAGCCGTGATCAGCAGCCCCCAGCCCACCGCTCCGACTACCGCGGCCAACACCAGAGCCAAAACCCCCAGCGGATCTCCCCAGTAGAGCTGGAAGAGCAGCCCGCTGGCCAGGATCAGGATGAGCATCTGCGCTGCGCCTGTCAGGAAGATGCCGAACACCTTACCGGCGAACACCTGCGCCGTGGAGGTAGGAGAAACGAGCAAGCGGGGCAGGGTTCCCTGATAACGTTCGGTCAGCAAAGTTCTGCCCCCATTGCTGGCGGTATACATCAAGAACATCAGCGCCATGCCAGGAGCCATGTACGCCAGAATGTCGAATTTCGGCGTCTCGCCGCTTCCGGTGACGCTTTTCAGGGTGATGGCCGTAGCGTTCTGCCCGGCAGCCAGGCGTGTGCCGGTCTCCTGCCCAATAGCAGCCGCCTGCTGGGGCTGGGCAATTCCCCGGCGCAAGAGCTGGGTCGCGGTAACCAGGCCGCCCACGCGCCCGACCTCCAGGCGGTTAAGAAATTCCTCCACGATGGTGCTCGCTACTCCCGCACTCGTACTGCGGGTGGGGTTCGTATAGAGCTCAATTTGTACGACCTGAGCGGCTGGTTCAGCGCTGCCCCCTGGCAGGATGCTCTGAGTAAAACCGGCTGGGATGATCACCGCAGCGGCTGCCTGATCGTCGTCGACTGCCTGACGCGCGGCTGCCGGGTCATTCATCGTCGTTGGCGCCACTAACGTTTGCAGGTCGGGCGATTGGAAAGCCTCCACCAGGGCGTTCCCGAGCGAGCCGCCATCCTGGTTGACCACGATCACCGGAATATCGCCTACCCCGGTGTTGGACGAACCGGAAAACCGCCCGGTGACAAAGCCCATGCCCAGCGTCAGGGCAAACGGTGCAGCGAGCATCAAGATCAGCGCTGCCCGATCGCGGAAGGCCAGCATCACATCTTTCCAACCGATGAGGAAGATTTTCTTCATGTCCGGCTCCTCAATCGCGCAAGGCGCGACCGGTCAAATGCAGGAAGACAGCCTCCAGATTCGGCTCCTGGATATTCACCGACCGGATCTTGACCCCGATCTCATTCGCTTTGATCACCGCAGCCGGCAAGATGTCTTCCGCCTCAGGGGCAATAATCGTCACGCTGTGATCGGTAACATCCGCCTTGAGCACCCCGCTCAGGGCGCGCACCTCGGCTGCCAGTGCTCCGGCATCCTCGCCTTCGCCGATGTACAACACGAGAGTATCATTTTCACCCACCTGACGGGTCAGATCCATCTGCGTGCCCAGGGCAATCAGCTCGCCGTGATCGATGATACCGACCCGGTTAGACAGCTCTTGCGCTTCCTCCATGTAATGCGTGGTGTAGAGCACGGTCATCCCCTGACGGTTCAGCTCTTTGACCGAATCGAGGATGGCGCGGCGCGATTGGGGATCGATGCCCACGGTTGGCTCGTCCATGAAGAGCAGCCGCGGTTTGTGGAGCAGCCCCACCCCAATATTGACCCGCCGTTTCATCCCGCCCGAGTAGGTCTTAATGCGCGCGTTGGCTTTATCGCTCAAGCCGATCTGCTCCAGCACCTCGTCGATGCGGGAGCGCAGGCGCTTGCCCCCCAGGTTATACATCTGCCCCCAGAAGACCAGGTTCTCGCGAGCGGTCAGCTCGTCGTAAATAG
>JAMCRR010000014.1:0-2964 GCA_023381565.1 Chloroflexota bacterium
GACCTCTCTTCCTCCAGAGACGACCCCGCGAGGCGAGCGAAACCAGGTTATCGACTTAATGAAAGGGCTGCTGATTATTGGGATGGTTTTATCCCATGTCCACAGTGGTCTGAATTTGAGCGTCCCCTGGCTCGATCCAAGAAGGGGAATTCCCCAGTTAACAATATTTTCCGGATTGTTTTTTGCTTTTGGGTATGGCACATACAAAGCATACCTTGAAAAAACAACGATTCCATATCGCCGCCTTGTTCTCAATATTATCAGAATCCTGCTCGCCTATTATTTGTGTGTAATTGCTTACGAATTCTTCAATGATCATGTGCTCAGCTTGAAGTCTCTATTGTCCATTGTGCAGTTGGATTTCCTGGTCCCTTATACGGAATTCCTGCTCGCCTACGTCATCATTCTGATTCTTGTCCTTATCATCCCGCGTATTTTTAATACCGTTGCCCGTAAAGATATTCTCTTTTGGCCAGTTATGGGCGGGCTATTAATAGCTTCGCTCTTCGATTACACACAAAATACATCGGTTTGGCTCAGCCTAGTAATTGGCAGCGAGACGATAACGAGTTACCCGGTAGTCCAATATTTACCTCTGTATTTGATGGGAATATACTTTGCACAACGTCAAATTCGTTTCTCCTGGAAATTCCTGGCGGGGGCAATCCTGGCAATCGCTGGATTCCTTGTTTTTCGAGGGAATGGGCAGGTAAGTCGTTACCCGCCATCCTTTTTCTGGATTGTTGGGTCCATGGGGGCAGTTTATGTATGCTACTTGATATCCCACCTGATATTTTTTATAACACCACTACAGAAACCTCTGGTGGATATTGGCAGACACGCATTGTATTGGATGGTGATGAGTGATCTTTTTATTTTTTCCATATCAACAGTGTTAAAGAATATACCCTTGCCTTCTTACTGGGTTGCAGGAATCATAATCGGAATCTTTTTCTGCATAGCTTATCTGAGCTTCCTGGCAAGGAAATGATCGGAAAAACCAAGGAGTAAAGATGACCGAATATCAGTTACCCAAAGCCTACGATTTCAAGTCCACCGAGCCGCGCATTTACGAGATGTGGGAACGGGGAGGTTACTTCAGGCCGTCCAATGACCCCAACCGGCCGGGTTTCGACCCGACGAAGAAACCGTTCGTCATTTCGATCCCCCCTCCAAACGTAACCGGCGAACTCCATATCGGCCACGTCATGTTCGTGGCGATGGAAGACCTGATGATCCGGTATTACCGGATGAAGGGAATCCCCACTCTCTGGGTGCCGGGCACCGACCATGCCGGCATTGCCACCCAGCTGCAGGTGGAAAAAGACCTGCTGCGCACCGAAGAAGTGACCCGGGAGGAGCTCGGGCGTGAAAAATTCATCGAGCGAGTCTGGTCGTGGAAGGAGAAATATCACAGCATCATCACCAGCCAGATCCGCAAGATTGGCGCTTCCTGCGATTGGGAGCGCGAACGCTTTACCTTAGATGACGGCCTTTCGATAGCAGTGCGCGAAGCTTTCGTGCGACTGTACGAGAAGGGACTCATCTACCGCGGCCCCCGTCTCATCAACTGGTCGCCGGGGCTGAAGACCGCGGTCAGCGACCTGGAAGTGGAATACTCCGAGGAACCAGGGAAGTTGTATTATTTCAAATACGTTCTGGCCGGGTCGGATCCCCATCCGGGGGCGGGTGAATACATCCCGGTTGCCACCACCCGCCCGGAAACCATCCTGGCCGACACCGCCGTTGCCGTCCATCCCGACGATAAGCGCTATAAGAAATTCATCGGGCGCAAGGCCATTGTGCCGGTGCTGGGGCGCGAGATTCCGGTTATCGGTGACGATTACGTGACGCGCGAGTTCGGCACCGGAGCGTTAAAAATCACCCCCGGCCACGACCCCAACGACTACGCCATCGGCCAGCGCCATGGACTGCCGGTTCTTTCGATGCTGGACCGGGAGGCGAAAGTGACCGATACCGGCGGGCCGTACGCAGGCATGGACCGTTTTGCCTGCCGTGAAAAACTGTGGTCCGATATGCGGGCTGCCGGCCTGGTTATCAAGGAAGAGCCGTATACACTTAACGTCCCGCGATCGCAGCGCGGCGGTGAGATCATCGAACCGATGATCTCCGAACAGTGGTTCGTCAAGATCGAACCCCTGGCGAAGGCCGCCCTGGAAGCCGTCCGCGATGGACGCGTCCGGATCATCCCGGAACGCTTCGAGAAGGTCTATTTTAACTGGCTGGAAAACATCAGGGATTGGTGCATCTCCCGCCAGTTGTGGTGGGGGCACCGCATCCCGGTCTGGTACTGCGACGATTGCGGCAAGCAGACCTGTGTGCGCACGGACCCGGATAAGTGCGCTCACTGCGGCTCGCAGAACATCCGCCAAGACCCCGACGTACTGGACACTTGGTTCTCGTCCGGCCTGTGGCCCTTCTCCACGCTCGGCTGGCCCGAAGAGACGCCCGATTACAAGTACTTCTATCCCACCACCATGATGGAGACCGCTTACGACATCCTGTTCTTCTGGGTGGCGCGCATGATCATGGATGGACTGGAGTTTACCGGCAAGGTGCCGTTCGAGACGGTTTACCTGCACGGGCTGGTGCGCACCGAGGAAGGGCAGAAGATGTCCAAGAGCAAGGGCACAGGCGTCGACCCGCTGCCGGTGATGGAAGAGTACGGCACCGACGCGCTGCGCTTCACCCTGCTGGTGGGTTCCACCCCCGGAAACGATTCGATCATCAGCTTGAAAAAAGTGGAAGGCAACCGCAACTTTGCCAACAAGATCTGGAATGCTGGACGGTTTGTGGTTTCGGCGATCAATACCCTCCCCCCTTCACCACTCTCCCTGAAAAAAATGGGGGAGGAGGGTTGGACTCTGGCCGACTCCTGGATCTGGGCACGCCTGCAATCTCTCGTCCGCGAGGTGGAGCGGTTGTTCCAATCCTATCAATACG
>JAMCRR010000014.1:3022-10601 GCA_023381565.1 Chloroflexota bacterium
TGGTATGTGGAAGTGGCTAAACTGCAAATGCAGCGAGAAGAGAATAGGGAGCAGGCAGTGGTGACGCTCGCCCGTGTGCTGGATATTTCCCTGCGCCTGCTGCATCCCATCACACCCTTCGTGACCGAAGAACTGTGGGGGCACCTGCGCCGCGCCTTGCTGGCTTCGCCGCTGGCCGAACTGGCGAAAGACTGGCCCGAAGCGCTGATTGTTGCCTCCTGGCCGGAGCCGCGCATGGAAGAGCTCTGGGAAACCTCAAAATTAACGGACTTCACGCTGATCCAGGAGACGGTCCGCTCGATACGCAACCTGCGCGCCGAGAAAAAAGTCAGCCCGGCAAAGCGCATCCCGGCCACGATTGCCGGCGGGGTAAAGACTGCCCTATTAAAAGAGCAGTTGGAAGTCATCGCGGCTCTGGCGGGGCTCGATCCCTCCCATCTTTCGGTTCTTGAATCCCTCCCGGCAAAGCCGGAAAACTGCATCGCCCTGGTTGCCGGCCAGGTGGAAATCTACGTCCCTCTCTCCAGCATGGTGGACCCAGGTGAAGAGCGCAACCGGCTACAGAAAGACCTGGCCGAGACCCAGGTTCAGATAGACCGGTTGGAGAAACTGCTCGGCAGCGACTTTGCCATCAAAGCCCCTGCCCCGGTCATCCAGAAGGAGCGCGAGAAACTGGCCGCGTTCAAGGAAACCGCCGGGAAACTAAGCGCACAACTAAAAAGTTAATACTAACCTTGGGGTGATAAAGACATGGCAGGCCGGTCTGACAGTCCGGCCTGCTTTTGTCATCAGACAAGGTGATTCCTCCAGACAACTCTATTGTTTTCAACGGTAAAGAAGTGTATAGTATTTGTAGAGAATCCGGCTACAGAGGTGTGCGATGAAAAAAGAGAGTTCTCAATCAACGATCGAGGCAAAGGAAATCCAACACCATCTTGCCCGACTGACTGCGCTGCATAAAACTATGCTTGAGATCGCCGCGCAGCACGAGTTGACAAATTTATTGCAGACCACCATCCGTTGCGCAACGGAATTATTGGGCGCCACGAGCGGCGGTTTGTACCTTTGTGAACCAGGAATGCAGGAGTGCTCCTGTGTGGTCAGTTACAAGATGTCCCGCAATTTTATCGACACACGGCGCAAATATGGCGATGGTGCGACCGGGAAAGTAGCCGCCAGTGGCCAGCCGCTTATGATAGACGATTACCGCACCTGGGAGGGTCGCGCAGCAGAGTTCGAACAGGAAGAGCCTTTCCGTGCTTTGCTGGTTACGCCGCTGCTCTGGAAAGGACAAGTAACCGGCGTGATTGACATCATGCGTGAGCTGCCCTTCACCCAGGACGACCTGGAATTGCTGGTCCTGTTTTCAAGTCAGGCGGCTATCGCTGTTGAGAATGTACGTTTATTGGAAGCGGCAAAGGTTGAAATCGCCGAGCGTAAGCGAACGGAATTATTGCTGCGTGAAAGCGAAGAAAGGTTTCAAAACCTTGCCAGAATTTCACCCGTTGGGATTTTTCGTACCGACTCGGATGGCTCCACCACCTATGTTAACCCGAAATGGTGCGCCATCTCAGGGTTATCTGTTGAAAAAGCATTGGGAGATGGGTGGCTTGACGCGGTTCATCCGGGCGATAAAGAATATATACGCAAAGGGTGGCGAGAATCTGCCCAGCGACATAAAACATCCTTTTCGGAATATCGTTTCGTACGTCCGGATGGAACGGTTGCCTGGGTAATGGGACAGGCAGTTCCAGAAACGAATTCTGAGAATCAGGTGGTTGGCTATGTCGGCACGATCACCGATATCACCGAGCGCAAACACACGGAGGAGGCGCTGCGCACATCGGAGGAGAAATTCTCCAAAGCATTCCGTTCAAGCCCGGATTCAGTAACGATATCCTCGCTCATTGAAGGTACGCTCATGGAAGTCAACGATGGTTTTGAGAAATTGTTTGGTTATAGCAGGGAGGAGGCGCTTGGCCGGCCGACGCTGGAACTAAACCTTTACAATGATCCCGAGGATCGCCGACGGTTTGTGCAATTGTTACAAAAGAATGGCAGGGTGCAGAGTCTCGAACTTATGGGGCGGCGCAAATCCGGTGAAAAACTGATTGCTCAATTATCAGCAGAGGTGATGGGCATAGGCGATCAACAGTATCTAATTACCATCGTTCGAGATATCACCGAGCGCAGGCGCGCGGAAGACGAGGTTCGCCAACGCGCAGGAGAACTGACCGCCCTGCTAAAGTCCAGCCAGGAGCTTACCACTACACTGGAACTGGGGACCGTATTGCAGACGACTGCCGATAGCGTAACCGAACTGATGGAATTGGAGAGGGCTGCCATCTACTTGCTGGAAGGGGAAACATTGTATCTGGGAGCGACTTCGCCTGATCTGCCGCCGCAGGTCCCTGAGGAATTTCGTTTTGCGCCCCTGACTGGACACCCTCACATCCGTGAAGCCATCACCACCGGCTTGCCAGTCTTTCTGCCCGACGCGGCTGCCGCCGATCTCACGCCAGCGGAACGAGCCCTGAGCGATGTGCAAGGGCTGCGCTCGATACTCTACCTGCCGCTCTTGGCTGGAGCGAAGGTTGTGGGTACGCTCATTGTGGCCTCCGTCGGTGAACCACGCTTGATTTCGGAGGGCAAGATTGAAGTGTGCCGCACCCTGGCCAACCTGGCCGCACTGGCTGTCGAGAATGCCCGGTTGTACGAGTCAATCCAACGCCACGCCGCCGAACTGGAACAGCACGTTGCCGAACGCACCACTGAACTTCAGAACGCCAACAAGGAACTGGAAACCTTCGCCTACACCGTCTCGCACGACCTGAAAGCTCCATTACGCGGGCTGGACGGTTACAGCCGCCTGCTGCTGGAGGATCATGCCGATAAATTAAACGAGGAGGGACACCAGTTCTTGTTCAACATCCGTCAAGCCGCTGTACAAATGAATGACTTGATTGAAGACTTGTTACAATACTCGCGCCTCGAACGCCGGGCCGTCACCTTCGGGACTGTAAACCTGCGAGCGTTGATCGAGGCGATCCTGGCCGAACGCGCTGACGATATCGAGTCGCGTGGCGTGAAGGTGACGGTAAAGATCCCTCTCGAGAGCATTAACGCCGATCCCGAAGGTCTGAGTATGGCGCTGCGCAACCTGTTGGACAACGCCCTCAAGTTCACGGATGTGAGTCAATATCCCTTATCCGGCGATCAAAATCACCAGGCGCGAAAATGAAAAGGGGTGTATCCTCGAAGTGCACGATAACGGCGTCGGCTTCGATATGCAGTACCACGAGCGCATGTTCGAGATTTTCCAGCGTCTGCACCGTGCTGAGGATTACCCCGGCACCGGCGTTGGACTGGCTATTGTGCGCAGAGCGATGGAGCGCATGGGAGGGCGGGCATGGGCGGAGAGCGCTCCCGGAAAAGGCGCCACCTTCTATCTGGAGATACCTCAATGAACACATCCGACCACACCCGTCCCATCCTGCTCATCGAAGACAATCCGATGGATGTTGACCTGACCGTGCGCGCCTTCAAGAAACGAAACATTGCCAACCCCATCCAGGTGGCCCGCGATGGTGAAGAAGCCCTTGCCTTTTTGCCGAGCTGGGAGGCGGGTGAACCACTACCCACTGTTATCCTGCTCGATCTTAAACTGCCCAAAGTGCATGGCCTCGAGGTGCTGCGCCAGATCAAAGCCCACCAGCGATTTGCAGCCATTCCCATCGTCGTGCTGACCTCCTCCAGTGAAGACAGTGATATCAAAACCGCATACCAGTTGGGCGCAAATTCCTACATTGTCAAGCCGGTGGATTTCGACAAATTCATGGAAGTGGCCGCTCAGATCCAGTTATATTGGATCGTGCTCAATGTCCCACCGCGTTGAGATGGATTGCTGGTTTGTTTAAGGTGGACCATGAAAATCTTATATGTTGAAGATGATCCAAAGGATGCCGACCTGGCCCTCCGCGCCCTGAAAAAATACTTGCCGGAAGTTGCTCTCGACGTGGTTGGTACCTACCAGGAGGCCGTTGCCCGCCTGGAACAAGTGACCGACTACGATCTCGTCCTGACCGACCTGAAACTGCCGGATGGGGACGGTATCTCCCTGCTAGCGCATGTCCGCGAGCTGGACTTGCCCTGTGCGGTGGTGGTCGTTAGCGGCAAAGGTGACGAGGAAACCGCCGTGGCCGCCCTCAAGTCCGGCGCAGACGATTATCTCGTCAAGCAAAAAGACTACCTGAAAACATTGCCAATCACCCTGGAAAATGCCATCCAGCGTCACCGCGCCGAACTGGACCTGCATGCCCATCCGCTGCGGGTGCTCTACGGCGAACATCACGCCGCCGATATTGACCTGACCCGCCGCCATCTGGCCCAATACGCCCCCTTCATCCGGCTGAAGGTGGTCAATACCCCGCCCGAAATCACGCAGCGTCTCTTGGATACAAAAGTTGGGGAAAAGTACGATATCATTCTGCTGGATTACAGCCTGCCCGGCCTGAACACGCTGGATTTGATCAAGGAAATGATCCAGGTGCGCAGGATGGACGTGCCGGTCGTGCTGGTCACTGGTCAGGGGTCCGAAGATGTGGCGGTGCAGGCCATCAAACTCGGCGCGGCCGATTACGTTGTCAAAAATCCCGGCTATCTCTTCCAATTGCCCGGCCTGCTGGAAAATGCCTTCCACCGCGCCCAACTGGTGCGTGAACAGGCCGCCCTGCGCGAGAGTGAATCGCGTTTCCGCGACCTGGTCGAACACAGCAAGGATTTAATCTGCACGCACGATCTGGATGGGAACATCCTCTCCGCCAATCCGGCCTCTGCCAGGATGTTGGGATATGACCTGGCGGATATTCTGAAAATGAAATTAAACGACTTCCTGGTTCTGGAAGCTGGCAATAAGTACGCTGATTACATCGGGGCGATCAAGAAAGACGGCAAATCCGAAGGATTGCTGTTCGTCCAGATGCGCACGGGCGAGAGGCGCATCTGGGAATATCAAAATTCCCTGCGCACTGAAGGGGTCGCCGCGCCCATTGTGCGCATCATGGCCAACGATATCACCGAGCGCAAGCAGGCAGAGGAAAAGATCGCGCTCCAGATTCAGCGCTTGAGTACCTTGCGCGCAATCGATGCATCCATTGCCGGGAGTTTCGACATCCGCGTTACGCTCGATGTTTTTCTCCAACATGTTACCTCACAATTGGGCGTGGACGCGGCTATCATCCTCCTGCTTAAACCGGGGGTGCGAACTCTTGCCTATGCTGCAGGACGCGGTTTTCGCGGCAGCGGTATCACTCAGTTACACCTGCAGTTGGGAGAGGATTATGCCGGTACCGTTGCGCTCGAACGCCGCCTGATCAGCATCCCAGACCTGGCAGTGGCCGAACCGCCATTTTCCAAAGCCAGCCTGACGGCCAATGAGGGTTTTGTTTCCTATTATGGGGTGCCGCTCATCGCCAAAGGGCAGGCCATAGGTGTGCTGGAAATCTTTCACCGCTCCCGCCTCGAGCCAGATCCTGACTGGCTGGATTTCCTAAATACGCTGGCCGGACAGGCCGCCATTGCCATTGACAGTGCGCAATCGTTCGAAAACCTGCAAAGAGCCAACCTGAACCTGGCATTTGCCTATGACGCAACCATCGAGGGTTGGTCTAAGGCGCTCGACCTGCGTGACAAGGAAACTGAAGGTCATACTCTGCGCGTGACCCAATTAACCCTGCAGATGGCACACCTCATGGGTATCAGTGAAGAGGACCAGATACACCTGCGGCGCGGTGCGCTCCTGCACGATATCGGTAAAATGGGTGTGCCCGACAGCATCCTGCTCAAGCCTGGTCCACTGACAGACGAAGAGTGGACGATCATGCGGCAGCATCCACAATATGCTCACGACTTGATCTTGCCCATCGCTTACCTGCGTCCAGCGTTGGATATCCCCTGGTACCATCACGAAAGGTGGGACGGCACGGGTTATCCCTCCGGACTGAAGGGCGAGAACATCCCTCTGGCGGCGCGCATCTTTGCCGTTGTGGACGTCTGGGACGCGCTCATCTCCGACCGGCCTTACCGGAAAGCCTGGTCAGAAAAAGAAGTCTTTGAATATATACGCCAACAAGCTGGTCTGCACTTCGACCCAAATGTGGTAAAAACCTTCCTAAAGCTTACGGGCGACAATAACAATAGTGCTTGAATCTCGGGAATAAGAACTGTGACAAACCCCATTCAATTCCAAGACATTCGTCATTTGACACGCAATCGACGATAAAGTAACTTTAGCACGATAGTCATCCGAATTTCATCAAGGAGCGTTTACCCATGGCAATGAAAATTACCGAAGAGTGCATTGCGTGTGGAGCTTGCGTGCCGGAATGCCCGACCAACTCGATCAGCGAAGGAACTCCTTATGTGATCGACCTCGCCACCTGCGTGGAATGCGTCGGTCATTTCGATTCACCGCAATGCCAGGCGGTCTGCCCGGTCGCCGATACCACCATCCTCAAAGCTTAACGCAGCTAATCACCAGCCGGGGGCGGATCCATCCGCCCTTGGGCGTTAATTACTTATAAATACTTTAACACCGTAATAATTTGCAGTATAATTCCAATAATTGAATATTCGACCTTCGGGGCAGGGTGAAATTCCCGACCGGTGGTACAGCCCACGAGTGCTGAGAGGAGGTCCGAGCGAAGCGAGGACCGAAGCCGAAGCACATGATCTGGCGAAACTCCAGAGCCGACCGTAAAAGTCCGGATAGAAGAAGGTGACAACGAGACCCACATGGGTCTGGTATGTCTATCCGCCCCGGAACTTGTTTCCGGGGTTCCTTATTCTGAAAACGCGCCCGCCCCGTTCTTATGGACGAGGTGGTTTTATTTTATGGACTGGAAACTATTCCGAAAACCTTCCCGGACCTCACGCCGCTCCCTGCAGTGGACGGCCTTCGCCTCCCTGGCCGCAGCCCTGATTGGCTGGTGGCTGGTCAGCCATTTCGCCGGGCTGCCGGCTTTCATCCTGCCCGCACCGGAACAGGTGGCAGCCCGCTTCTGGAAGGCGCTGATGGATGGCAGCCTGCTCGCCCACACCGCGGCCACGTTGACGGAAGTACTGCTCGGTCTGCTGGCCGGGACAGCTGCGGCGGTGACCCTCGGTTATGCCATTGCCAAGAGCCGCCTGTTCGAAAAGCTTGTTTCCCCATACTTGGTGGCGACGCAAGCCATCCCCATCGTTGCCGTCGCCCCGCTGCTGGTCATCTGGTTTGGGCCGGGGGTCTTCTCCAAGGTGTTGATCTGTGCGCTGATCGTCTTCTTCCCGGTGCTGGTAAACACGGTGGTGGGGGTGCGTGCCGTACCGCGTCCCTTTCACGACCTGATGCACTCGCTGTACGCCAGCCGCGGGCAAATCCTGCGCATGCTCGAGGTGCCGGCGGCGTTGCCTGTTTTGCTGGGCGGATTGCGGATTGGGGCGACGCTGTCGGTCATCGGGGCGGTGGTGGGGGAACTGGTCGGCTCGGACCACGGCCTCGGCTTCCTGGTCAACGTGGGGCGCGGGCAGTACGATACAGCGC